>CAZVDL010000001.1:0-16663 GCA_964626365.1 uncultured Nitrososphaerota archaeon
CTACGCCACGAGGTCCTGAACCTCGCGCCTTTGACCTGGCTCGGCCACCCCCGCACCGATTGTTTTGAGGCGGGCCCGGCGGGATTTGAACCCGCGACCTCTCCCCAGCGGCGGGTTTAACCCGCCTTCTTCCGGGTTAAAAGCCCGTTGCTCTACCATGCTGAGCTACGGGCCCTGGAAGCGAGTAGAGGGAGAGTTCTTCTTTTACTTTTTGGCAGCTTCTTCTAAATAGCCAGCGCTAACTTATCGTCTTGGCTTACACGTTTTCACGTAAAGTTTATAAGGGCTATCTAAGGCTTCTACTGGGAGCTTTTGGTCAAGATGCTCCGGGTTCTAGAGGTGCATGGTTTGGTTAGGAAGTCTGATATACTTAATCACGAGCTCGTCCCCAAACATGAAGTCCTCAGCCCTGAGGAGAAGAAGAAGCTGTTAAAGGAGCTTGGTGTTAAGCCTGAGCAGCTACCTTGGATTAGGAGCAGTGACCCTATCGCTAGGCTTATAGGAGCTAAGCCAGGCGACATAGTGCGCATCATCAGGAAGAGTCATACCGCTGGTGTCTTCGTAGCCTATAGGTTCGTGGTGCCGTAGGAGGTGGTTGAATGCTAAGCGTCGAGGATAGGTGGACGCTCGTCGAAGCCTTCATCAAGGAGCACGGCCTAGTTAGGCAGCATCTAGACTCATACAACGACTTCGTTACCAATGTGATCCAGAAAATAGTCGAGGAGCAGGGAGAGGTCTCAGCGGGGGACGTTAAAATAAAGTTCCTTAAAGTCAGCATCACTGAACCTTACGCTAGGGAGGCTGATGGTTCAGAGAGGAAGGAACATAATCCCATCCTTCCCATGGAGGCCAGACTTAGAAACATTACCTACGCTAAGTCGCTTAGGTTAACAGTCAAGGTCGTGGCTGGGGGTATCGAGGGCCCACCCACCGAGGTCTTTATAGGCTACTTCCCCATAATGGTTAAGTCCGTTCTATGTCCTCTATCGAAGAAGAGCGAGGAAGAACTAGTCGCGTGCGGCGAAGATCCTCGTGACCCAGGAGGCTACTTCATCATTAACGGCTCTGAGCGCGTACTAGTCGCTCAGGAGGACCTTGCCACCAACCACGTCTTGGTGGACGTCCAGAGCGAGTCGTCCTCAGCTCCATACATAGCCAAGGTACTCTCAGCTGCAGCCGGCTTTAGGATGCCCACCTCGGTCGAGAGACTCAAGGATGGGACTCTCCACGTGTCTTTCCCAGCAGTGGCTGGTAGGATACCCCTAGTCATAATGATGAGAGCTCTAGGCCTAGAGACTGACAAGGAAATAGCCGAGGCGGTATCAAACGACCCCGAAATTAGGAGGGAGCTGCTTCCCTCCATCGAGGCCGCCTCTTCCATACTTACGGTCGAGGACGCCTTAGACTATGTGGGCAGCAAGATAGTCTTCGGCCAGCCGCGTGAGCGTAGGATTGAGAGGGCTTGCATGGTTATAGACAGGTACTTCCTTCCTCATCTAGGCAATAAGCCTGAGGATAGGATTAAGAAAGCTTACTTCTTAGGTCAGATGGCTGAGAAGCTCATTGAGCTTGTTCTAGGTAGACGTAAACCAGATGATAAAGACCACTATGCCAATAAGAGGCTTAGGCTAGCTGGTGACCTACTAGCTAGCCTCTTCAGGGTGGCCTTTAGGAACTTCTGCCGAGATCTACAATACCAGCTTGAAAGATTGAAGGATAGAGGATTAGGCATACATGTTGAAACATTGGTTAGGGCTGACGTAATAACTGAAAGGCTACGCCACGCCTTAGCTACTGGCAACTGGGTTGGAGGTAAAGTAGGAGTCAGCCAGCTCCTAGATAGGACCAACTACATCTCCACGCTAAGCCACATGAGGCGCGTGGTCTCACCGTTAAGCCGCAGCCAGCCCCACTTCGAAGCTAGAGACCTACATGCTACTCAGTGGGGCAGGATGTGTCCAAATGAGACTCCTGAAGGCCCTAACTGCGGCCTTGTTAAAAACTTAGCCCTATTGGCTAGGGTGAGCGTGGGAGTTGATGAAAAGGAAGTTGAGCAGTTACTATATAGCCTCGGCGTTAAGCCCATGCGCAAGGTCCGAGGGGAAGTGGTCTCAGGAGCTAAGGTACTGCTCAACGGTAGGCTCATTGGCATACATGAGTACCCTGAGCTACTGGTCAATGAAATAAGAGAGCGGCGTAGGGCGGGAAAGATAAGCTACGAAATCAATGTGGCTCACATTAGGACTGAGTATATAAACGAGGTTCACGTTAACTGTGACGCTGGGCGCATATGTAGGCCCCTAATAGTGGTTAAAGACGGCAAACCCTGCATTAAGCCTGAGCATGTGGAAAAGCTGAGGGCCGGTAAACTAACGTGGATAAACCTAGTTAAGTCTGGCCTCATAGAGTACTTGGACGCCGAAGAGGAGGAGAACGCCTACATCGCCCTTAACCCGGAGGACGTAACTTCTAAGCACACCCACCTCGAGATCATACCTGCGGCCATTCTGGGTATCTGTGCCTCGCTAATACCCTACGCTGAACATAACCAGTCGCCTAGGAACTCATACGAGGCTGCTATGGCTAAGCAGGCGCTGGGCTTTCCAGCCGCCAACTTCCTATTGAGGATGGATTCCCGCGGACACCTCCTACACTACCCGCAACGCCCGTTGGTGCAGACCAGGCCCATGGCCTTTATAGGCTACAACGATAGGCCCGCCGGCCAAAACTTCATAGTGGCAGTCCTTTCATACGCTGGTTATAACATTGAGGATGCACTCATCATAAATAAGTCATCGGTTGATCGAGGTCTCGGTAGGTCGACCTTCTTCAGAGTGTACGAGGCTGAAGAGCGCAAGTATCCAGGTGGACAGGAGGACCGCATTGAGATACCCACGCCTGACGTTAGAGGTTACAGGGCTGAGGAGGCCTATAGGAACCTAGGGGAGGATGGAATAGCTGAGCCTGAATCCATAGTTAGGGGAGGCGACGTAATAATAGGTAGGACGAGCCCTCCACGCTTCCTCGAGGAGTATAAGGAGTTCGAGACTGCTGAATCGGTCAGACGCGAGACCTCTGTTGATGTTAGACACGGTGAGCTGGGTGTGGTCGACACGGTTATGATAACTGAGACTATTGATGGCAACAAGCTTGTCAAGGTTAAGGTTAGGGACCAACGAATACCTGAGCTAGGAGATAAATTCGCCTCGAGGCATGGACAGAAAGGCGTAATCGGCCTTCTAGTTCCCCAGGAAGATATGCCCTTCACCGAGAGCGGCATAGTCCCAGACCTAATCATAAACCCACACGCTTTCCCCTCGAGAATGACTGTGGGCCAGCTCATAGAGACTCTCGCAGGTAAGGTGGCAGCTCTTGAAGGCAGGTTTGTTGATGGCACCTCGTTTAACAATGAGAAGGAGGAGGACCTAAAGGAGGCCTTAAAGAGGCTAGGGTTTAAGCCAAGTGGCTATGAGGTTATGTACGACGGGACTAAGGGTAGGATGTTAAAGGCTCAGATATTCATAGGCCCCGTATACTACCAGAAGCTGCACCACATGGTCTCAGATAAGATACATGCTAGAGCTAGAGGACCGGTACAGATACTAACTAGACAACCCACTGAGGGCAGGGCGCGTGAGGGAGGTTTAAGGTTCGGTGAGATGGAGAGGGACTGCTTAATAGCTCATGGAGCCGCCTCGCTGTTAAAAGAACGTCTACTTGATGAGTCAGACCGCTTCATAGCCTATGTATGCGAGAATTGTGGCTTCTTAGCTTACTATGATAGGAACGCTGACACCTACAGGTGCACCGTATGTGGAGATAAGGCGGTAATATCACCCGTCGTTATGTCCTATGCTTTCAAGCTACTCCTACAGGAGCTGATGAGTTTGGGCATAGCTCCTAGGCTTAAGCTAGGCTGAGGTGGTTTATGTGAGCGAGGCTCAAGCTAAATTTAAGAAGATAAAGTCTATAACCTTTGGCCTCCTCTCCCCTGACGATATCAGAAAGCTGTCAGTGGTCACCATTATAACCCCTGATACTTACGATGAGGACGGTACTCCCATCGATACTGGCCTAGTAAGCCGCAGGCTCGGCACCATAGAGCCTGGCCAAAGGTGCCAGACGTGCGGTAATAGGGTTGGTGAGTGTCCAGGGCACTTCGGTCACATAGAGCTAGCAAGGCCCGTAGTACACGTAGGGTTCGTTAAACTTATCCAGCAGCTACTACAGGCTACCTGTCCAAGGTGCGGCAGGCTATCCATACCCCCAGAGGACATTAAGCGTTATAGAGAACTTAAAGAGCGTAAGGCTAGGCTATGGGAGCTAATGAAGCAGAGGATCGTCACTAGGCTTCTCAAAAGGGCTATGAAGGCGACTGAATGTCCCCATTGCCACGCCCCTAAGCCTAAGATAAGGCTTGAGAAGCCCACTACCTTCTATGAGAGGACTAAGGAGGGTGATAGACGGTTATTCCCCGTGGAGATAAGGGCTAGGCTCGAGTTAATACCTGACGAGGACTACGAGCTTCTCGGCTTTAACCCTAAGCTTTCAAGGCCTGAGTGGACGGTGCTAACCGTACTCCCTGTACCTCCCATAGCTGTAAGGCCTTCTATAACTCTCGAATCCGGTATTAGGTCTGAGGATGACTTAACGCACAAGCTCGTAGACATAGTTAGGATCAACGAGAGGTTGAGGGAGCAGCTTGAACTCGGCGCACCTATGGCCATTATAGAGGAGCTTTGGGACCTGTTACAGTACCATGTGACTACCTACTTCGATAATGAGGTTTCAGGGATCCCGCCCGCTCGTCATAGATCAGGTAGGGCCCTTAGGACGTTAGCTCAAAGACTTAAAGGCAAGGAGGGGCGTTTTAGGAGTAGCCTATCTGGCAAGAGAGTAGACTTCTCAGCTAGGACCGTGATCTCGCCCGACCCCAACTTAAGCATCAATGAGGTTGGGGTGCCTCTAGAGGTAGCTAAGATACTGACGATCCCTGAAAGGGTCACTGAGTGGAACTTAAAGGAGATGAAGGAGCTAGTTCTACGAGGACCATACCAGCACCCTGGAGCCAACTACGTGATTAGGCCAGACGGCCGGAGGATCGACTTACGCTACGTCAGAGACCGTAGTATGCTAGCTGAAGCTCTTGGCCCCGGTTTCATAGTTGAGAGGCACATTAGGGACGGCGACATCGTCCTCTTCAATAGACAGCCCTCTCTTCACAGAATGTCCATCATGGCCCACAAAGTAAAGGTACTACCTTACAAGACCTTCAGGCTCAATCTATGCGTCTGTCCGCCCTATAATGCTGACTTCGACGGAGACGAGATGAACCTCCACGTACCCCAGAGCGAGGAGGCGAGGTCTGAGGCGCTAACATTAATGTTGGTGCAGGAGCAGATGTTATCGCCTAGGTATGGCGGCCCCATTATAGGGGGCATTCAAGATTACATCTCAGGCGCCTACTTATTGACGAGGAAGTCTACGCTCTTGACTAGAGAGGAGGTTCAAGATCTCCTCTACAACGCTAAATACGACGGAGAGCTACCTGAACCTGCCATCATTAAGCCTGGCCCATACTGGACGGGCAAGCAGCTAGTAAGCTTAATGCTACCTAAAGGACTCAACTGCTCCTTGAGGGCGAACGCCTGCGCTAAATGTGATCGTTGCCGCAAGGAGGACTGTCCTCACGACGCCTTCGTTCTGGTGATCGATGGAGAGCTGTTAATGGGAGTCATAGATAAAAAGTCTATAGGAGCCCAACAGCCAGACAGTGTCCTACACCGCATAATAAAGGATTACGGAGTTGAAGCCGGCAGGGACTTCATAGACAACGCCTTCAAGCTCTTCCTAACCTTCATTAACTCGTGGGGCTTCACGACCGGACTTAGCGACGAAGAACTACCGGCTGAGGCTAAACATAGGATACAGGCAGTCCTTGAACGCGAGAAGAACAGGGTACTAGAGATCATAGAGGCTTACGAGAGAGGAGAGCTTGAACCTGCGCCAGGTCATTCACTTGAGGAGACACTAGAGATGAAGATACACGAGGTGCTAGCTGAAGCCAGGGATAAGGCTGGCAGCATAGCTTCAGAGTACCTTGAGAGGCTTGAGCGTGAACGCCACGTGATCAGTCATACCTTCATAATGGCTAAGGCTGGCTCTAGAGGCTCAATGCTTAACTTAACTCAGCTAACAGCGTGTGTAGGTCAACAGACCGTTAGGGGAGAACGTATCCATCGAGGGTACCTCAACAGGACGCTGCCCCACTTCGAGCCCGGTGATAAAGGACCGACGTGTAGGGGCTTTGTTACCAGGAGCTACAAGGACGGATTATCGCCCACCGAGTTCTTCTTCCACGCTATGGGCGGAAGAGAAGGCTTAGTGGACACAGCCGTCAGAACTTCCCAGAGCGGCTACATGCAGCGTAGGTTGATAAACGCCCTTCAAGACCTTCATGTGGACTATGATCAGACGGTAAGGGATGCCACTGGAAGAATCATACAGTTTAAGTATGGGGAGGATGGAGTAGATCCGTCTAAGAGTGACCACGGCAAGCCTGTAAACGTGGACAAAATCATCGAGAAGGTATTAGGCCCCAAGGCGGTGATAAAATGGTAACCCTATCGAGGGACGAGGTTGAGAAGAAGCTTAACAAGTTAGCCGAGGATGGCGTACTTCCCCTGTCATTAGTGGAGGAACTTAAGGCGAAGCTTTCCTCCTACGAGGTCACGGAGGAGGAGCTAAATAAGATAATAGAGGAGACTATTAAGGCCTACGAAGCCGCCCTTGTAGAACCTGGAGAAGCTGTAGGCACTGTAAGCGCTCAATCAATAGGTGAGCCTGGTACTCAAATGACTCTAAGGACCTTCCACTATGCAGGTGTAAGAGAACTTAACGTCACCTTAGGGCTCCCTAGGCTAATAGAGATCCTAGATGCCCGTCGAAACCCCTCCACCCCCATTATGGTTATACACCTTAAGGGCGACGCTAAGTATGATAGGGAGAAAGCTAACGAGGTGGCTAGGAAAATCACTCAGACCACGGTGGAGAACGTAGCTAAGTCCATAGGCTTTGACTGGGCTTCTCAAACTATTACCATAGAGCTTGACATGGACATGCTTAGAGATCGTGAATTGACACCTGAGCAGGTAGCTAAGGCCCTAGAGAAGCATAGGGTCGGCCAAGTTGAGGTGTGGGACGATAAGATAATAGTTAGGCCAACCTCCATGCTAGATTTAAATAAGTTGATGAGACTCAGACAGAAGATCCTTGGAATAAAGCTCAAGGGCATCAAGGGGCTTAAGCGAGTGGTTATAAGGAAAGAAGGAGATGAATACGTACTTTACGTTGACGGTTCAAACCTAGCGGGGGTCCTTAAGAAGGCCGAAGAGATACCAGAGATAGACGCGAGAAGAGTCTTCACCAACAACATCCATGAAATAGCCGCGGTACTAGGCATTGAGGCTGCTAGGAACGCTATAATAAATGAGACTATGAAGGTGTTGGAAGAACAGGGACTGGACGTGGACATCAGACACGTTATGTTAGTGGCTGACTTAATGACTGCGACAGGCAGAGTAAGGCAGATCGGTCGTCATGGCGTAAGCGGTGAGAAGGGCAGCGTGCTTGCACGTGCAGCCTTTGAAGTTACGACTAAGCAACTGCTTGAGGCAGGTATTAGGGGTGAAAGAGACGACCTTAAAGGGGTCACTGAGAACGTGATAGTCGGCCAGATTATACCCCTAGGAAGCGGCATGGTGGACCTATTAATGAGGTACGTGGGTGAAGGTGAGCCATGATAAGCCTAGAGAATGAACTAAAGGTAGCTATGAGGACCGGGAAAGTGGTGCTGGGTAGTAGGCAAGCTATGAAGCTTGCAGCTCTAGGTAAAGGTAAGCTCATAATATTAGCACGCAACTGCCCTGAAGACCTTAGAGCCCTAATACTACACCACGCGAAACTCTCAAATATCCCAACCTATGTCTGCCCTCTCAGCAGTAAAGAGCTAGGTGAGGCGTGCGGGAGACGCTTCATGGTAGCAGCCCTTACCGTACTAGATGAGGGGGACTCGGAGATAATGAAGCTCGTGGAAAGCGAGGGGATGGCTTAGTGTATGCCGCAGATTAGATTATCAAACGATGAACTCAGATACCTTAGCCTCTTTGAGTCTATTACTGGAGCTCAGGTAAAGGACTGTGTCATAGATAATGAGCGCGGAAGAATACTTTTCGTCGTGAAGCAAGGCTTCATGGGACTAGCAATAGGTAAAAATGGGGCTAACGTGAAGAGGTTAAAGAAACTGCTTGGCAAGAACGTGGAGATAATAGAGGATGCTGATAAACCTGAGGACCTCATAAAGAATAGTCTCCTACCCGCAAAGGTGCACTCAGTCAAGATCACCCGATCTCCTGACGGTAAAGTTATCGCGTACGTCACGGTGAACCCTCAAGAGAAAGGCATAGCCATAGGTAAGGATGGAAACAAAATACTGAGGGCGAGGATACTGGCTAAGCGCTACTTCGACATTGACAACGTAGTTATCAGTTAACAGTCTGTCTTCAAGTCTTCTTCACTAAGACCTTCACTTAAGACAGAAACTATTTTAACCTCGCCCCTCTCTCTAGGGAGCCAAGGTGGTAAGTACGGGCAAGTCCCCTAGAGGACTCTTTGCGGCTAGGAAACTCATAGCCAAGAGGAAGAAATTCAGGTGGAGCCTTAGGAGCTACAAGCGTAGAATGCTTAGGCTCGATGAGAAGGCCGACCCACTTGAAGGGGCACCTATGGCTAGGGGGCTCGTACTCGAGAAAGTAGGCATCGAGAGCCGACAGCCAAACTCAGCTGTTAGGAAGTGCGTAAGAGTCCAGCTGATTAAGAACGGCAAACAGGTCACAGCGTTCGTACCTGGTGACGGAGCCTTGAACTTCATAGATGAACACGATGAAGTGTTAATCGAGAGGATTGGAGGGCCTCAAGGAAAGGCCTATGGAGACTTGCCCGGCGTAAGGTTTAAGGTAATAGCAGTTAATGGCGTCTCGCTTAAGGCTTTGATGTTAGGCAAAAAGACGAAGCCATTAAGATAGCGGTGGGTAAGTTTGGTTGAAGTAAAGCTTTTCAATAAGTGGCCGATGGAAGGGGTTGAAGTAAAAGACCCAGGCTTAAAAAGGTACATATGTCTAAAACCCGTCATACTCCCCCACACGGAGGGTAGGCATGAACATAAGAGGTTTGGTAAAGCCGAAGTACCTATAGTTGAGAGACTTATTAACCACCTTATGAAGGTTGGGAAAAATCAGGGCAAGAAGCATTTAGCCACCAACATAGTTAAACAAGCCTTTGAGATCATTCACTTAAAGACTGGACAAAACCCTGTTCAAGTACTCGTAAATGCCATTGAAAATGCGGCACCACGAGAGGAGACCACTAGAATAGCCTATGGAGGCATAGTATATCACCAGTCAGTGGATGTAGCACCACAGCGGAGGGTCGATTTAGCCTTGAGGTGGATAACGGAGGGGGCGCGTATAGCCGCGTTTAGTAACCCTAAGAGCATAGTAGAGTGTTTAGCCGAGGAGATAATGTTGGCCGCTGAGGGAAACCCAAGGAGCTATGCTATCAGTAGGAAGGACGAAATGGAAAGAATAGCTATGGCCTCTCGCTAAAGGCTATACTTCCAGTTGCTACCTTCACGAGCCTGTCGATAGGATCTTTTTACACCCTTGAAGTTAAGCTTAATAGGGAGCCTCCTCGAAAACAAGAGGCAAGAGGTGTAAGCGGAGTTGTCCAGTAAACCCCACCTGAACCTGGTGGTCATAGGGCACGTAGACCACGGCAAGTCAACGCTGACAGGGCACCTGCTCTTCAGGACCGGTCACATCGACGAGAGAAAGCTAAAGGAGTTAGAGGAGCTAGCTAAGAAGAGCGGTAAGGAGTTCGCTAAGTTCGCATGGATCCTAGACACGTACAAGGAGGAACGAGAACGAGACATGACCATAGACCTATCGTTCTTCAAGTTCGAGACCAAGAAGAACTTCTTCACACTAATAGACTGTCCAGGTCATCGAGACTTCGTTAAGAACATGGTCACTGGGGCTTCTCAGGCGGACTGTGCCATCTTAGTTATCTCAGCTAAGAGAGGCGAATACGAAGCTGGCGTTGGGCCAGCAGGTCAGACAAGGGAGCACGCTTTCTTGGCTAAAACGATGGGCATCAACCAGCTAGTCGTCGCTGTGAATAAGATGGACGACCCCACCGTTAACTGGAGCGAGCAGAGGTTCAATGAGGTTAAGGATGGTATATTGAAGCTGCTTAGAATGATAGGTTACGACGTCTCTAAGATACATGTAATACCTGTGTCAGCGTGGTATGGAGATAACCTCGTGGAGCGTAGCAGCAATACTCCATGGTATAAAGGGCCTACTCTCGTAGAAGCCTTAGATGAGTTCCAGCCTCCTCCAAAACCTGTCGATAAACCGCTAAGGATACCCGTCCAAGACGTCTACTCTATTACAGGCGTCGGCACCGTGCCTGTGGGTAGGGTTGAGACCGGTGTACTAAAGGTAGGCGACACCGTGGTCTTCATGCCGTCAAACAAGAAGGGCGAGGTTAAGTCCATCGAGACTCACCATACCCGTATCGAGAAGGCCGAGCCTGGAGACAACATAGGCTTCAACGTAAGGGGAATCGCTAGAACAGAGATAAGGAGGGGAGACGTAGCTGGTCACCCAGATAAGCCTCCAACGGTTACGCAGGAGTTTATAGGTAGGATCTTCGTGCTATACCACCCAACCTCGATAGCTGTCGGTTATACGCCGGTCTTACACATACACACAGCGACTGTTGCGTGCCGCTTCGATGAGATCCTGCAGAAGATAGATCCTAGGACTGGCAGCGTCATAGAGGAGAAGCCAAGCTTCATTAAGCAAGGCGACAGCGCTGTAGTAAGGTTTAAGCCCATAAGGCCTGTGGTCGTTGAAAAGTACTCTGAGTTCCCACCTCTCGGCAGGTTTGCTATAAGAGACATGGGTAGGACCATAGCTGCTGGAGTAGTGATAGACGTCGTACCGATGAAGATAGAGAGGTAGAACTGTTATCCTCTAATCTTTTCTTCCTTAACGATTACTTTAAAAACCCCCAACCCCTATCTACGAGGCGGGAACGTTATGGTGAGAAAAGCGAGGATAAGGTTGTCGAGCCCTAACCTGAACGATCTTCAGGCAGTATGTAGCGAGATTGTGGGTATAGCTAAGAAGACGGGGGTACATATTAAGGGCCCCATACCACTACCTACGAAAAAACTTGTAGTACCTGTACGCAAGGCTCCGTCAGGTGAGGGTACTCATACTTTTGATCACTACGAGTTGAGAATACATAAGAGAATAATAGATATAGATGCTGAGGAACGAGCTCTAAGGTCGTTAATGAGAATAAGGATGCCTGACACTGTACATATAGAAATTGAGTTGGTTTAAGTTATCGTCTAGGCTTGCTTAAGACCTCTATTTTAACGCCTCTAGTGTTCAATGGATTCATGCATCGTGGACACTTACCGTTGTACCTCTTAGCGACGTCTCTCGGTGTCACTAATTCATCTCCTTTATGTAGTACGTATCCGCATTGACTGCAGAGCACGATCTCCAAGCTGAGCCCCCCTATTGATTCTTTGAGCGCAGGGTATGTTTAGTTTAACGCCCATTAACCTAAGTCCATTCTTCCTCTTCTCAGGGATTTTGCTAAGGTTCCTCTGCAAACCCTTATAAACAAGAGGTTTAAAAGGAGGTGTTACCGGGAGACGAAGATGAAGCTACGTTTTCCCAGGTTTACGCTATCCTCAACTATGGTGGCTTTTCTCTTAGTGACCATATGTATAATCATAGCTGGGGGCGTGCTTTTCTGTATTATCAATTGGGGGGAGGTTTCAAGCCTCTCTGAGAGGGGTTGGATGTTTACATGGCAAGTCTACACAAGTCCATTGACGACTCAAACCATACATGAGCTGGTGTTCTTCGTCATCACCTTTTTAATGGGTGTAATAGGCCTCCTATTAATCTACGATGCTTCTTCTAAGCCTAGAGAGCCCCAAGTGGCTGCTGTCATCGCGTTAACTGGAGTGGTGATCCTGTTATTCTCGTTGATAGCTATATGGTGGCTTGCTGTCCATATCTACGGTTAACAGCTTAGTAAGGTTTATCCTTAATACCTATGAGGTACGCGAGCACGTTTGTAGCTACGTGTATTGGAGGGGTTAATACAATTAAGGCTAATACTTTAACTCCGTCAGGTGCCATCCCCGCTAGGTACGATAGTAGAAGAGCTCCAGCTAAAAAGTCCAGCTGGTCAAGCAACGGGGTAGGTGAACCAGGCTCTAATCCCAAGCGCCTCTTTATAAATGAGCCTCCTAAATCCCCTAGCATAGCTCCAAACCCTAAGAGGGAGCCTAGGGCAAGCCTTCCCATTAACCCCCCTGTTATGGCCCCGAGTACCACTCCTGCAAAGAAACCTTCCCAAGTTTTGGTGTCGCCTAATAGTCTCTTTCCATCGGACATCGTGACCCCAAAATCGACTGGATGTTTCTCTTTAATGAGCGGAGCTATGATTAAGGGGGCTGCGTTCGCTACGTACGCTGGCAATATGAAGATTAGGGCGCTGATCACCTCCTCAAGTAGAGTCACTATCTAAACCCTCCTTTAGTAATTAGAGCCTCTATGGCCTCACCTCTAAGTTTAGCTGGTCCCTTCTCGATTATTATCCTCCTATAACCTGGTTTGCCGAGTCTCTCTAGCCTAAGGCTTACATGGGCCCAGTACTCTAATAAGCTTGAAGCTTCAGGTTCGAGGTCCTCAGCCAACCTACGAGCTCTACTAGTCACAATTACCGTCAACCCTTCTTCCTCGGCTAAGGTGGCTAGCATAGCTAATTGTTGATTTAAAAGCTTGCTAGCTTGAATAGGGCTTCGCTTACTAGCCACGTATGACCTATAGGCATCAGTCAGGGTATCAATAGCTACGGCTCCAAGTCCTCCGCCTCTAGCCCTGTATAAAGCCTCTATGGACCTATCCTGTAATTGTAGGTCTGTTATCTTAATTATCATCGACGGTTGGCTAGAAGCCTCTTCAAAAACAGCCTTAAACCTCGCCAGGCTTAACTCACTGCTATACAGGTAAGCGACCTGTAGCCCCTGCTTAGCCTTCGCTGAGAGTATTTGAGCGGTTAAAGTAGTCTTACCTACACCGCCTTCTCCGTAGATCAATATTACTCCCTTATCGCTGATCCTCTGAATTAGATCCTCTACTTTCATTGCCCCCAAGAGTTAATCCTCGCTACGCTTATATCTAGACAGGTGTTAGCTGTCTTCGCTGGCTCAAGGTGCTAGGCGCCTATGGAACTGGCGGTGTATGCCAGCCACGCCAAGGATTATTACGCTATAGTTGAAGTGCTCAAGAAGCACCACTTTAAGTTCTTAAGCTTGAACCCAGGTGCTCCTCTTCCAAAGGGGATTAAGGCGCTTGTGGTGTCGTCTAAAGACCTAGATAAAATCGAGTGTCCTCCAAGCGTCAAACTCATTAAGGTAGATGATGAGACCCTTCCAATTACACCGGCTAAGGTAAAGCTAGCCCTGGACGGCAAGGATCTCTTTAGCGAGCTTGTGATCGGAATAGATCCGGGCGAGACTTATGGGCTAGCAGTTTTAGGAGACCTTGACCTCATAGATTGTAGGGTCTTTAGGGACCTAGGGGCTCTTAAGGAATACGTGGACTTACTACTTAAGGCACGCTTAGCCACTAAGGTTCTTCTTCGCGTAGGTAATGGTTCTCCTCGACATAGGGATAAAGTTTTATCCACCCTCTCCTCGACGTTGAAGGGGGTAGAGGTGGAGGTTGTTGATGAATCTCTAGCCTTTAACCCTCCGCCTCTACTCCTCAAAGGTACACCTAAAGATGCTGTCTCAGCCGTAAAGATAGCCCTTAAGAGGGGTGTCAAGTTAAGGTTCAATAAGTGAGTGGGTGGTAATATTGTCGAATCAGAGGGTACACCTGCAGAAGGGTACATCCTATAAAGTTGAAGGACCCATCTCAATAAGGCTAATAGAAGGTTCCCTCTCAGTGCTAGGCAAGCCTATAAAGGTTAAGGAGACTCTAACCGTACCCAGCTCAAAAGCGCTACCTCTCGAGGTGATTGAAGACTCCATAGTAGAGCTTAAAGCTGGACCCGACGCGAAGCTTGAACCGCTACCATCGCCTACCATACCGAGAGAATGGTATGTCCTAGCTGACAAGTTAGTTAGTTGGGGTTCTCCGTGCAGAGTAATGATTTTCGGTGATGTGGATAGCGGCAAAACAACTCTATGTACTTATTTAGCTAATCGTTTAGTGGAAGCGGGATTAAAGGTTGGGGTATTAGATTGCGACCCAGGGCAAGCCGAGGTTTTCATGCCTACCACTATAAGTCTCGGTCTCGTTAAAGGGTACATAACAGGGTTAGACAAGACGGTTCTACATAGGTCCTTCTTCATAGGCTCAACCTCCCCTTCGGGCCTCGTAGATCGAGTCGTGGCAGGGGCTAAGGCACTGCTCGAGGAGGCGATTAATGAAGGCTTAGACGCGGTCATAATAAATACCAGCGGTTGGACTACGGGTAGAGGGGCTAGGCTACTGAAGTCCGGGCTATTATGCGCATTGAAGCCTAGCCACCTCGTTCTCCTCCAGCGGGCCACTGAGGTTGAACATCTCGTTAAACCTTACGCTGCGGTACATGGGGTCGAGGTGTTCAGGGTCCCAGTATCCTCATCAATTAAGACAAGAAGTAGAGAGGAGCGTAGGGTTAAGAGAGAGCTTGCATATAAAGGATACTTCGCTAAGTCTAAGATAAGGAAGTTCTCCTTGGACGTTACAGGCCTCATGTACACCTTGTTTAACACGGGCTTCATCATGAACGACGCTAGACGCTCAGAAGTCGAGGATCTACTTAATGTTGAGGTCCTCTATGGAGAAGAGGGCCCCGATTTCGTCTTCGTCGTTACTAATAGGCCGGTTCCCAACATACAGGAGGCTTCAACTAAGCTGAAGGAAGCATTAGGCAAGGAGGAAGCCTTGGTTATCCATAAGGGGGCCGAAAAAGGATTAATGGTGGGCCTGTTGGATGAAAACTCCGTGTTAATGGGCCTAGGATTAATCGAGGAGATTGACTATGAGGAGAGGACTATCAGCGTGTTGACGCCGGTTGAAGGTAGGGTGAGCATTATCCAAGTAGGTCAATTAAAATTGGACGAGGAGGGCAGGGAGATCGTTAAGTTAGAAGGCTGGCCATTATAAGTTGTTGAAGGGGGGTTTCAAGACCCCCTTCTCGGTTATGAAGCCCGTAATGAGGTCGGGAGGAGTTATATCGAAGGCTGGATTCAACACCTCTACGCCTCTAGGCAGTAATCTACACCCGCCTATGTAGGCCACCTCTCTCCAGTCTCTCTCCTCGATAACCACGTTATCTACATCAGTATCGAGGTCAAAGGTCGAAGTGGGGGCAGCTACGTAGAGCGGTACGTTGAAGTGTTTAGCTATGATAGCTATGGCTAAGGTACCTATTTTATTTACTACGTGTCCATCCCTCAAAACCCTGTCAGCACCTACTAAAACTAAGTCTACGGCTCCTTTCTGCATAACGTAGGCTACCATGTTATCCGTAATGACTTTCACAGGTACGCCGTCGAGTTTTAGTTCAAAGGAGGTTATCCTGGCCCCTTGAAGCTTAGGGCGGGTCTCAGTGGCTATCACCTTCACTTTTATGCCTCTCCTTAAGGCCTCCCTGATGGGGGCTAAGGCTGTCCCGTAACCCACCGTAGCTAGGGACCCTGCATTGCAATGGGTCAATACCGTGCAGCCGTCTCTAAGTAGAGCCACCCCCACTCTCCCAATAGCTTTATTGACTTCAACATCCTCGTCAGCTATCTTAATTGCCTCCTCCACAACTAACCTGCGAGCTTCATCCAAGCTTTGGGCCCTATCCATTACCCTCAGTACTCTCCGCAGAGCCCACGTCAAATTGTAGGCTGTAGGTCTCGTGTTCTCTATCGCCTTGGCCACTTCCTTAAGCCTCTCCTTAAACTCCTCCATGCTTGAGGCTTTGCAGTGCTTAGCAGCAAGAGCCAACCCCATAGCAGCGGCTGCGCCTATAGCTGGGGCGCCCCTAATAGTCATGTCCTTAATCGCCTCGATCACCTCATCTACGTCGGTGCATACCTTAAACGTAAATTCAACTGGCAGCCTGTTTTGATCAACTATGAAGACGCCCTCTTCATCCCACCACACAGTCCTAAGGTTCTCAAACAACTTCCTCTCCCCCTCTTTACTATATGATGGTGCGCTAACCTTAAAACTATGTTAACTTAAAACGCTGAGGGGATGAAGAGATTTTAGGGCCGAAGGGATGAAGAAAGCCTACCTCGCCGACCCATGCAGTAAGGCTTAAGACCGCCCAACTTTAACCCTCCTAAACGGTGCGGGGGTTCCCGAGCCAGGACAAAGGGGCGGGACTTAAGATCTCATCCAGCGAGGCTGGATGGTAGGGTATCCCGTGGCGTAGGCCTTCGTGGGTTCAAATCCCACCCCCCGCACCATAACTAATCACGCAACTAAGCCATAGTGTCCCTTAACTCAGGTTCAGGCTTTTA
>CAZVDL010000001.1:16763-139589 GCA_964626365.1 uncultured Nitrososphaerota archaeon
TCAGGTTCAGGCTTTTAAAAACCATGGTTAGGTGGGTTTTAGTCTTTTGAAGGCTTATATAGTCACTGTCGTCAGAAAAAGACCTCTAAGAAGCGGGAGGGAGTGGATTGAATACGAGAATAATATGGTCTTTGGCGATATCAGCCATACTGCTACTTTCAATAGTAGCCGTCGCCTCGGCCGTTAGTATTAGAGCTCAGAGAGGCTTTGACACTACAGGTCCACGTGTAAATGAACTGGTCATAAAGATCTACCTCTCGCCCGAGCCAGAGTTCATGGCTCTACAGACCGGTGAAATAGACATCATAGATTGGCCATTGACCGCGGCCAAAGTTGAGGAGTTTAAGGAGAACCCCGACATAGTCCTAGCCGAGTATACGGAGCTAGGTATGTTCGAGTTTGACTTTAACAATAGACGCTGGCCTATGAGCAACCTCAATTTTAGAAAGGCCATAGCCCATCTAGTCGATAAGAATAGAATAGTGACTGAGATAGTAAAGGGCTACGGAATGGTGTTAGACTCCATCATAGGTCCTCAGTGGGGGGACCTATACAACCCGAACGTGCCTAAGTACGAATATGACCCAGAGAAGGCTGCTCAACTATTAGATGAAGCTGGCTTTGTTCTAGGCCCTGATGGATGGAGGATAGATCCAAGGACAGGGGAGAGGCTAAGAGAGCTGGTGTTCGTGATTAGAGCTGACGACCCTCTAAGGAAGCAAGCTGGCCTCCTATTAGCTGAGGAACTCGAGAAAATAGGGATACCTGTGAAGACCGAGGTCGTAGATAGGACCATAGCCTATCAAAAGGTGATGACCGAGTACGACTACGACATATACACGGGTGGATGGATACTTGACAGAGACGGTACTTACATCTATGACCTGTACACGAGCTACGTGGATATATACCCAGAGCCCTGGAGCTTAAACTACATAGGTTTCAATAACTCAGAGTTCGATTACTGGGCTTATCAAATGAAGTATAATAGTACTAACTTCGAAGAGTTTAAGAAGGCCGCCTGGAAGGCGCAGGAGATCTTCATGGAGCAGGTGCCTATGGTGCCTTTATGGTCGACAGTGGGAGTCAAGGCTTACCGAGCTGAGCTTAAGGGAGTAGTTAACATGGTCGGACAGGGCGTTAACAACTTCTGGACGTTCCTAAACGCCTACAAGGAGGATAATCCCTTTGGAGGCACCATAAACTATGGCTTTAAGAGCGACGTGGAGACCCTTAACCCTGTAACTGCTCAATGGTACTGGGACCATGAAGTGCTGAACAAGATCTTCGACTCATTAATAGCTGTCGACCCCTACAACTTACAGCACGACTTACCTTGGCTCGCTGAGAGCTGGGAGGTAGAGCTCACAGAGAACGGAACGATAGTCACCTTTAAGCTAAGAAACGACGTACTCTGGCAGGACGGAGTACCCTTCACGGCTGAGGACGTAAAGTTCACGATAGAGCTCTATAAGAAGTGGTCTCCCTACTGGCTCCCTCAAGTTGAGCATATAGTAAAGGTGGAGACCCCTGATCCATACACGGTGGTATGCTACTTTGACGTACGAAGCTACATAGCTTATAGATGGCCCGGCGGCCTATACATACTACCTAAGCATATATGGGAGACCTACGAGGATCCAACTAAGGCGAAGCCATGGGAGGAGCCTCATCCAACGGTACCAGGTTTAACTAAGCTAGTAGGCACAGGCCCCTTCATATTCAAGGAATGGAAGACCGGCGAATACATACGTCTCGTATGGAACCCGAAGTACTTCAATAGGAACCCCGCTAAAATCCTAGCTCTACAACCATCCCTTGAGGAGGTCAGGTCGTCCATTAGTGCGGTCAAGCAGATTGAAGAGGAGATGTCGGCTGTTAGCGGAGCTGCTAACTTAGCGATGAATCTTGGTGTCGCTAGCTTAATCATAGCCTTAATAGCGCTAGTTGTTGCCGGTGTCTCCTTAGCTAAGCGTAAAGCCTAATTACACCCTTTTTATTTTTCTCCAAAACCCAGGCTTCTGGGGAATAAAGGAGATGGGGCTACTAGCATACATAGCTAGGCGCACCGTATATACGCTGATCCTTCTCCTGCTCGTCTTAACCTTAAACTTCATCCTATTCATAGCTATGCCTGGAGACCCTGTCGCTTTATTAGCATCGTCGCTTAGACTTAAACCCGACCAGGTGCAAAAGGTCATTAAGATCTTCGGTTTAGACCAGCCACTACATGTAAGGTACTTTAAGTACATGTGGTCAATGTTGACCTTTAACTTCGGTTACTCATACTACTATGGAGGTAAGCCTGTCTATGAGCTTATCATGGAAAGGTTGCCAAACACTATTTTGTTACTTGGTATAGCCACCATTTTCGCTATAATTATAGGTACTATTATAGGTGCCGTAGCTGCATATAAACGTGGTAGGCGCTTCGACGTATTCTCCATAACAGCCTCCCTCTTAACTACAGCTTTACCCACCTTCTGGGTAGGCATGATCCTGTTATTGATATTTGGTGTCTACTTTAGAGCATTCCCGCTTGCAGGCGCTATCAGTAGACCTCCACCTCCTGATTTTTGGTCTCAAATCTTAGACCGATTATGGCACTTAACCTTACCAGGTCTCACCCTCTTTCTATTCTTTTATGGTACCTTCGCCCTCCTAGCTAGGAGTGCTGTTCTTGAAACTTTAACTGAAGACTACATCTTAACGGCCAGGGCTAAAGGACTAAGCAATAGATCTATATTATTTAAACACGCTCTTCGCAATGCCCTCTTACCCATAGTTACCACGGCGGCTATATGGTTAGCCTCAGTTATAGGCGGGGCCATAATAACTGAACAGATCTTTACCTATGAGGGGATGGGCTACTTGATATGGATGGCCGTGCTAAGGTATGACTACCCTGTGCTTCAGGCGTGCTTCTACATCTTCGCGTTGGCAGTGATACTGGCCAACTTCGTAGCTGACGTAATATATAGTTTCATAGATCCTAGAATAAAGTACTAGGTGAAGCCTATGTCGAGACTTAAAAAGTGGAGTAAAGTCGACCTCTACAAGCGAAGGGCCAAGGAGTTTTGGGAAGTCTTCAAGACGAGCCGTAAAGGCCTACTCGGCCTAGGTATACTGGTGTTCTTTATAGTCATCGCCGCAGCGGCTCCGCTCTTAGCTCCTCACGACCCTATACTAGACACGGACTTAGCAGGTTGTAGGGCTAAACCCATCTGGTTAAAGTGGATAGCGTTTCCAGAGCTTAGTGAAAACCTATTCCCAGTAGACGATCCTGGTCTAACTAGAGTTGATAGCTTTAATGCCTTTACGGTTGTCACTGAACCAGCTAACGCCCCTCTCACCGTTAACTACGTGGAGGACTTTGGGTTTAAGGATAAAGGCTTCATTCTCATAACTTATCGAAGGACTCAAGGTGAACCTCTCGGGCCTGTCAAGGTAAAGTTGTCTTTGCCCTTCGAGTACATTTACGACAATCCCCCCGCCCACTTTAAGGCATTCGTCGCCGCAAAGTACTCCTCAGAGACTGGTGGTGAGGCAAGGCTAAGGGTCTACCTTATCGATAAGGAGGGGGTAAGGTACTGTATATGGGAGAGGGCTTTGATAGTTAACAAATGGGTCTATCCTTCTCCCTCTATAGATTCAAGGCAAGCTGAACTACGCTTAAGAATCTTCCAGACGACTCAGAGAGACCCTGCTGACGTGATCTTTAAAGGACCTGGAACGTATATCCTCGAGGTCGAAGTCGAGTTACTAGACGACAAAGAAATATGTATCTCCTCAGTGCAGCTTGACCAAATAGATATCAAGTTATATGGTGAAGCCTTTGGCCTACTGGGCACTGACTTCTTCGGTAGGGATATATGGTCGCAGTTTATCCACGGTACGAGGATTTCACTCCTCGTTGGCCTACTAGCCTCGATAATAGCTGTCATAGTGGGCCTAGCTGTTGGCGTCGTGTCAGGGTACTTTGGAGGACCGATCGACGAGATCTTAATGAGGTTTACAGACCTGCTCTTAGTCTTACCATACCTCCCCCTACTCTTGGTGTTGGTAGCACTGTTTGGCCCCAACATATGGATGATTATATTGATCCTAGGCCTCTTAGGGTGGATGAGCTTTGCTCGTATAATAAGATCTCAGGTGTTGAGTTTAAAGGAGAGACCATTTGTTGAGGCAGCTCGAGCGATAGGGGCTAAATCATCCCACATCATAGTGAAACATATAGTTCCAAATGTAATCTCGCTTGTATACGTAACCCTCGCCCTCTCAGTGCCTTCAGCTATCGTGGCAGAAGCAGCGCTGAGCTTCCTTGGCTTTGGCGACCCCTTTGTCATGTCGTGGGGGAGGATGCTCCACGACGTACATTACTATGGCGCCTACACTGACTTATGGTGGGTAATTCCCCCAGGCCTCGGAATAGCCTTCATTTCCTTATCCTTCATCCTGATAGGCTACGCCATCGATGAAATACTAAACCCTAGACTGCGGAGGAGGTGGTGATGTCTCTCCTAGAGATCAAGGATCTAAGGATGTACTATTCAATCGAGAAGAAGGGTTGGGTGAAAGCTGTAGACGGAATCAACTTACGCGTAGGCAAGGGGAAAACTCTCGGTCTTGTCGGCGAGTCTGGCTGTGGTAAAAGCAGTCTAGGGTTAACGATACTCAGGATTTTACCCTCAAACGCTAAGATAATGGACGGACAGATTAAGCTTGAAGGCCAGGACATCCTCTCAATGCCTGAAGACCGATTCCGCAAGGAAGTTAGGTGGAAGAAGATTTCCATGGTTTTTCAGGGGGCGATGAACGCCTTAAACCCCGTGATGAAGATTGGTGACCAGATAGCGGAGGCTATCATGGTACATGAGGACGTTAGCAAGAAGGAAGCTCTTGAGAGAGCTAAACAATTACTTAAGATGGTCGGTATTGACCCTGCTAGAGCTAACCATTATCCTCACGAGTTTAGTGGAGGTATGAAACAGCGAGTCATGATAGCTATGGCTTTAGCCTGCAACCCCATACTGTTAATAGCTGACGAGCCGACCACCGCTTTGGACGTTATAGTTCAAGCTCAAATTCTTAAGTTAATTAAGGATATACAGCAGCAGACTCGCTTCTCAACCATATTGATTACGCACGACCTGAGTATAGTGGCTGAATTGTGCGACGAAGTGGCTGTGATGTACGCGGGAAAGATAGTCGAATATGGTCCCGTAGAGAAAGTTTACCTTGAACCTAGGCATCCTTATACGTATAAGTTAATAGGGGCCACGCCTAGTGTTAAAGGCGTCAGAAGGAGGCTAGAATTTATCCCAGGTGTGCCACCTAACCTCTTAAATCCACCTCCTGGTTGTAGGTTTCATCCTCGTTGTCCCTATGCTATAGATCGCTGTAGAGTAGAGGAGCCAGAGACCAAAGAAGTTGATGGAGTATTGGTATCTTGTCATAGAGTTGATGAGCTATGGAGCTAGTTAAAGTAGAACATCTAAAAAAGTACTTTGAGGTCAGAACTACCAGATTTCCGTTAATTAGCAGGAAGCCTAGGCTATACGTTAAGGCGGTAGACGACATAAGCTTTCACATAGATGAGGGAGAGATCTTTGGTCTTGTCGGCGAGTCTGGCTGTGGTAAAACTACGACAGGAAGACTCATACTCAGGCTCATTGAGCCTACCTCAGGTAGAGTTCTTTATCGAGGTGAAAACATTTTAGAGTATAGTGGCGCTAAGCTAAGGAACCTTCGACGTAAAATGCAGATGATATTTCAAGATCCTTATGAATCCATTAACCCTAGGATGCTAATTAGAGACGTCGTAGCTGAGCCACTAAGAGTCCACAAAATAGTGGACACGGAGGAAGAATTAGAGGCTAGGGTTGCTAAGGCCTTAGAGGACGTAAAGCTCATTCCTCCGGACGACTTCATGTATAGGTATCCTCACGAGCTGAGCGGCGGTCAGAGACAGAGGGTAGCTATAGCGAGGGCTCTAATACTTAGCCCCGAATTTATTGTGGCGGACGAGCCCGTTTCAATGCTTGACATCTCTATAAGGGCTGAGATCTTAAACATAATGTTGGACTTAAAGGAGAAATACGGTTTGACCTACCTGTTCATAACACACGACTTAGCTGTTGCTAAGTATTTCTGCGACCGTATAGCCGTGATGTACTTGGGTAAAATAGTCGAAATGGGAGGTGTTGAGGTCGTGATAGATCATCCTCTACATCCATACACTAAGGCATTAATTGCCGCGGTACCCATCCCAGACCCTAAAGTGAAGATAGGTGAAATACCGATCATAGGTGAGGTAACTAGCCCTCTAAATCCACCTCCTGGTTGTAGGTTTCATCCTCGTTGTCCCTATGCTATAGATCGCTGTAGAGTAGAGGAGCCAGAGACCAAAGAAGTTGATAAAGGACATTTTGTAGCCTGCCATCTCTATGGGTAACTGTCAAAACCTAGTCCACATCGATTTAAGTTACGCCGGGGGTGGGATTTGAACCCACGCGCCCCGTTAAGGGGCACCGGCTATCCAGCCTCAGCTCAAGCTTGATCTCGAGGCCGGCACCTTAGGCCGCTCGGTCACCCCGGCTCAAGGGAGTCGAGACTTAAACCCTTCTATAAACCTTATTTCCTCTCTAAGGCTTAACCACAAGGTCCGCTATGTCTATGCAGTTCTCCTTTATCCTCCTAAGGCTGTTGGCTATTTCGTTTAGGTAGAATGCCATAGTCGAGGGTTGCTCAAGAATCCTCTGGTTAAGCTGCTCCATTAATGACTGAGCTTTTGAGCCTAGTTCACGCTTAACGTAGTTTTCGGCGTGCTTAGTGTCTAGTTTGAAGAGAGCGGTTAAGGCTTCCTCTTGTATTTTTCTCACGATGTCGCTTAAGTTAAGTAGACCTTCAATCACGTCTCCGGGAGCTTCATAGGGCTTTAGGGCCATAGCGCTCTTGGCGATGGTCACCGCTTGATCTCCATTGGACTCCAATGCTCTTGCGACTAATCGATAATCTAAACACTCCACTAGGCTTATACCAGCCTTCTCAGATAGCCTAGGGTTCTGGACTATGGCTCTTAGCTGTCTGACGATTAAAAAGTAGAGCCTATTCAGATCGTCGTCTCTCTTTACAACACTTTGAGCTAGATCTTCATCCTTGTCTCTAAAAGCTGTGATGGCATCTATGTGCATTTGAAGAGCTAGTATATGAGCTCTTCTAAGCAAGGTCTTGATGGGTATTGCTAACGGTGAAAGTAGACATTGAACTATGATCTCGTTGGACTTCTCCTCTATTATTTCAGTGCCAACTAGAGCTGTAAGCGTGTTCTTTATTTTCTCGCGTTGTTCCAAGGTTATCCTCCTAGGAGCTTTTATGTGGATGATATCGGCCCCTATTAGATACTTCCCTAAGATCTCTCTTCCAACGTTTTCATCCAACTCAACGACCGCTACGTTCGGTTTCTCAACTTCCTCGACAGAACCTGACTTTATGATTATTGAACCATCACTCTCCTCCATTAACATTATCGTAGCTCCGCCCCGAAGACCCATCCTAGTGACCCATCCTTTTGGTAGCGATACTAAGTAGGAGCCGCTCTTAGTTTCTTGGAGCTTCCTATACTCAACGTTACTCATCTGTCATCTAAGTATCTAGTTAGAGTGTTCAGGATAAATATTTCCGGCCCTAAGCTTTAATAACGAATAAAGACTTCTGGATATGCCTTTAGCTATAGCCTCAGCCACTCTTAAAGGTTCAGGAACCCTCCCTACCTTAACTAGCGACTTAATGGTCGAAACACCTTCAGCCTCGGGCATACCGACGATCTCCACATAAACGGGTCCTCCTTCACCTAACTGGGCCTCGATAATAGGTGCCTTCTTAGCTACATCCTCGAAAACCCTCCAGCGCTCCTTCCAGTCTTTAAAGTGTTTTGTGAGAGCTTGATACACTGCTTGATTATCCGGTTTCTCTCTGAGTATCACTATAACTGGCACCTTGAGCTTTTCATTAATACTAAGCGGGTCTATCAGATTAAAGCCAGCGCAAGCGACGCTACCTTGCAATATGAGGTCTGCTGGGCTTAACTCCTCGATAATTTCTATGGCTTTATTGGTACCATCAAGGCCGTCGACCTCTATAAACCTCCAGCTCACCTTTAATAGACTGAGCTTCTTCATTAAAACCCCGACGAGGAGAGAGTAGTCGCCTTTAACCTTGAAGGTCTCCGAAGGAAGTCTTCCCTCCCCTAGGGCTATGACCTTTAATCTTCGAGGCAAGTTAAATAAGGCTCGCGAGTCGGACATCCTCCTTTAAACCTTCACGTAGAGCATCCTCATTAATGCTAAGCTTAACTATCTTAGTTAACCCTCTTCTTCCTCGGCTAACTACCCTAGCGGTTACAATCCCCATAACGTCAAGCTCATTGATTAGGTCGCTAATCCTCCTCTGCGTCAACTCATCTACTCTTATCCTTCTACATAGCTCTCTATATGCGTTATATATTTCCCCAGTAGTCTTCTCTTTCACTCCTCTTTTCTCGAGTAAGTAGATAGCTAGCAGAGTTAACCTGCCATGTAGGGGCATGGACCTTAAGACCTCTACCACCCTGTCTCGCTCAAGCTCCATTTGAGCCCTTCTCACATGGTTCTCCGTAACTTTACGTGCTCCTTCTCTTTCAGCTACCTCTCCTGCTACTCTTAGAAGGTCTAAGGCTCTCCTTGCATCTCCATGCTCCCTGGCAGCTAGCGTAGCGCAAAGAGGTATTACCCCATCTTCAAGTACTCCGTCTATAAAGGCTAGCTTAGCGCGCTGCCTAAGTATATCTTCAAGCTCCACGCTGTTGTATGGAGTAAAAACAAGCTCCTCTTCTCCTAGAGCGCTTTTTACTCTTGGATCCAGGCTTTCAGTAAATTTCAGATCGTTCGTTATGCCTATTATTGAGACCCGCGACTCCTTAAGTTCAGAATTGACTCTAGTTAACCTGTAGAGTAAGTCACTGCCGTGGCCTGTTATCCCGTCTATTTCATCGAGTACTACTATCATCAGCCTAGGCTTGGAGTCGAGCCCTTTAAGGAACCTCCTAAAGAGTTCAGGCGTAGATAGTCCTGTGAATGGGACCTTGATTCCAAGGTGCTCGCACATAGAGGCTATGACCCTGTAGCTAGTGTTATCGTACTTGCAATTTATGTAGCAGCTTACAACCTGGGGGCTACCACCCCCAGCAGTCATTTTAAGCAATCCCTTTAATACATATTTAGTTACAGCAGTCTTGCCTGTTCCAGGTAGCCCGTAAATGAATATGTTGGAGGGTCTAACACCCCTAATGGCGGGAGCTAGTATCTCAGCTAATTTACGTATCTCACTTTCTCTATGTGGGAGTTCCTCTGGTACGTAGTCAGGTCTAAGCTTCTCTCTGTCCTTAAATATCCTCGATGCTAGGATCCGCTCAAATACCTCCTTTAATGCTGTGGACAAGGCTTAGACACCGCGCTACTCTACTCTAGCTCCATGTAGGGGTTATAAACAGGTAGTTTTACGTATCCTCATTAAGCTAAACGTGACACCTCCTCACTCTCTCCATTAACCTACTCGACATTCTACGTGGCAAGCTTACTTTCCGAGGATTGTTGAAACTCGAAGTCGAGGTGAACGAGGTTTTCAAGATTCTCGTCGTGAAAATTTTATAAGGTGGCTCTACGTGTCTCGTGACGGGCCGGTAGTTCAGTGGTAGAATGCCCGCTTGGCAAGGCTCCATTTAGAGCCCTAGAATGCGGGAGGTCGCGGGTTCGAATCCCGCCCGGTCCATCATCTTATCCTTCTCGACCTGTTAAGCTTCTTAGTCTGCCATGAGTACTTTCTAAGCCTACTCGATCTACCGAATCCACAGGCAGCACAGTACCTTTTAGTTACATTAAATGCGTTTCTGCCACACCTACGACACCTTATGTGGGTCTTCTTGCCGCCCATCTTACCAAAGGAGGTGGTTCCCTTTACCATGGTTAATGGCCTCCTACTTTGGTGCTGGTGAAACTAACACCACGTTATCTCCTCTTATTAACACCAGCCCTATGCGCTTAACCTCACCGTCGTGTCTAACCTCTTCAGCGTCGTCTAAAACGATGTTTAGATGTTGATCGAAGCTTCGAAGCTTACCCCTTAACTCACGTCCTCCCTTAAGCTTGATCAGTATCATACTGCCTAACGCCTCATTTAATAGATTAGCTGTAGCTAGCTCAGCCATGATCCCTTCCCTTGCTCAGCGCTCTGAAGCTTCGAGTCATCCCGATATATAGCTTTTGGTTATCGAGGGAAGCAAGCCTTTATAGCCCCCTGTCTAGGCCTTAAACGGGCGTCTTCATGACTAAAATGCACAGGCACGATCTTAGCAAGAGAGATGTGAAGGAATTACTTGAAAGAGCGTTAAGATTACATCCACTGCTACACGATAAGCTGAGGGCCCTAGTCAAGGAGCGATGGGAGCTCGTTAAGATTAAGAACTTCGTAGCTTACTTAGTGAACGGCAGCCCTATGTTAATAGAGGTTGACGGCAACTTAATTCCATCAATAAAACTAGCCGAGGAAGTGAGTTATCCCAAGATAGTGGTTGATATGGGGGCTGTTCCCCACATTATTAGGGGGGCCGATGTCATGGCCCCCGGAATAAGATTCGCTCCACCATCTATGGAGCCAGGGGATATCTTGGCGGTGGCGGACGAAAAACATGGTAGGGTGTTTGCGGTGGGGGTGGCTTTAATGTCGCATAAGGAGGTTTTCGAGCTTAGGAGAGGGAAGGCGTTAAAGGTTCTTCATAGGGTTGGCGACGAAATTTGGAGTCTCGAAGTAGAAGGGAAAAGCTTTAAATAAAACTCTCAGCTCCTTGCATACGACCTCCTCTTCTTCATAACTTCTAAGGTGCTTATTATGTATCCAAGTGAAGTAGGAGGGAACATACGGAGGTTCATGTTAGGAACCACGACAATAGGTGTAGTATGTAAGGACGGAGTACTGCTTGCTACTGATAGAAGGGTTACTTCGGGTTACTTCATAGCCAATAAGAGGGGCAGGAAAATCTGTAAGATTGATGATCACATAGCCGCTACCATAGCTGGTGTTGTGGCTGATGCTCAAATGTTGATTGATCGCATTAGCGCTCAAGCAAGACTGTACAAGTATGCTAATGGCAGACCCATAAGCGTTAGGGCCGCGGCGACCCTAGCCTCTAACATACTGTTCAGCTCTAGGTATTATCCTTTGATACTTCAAGCTATAGTTGCAGGCGTAGACGACGAGGGCCCCAGAATGTTTAACTTAGATCTCTTCGGCACTATGACCGAGGAACGCTACATAGCTACAGGTTCCGGCTCCCCGATGGCATTGGGGGTCTTGGAGGGCTCATACCATGAGGGCTTAACGGTGGCCGAAGCCCTACCCATAGTTGTTAAGGCGGTTACAGCCTCTATGAAGTGGGATCCAGCTAGCGGTGAAGGCTTCGATGTAGCCATAATAACGGAGAGGGGAATAGAGGAGAAGCCTGGAGAAAGGGTAGCAGCAGAACTGGGTACTCTACGTCCTTGATGGTAAGGTTGTCATCCATGCAGCGGCCTAGCGGCCCCGCAGCGGTGAGGGAGGGAATCCTTCAGCTTATACCTAAGGAAGCTAAGGTTACCAGGGTTGAATTTGAAGGACCTGAGGTCGTCGTTTACGCTCAAAACCCTTCTGCTTTGATAGAGAACGGTAATTTAATGAAGACCTTAGCCAGGATGATTAGAAAGCGTGTGGTCCTCAAAACAGACCCTGAAATCAGACTCCCTGAGGAGGAGGCTAGAAGGATCATTAAGGAGCTTGTGCCTGAGGATGCAGGTATAACGGAAATACTATTCGATAAAACTATGGGTGAGGTGCTGATAGAGGCTAAGAAACCAGGGCTTGTCATAGGTAAAAGCGGTAGCTTATTGCGTACTATCTTAATGAAAACCTTATGGAGGCCTGTGGTGATCCGTACTCCTCCTCTTCACTCACACATAGCGTCTCAAGTCGCCCGTTTCATATATAAGAACAGTAGTTATCGCTTAAAGGTACTTAAAAGCATAGGGTTGCGTATTCATAGATCCATGACCATCAAGAAGGGTAGAATAAGGGTTACGGCCCTTGGAGGCTTCCTCGAAGTTGGCCGCTCAGCGGTCCTAGTCGAGGCTGATGAATCAAAGTTGCTCTTAGACTGTGGGGTTAAACCTGGAGCTACCTTGATGTCTGAGGAGTTTCCAGCTCTATGGGAGCTCGATTTAGATAACTTAGACGCTGTGGTAATCACTCACGCCCACTTAGATCACTGTGGAGCTCTTCCATTGCTCTTCAAGTACGGTTATAGAGGCCCTGTATATTGTAGCAGGCCCACCCAAATGTTAATGGCCTTAATCCTATTAGACTACCTAGACGTAGCGTCAAGGGAAGGTAGGACCCCTCCCTACGACTTAAAGGATGTCAAGACAGCTCTCCTTCATACGATCCCCCTTAACTACGGTGAGGTCACAGATGTAGCCCCAAACATAAGATTAACACTTCACAATGCTGGCCATATTTTAGGCTCAGCGATGGTGCACCTACACATAGGGGATGGCCTCCATAACATAGTCTACACAGGGGACTTCAAGTTTGCTAAGACGAGGTTGCTTGAAGCATGTACATACGTTTTTCCCAGGCTTGAGACCTTGATTATGGAGAGTACCTATGGCGCGCCTGACGATATAATGCCTGCTCGCCAACAAACCGAGGAAGCTTTCATAAACGCTGTGAACAGGGCTCTCAGTAGAGGAGGTAAAGTGTTAATTCCTGTATTGTCGGTCGGCAGGGCTCAGGAAATAATGTTGGTCCTCGTCGAAGCCATCTCTCAAGGACAGATACCCTCAGTTCCCATATACATCGAGGGTATGGTGCATGAAGCTACGGCTATACACACAGCGTACCCTGAAGAGCTCGCTAGGGAGGTTAGAAATAAGATATTTTATGAAGAACAAAATCCATTCCTCTCAGAAAACTTCATAACAGTTAAAAGCAGGAGCGCCAGGCCCGACATCGTGGAAGGAGAGCCCTGCATAATAATGGCTACCTCGGGTATGTTAAATGCAGGGCCTGCCGTGGAATACTTCAGGTTGATGGCTCCCGATGAGAGGAATAGCATTATCTTCGTAAGCTACCAAGCAGAGGGCACCTTAGGTAGAAGAGTGCAAAGCGGTGTTAAAGAGGTGACTGTAAGCGGGCCGAATGGTAAGCCTGAAGTGGTAAAGGTTAATTGTGAGGTGGTCAGTATAGAGGGCTTTTCAGGACATAGCGATAGGAAACAGCTGCTCAAATTTGTGCAAAGGGTTTCTCCAAAGCCGTCAAAGATAATAGTGTGCCATGGCGAAGAGTCTAAATGCTTAAACCTTGCCAACACCATTTACAGGTACTTCAAGGTGCCTACTGTTGCTCCTATGCCCTACGAGAGTGTAAGGTTGAGGTGAAGCTAGTGTCTCATCAAATGTCAGTGCATGTGATAAATCTTCCAAGGAGGATATTGGTAGGGTACGGGGTACTTAGGCAGCTAGGCGCTACCTGCGAAGACCTCGGCTTCAATAAAAGGGTACTTGTGGTCACTGGTGATCATACTATAGAGGCCGCTGGTAGGGAAGCGTTGTCATCATTGTCGTCCTCGCATATAGACTATGACTTAGTGATAGTGGATGAACCGAACGCTGAGTGGGTGGATAAGATAGTGAAGACCTGCCTTGACCGTTCGCCTTCAGCTATCATAGGGGTAGGTGGCGGCTCCATCATAGACGTGGCTAAGCTGGCCTCAGCTAAGGTGGGGTTGAACTTTATCAGTGTACCCACCTCAGCGTCGCACGATGGCATAGCCTCTCCAAGGGCTTCAGTTAAAGGGTTGGGGGTTTACGGCTCCGTGGAAGCTAGAACCCCAACCGCAATCATAGCTGATGTATCCATCATAAAGAGGGCTCCGAGGAGGTTGATTATAAGTGGGTGTGGTGACGTTATAGCAAAGATAACGGCTGTAAGCGACTGGCTACTTGCACATAAGCTTAAGGGCGAGTACTACGGTGAATACGCGGCCTCCTTAGCTAAAATGTCAGCTCATTTAGTTATGAAGAGCGCTAAGGAGATAGCTAGCTTAACTGATGAGGGAATTAGAACCCTACTTGAAGCCTTGGTCTCCTGCGGAGTTGCTATGTGTATCGCGGGGTCCTCGAGGCCCTGCTCAGGCTCTGAGCATCAATTTAGCCATGCGCTAGACATTGTAGCCTCGAGGCCTGCCCTCCATGGAGAACAGTGTGGTGTCGGCACCATCATGATGGCATATCTACACAGCTTAGATTGGAGGAGAGTTAGGCAGGTTTTAAGGTCTATAGGGGCTCCTACCACAGCTGAGGGACTGGGAGTTCCCTCTGAGGCGATAATTAAAGCCTTGACCATTGCGCATAAGATCAGAGATAGGTATACCATTTTAGGCGAAACAGGGTTAACTCAAGGAGCCGCTAAAAGGCTAGCTAAAGTGACAGGAGTTATCGAGTGAGGCGGTGGCTACGCTGGATGGTGAGAGGATAATTACCCTAGTCGGTGAATACCAAGCCAGAGTAGGTTATCGTTTCATTAACGTGGAGCCTCCTCAAACATGTAGAGGGTGTCCTCTGTTTCAAGCCTGCGTAGGTAGGCTTGAGCCGGGCAGAATGTATGAGGTAGTAAAAGTGCGTGACAAGAGGCATCCATGTAGGCTTCATGAAGGAGGCGTCAGGGTGGTCGAGGTTGTAGAGGTGCCGATAACCATAGCTTTACCGTCAAAGCTGGCGCTAGAGGATTTAGTATTTACCTTTAACCCTAGAAGATGCCCATCCAATTCCTGCGGCCTATATGAACTTTGCAATCCTCCATTAATTAAGCGTGGAGATAGACTTAAGGTGGTCGCCGTGCTTAACGAGCGCTTCAAGTGCCCTAAGCTCGGTGTCTTAGTTAAGTCTCTTGTGAAGAGGCTCCCTCCCTCTTGATGAGGTAGGTTTCCTGGAAGTGTATAGCGCGGATATTAGGCATGTACCTCTGTACGTCTAACGCCAACCCTCGTTTAGCGTATTGTAGGTCCTCGAGTGTAAAGGCCTCCTCGGGTACCTCGATGAATACTTCGTCACCCTCTATCCTCACCTTGAACTTATCCTTGGGTATCCTGCGCATCCTACGGTGCAGTAGCTCCAATATTTTGGCCTCGTCACCTTCAACCTTGGACACCACCTTGACCTCATAGATAATAGAGTGGCCGGCCAGCGGATGATTAAAGTCGATAGTAACTCTACCTCCCCCTATACTCCTGACGACTCCTAACCTTCCATCGACCTCTACCCTAGCTCCCAGTCTAGGCGTAACTCCTCGCTTAGTTAGTTCCTTGGCAGGGATTACTCTTACTTTACTTGGATCCCTCTCGCCGAAGGCCTTTGATGGAGGGATTTCTATAGTTTTCTCCTCACCTACCTCCATCTGAGTTAAGGCTTCATCTAGTCCCTCAAGCACCCAACCCTCTCCCACTATAATTAGCTGGGGCTCGTAGATGCCATCTTCGCGGTAAAATTTGGTTTCCTTGGCTACGTCCTCTCTGGTTAAGTCTATGATCTCGCCGGTCTCTTTTACCCTAGCCACGTAATCTATTAGGACGTAGTCCCCCTTCTGGATAGGCATACGAGGCACCCTGCCTTTTAAGGGTGGGCGTATTATATTTTTAGCCGCTTCGCCTTCTCATACCGATGCCTCTACACGTTATGGTGGCTGGCTCGCCTAGCTTGCCTTCTACCTCTATATCGACTTTAAGCAGTCTCTTAAGCAGCTCTATGCACGTTAAGGCGTGTAGTGTAAGCTCCCCGACCTTTATCTTAGAGAGCCCCTCAGCTAGGGCCATGTATATAAGTACTTGGTCGCCCATATGCCTATCAACGGAGGCTCCGGTGGCTAATTGCTTAACTAAGTTTCTAGCTGCCTCCTCACCCACCTTCTCAGCGGGCTTACCTTTCTCTCCCAGGGCATCAGACCCTATCAACGCGCCCGTGCTTGTCTCAGCTACTAAGAGTATCCCACATCCTGGGTCTAAGCTACATTTAGGATGTCCTTGTTGTAGCACCTCCTTCTCAATATCGACCTCGTAGCCTGCTTGTTTCATCACGCTTTCAGCGCTCTTTGTCATCCTATCAACTATATGGCTCGGTAGCCTACAGCTATAAGCTATGCCGGACACCTTAACGACTTCTCCTCTCTCATATAGGGTTAGGCTCTTAAGTACGTCGGCGGGCTCAACGTGGAGCCTTATAATACCTCCGCCTCTTGGGTAAAAACCTCTCCTTAACAAGACAACTTTGCACCTATACCCCATCTTAGCGAGTATGGGCACTAGGACTCTCTCCACGTAATCAATGGGAGGCGCCATTGGATTGTTCGTGCCCCCTCTAATCTCTACATCTACGTGAGTTGGAGCATACGCGGCGGCCGGCATTAAGCTCTGTAGTACGAGGGTGGTTGCCCCTGCAGTGCCTATATCAAAGCTAAACCTTCCTCCCTTTATGTTCTTAGGCATAAAGGTCAGCTCTCGTGAACCGACCTTCAGACCCTCAACTTCAGCATTAACCAGCTCAGCCACGGCCTTTATGGCTGTGAGGTGTTGCGGTCTTAATCCAGGGTTGCTGCGCTTAGCTCTTATATTGAACACCTTTACAGGTATACCGGATACTGCTGATATTGCTACGCTTAACCTTAGTATTTGACCTCCTCCCTCCAGCATGCTGCCGTCGATCTCTATCATCTCCCCAACACCCCTGCTGCCCTTATAGCCATATCTAGCACCTCCTTAACCCCTATGCATCGATAGGCTACCATCCTTGGAAGTCTTTTACCTACGGCTTTTTCTACTTGCTCGATTTTATTCTCAGTGGCTAAGTCCACCTTATTCAGTACGGGTATGCATGGGGTATCTCCTAGAAAGTTAATTACTTCATTAAACACGTTTAATTGTTCATTAATGGTGTACCCTGAAGCCTCGGACGGGTCTATGATGAATATAGCTGAGCGAGCCAGGTGCTTTAAGGCTGCTATGGCTTGGAGCTCGGAGGGTTTTCTCTCACTTAATGGTCTGTCAAGTAGCCCAGGTGTATCTAGGACTTGAACTCTGATGCCATCAACCTTCAGGTGTCCCACTAGTACCTGTCTCGTTGTGAAGGGGTAGGAGGCAACCTCAGGTTTAGCTGTTGAAACACACCTTATGAAGGATGACTTACCTACATTTGGGGCACCTGCTACAACTATCGTAGTCCCTTCAGGATCTATTGAGGGTAACCTCCTTAACTTAACGTAGGAGTCTTTGAGTAGAGAGAGATCTTCGTCTAACTCCTCTACCACCGAGCTTACCCGGCCAAAGAAGGCCCTCCTGATTCTTAACGCCTGTCTAGGCTCAGTAGTCCTTCTTAAGGCTTTAAGGTGTTCTCTTATAAGCTTGGACACTATTTCCTTCGCCTTCTGCAGCCTAGCTAAGGCTTTCTTTAACCTATCCATCCCGACTATGACATCAGCTAGCTCCCTATAAAAGGGATGTAAACTGTCTAGCCTCGGAGTTTCTGAGAGCACTCTATCGAGCTTATTAATGATGATATATCCCGCCGAAGTAATCCTAGCTTCCTCTCTCATCCTAACTCTAAGATCCCTTGGCATCCTTCGAGGCGCTTTAACCCCCCTTCTCATAGCTCTGCTAAACGCTATGTCGAGAAGCTCCTGTGATCTAGGTACCTCGGGTAATTTCGAGAAAGGTTGCTCCATTTACTTAACTCCTCCTGTAGAGCACTTTCCCCAGCTTTGTACGTATCTCGAGCACTCTGTGAAACGGGATGTGCACTTTAACGCCCTCCTCCTCGTATATGAAAAAGCCTTTACCTATTTCCTTAATGGAGGAGCCCTGAATTAGTTTGACGTCACCTGGAGCTCCTCTATGCCTAATTAGCAGCTCACAATCCTCGAGCCTAAAGCGGGGGTCCCACTTAAGCTTTAAGAGAACCTGCCTAATGGTGCTCATCCATAGAAACACTGTATGGTGTAAATCTTAAAAGCTAGCTTAGAGCTAAGGTGTATGCTCGGAGGATTAGCTATGAGTACTATGGCGCCTAATAGAATACCTTTAGCCGTAGGGGCTACTACCGTGGGCGTTAAATGTCAAGAAGGCGTGGTGTTGGCCTCCGAAAAAAGGGTCTCCTACGGCCTCATGGTGACTAGTAAGTCTGCCAAGAAGGTGTTTAAGGTGACCAATAATATGGGTATTGCGTGCGCGGGTCTCATAGGCGATATGCAGGCCATAGCTAGGACGTTAGCGGCTGAAGCCAGTCTCTATGAGCTTAACTATAACCGTAGGATGTCTATAAGGTCCGCCGCCAAACTTCTAGCCAACATACTGTTCAGCCAGAGATACATGCCCCTACTTAGTGAGACCCTATTGGGAGGCATAGATAGCGAGGGGTCGCACTTGTTCGTCTTAGACCCTCTAGGCTCGATTATAGAGGATGATTACGCAGCCGTGGGTAGCGGTGCTGCTGTAGCTATAGCTATCTTAGAGGCTAATTATAAGCCCACCTTAAACCTAGCTGACGCCTCGGACTTAGCTTCAAAGGCTGTGCGGGCAGCTATTGAAAGAGACGCCCTATCAGGCGATGGTATAGACATTTTAAGCATATCCAATAAGGGAGTGGAGGAGCATTTCGTCCCAGTTAAATAAGAGATCGTGGATTAAGTATGTACTTACCGCCCAACATAAAATCCCTATTAGTAAAGCAACGATACCACCTTGTAGGCCCCCATGAACACGCAGCGGTAAAGAAATGCCATTGGTTACATAAAGCCTTAACTTCACGCCAATTCTGCTATAAGAGCTGGTATGGTATCCAAAGCCATAGATGTGTTCAGTTCACACCTATGTTGTCGTGTCCCAACGCGTGCCTCCACTGTTGGAGGATTGAGCGTGGAGATCCAGGGGTGACATGGGATGAATTAAAGCTTCCACCGATTGATGACCCTGAGACCCTACTCGAAGGTGCTTTAAGAGAGCAGCGAAGGATCGTTAGCGGCTATAAGTCCAATGAGAGGGTTGATCGAAGACTCTACGAAGAGGCGTTACATCCTAAACACTTCGCTATATCTCTAGCTGGAGAGCCTACATTATACCCGAGAATAGGTGAGCTCCTACAGCTGCTTCACTCAAAGAACTTTACTTCGTTTCTAGTCACTAACGGCCTGTATCCCGAGGTACTTTCAAACCTAGGAGTTGAGCCGTCGCAGCTATACGTATCCATCAATGCACCTGATGAAGAAACCTATAGGAGGATCTGTAGGCCCTCAATTAAAGACTCTTGGAGTAGGCTAAATGAAACCTTAACCTTGCTTAACAGTTTTAAATGTCCTACGGCCTTAAGGATAACTCTAATTAAAGGAGTTAACGACCATAACTTAGAGGGTTACGCCAAGCTTATAGATAAGGCTAACAGCCTTTACGTCGAAGTTAAGGCGTACATGTACCTGGGCTTCTCTCGGTACAGACTACGTCTAGATAACATGCCTAGGCATAGTGAGGTGTTAAACTTTGCTGAACGATTGGCGCAGATAACGGGCTATAGAGTCATAAGGGATTCCTTACATTCAAGAGTGGTCTTGCTCTCGAGGATACCTGAGCCTATTAAGGTGGCCTGATTAAGTTGCCATCTCCGGATGAACTCCTCAAAAAGTATTTAACCTGCATGGAGTTGGCTCTACGAGAGTTCAAGTTCACTGAGCTAGTCGAGGCGAAGGGATTAATGAACGAGGCTTCACGTGTTCTCGACCTAGCTAAACGCTACTATCTCGATGCTAAGCATTATGGGGAGCAGGGAGATGCGTTGACAGGTATAGTATGCATTGCTTATGGCGAAGGGTTGATGGACGCCCTTAGGATCATGGGATTAGCCTCCTTTAAGTGGCCCTTCGAGCGGCGGGGAGGTTGATGGAGCGTAAGGTAATGGTGGCGGGGGTCTTCGACCTTATACATCCGGGCCACCTTTACCTGTTATGGAAGGCTAAGGAGCTTGGCAAGGTAGTTGTTGTGGTGGCCAGGGACTCGACGGTGGAGCGTATTAAGGGTAAGAGGCCTATCATCCCGGAATCTCAGAGGCTCGAGGTGGTAAGAAACCTTAAACCCGTCGATGAGGCCGTGCTGGGCTATGAAGGTGATGTACTGAAGATAGTCGAGGAGATCAAGCCCGACATAATATTGTTGGGGCCCAATCAACCCTTCAATGAGAGTGAGCTCGCATTCGAGCTTAATAAGCGTGGTTTAAGGGTTGAGGTACGTAAGCTCAAAGATGTATATAGGGGTTGTCGCTTCTACAGTTCTTCTCAAATAATTGAGGAGGTATTAGCTAGAAGCAAGGAGCTTAGCTCACTAAATAGATCTCGGCCCTAACCTTATCTCCATCCTTTAACCCTAATGTACGCCTAACATTGACCGGCGCTATGAACTCCATGGTATCCTTGCCATAATGAGTGCGCTGAGCTATAACTAGAGCTCCCTCCACCTTACCGTTGATCGTGGCCCTAAAGCATCTAACAGGCCCATAAGTGCGGTCTCCATCACTAAACCCCTCTATCTCGATACCTCTATACTGCTCAATGATTTCTCTCGACTTTAAGCTCTTTGCATCGCTCAGCCTGATGTTCAGGGTCCCTGGGTATGGGTCAAAGCCTAGCTTAGCTATAAACTGCCTCCTATAGCCATCCCTACTTACGTAGTAAGCTCCCTCTCCTAAACCAGTAAAAACTATTCCTTCAACCGTCAACTTCCCCAACTCTTCTTCAAAAATCCTCTTAAGCTCGATGTAAACCGACTTTAACTCCTCGTGACCCTTATCTGTCAACATTATGATCTGGCCTTTGCGGTGCACCTCTCTCTTAATTAGTCCTAGCTTCTCTAACTCTATTAACCTCCTTGAGGCGGTCTGCTGAGATAGACCTATAGACCTAGCGAAGACTGAACTGTTTATGGCGACTGGATGTTTAGTGGCTCCCAGTAACGCTAAGCGGTAAAGAGCTTCCCAGAGCTCAGGCCTGATCAATTTTTTAACCTCCTAGCCACCTTCGTAGCTAAGCGGTGGGCGGCTAAAATAGGCTCAGGTAGCTTAGTCTCAGGCTTCGTGGTCTTTAGTACCAGCTTAATGGCTGTTTCCAAGCTGACTTTATTGCCTACACTGATGTAAATAGGTTTGAACCCTTTCTTGGTCACAAGTATAGCTCCTATAACCTTACCATCTCTTGGATCTACTAGCACGTCATAGGGGTCTCTGTCAACGACTTCGCCCCACAATTTGCTTTTAGCTACACCTATGGTCGGGACATCTAGGACCACTCCTATGTGGGTGGCCAATCCGCAGCGGTATGGATGGGCTAGCCCCTGTCCATCGATGAAAATCACGTCAGGCTTAACCTTCAGTTTCATGAATGAGGCTATAATTGCTGGGGCTTCCCTGAAGGATAGCAGCGTGGGCACGTATGGAAACCTCTCACTTAATACGGCTATCTTCTCCTCTACTATTGATAGTTCTTCGTAGCTTAGCACGGCTATAGCGCCCACCACTCTGTCTTGAGTGAAAGCTACATCGGCTCCGGCTACGTACTTGATTCTCCTCGGTAAACGGTCCTCCTCGATTACCATGGTTGATAGCGTAGCTTGTGCTTTTCTAGCCTTATCTATGCTAAATCTCCTCGCGCTGCTTACCAATGCGCACTTTCACCCCTATGAAGACAGGTCCCCTTACGTCAATTCTTCCTCCCACGGAATGGATATACCTCCTGGCTACGTCGTTTATCGCTATGTTCACGTCGCTAGGCGACTTAGCTATCTTTACCCTAAAATCTACGACTCCTCCTCGCGCCGCCTCTTCTTCAGCCCTCGCTGCTACCTTTAATGCCACGGCCTGAGCATAGCTTATACCTACCTCCACACCCTTCTCTCTAACCTCTCTTATCAATGGCTTGTCGTCCATGCCCTCGACGGGTATGCCTAGCACATTAGCCTTGTAAACGTATATTTTATTGAAAGCTGCTGGTCCCACCAGCTTGACTCCTGGATCGTACTCGTAGACGTAGGCCTCCACGTCATGTCCCCATAACTTGCCCTTAAATGCTAACACCTCGCAAGGACTTGGTAGGTCCTTATTCCTCTCTAATGCCTCAAGTATACATGAAGCTAAAAGCGCCCCCTCCTTTGTCCTAGGCCTCTCATCGACTTCTATCATAGCGGCTATTTCCTCGTCGCTCAGTCTCCACTCACCGTAGAACTGTGGATAAACTAGCTTCCTCACATCGTTATAGCCTAGCAGGATCATGGCCACTCTCTCTACACCTATTCCTAAATTCAGTACAGGATACTCAATCCCATAGCGGGCTAAAGCTATAGGACTATATAGTCCAAAGTTTGCTACTTCTAGCCACTCGCCTTGATACTCAACGTAAACCTCGTATTCAGTGCCCATCGCATAGTACTTAGCGGTCACTGGCTTCCTCTTATGTTTAAACTTAACGAAGCCAAACTGCCTGAGGATGGCTTCAGCTAGCTTAGCTCCATCTTCAACTCTCACTTCTTCATCCATTACTACACACGACGCTGAATGATGAACCCTTAAGTGTGTAGCGTCCTCCTGCTGTTCTCTCCTAAATCTAAGCCCTACACTAAACAGCTTTATTGGAAGAGGCTTCCTATGTTGCAAAGAGGAGAGAGTTAAGAACCAAGCTGTGGTCATATGTGATCTTAACGTAAGCGTTGTAGGCTGTGGCTTAAGTTGCTTAAACTCAGGGAACACCGTATTAAGTATCTTCGTAGCCTCTACATCGTTCACCATTAATGAATCGGCGATGCGCTCGATTAAATCGTCAGAGTCAACAGCCCCCTTCTTGTATTCATGTAATACGGCTTGTAAACGCTTGAGCTTTTCGTCGTCGATCTTCAACCCCAGCTTTCTCAAGGCCTCCACCTTCTCTTTGCTCATCCCTACGTCCGGCCTAGGTAGTGTGGCTAGGTAGTAGCATCTATCCAAAATGGCTAGAGCCTCGGGTCCATACTGCTTCTTAACTTCATCTTCCTCAACTATAATCGGGTTGATTACTTCCTCAAACCCTAAGCGTAAGTAGGCTTTTCTGAAGAGCTCTATTACTTCAAAGAGCGGATGGGGTTTGCCAGGAACGTACTCTACGAGCCTCTTAACCCCTTTAAGTCCCTCTACGAGTTTGCTTGACTTTACCCATGCTTCCTCGAAGCCCTTCTCAGCCTCCTTTAATATCTCAGCGTACCTAAACTTCACCATGTCCCTATACCCCTTAACTTCTCCTCAAGCCTCCTCATATCGTCCCTCATCCTTTTACGCTGAATAGCTAAAGTTAAATCACCTCTCGTAGCTTCTAGGGTCTTCCTTACGCTATCCACTCTCCACTTTATGTCGTCGATTACTCCTCTATAGAGCTCAAGTCCTCTAAGAGCTCCATAAAGATCCTCCAGTACTTCCAGCCATCTTGCAGCCTCATCTACATCATCTTTCCTAAGCAGATCAAGCACCCTCCTTCTAACTTCTCCAGCTACCTCAGCTAGGCCGTAAATGAAGGGTTGGACGGGTATACGTAGGTCTTTATGGGTGGGTACGTCGAGGCCTTTAGTTAGTTTCAGGAACACTAGTGCTTCAACGTATTCCTGTATGGCATGCACTAAGGGGCCCTGATGCATGTACTTTATGGAGGAGCCCACCTTATCCATAGCCTCCCTTAGCAGGGCCTCAGCTTCCTCTAAATGTCTCAGCGCTTCCTCCAACTTTTCCCCGTGTATGCTCAGGATAGCGTCTCCAGCCTCCTTAACTATCCTCCTTGAAATCATCACTAAGTAGTCCTTGAGAGACATCTCTTCCTCAAGCTCCTTAGCAGCAGAGCTAACAGCTCTCACTATGCTTTCTCTTGCCTCTTTGAGGTCTTCGTTCATGTAGGCTCGCCTAACTTAAGGACTTAGTCGCTAAAAAACTCGCTGTATCACGTTAACGTCTGATGCTGCGTAAAGCTTTTTGCCCAGACCAAGATAACCCTCTCTCCAGGGCCCGTAGCTTAGCACGGTAGAAGTATGCCGAGAGCGCTCGGCTCTTAACCGAGACCGTGAAGGCGGGACTGGTCGCGGGTTCAAATCCCGCCGGGCCCGTTCTATATAATCAACGCGTCGAGGGCTACCTGCCAAAGCCTAGGCGCTACCTCTCTCACATACCCCTCATACGTAATATCTAACACGCGTCTACCAGCTGCCTCCACTCCACGGCTAAAGCGTTCCTTAACTTCCTCGAGATCTCTGGCAAAGACATAGTAATGGATGACCCCTCCTTCATCCTTTAAAGCCTTACAAGCGTACGGTATAAACCTCTCAGCTTGACTGGGATGGTTCATTATTACGCGATCGGCTATACCCCTTAACTTTGTCGTCACTACTTGAGCAGCGTCGCCGTGAATGGGTTCTACAAGCTCCTCCACCTTATTCAGCCTTACGTTTTCGACCAGCAAGCTATAGGCCGTGGGGTTTATGTCTATGGCATACACCTTGGCTTTTCTCCGTCTAGCTATATGTATGGCGAAGGGTCCTACGCCACTAAACATGTCAACTACTACCTCTTCATGCCTTACTAGGTTGGCTACTCTCAATCTCTCGTTGGCTAATCGAGGGCTAAAGTAAACCTTAGAGATATCAACTTTGAATACACACCCATGTTCACGGTGGACGGTTAAGGTTCTACGCTCCCCGCCTAAATGTCTAAGAGGCCTGACCCTAAACTCTCCCTCGACCGCCCCACCCTTGCTGTATACTGCCCTAACGTTTCTATGAACTGTCATTAAAGCCTTCGCTACTATTTCTCCGTACTCAACGAGTTCTGGTGGTAGCTCTATTATAGCTATATCCCCCACGATGTCAAATGAGCGAGGTAAGGCGGCTAGCAGATTCGGTTCTAAGACGTCTCCTAAGGCTTCAGCTAAATCTCTAGGCCTACGTTCAACCTCCTTAAAAACAGTCCTAACAACCTCCATGTTAGGGTCTACTTTATGTAGACTCGCTAGCTCTGCTGGGCTAGGCTCCCTTAAGATAGGAATTATTAGATAATATCCCTCTTTTTCAATGCGTAGCTCTTTGTTAAGGAGGCCTAGCTTCAGTAGAAGCTTTCTAAGCTCCTCGCCTCTATCCTTATTAACCTTAACCCCTAGTCCTTCCCCAATAGTCAACCCCTCAATCAGAGCCTCCTATCAGGGAACCCGTGTCTTCCTCTTAGTGGTACGAAGACGCATCCTCCTAAACTCCTCATGGTGACTGAGGAGTCCATCTTCTTTTCCACTAACACCAAGTCCTGATAAAATCCTGGACTCCCGACGGGTATGACCATCCTACCTCCAGGCTTTAACTGTTCAATTAGGGGTTTAGGTACGTCTGGCGACGCCGCGGTCACTATGATCGCGTCGTAGGGTTTAGCTGGCTCATAACCTAAACTGCCATCGCCGTGTATGACGGTGACGCGGTCACCATAGCCAAGCCTCCTGAGGTTCTCCTCCGCGATCTTAGCTAACTCCTCCACGATCTCTACGGTGTATACGTGGCCCTTCAGGTTAGCCCCAGGTGGAGCTACTATTTCAGCGTATACAGCAGCCATGTATCCGCATCCTCCTCCAACCTCGAGGACCTTATCGCCTGGCTTAAGCTCGACAGACTCTATCATCCATGCCACCATGTGAAGGGCGCTTGTAGTCTGCCCGTAGCCTATAGGTATTGGGCTATCAACGTAAGCGTGTTTACGATACTCCGGCGGTATGAACTCTTCTCTTGGTACCTTTAGGAGAGCCCTAGCTACTTCGGGCCTCTTTATAATGCCGCTCTCTAGAAGCCTCTTAATAGCGGCCTCTTTATCCGGCCTCAAAGCCCCTCAAACTATCTATAAATGGGGGCGTATTTTTATTTGCGTCGATGAAGATTATTGAGGTCTTTAAGGCTAGAGGCCATCCTAATATTAGAGCCGAGCATCCTTCGACGTTGGAGATCACCAAGGACCCTTTCGTAACCTTGAGGGGGGACTGTATCGTAGCCGTAAAGTCTGAGAAAGCAGCTCTCGACCTATCTAGTGAGTTCAAGAGGCTAGCAGCCTCTGAAGGTAGCTTAATACTGTTGACTCTATCAGTTGATGGTTTGAGTGATACCGTGGAGGGTTATGGTTCACCGAATCTCTCTTTCACCGACCCTAGATCGCTGGTGTTTAGAAAGAGTGAATATGTGTGCGGTAGAACCGTAATGGTGAGAGCTAATAAGGCCGCGAGAGATCTTGATAGAAGATTAATTAGGGCTTTAAGGGACCCTGAAAGCGAGGTTACGGTGACTCTTACCGTCTCCATTACTTAAAGCCGAAGTAGGATTCTAGGGTAACTCTACCCTTCATTTCCCTAAACGCCTTTATAGCCCTCTCAACGGCGTTAAGCACTCTGTCCTCCGAAAAGTCATGTTCCTTACACAAGAACTTTACTACCTCCACCTTATCAGGCTCCCTCCACTCCAGCTTGTAGTTATCAGTGACCTTGGGTTGTAGGAATATCTTCCTTATTTCTAATGGATTAACGGGGAAACTTGCCTCCTTAAGTATTGGAAGCAAACGTTCAAGTGAGCCATACTCCTTTACAAGCTTAAGTGCCTTCTTCGGCCCTATGCCCTTGACACCCTCAGGGTTGTAGTCAGTACCCACCAGGATTCCAATGTCGACGAGCTGTTCTCTTGAGATACCAAGCTCACTTAGCAACTGGTTGAGCTCTATGAGCTCAGGTTTAACCTCTACGTAGACATCCTTCCTTGGGAGTTTCCTCCTACCTGTTACAGTCACGTTTCTTACTAATCTTGGCGCGCCGAAGAGTAAGGCGTCGTAGTCTTGGCTAGCAGCGGCGTAGACATCTCCCTTCGCCGCCATGTACGCTGCCTGCGCTTCTCCCTCAGAGGGCGCCTGTACCCATGGTACGCCTAGAGTGTCAAGGAGCCTCTTAGCTTCATTGGCCATCTCTTCAGTCAACTTTCCTGTTTGCTGGGCGTACATTTTAGCGGTCTTTAGATCCCCCTTAGCTAAGGCCTCCTCGTACTTCCTTTCAGCCTCCTCTTTATGTAACCTCCTCCTTAAGATCTCCAGCTCCTTTATTTCGGGAGGTTTTCCATCAAAGACATAGACAGGTTTTATTCCCATCTCTAGTAGGTTGACGGTTCTATAAAACAGTCCTGATAAGTGGCTAGTCACTCTACCATATCTATCCATTAGTAGGGTTCCGTCAGGCTGACGGATAATGGCTAAAAACTGGTGTAGGGCATTGTAGGCGTCGATGGCTATAGATTTGCCGTTAAGGTCTTGTAGGGTTATCTCTTTCTTGGGTACAAGCTCCTTAAGGTCTACGCCCACGTCAACTTTCCTCCTTCTTAATCAAGGTTATTGACTTAAGGTTTTTCTTGATGGTTGAGACCCTGACTATATCGTTTAGCTCGAGCTTTAATAAAGCTTTAAGCATCTCCCTAGGCGAGATGTCCCCTAACATGGCTTTAAGCATCGTATAAAGCTCTTTGTCCTTAACTATACCTCCTCTACGTTTAAGTATGTCGACGATTATTTCCTCCAGAGGTGTTGACATCCAAGTTGACATTTTTTCATCCTATACAAAGGATAGAGGGGCCCTGGGTCTTTGGGCTTGCAGCTTTTTAGCTTGCTGCGCCCAATTCCTGTAGACGTTCAGCATGGCCTCACTGATGGTCGATGGCACACGCTTCAATGCCTCCATGAAGTGCCTCCTATGCACCTTAGCAGCGTTGATATCCTCTCTAAGCGCCATCAAGGCGGCTTCTCTACAAAGACTCTCTATGTCCGACCCAGCATATCCTTCAGTCATCCTGGCCAGCTCCTCTAAATTCACGTCTTCAGCCAACGGCATGTTCCTAGTGTGTATCTTAAAAATCTCTAGCCTAGCGTGAAAGTCTGGAGGTGGGACATATACTAGCCTATCAAACCTACCAGGTCTAAGTAATGCAGGATCCAAGATGTCTGGCCTATTCGTTGCTCCTATAACTACGACGTTTTCTAATCTCTCAATGCCGTCAAGCTCAGCTAGAAGTTGGGTGATTACCCTCTCAGTCACCATAGAGTCGCCGTAGCCATACCCTCTCATGGGAGCTATGGCGTCTACTTCATCGAAGAAAATGATGCATGGTGCTGCCATTCGTGCTTTTCTGAAGATTTCTCTTATGGCTTTTTCTGATTCACCTACCCATTTACTGAAGATTTCAGGGCCCTTAACGCTTATGAAGTTAGCTTCACTCTCCGTAGCCACCGCCTTAGCCAATAAAGTCTTACCGCAGCCAGGAGGACCATAAAGCAATACGCCCTTAGGGGGCTCTATACCAAGCCTCTTAAACGCCTCAGGGTGTTTAAGAGGCCACTCCACAGCCTCTTTTAATTCCTGCTTTACGTCTTCAAGCCCACCGATATCACTCCACTTAACCGCCGGAACCTCAACATAAACCTCCCTCATGGCAGTCGGTGTTATCTCCTTAAACGCCTCTAAGAAGTCCTGCATGGTTACCTTTAGCCCCTCTAAAACCTCAAGTGGTATCTTATCCTGTTGGAGGTCTATCTGTGGGAGGTACCTCCTCAGGGCCTTCATGGCCGCCTCCCTACATAGAGCTGCTAGGTCTGCTCCAACGTATCCGTGAGTGATCTCAGCTAACTTCCTTAGATCCACGTCTTCAGCCAACGGCATGTTCCTAGTGTGTATCAATAATATTTCGTAACGTCCCTGTTTATCCGGTACTCCTATCTCTATCTCTCTATCAAACCTCCCCGGCCTCCTCAGTGCTGGGTCTATGGCGTTAATCCTGTTGGTAGCACCTATAACGATCACGTTACCCCTCGCCTCTAGTCCATCCATTAAAGCTAGGAGCTGCGCCACTACACGCTTCTCTACCTCACCTGTCACCTCTTCTCTCTTGGGGGCTATGGCGTCTATCTCGTCGATGAAAATGATGGCTGATGGGTGCTTCTTAGCTTCCTCGAAGACCTCTCTCAGCCTCTGTTCCGATTCGCCGTAGAATTTACTCATAATCTCGGGGCCGTTGATAGCGATGAAGTAGGCGTCCGTTTCGTTAGCTACTGCCCTAGCTAGTAGGGTTTTACCGCAGCCAGGAGGACCATAAAGCAATACGCCCTTAGGGGGCTCTATACCAAGCCTCTTAAACAGCTCAGGGTGTTTAAGGGGTAGCTCCACCATTTCCCTTATTTTCTGCACAGCTTCGTGAAGACCCCCAATGTCCTCATAGGTGACCCTGCTGACCCTCGCTTCCTCGGCCGGCTTCTCTAGTAATATCACGTTGGTGTCCTCGGTGGGGATTACAACCACACCTGATGGCTTAGTAGCCACTACTACAAACGGTATGGCTTGCCCTAACACCGGTATTAAGACGCTATCTCCCTCCACGAGCGGGTAGTCTATTAACCTCCTCTTCACAAAGTTCGTGAAGCTTTGATCCACGGAGATCGTGAATGACTGAGGAGCCAGTCTAACCATCGTGGCCGGCACTACTTTTGCCTTCCTCACAATTACTCTGTCACCTATGCTGACACCAGCATTTCTCCTTGTAAGTCCATCCATCCTGATGAAATTTGATCCTTGATCCTCGGTGTAGGCTGGCCATACTACCGCAGCTGTACGCTTCTTTCCCTCTATCTCAACGATATCCCCTGGGCTGACTCCTATCTTCCTCATAGCCTCCAAATCTATCCTAACTTTCCCTCTACCTACGTCCCTAGCCTTGGCATCAGCTACCCTCAGTACTATCTCCTTTACCTCTTTATTCCCTTCAGACATGGATACACCTTTCAAGGATTACTCTGGAGAGATCCAATTAAACCTATCTTAGCTTAGACCCTAGTCACCAACTCAACGTCTACTTGTCCCACGCCTTTCACGTTGGAGAGTGCCTCCTCTACCTTAGAGGTTCCTCCTTCCTCTTCCGGTAGAAGGAGGAATAATTTAAGCGCCTTAATACCAAAGGCTACGTCCTCTACGATAGTTTTCTCCAAGCTAACGTTGCTTGGAAGACAGCTCTTGATATCCTCCTTTAGCTTTTCTAGGTCTACATCTACATCCTCCGGCATTACCTTAACTATAGCCATAACCTTGGCCAAAGAGCTCACCTCCTTCAAGGTCCTTCAAAGCCGCACTTAGGACATTTATATGGCACTACTTGTTTTCTGCAGTGCCAGCACCTCCAAATTAAGAAGCCCCCACACTGTGGACAGTAGAATCTGGCACCTTTCCTATCCGGCGTAATAGGTTTCTTACAGGAAATGCAGAGGGGGAAGTTTATCTCCCTAGACATCGCAACCGCCGTTGGCGAAGCAGGTTAAAGTGGGCTGAGCTATAAAAGTTTCGAGTAATAAAATCTCTCAATAACGCTACTCCTACCTTAACTTCTTGAGGGCAAGCCCTAGGATGATGGTGTCTAAGAACCTCGACATTAGGGGTAAAGCTCTCAATGATAACATTAGGTTCCTCGCGGTTAAGAAGTGAAAATCCATATCTCCCTTTAAGGTTAACTCCTTATCCAACTTTAACCTATTGGATAACCTTATCACGAAGTCTAGCTCGCCATCAGTCATGGAGCTTAACCTCTTCCTAAACATCTTCATCCACAATAGCTCGCCTTCAAGTAAGCCTCTCCAACGCTCCTCATATCTCTTAAAGGCTCTTTCATCTCCCTCTAAGGCTGCTCTGGCTGCTTCTTCACCAGCTATCTTGGCTGATATCCCGCCAAACACCACACCTCCTCCTGTTGTAGGTTTCGTTTGACCTGCAGCGTCCCCAACAACTATGAGGCCGGCTCTATGAGTTATAGGTGCTGGTCCTCCTAGCACTAGGGTCCCTCCCATGTACTTATCGACCTTAACTCCTCTTAATCTCCTTGAGGCTATGGGGTGGCGGGTCATAAACTTCCTGAGCATCTTATTCAACGCTACGTTCTTAGCTGCTAACCCAACCCTTCCTCCCTCGTTATGGGGAATTATCCACGCAAAAAACCCTGGAGCCCACTCTGAGCCCAAGTAGATTTCAACAACGTCATCCTCTAGGTCAAGGTCTTCACTCACCTCAACTTGAACGGCCGGGTACATTAATTCTAAATCAGGCGTAGGCATCCCTGCGCGTCTAAGCACCTTACACCTAGCTCCCTCAGCATCTATAATGACACCAGACTTGATATAGTATTCGCCACAGCCGCGTTCCTTAACCTTAACCCCAGATACTCTGGCTTTACTCCACATTAACCTATCTACCTTAGCCTTACACCTTAACTCAGCCCCTGCTCTCAATGCTAAGTCAGCTATAGACTTATCGAACTCAACCCTATCTATAACGTAAGCCAGGTTCCTGTCGGCCTTTATCTCTAAGTGCTCGCCTGAAGGAGAATACACACGGGCACCCCTAATGTAACCCTGCACATAGTTACCTTTGATGCTCAAAGCCCTCAAACCTTTGATGCTCACCAGCCCCGCACAATGTGCGGGCACGCCTACTTCATCATCCTCCTCGAAGACTACGACTTTAGCCCCTCTTCTTGAAGCCTCAAGGGCTGACAGTAGACCTGTAGGCCCCCCGCCGACGACCGCTACGTCGAATCGCTCGATCAAAGTACGCCCCTCAAAAGTTTATGTACGCGGATTATAGTTTTTAACCTGGGCTTTCATGTTCGAGGAGTATAAGCAGGTTATCGCGGTTAGGAGTGACTTAAAGATGAGTAAGGGAAAGCTCGCAGCTCAAGTAGCTCATGCTGCTGTTGCAGCGGCTGAGGAGGCCAGGCGAAGGAGGGGTGACTGGTGGAGTATGTGGCTCTACCTTTCTAACCAAAAGAAGGTCGTAGTTAAGGTGGAAAGCGAGGAAGAGCTCTTTAGACTTGAGCTCGAGGCCAAGAAGATGGGTTTACCTACAGCTTTAATAAGGGACGCAGGCTTAACAGAACTACCGCCCAATACCCCTACCGCCGTAGGGATTGGCCCAGCCCCCAGCAGGCTGGTGGATCTAATAACCGGTAGGCTCAAGTTGCTATGAATTTAGGTGCACTCCTTGCCTATACCCTCCTCCTCTCCTTTAGACAGATCCCTAGGGATGTTGGTGTACGCTTCCACAATTAGCGGGATAGGTGGAAGGATAAGGTCGGCCTTCGAGGATTTCATAGTTGAAGAACTAGCTGAGCCAGGTGTGTTAATAGAGGGTCCTAGTCAAGGAGATTATGTTCTAGCGTTGATTGAGAAGAGGGGGATGGATACCTTCAAGGCGGCGCTTAAGCTAGCCGAGAGGCTACGCATACCGCTAAGCTACGTGACTTACGCGGGCCTTAAAGACGCCTCAGCCGTAACTGTACAGCGTTTTTCCATTAAGGGCCTTAGGCCTGAAGCCTTAGAGGGTCTCTCGATACCTGGTCTCAGAGTACTAAGGTCTCATAGCTACCATAAACCATTAGCGAGGGGCGAGCTTTATGGCAACCGTTTCACCGTCACGATTAGGGAGGTTCGTTTAAGCTTAGGTGAAGCTCTTAGCAGGGTAAGAGCAATAATGGCCTCATTGTTAAAATTAAATGGGTTCCCGAACTTCTATGGATATCAGCGTTTCGGGACAAGAAGGCCTAACACTCACGTGGTGGGTAAGCTTATGTTACTTAGAAGATATGAGGAAGCTGTTAGGGAGTTCCTCTTCCACGCGTACCCTGGGGAAAGTGAGCAGGCACGAAAAGCTCGAATGGTCGGTGACTATCGGCTAGCTTTAAAGCTAATGCCCAAGACTCTTCTCTACGAGAGAAGGATGCTTAAGTATTTAATTAATCATCCAAACGACTACTTGGGGGCTCTAAAGTCCCTTCCTCGTCCCCTCTTAAGGTTGATGGTGGAAGCCTTTCAAGCATATATTTTCAATAAAGCCTTAAGCTTAAGGATCGAAGAGCTAGCCGATAGCTACCATCTACCCTTTGAGGGGGATTTCCTAATCGTTGCGAAGGGAGGTTTGATGAAAGTCAAGGAGGTTAATGAAGCCTTAAACCTCATTAAGGAAAGCAGAGCATCGCTAGTACTTCCGTTACCTAGCTATGAATTAGCCATACGCGGTGACGATTACATTCCTAGACATCTCAAAAGGGCATTAGACGACGAGGGAATATCTCTTAAAGACTTTAAGGTAGATTTTATGCCTGGAATTAAACTTCCCTTAAGGTTTAGGTCGGTGACTTCAAAGCCTAAGGGCTTCACCGTAGTCAATGTTCTTCAAGAACCATCGTCGTGCACGTTGACTTTCCGTTTCACCTTAGAGAGAGGTGTTTATGCCACTTCGCTTTTAAGAGAACTTATGAAGCCTGAGGATCCTCTAAACGCGGGCTTCTAGGAGTGGCTTAACTAATTCCCTAATGTTCCTCTGTACCAGGCTCTTCTTAGGGCTAGCATCGACTAAGGCGTAACCCCTTTCAAGGGCTCTCCTCCTGAAAATCTCCCTGACCCTGCTGAGGAAGTCTTCTCTCTCGAAGACCTCTCTTACTCGTCTCTTCCTTGAGAGCGCTACCTTGGGATCTAAGTCTAGTACAACTGTTAGGTCTGGTTTAGGGGCGAAACTGTTTATATTCTCGATCCACTGTTCGCTCGCTCCTTGAGCCCCTTGGTAAGCTATGGAGGATTCCACATACCTATCGGTTATAACTATAGCGGACTCCTGGAGGCTAGGCACTATAACTTTAACTACGTGCTCTGCTCTATCAGCTGCAAAGAGTAGAGCATCTACATACGCGCTAGCGGCTCCCTGTCTTAGCCTCTTCCTAATTAATTTGCCTACAGGGCCATGCGTAGGCTCCTTAGTTAATACCACCTTTAATCCCTTACTTCTAAGCCAAGCCGCAAGTAACTTAGCCTGAGTAGTATTTCCAGCGCCGTCTATGCCCTCTATTGCTATGAGGATCCCCTTCATGGTCCCTCAGACCGCCACCCTAGTCAGTCCCTCCTCTCCAAATACCTCCCTACACGCCTTCTCTACGGCTTCTCGCCATTCCTGTAGAGTGTAGACCCTGATTATGTCTGTGAACTTAGATAGTGATGCAAGGAGTTGCGATACGTCGGTTAACTTGAAGACTTCCCTCTTGCCTTGATGTCTCCTAAACACTAAGATTTCTCCTCCATCCTTTGGGTGGACGGGTACTGAAAGTACTGTTGGGACGTCTATGATCACGTAGTCGGGGTCCACGCCCGCCTTAACTCCTATTTCCTCCTCCAACTTTCTTCTTAGGCTAGGCCTCTTTAAGACCCCTGCGAGAGGGTCGTCCCCTCTATGTACTATCGCCTCGTAAGTACTTTTTAATAGCCTACGCTCCATGAATCTCCTAATTAGCTCCTTGGCTATTTTAGCTCGGCCCTCTCTATTTAGGGACAGGATGGAGTTTATGATCGTGTAGTCATCCATTGATAAAAACTCATTGACGTCCTTAAAGCTAGTTAGCCCTAACTCCTCGTCGGCGTATATCATGGCCCTGGACAACATGATATTGGCAGCCCTAACGGTTCTATGGAAGTACACAGCGTTGAACAATTCAAGCCTAGCTATTATAAACGCCTCCAGCACGTAAAAGGCCCCAGGATAGTCTACCGCAACTCCTCCTTCAACTAGGTCTATAGAGTCTATTAGTCGATGTATATCTACTTCGCCGAAACCCACCCCAGCGAAGTATGAGTCCCTTACTATGTAATCCATGGTGTCAGGCGAGAGCCTTCCCGTTACTATTTGATTTAAAAACTCACGCTCCTTACAGTCTAACCTGCCTATACATAGACTAGCTATCTCATCCCTCGAAAAACCTAGGCTATCAAGTATGTCCCCGAGCTCACTGTCCTTTATGACCCAGTAGGTTAAGTCCTCATGAGTCATGCCCCTACGTTCATAGAGCACCTCCTCGTAAACGTGGGAGAAGGGGCCGTGACCGACATCGTGCAGTAGACCTACTATCCTAAGCTTGCGTAAGTCGTCGTGGTCGATGTGACCAAGTTCATAAAGCCTCTCCGCCAATAGCCCTGAAAGGTGCATTACGCCCAACGAGTGTAGGAAGCGCGTATGAGTTGCCCCAGGGTACGTTAGCTCAGATCCTGCTAGCTGCTTGATCCGCCTTAGCCTCTGAAGAGGCTTAGAGTCTATGAGCTCCCTTTCCTCCTCCGTAAAGTAAATGTATCCGTGCACGGGGTCCTTGATCTCACCGGCGCGCTTAATCTTCATGTCCCGCTACGCACCTATAATGGGGGCTAAGCTTAGAGTTATTAGCTTTATGAGGTTGTAGAGGTGGCGTAGCGTCAACTCCCACCTTACAGGTGACCCCTTTCTTAAGGCTCGAGGGATCTAGTGACGATCCTCGACATCCACTTATAATTACTAAGTCTTCATCGCCCTGGACGTTCAAGGCTATAGCTTTTTCCACCTCTACAGGGTTGTCTACGTCAACTTGATGACCCACCACCACCACGTGTTTCAGACTTGGATGGCCGGTGAAGGCGGCTAAGATAGCATTCTTACCGTCCCCATCCCACTGCTTCTCAATGGACACCACTGCGTGTAACCAGTTAAACCCTCCAGGGGTGAGCCTAACAGCCTTAACCTTAGGCACAACGTAGCTAACGGCCTCCCATATGGAGGCCTCCTTAGGCATTCCCATCAACAACTTATGCTCACTGCCAGCTGGGAGTATTGCGTGGTATATCGGCGACCTACGTGCGTATATCTTGAGTACACGTATTACAGGTTGTTCCCTCACCTCGTCGTAGGTCTCGGTAATGTCCATGAAAGGCCCCTCAAGCCCCCTCTCTCCGGGCTTAATGACCCCCTCGATGAGTATCTCAGCCTCCGACGGAACTAAGAGCTCCAGCTCAGGGCTCCTTGTAACGGTTAATTTTCCTCTGAGTAGTTTATTGGCCACCCATAGTTCATCCACCCCTAATGGGGGGCTACAAGAGGCTGCGAAAAGAATAGCTGGATGTACACCGATAACTATGGCCACCCTAAGTTCCTCTCCTTTTCTCTCAGCTTTACGATACATAGCGTATAGGTGACGAGGCACCATCCTGATCAGTAGTCTGTCTTCACCGGCAACCATTAACCGGTGGATCGACGCATTCTGGTAGCCCTCATCTACATCCCTAGCTATAACCACGCCTCCAGTGATGTATGGCCCTCCATCGAGTTCATAGTACTTTAAGACGGGTAGGCTGGATAGCTTATAACCTAGCTCCAACTCCTTAATCGGCGCCTCCTCAACGATCTTAGGTTCAAGAGGGGATCTAATAGCATCTCTCACGGCAACGTAGTATGTATCTTTATCTACGCCTAAAGCCCTGTAAACCCTATCCCTACTTCCACAGATACCCGACGCGACTGGAATGTTTTTATCGTCTACGTCTCTAAGGATCACCACCGGTCCTCCATCGTACCGGGCGAGCAAGCGCGCAGCTTCTAATACGGCTGAAACCCTTCCAGTCTCTTCAACGACTTCACCTCTCCTCCTACATTCTTCGAGGAACTCTCTAAGGCTCATCCTCTACCCTCGCATTGACTTAGAGCTTCACGTACTCTATATGGTACTTGCTCGCCTTAAGTCTCGATGCAACTATCCTTATATGCCTCTCTTGTGCTCCTTTTACTTGCTAAGAGGGCCCGTGGCCTAGCTAACCTTAGTAGGGGTCTAGAGAGGATAGGGCGGCGTTAATGTACCGTAAGCCTTCGGAGCCGTAGGTCGGGGGTTCAAGTCCCCCCGGGCCCATAAAGTAACAGAGGCTTAGGTGATCCACTTTAAGAAGTCCTTAAGGTTAGTGAATTTCAAGCTTTCTTTAGGGGTTTGTACCTCAATGGCTTCTATGGGTAAAGTGCTTAGTAGTTGAGCAGGGGTCAGTGAACCAAAGGCTCTTTGCCAATCAACTTTACTTGAATCCTTATCCTCAGCCCTCACGAAGCCGTTTATAACCATTACGTAACGGTGTCCTTTAAAAAGGAATTTAACCCTAGCGGAGAGCTCCCTAACCCTCTTGATCAGCCTAGCTACCTCTGCGTGAGTAACCATCACCATCTACGCTCCTCTTAGGACTCTTAATAGCTCCTCAAAGGATAAGAGAGACTCCTCCCGTTTAATCATGTCTCTAAGCTTAAATAGGCCAGACTCGAGCTCCCTTTTACCTACTATTACGGAGTAAGGTACACCTTTGGCGTCAGCATACTTTAGTTGTCTATCAAGCTTCCTAGACATCAAGTCTACCTCTGCCGATATTCCATGCTGCCTTAACCTCAATGCTAGCTTTAAGGCTTCTCTACGTACCTCGTCGTTGACGGCAGCTACGAATACCTTGGTCTTGGTCTTAATCGACGGCAGCTTGCCCTCGACTTTAAGCACCTCGACCAGCCTATCGACACCTAATGATATACCTGTTGCAGGGGTGGGCGGTCCACCTAAGAGCTCTATTAGCTTGTCGTATCTTCCTCCACCAGCTACGCTTCCTAACTTACCGGAGATCCCTTCAACCTCGATTTCGAATATGGGTCCAGTGTAGTAATCTAGCCCCCTGGCTAAGCTGTAATCCAATATTATCTTCTCAGCGTAACCGTAATCTTTGGCTAGGTCGTATATCATCGCTACTTCCTTAAAGCCCTCGAGCCCTATATCAACACCCTCAATGGCTCTCAGCGCTTCATCCTCGACCCTATCAAACCTCCCCTTAATGCTTATTAAGGAAAGGATTTTTTCGCAAGCGTCATTAAAGCCCTTCGTCTTGAGTTCAAGGCGGACCCCTTCAAGGCCTATTTTGTCCAGTTTATCTATTATTCTACAAGCTTCTAAGAACCTGGAACTTGATATACCTGAGATCTGAAGGAGGGCTTCGAGTATCTTCCTGTTATTGATCCTTACGTTTATTTTCTCAAGCCCTAACGATTTAAGGGCATCGACGGCTACAGCTAGTACCTCGGCGTCAGCCTCCATTGAGGGGACTCCCACGATATCTGCATCAGCTTGCCAGAATTCACGTAGCCTACCGCTTTGCGGCTCTTCATGCCTCCACGCCTTAGATATACAATATCTTTTATACGGCTTAGGTAAAGTAGGATTACTGGCCACCACACGGGCTAAACCCATGGTTAAGTCAAACCTTAACCCCAGCTCTCCCCCTTCAATCTTGAAAATCTGCTTCATTACTTCGTCGCCGCACTTAGCGGTTAATAGTCTCCAAGTCTCTATGGCCGGCGTTTCGGCCTCATCGAAGCCGAAGTTCTCAAAAACCTTCCTTAAGTTATCAATCACGAACCTGTACTTAATGGCCTCCTCCGGTAAGAGGTCTTTAGTCCCTCTCGCCCTCTTAACCTCCATATTAAATTACACCTTAGAGAGTGATTAATGATACCTCGTAGTAGCAAACCTCTCCTTGACGGTTTATAATAGCCAATACGGGCTCCTTCCTTAAAGCTCTCGCGGTCTTAGCCATATTGTAGAGGCTGGCTAAATCGAGAGGCTCGCCCTCAACTACGCCATACACTATGTACCTAGCTCCTTCCTCACCTGTCTCAGCCCCCCTCCTATAGACCCTGAATTCGACTCCGCCGCTAAATCCCTCCTTGACTACGTAGCCTCTCCTCCTAAGGTCTGAGTATATAAGGTACTTTAACCATACCTGAGGGTCTTTTGTAACTAGACGTCTTGCCAGTTCGTCAAAACTCAACTCTTTCCCGTCCTTGTCTATGACCTTTATCCTTCCCCTCTCAAGTAGGTGAAGAACCTCTACTGAGGATAACCTAAGCTTACCCTCAAGGTATTCGCCGTAGTATCCTGACGAGTGTAGTTGCTTAGCCTCCTCAGTATCCTCTACCTCGAACCGTTCGTCCCTAAGGTATACCTTAAGTGCTTTTCTCTCCTCTCCGTTCATGTCTACCTTACTAGCCGACGTCGATTAATTAAAGCTTAGGCTATATCAGGTAGCCTTGAAAGCTGTTTTAAAACATAGTCTCTTATCTCCTTAGGCCTAGGGAGTTCTCTTATAAGCTCGCCCTTCCTCATTAAGGGCTTAAGCAGTCCCTCCATCACTCCGCCGCACTTGGGGCATCTCAAGGACACATCCGCAGTCGCAGGCTTAATTATGTCCTCCATGCAATTGAAGCATCTGTACACCTGTTTCTTACCTGGCATTTTACCTTTCTTTGAAATGGGTTTCCCCTCCACCTCGACGATGTCGAAAGCCAAGTCTATGGATGGAGGGAACATAATGGATGTGCCGACGCCGAAGATATCAACGACGTCTCTTAGCTTTGCTATGGAGTTCTCGTCGAGCCCAGCGCTCAACACTATCTTGACGTGGTGATATCCATGTAGGTCTAAAGTCCACCTCGTCTCCTCGACGATCCTCCTTATATCTCCTCTTCTCGACTTAGGAGTATCAAAGCGCACTCCGTATAGCTTGTCTCCAAGGGCCTTAGCGGCCATGAGCGCCTCTGTGCGTTCATCAAACCACGTATCACAAAGCGCTATCCTAGGTACATGGGGGGGCATAACCTCGTCGAAGGCCTTCCAAGCCTCTACCTGGTCCCCCATAATTATGATGAGTTCGTGGGGTATGGTTCCGACGGGCTCCTCACCTATTAGCTTAGCCCCTGAAATCCCAGCTACGGCGTCACATCCTCCAATAAAGGCGGCCCTATCGGCCATGGGAGCTATGGCGGGGTGTATGGCCCTAACCCCGAACGATATCACCACGCGATCCTTAGCAGCCTTCTTACACCTAGCAGCCTTGGTAGCTATGCTGGAGCTGTGCCTCAAGATGCCTAGGATAGGAGTCTCGTAGACTCCAAACTCCCCGTAGGGTCCCTCAACTCTCAGCACTGGTTCATATAGCCGAAACACCGTGCCCTCCTCCATGGCATAGACGTCCACGTTTAGCCCTTCTAGTAACTTAACTACTTCCTCTATCCCCGCTAGTACCGCCCACGAGTAGCCTTCAGGAAATGAGTATGCGTGTATATCCATGGACACCTTAGTGTTAACTTTCCCCTTCTTAGCTAAGACCTCCCTAGTCCTAACATAGTAGATGTCGGTAGTTAGCCCTCTCTTGATATCCTCATCGCTGGCGATGAAGAAGCCTCTGTCCATGGAGGCCACCTTGCAAGGTCCCTCGGTTATACAATGGCTAGCCCTATTTCACACTTCCTCTCCTCTTCATGGATTTAATAAAGGAGTAGGCGTGGTACCACATCAACAAGATGCCCACTACTATACCTATAGACGTGCCTAAGGCTTCGTTGCCGAGCACGTGCTTACCGATGAAGAACCCTACCAACGCGAACACTAAGAGGTCTAAGCCCATCCCAAGGGCGTAAGCCGCCTCGCGCATGCCACCCTTTGCTCCCATACATTCATCACTGGCCCCTCAAACCTTAAATAGGTAACTAATCTTAGCCCTGGAGGACGAGGGGGGTTTACCTCGATGGCCTCTAGGCCTCTATCGAGCATAGGGGCTGGCATTTGCTTATTGATCTACGGTGTATTGATGCTTGCTTCAAGCGGTTTACTGGTAACTTCAGGTGTAGGTGCCAGCTTTCTAGTGATCATGTTGATTACGGGCCTCTTCGGCGTGTTGGCTATAGTAGCCAGCATCGGCCTGTTTAATGACGCCAAGTGGGGTAAGATACTCGGCTTCGCTGTGCCAGCTCTCAGCGTCACCTTCAGTATAATCTTCGCCGCTGCAACCATGACTAGCTCACCCTCACCCTCAATAGGCCTTGCGGGCCTCCTCCATGGTATGGCTGCTGCCTTCGCTGCCTGGCTTATACTGTCGTCTGGGGCTTGGGCCTTCAAGTAGCCGCTATTAAAGCATGACAAAAAAGTTAGGTACGGTTTTTTACATCATTATTAACATGAACGAGATCACCAGCCCATAGATAGCGATAGCCTCGATGAACACGATGTATATCAACGTCCTACCGAAGACCTCGGGCTTTTCGGCCATGGCACCAATGGCGGCGGCGGACGCGGTACCCATGCCTACACCTGCACCTAACCCAGCGAAACCTATAGCCATTCCTGCGCCTAACAGCTTACCCATCTCTCCAAACCCTGCTCCGCCGCCTTCCTCAGCCTCTGCGGCGTAAGCGAAGCTGACAACAGCTGTTGCTAGTATCGCTAGCGTTATTAAGGCGAAGAGCACAGCCCTCAACAGCTTCATTACAGGTCCCTCCACTCAACTCCATCCTTAGCCTTTTAACCTTTATGCCCCCTGATGTAGGATGAGCCTCGAAAGGATCTCCTCGCCCGGTAAACCCTCACTTTTCCCTATTAGCAAGGCCTTGAGGTTCCTCAGCTCGAAGAACTTTAAATTGAGCAACGCGAAGAGCAGTCCTAGGTGGAAGCCGTAGTGTAAGAACACGGAAGCGTTTATTGAGGCCAGCCTTTTAAGAAGGTATCCTTCCACGTCGCTAAGGCTGGTGTACTTGACCTCGCCTATTAAATCTCTAACGGCTGCTAAGGCTTCGCCTACAGTGGGGGCGGCCATTACCCTAGTCGCTCTCTCCACCGTGAACCTATACTTATAAGGTAGGAGATAGATTTGAGGATCCTTGACCCCCATGGACTTGAGCCTTAAGCAAATCATTAAATTCTTAGTGTCCACCTCCTCACCTAGTAGCTTCTTAATCCATTCTCTATCGAGCCCTCCTAATTCACCACTAGTCTTGCCTAACAACTGATAGACATACTTGTCGACGGCGACTTCGATAGGATACGGATTCTTTAATTCCTCGGCCTCCTTTAAGGCAGATAGTAGCGTACTTCTAAGTGCTTCGTCTTGGATCAGGGAGATGGCGGTCGTTACATCCCTGGCTCCAAGCAGTTTCTCGCAAAACTCTTGGTTAAATTTTCCAAGGGGTACTACGTTACGTAATGCCTCATTTTTAGGTACCTCTGCAAACTTAGCCCTTAAGAGGGCCTTTAATACCTCTAACTCATGTCTATACTTCACTAGCTCAAGGAAAGCCCTAGGTTTTCCGCTAACAAACCTTGAGACCTCATCGAAGAGTTCGTTGTAGCTTAGAGCTAGACCTCGTTCAACGTCAGGTAGTTCCTCAGTCCCAGCCACGTACTTAGCGTAGAACGTCGTAGAGAGGTGGCGTAGGGCTTGGTGATAACTTATGGCTTTAGCCATTGCTTCATAGTCGGCTGGCTTAAGCATGTAGGAGCGCTTAGCGTATACTCTAGCCAGCGCGTAAGCATATTGGTCGGGCCGCCTCATCGCCTCTCGAACCCTATAAATCCCCGGTTAGCATATATGAGCGTTAATGCTGATTTACTTAAGCCGCGCTAGGTACTTCAGGATGGCCTTAAAGGGGTTGCTTATAGGCCTAGTTATGCCTGCCCTTGTTCTACTAGGTGTCGCTCTAGGTCTAATGGTGGGCAAGGACTCTCTAATGCGTATGCTCTTAGCTCTCTTGGGAGGGCTTATAGGGTTGATCGTAAGTACCTTAGCGCTAATTAAAGTGTATGAAAGACTTTATCCACTTAAAAGAAGGGAATAATAAAAGGTTGTCGATGGTCTAGGTTAGCGATACATACCTGGTAGTTAACGTGAATGGCTCATACTTTCTACCTGTGCCCTGATAGAACTTCAAGAACCATTCTACCCAGTGAAGCCTCAACGATTGCATGAAGGTAGCGAGTAGCTCCAACGTCATTATTAGCGTGGTGGCTAAGACGAAAATTATCACGGCCATTCCGGCGGCTCCGTAACTACCGATGGATACTAAGTGTCCAAGTTCCTCAATGCCAGCTGCGAGCCCAAGCTCAGCTATGGCATGGTGTACTAGGAAGAACGCGAAGATCCTAGCGTAGGACACTGTGTTGGATATCGATGCTGCTAGTGCCTCTAGGCTTGATCCAAAGCCTTCGATAGGTTCCTCAAATAGCATCCTGGCCAGTATCATTACTACGAAGGGGATGAAGAACAGCATTAACGGAGGTATAGGTAGCGGCAGTCCTAGCTCCTCGACGCTGAAGGTGAACATGTCCTTCAGGAAGGTCTTAATCGTCGTGGTGGGGTTGATGTCGTATAAGATGAAGAGGCCGGCCAGGGTACCGTAAAGCCATAGCCACATTAGCGGCCCTAGGACAGCGTGTTTAACTTCTCCGCTCGAGGCCTTATTAATGAAGTCGAGTATCAGACCGAGGATTATGTGGAAGAACGCTATGTATATGCTTAGCTTCAATATGAAGAGCGGGTGGTGAAGCGAGCCTAGAGGTATTGGGCAGTGTACCTCGTGGACCAAGTATTCATACCCTGCGGGTACTGCTATGGGCTTCCCTGGATACAGCAGCTTAAACCATTCATGGCTGCCGAATACCACGCCGTAGAAGGCGTAGCCCACTATAATCGACGAGATGGCGCACATTATAAGTAGCTCTGAGCCTTTGACCACGGGCTCTAGGAGATCAGGGACCTTTATCCCTGAACGCTTAAGCCAGTAGAAGTAAAGTCCTCCAATTAACAAGAGGAGGCCGTGTCCCACATCGCCGAACATGAAGCCGAACCATATAGGGAAGGTTATAGCCATTATCGTGGTTGGATCTATCTCCTTATATGAGGGGTAACCGAAGGCTGTAACGAAGGGTTGGTAGTCACGGGTTATGAAGCTCCTATGCTCTATGTAGGTTGGTGGCTCCTCGCCTCCATGTTCGTGGTGCCCCTTAACCTCCGGCCTCACTTGTTCAAATAGGTAAAAGCCCTCAGAGTACTTATCCACGGTGTTAATTACCTCATTAGCCTTATCCTCAGGCACCCACCCCTGTATGATGAACAACCTCCCTGCTTTACCACATGACGCCTTAACATCGTGAACCCTACGCTCAACCTCAATTAGGTCCCTACACGCCCAGAGCTCACTAGCCTTGGATTCAGCCAATTTCTTAACTTCTTCAGCGTTGCCCTTAACTTCCTCATACTTTTTCTCTATCTCCTCGATGGTCCGCTGTATTTCGTCGAGCACCTTGCCTGATGGACCTTGCTTAACGGGTACCTCCTTTACGCGCCCCTCTACCTTAACTCCCATCGCTGAGAGCAGCGAGTCGACACGTGACGATAGGCTGACCACGCGCGAGATGAATTCCTCAGAGATGCCCGCTGGCGCCGCTAAACCTTCAAACCCTTCAGCAGCCGCCGTAAAGTCTATGAATTGCATGACTCCCAGCTTGCCTAAGGCCCTAAGCACATCATCGACATAGTCTTCAAGTACCGCGAAGCGTAGCTTCACCATTCTGGCTGGCCTTAACACCCTCCCCCCTCCATTATTTTCAGCTTAAATCGCGAAGCTAGACACGAATAGTAAGCTTATTTAGCTTTTTCTAGGCGTCCAAGACCAACAGGTCGTTGATTTAACCATAGGCCTAATCCTTCGCTTCAACGGGGGGTGAGAGAAGATCCCGGGGGTGGGATTTGAACCCACGACCACTCGGTCTCCAGCGCCCGGCTGAGTGAGCATCATCGAGCGCCCTGCGCTCTCACCTCACCGGCCTTAGGCCTACAGCCGAGCGCTCTACCTCTGAGCTACCCCGGGATCCATGACGATCTCTAGAGGCCTCTTCTTTAAGCTTTCTCCCTCTCCTCGAAGATAACACTTTCCATCTCTTAAAAGAAACTTAAAAGAAAAAAAGATGGGAGGTTACTCTTCTCCCTCCTCTAAGAGGTCTTCCCGGCTCACTGAGACCTTGTTTAAAAGCTCCTCGTTAACGTATATCGGTGCATTTGCCCTGACAGCTAACGCTATGGCGTCGCTGGCTCTAGCGTCGAATGTGCTTTCATTCTCGCCTAGCTTAACCGTAATGTTGGCCTTAAACCTATCCTCGACTAAGTCGTGGATCGTCGCCTGGACGAACTCGATGCCTAGGTTCCTCATTAAGCTCAGCATTAAATCATGTGTTCCGCCTATGTTCTCACCTATTAGTCCGGATCTAATCGATGAAGCCTGGTATGGGTCCACGAGGATAGGCACAAGCTTGCCGCCTGGTTCTTCGAGCAATACCGCCGATGTAAGCCCGTAGGGCGTCTTAGCCAGCACTATATCGAAAACCCTCACTTGAACAAGTTTTCCCATCGTCCTCCTTCTCTCCTCGGTGTGGTTCGATGAAATCCATTAAAAAGGTTTCGGGGCTTGTAAGCTGCAAGGCGTACCGCATGAACATTTACCGCACACCTCGGCGAGCCCCAGATCTCGATGCTTTTCCGCACCTTTTAGACATTGTTCGTAGCATCTGCGCTTATCGAGCCCACTGTACGTAAGTGCTCCTACTGGGCATTTACTTAAACACATGAGGCAGTTATACCCCCTCTTATGTAGACAAAACTCTTCATCGCTCCTCGGTGTAGGCTTAAACGATGCTTGAGTAACCACCGAGCCTAGCCTTCCGCAACAACCTTGCTTAGTTATAAGTTGATGATGCATACCGAAAGTGCCCAGTCCAGCTATGTAGCCGGCGTGTTTATGCGACCACGAGCTGGCAAAGGTGTCCCTATCAAAGTCACCTGTTGGCGGTATATACAGCGACCTATACCCCTCCTCACTGAGTCCATGGACTAGCTCCCTGCAGAGGCCTTCCAATAACTTATTGGCCTCTATGTAAGCCAAGGCCCACTCCCTTGAAGGTGTGAGGGATAAAGACGCATTGCTATGCACGATGTGTTCCTTAAACGGTATGAAGATCATGATCACGCTCTTAGCTCCATCAACCAGCTCTGTGGGCGTCTTAAACCCATGCATCCTAGAGTACTCCTTGAAGAGCCTATCCTTAGCATCAGCAAACCCCACTAGCGGCCTCCTCCATAACCCTCTGCGTTCCTCTATGTAGCTCTCAACGAAGCCTACAACGTCCTCTGGTGTCATCTCCTAAACCTTGTCTTCAACCACCTGGCAACTCTCCTAAGCGAGGGATTATGACTTACATCTATTACTGGGACCTCCACAGCGTCTATCTTCAATACATCCCTATACTCAGGCATCACGGTAAATATCACCGTCGACCAATAAACACGTCCCTCAAAATACTCCTTAACTAAGTCATCAGTGGTTAGAGGTAATGGAAAATAACAGAACAACACGCCCTCTGTCCAATTAGGGATTATCAACTGCCCTGCCCTTAAATAAGCCCCCAAGAACCTAGCCATACTCTCCACCGAAGGATATTCCACCACTTCCTTAATCACGATCTCCTTGAACGGCTCATATCTAACCTTTATAACCAAGACCATCCACCCATCCAGGACAGGAACAGGCCAAATAAATCCGTTAATCCCCACAATCTAGGATAAGGTTTAAGACAACCCCACACCACATCTCCCAGAGGCCCCGGTAGTATAGCCCGGTCTAGTATATCGGCCTGTCGAGCCGGTGACCCGGGTTCAAATCCCGGCCGGGGCGCTTCAACCCTATCACTTTCCCAATTCGTAATAAGTGAAACGGCTCACTGCCTCAATAGTTTATTGAGTACTTTTTATAACATTGCTTTACCAATGCTTAGGTGCGTGGTCTACGATGTGCATGGTGAGTGCGATAATGGAGATTGCTTAGTGCGTTGTTGAAGTAGATATAAGCATTCTTTCCTCCTTCCTCTAAGTCCAAGACACCTTGGTCATTTATCTGGATTTTTAAATGTAGGCGCTAATATTAACAGGGTGTTGAAAACTTAAAAACTGATTGTTCAGCAGTAAATTAACAAGGAGGCAGCAAAGATGGGTTCGTTTACAGCGGAGGTCAAGGATACACCGGAGAACGTCTTTGCCCTTATACAGAGGACTATCGGGACCAGCGGCTTTGAAATAAAGTCGGTGGTACCCAATTCAAGCATCACAGCTGAGGGCAAACGTGAGTATAAGTTATGGTTGCTGATTCTGCTGGTCTTGATTATGTGGCCTTTAGCCTTGGTGTACTTCTTTACGAGGCCTAAGAACACTATAAGCGTGACCATTACACCTAAGAGGGAGGGTGAGGGCTGCGTAGTGACGATAACGTCCACCGGTAAAAAGGCTGACCAGATATTGCAGATGCTTGCCAGCTCTTTAAGATAAAAAAAATTAAAGGTTACCTCTTTTTTGGTCTAAGATGCGCGCGTCAGAGATAGCGGTCTCCATTCCTGCATCCCTAATCATAGGGATCTTCGCAGCCATATCGTCAGTTAATGGTGAGCTTCTTTTATCGTTACAGATACCTATGACTACCTTAGTACTGGTCCCGATTTATAGGGGGAGTGAGCTGGGTACTTTGATCTTAGTATTGTTCTTCACCAGCGTCTTGGTCCCGGTAGTAGAGGAAACCGGCAAGGCTTTTGGTTATATTATACCCTCGCTTGGCTTCAAGTCTAGGTTTAATCTACCCTTTGCCTTCGTGCTTGGGGCTCTCTCAGGGCTCTCCTTTGGAATTGTTGAGAACTTAATTTACGCTAATGCTCTCTCTAACTTACCCCCCAAGAAATACGCGGAGATAATGTGGTTTAGGTGGATAGCGTGCACGCCGCTTCACGTGGTGTGTACAGGGATTGGTTGTTTATGTCTAGCTTACCTGCTCGAGAAGTTCGGCTTAAGGGAGTTTAACGCCCTGACCCTATTCATGGGCCTCATGCCGGCCTACATGATACATGGCGTCTACAACCTGATGGTCTCACTCTTTCCACCGGTGAACTTATGATCAGTCTCATTTTGCTTTCACTCGTTTAAGGCGCTTTCATAGTGTGGCTTAAGGGCTTCCCTTATGGCTTTCCAAAGTCCGCGGTTGAAGATGTAGGCTGCGTCGAATATTAAGACCAACACTATGAGGGTGATTAACGCTGAGGTTATGAGTGATAGGTGGGGGAGGTTGACAGCGCTGCTTATTCCCGGCATTAATATTATTGACAGCGTTATCATTAAAATAGCGAAGGATAAATTACGTATAACTCTTCTAAGCCTACCCCTCTCTCTCCTAAGTCTCGGGAACCTAGCTAAGGTATGTCCCATTAACAGGTTTACGACTTTATCTGCATCCACAAAGATGTCTAGGAGGGGGTAAGCTATGACGGCAGTCGCCACCAACAACATGAAGACCTCTCGGTCGATTAGCTGCAACTGCGGTATGAGTTGGTGAAGCATTAGTACATACTCTCTTAACATGGATAGGAGGCTTAAAGCTATGAATATGGCCAGGGTGTCCATCAACATGCTCTTCACTCTCTCCTTAAACCTCGCTAGGTGGATGTGGCTTTCATGTATTCCTCTAAAGGATCTCCCCACTACCCTGCCAAGGAAGGCCGTCATTGCCCTTATGGGAGTGGGTTGGGCTTCAACCATCTTGTGCATCTTAACGGGTAAGTGCCTGATGAGGGTGGGGGCCATGATGGTGGTGGCTATGCATATTATCATTAACGACGGGAATACTGAAGGTGGCAGTACCCCTAGGTCTATCCCCTGTTTAGCTATTATGAAGCTAAACTCGCCCATAGGTATCAACATGGCCGCCACTGAGAAGGAGGACCTCTCGCTTAGGCCGCCAATCAATCCTCCTAACGAGCAGCCGATAAGCCTTCCAAGTAGGGCTAAGGCTAACAAAGGTAGCGATATCAAAGCAGCGTCGATAAGCCCGTGAAGGTCTACGTGTATTAATGTACCCATGCTCACGAAGAATATAGTCATGAAGAAGTCTCTTAGTGGCGTGACTACGTCCCTAATAAGTTTAGCTTTAGGCGAGTAGGCTATGGTTAGCCCTGCTGTGAAGGCTCCCACAGCCTCTGAAACTCCAAGCTCCCTTGCTATATAGGCTAGGAGGAAAGCTAAGCTAAGGGCTGTTAGGAGGGGGGCTTCGCTCATCTTAGACTTTGCCACCTTATCGAGCATTAAGGGTACTAGCTTAACGCCTAAAGCTATGGATAGCACTATGAAGGTCAGTGTCTTTGCTACCACCAATGTGATTAGTTGGAGCGAAGCTCCTCCGCTTGTGGTAGCGTTAAGCAACACTATGAGCAGGACTACAGCCATGGCGTCTTGCAATATTAATACCCCTACGCTCGCTTCGTACTCCTCTCCCTTCGCCATACCTAGGTCGTGTAGCATCTTGACGATTATGGCTGTGCTACTGAACATCAAGATTCCTCCTAGGTACATGGATGCTAACGTGTTCCAGCCTAGAATGGATCCAGCTAGGTAACCTAGGAAGAAGGAGAGTGAGGTTTGAAGAAGCCCCACGGTTAAGATGGCTGGGCCAACCTTAGATAGCTGGCTTATCTCAAATTCTACTCCTACTACGAATAGCAATAGTATAATGCCTATGTCGGCGAAGAGCTCTAGCAAAGGGCCTTCGGTTATGAGATTTAAGCCTGAGGGGCCTATGAGCGCCCCTACCAGCATGAAGCCCACTATGGGTGAAAGCCTGGCTTTAAACGCGGCGCCGCCTAAAGCAGCGGCTAAGGCGAAGATGACACCGACCCCTAGTAAGAAGTCTACCTCCAAGATCTCTCTCCTACTAGTCGAGGTTTAATTATATATGTGGTCTATGGGCTGCCCTGATAAGCCTTAACTGGCACGGCTTTGCTTGGCTCCAATGAGCTCCTCGGGCTTCTTCCTCATTATCTCTACTAGATCCTCGTGGAGTTTTCTCAACCGCTCTACGTTGTGTTTATGGAACTCTTGTCCTCGTGCTCTACATTTCTCGTCGTATTCCCTAGACAGAGCTTCGCCGTGCTCGCAGTATTCCCTCATTAACTCCTCCCTGCTCTCTTCGAGTTCCTTTAGCGTCTTCTCGCTCTTATCCCTAAACCTCCTGAGTATTACCTCGCTGGACTCGGTCCCCTGCATATCTACTATTTCTCCTCCTTCAGGGTCTTCTTAAGCTCTTCGACCCTAGCCTCAACCAGCTCGTCTATGGCTACTAGGGCCTCCTCGAGCATCCTTAACACTCCCTTGGTGCTCTCTTCAAGAGATTTACCTAGGCTGAGGATCCCTTCCTCTATTCTCTTATCTAAGTGCCCTTTTGCCTCCTTGACGGCCTCCTCTATTCTCTCAGCGGCCTCCTCTAAGGCCGCTATGTTAATGTTCCTTACCTCAGCTTCTAATCCCTCAAGCTTTCTGCTTAGATCTTCAGTGGTCTTTAACGCCAGGGTGTAAGAGACTATGGTAGATATCATCAACATTCCTGACAGCGCTAAGAAGAAGGCGCCGAGTGAGGCTAGGTGGGAGCTTACTGGCGGGCTCTCCAAGGTGGTGAAGGATATTAAGACATACAGCGGGTTCTCGCCCGAGGATATCATCAATGCGAGCCCTATCAGGGCTGTCGCCACGGTGATGGAGAGTAGCACTTTCAGCACGCCTATAGCTGTAGTCTTAATTAGAGGCTGGCTCACACGTAATTCCCTCCTCTTCGAGCAAACCCCCTTCACCTATCTCTTTCGCTAAGCGAAGCGCTTCTTCTAGGGCTTTGTCAGCCAGCCTTTTGGGTAGGGCTCCCTCCTCAACGAGTTTCTTAACCTCCTCTTCATCGACAACTTTAACGCCTCTCTTAGGGCTCCACACTACGTCGACCCCCAAGTCTAGGTATTTGATCCTGCCTGGCATGTACTCGGGTGGCGTAGATATGTTGAAGTACACTCCCTTTAATCGATGGTCCTTTGAGAAGTACATGGTGTAGCACCACCACCTACCTTCCTTAAAGACCGTTACTCCATAGTCACCTTCTTCCTTGGCCTCATCCAGTCCGTCGTAAAATCCTCCTCCTTTAAACCTCCTATACAGCTTAACTTTCCCTCCGTCCACCTCTATAATCTTCCCCGGCCTTAGGTTGATCACTCTACCGTCAGGCTTAACATGTACTATCTCGACCTGCTCCTTCGCCCTTAACCCCCTCTCTAGCAAAAGATTAGAGGCTTTCTCCATAAATCCCTCCAGCTTTCCTCCAATAGCCTCTACGAGGTCGACTAGAAGGGCGAAGGGTTTCCCCCAGCTCTTAAACAAGTGGTGTCTAGGCATCGTTGGTGTGACTTCAGCCCTGAGGGCATCCAGTTTCTCTTTGGAGGACCCCAGCATGCTCACTATGTAGACGGAGTCGCCCTCAGTGATCTTAGAGGGCGCTGAGGCACGGTCCAGAAGCTTAAGTAGCTCTTCCCCTCTTCTCTCAAGTTCCTTAACTTCCTGCATTAACTTCTCGATGCTGGCATACTGAGCGCTCCTACGCCATCGAAGCCCCCACTTAGGGGGCTTTAAAGCTCTGCCGAGAGTTTGAAGCTCCAACGCTTTACCTCTATATTTTATGCCTCTACTGAGGCTCACTCGATCTCCTGGTATGAGCTTAGCATAGGATCCTACCACTCTAGGCCCCATGGATAGGATGGGCAAGCCGTTCTCTACGCACTTTACCACGGCCACCACTACCTCCTCTCCTTCCCTTAGCCGTTGCCCTGGCAGTATGCCTAGCCCTTCACCTAAGTCGACTATGGCTCCTTCACATGTGTTCTCCTTGACCACTCCCTTGAAGACGCAGTTCACACCCGGCTTTACCTCCCTAATCATAGCGTCCTCTAAGCGCTTCTCTATGACGTCCAATACCCTCTCGACAGCCTCTCTCTTACCCTCAATCACTACGCCATCCTTCTGCTTAGTATCGTAGATGTCTACATCGGGCGGTGTAAATAGCTCCTCAAGCTTGAACCTTGACAGTAGCGTCTTAGAGCATTGAGTGGGTTTAAAGCCGTTCTCTAGTAGCAACCTGGTTAACGACGTCGAGTAAATGCCCCGAATCCTAAACGTGAGCGCTGGCTCCTCCACGTAAAACCCCCTTTCTCTCATTAGGTTAAACGGGGTGGCTTTTTGAACTAACGCTTATAAGTTTGAGCAGGGCATAACCAATCAGCTAACTAAGGTAGATGGAAACTGGAGGTGGTCTAAGTGTCTGCTACTCCTGAAACTCAGAGCGCTGCTGAGCAACGTATTCAGCAGGCAATAGCTGTGCTGCAGCGTATAGCTGAGGATCTAGGCGTGCCTAGAAACATTAGAAGGGCCTGCAGCGAGTCAATAAAGATCCTACAATCTAAGAAACAAAGCCCTGCTTTAAGGGCCTCTAACGTTATTAGTATGTTGGATGAATGTAGCCAAGACCCAAACATACCCCTCTTTGCCCGCACTGCTATATGGCAGGCTGTTTCAATACTTGAAGGAATAAGGGATGAAGGTTAAACACCATCGACTCCCCACTATATTTTGAGGGGAGGTAAAGTGCTTGGAACGTAAAGACAACGTCTCTAAGATGGTGGATCTGCTTAGAAGCGGAGCGGTAATGTTATCTGAGGTCTGTCCCGTCTGTCATACACCACTATTTAGATTGAGGAGCGGAGACATCTACTGCGCTACTTGCGAGAAGAAGGTATTGATAGTGAAGGAGGGCGAGGAGGAGGAACTTAAGCTCCTACAGTTGTCGGTGGCTTCAGAGCTTGATAGGACCATATTTCAGAAGCTCAGTGAGCTCAACGATATGATTAAACGAGAGGACGACGTAGATAGGCTATATGAGCTAGCTAAATGCCTAGTAGCTTGGCTAGAGGCGCTGGACAAGGTTAAAAGGCTTAAGGAGCTAGCTAGCTAAATCTCTTTCACCTCCACCACGGTCCAAGCCCCTCTACGCCCCTTCCACTTAACGGCTATAAGCGCCCTTAATCCGAAAGCCTTACAGAAACCCAGAAGACCCTTGACCTCCTCCTCGTCTATGTAGATACGTTTTGAGCGGGTCTCCTTGACTTGATAAGCCCTTCGGTCGTCCCCCCTCGCTGCCATGACGTCGCAGGGTACACTCCTCCCCCCAGATATCGGAATCCTTGCTGCGTAGAATCCTTGTTTTCTCAAAGCCTCTACGAGCTCTAACTCAGCTCTATAGCCCCTACGGAACGCCATTTAAGCCACGCCCTTAGGGTGTCAACCTCCACCTATCTCTTGGATACAACACCACCTCTCTGATGTTCCTCCTGCCTGTTATTATCATCATTAGTCTTGCTAGTCCTAGTCCCCATCCTGAGTGTGGTGGCATGCCGTAGTCGTAGCATTTTAGGTGGTGTTTGAAGCTGTCTGGGTTTAGGCCTTGTTCCTTTAACCTAGCTATTAATTGTTCTTTACGGTGTATTCTACGGCCGCCTGAGGCTATTTCAAGCCAACCATACATTAAGTCGAAGCTATAACTCCTACTAGGATCATCCTCCCTAGGCATAATATAGAAAGGCTTTAAATGAGTAGGCCAATCAACAATAAAGAAAGGACCATCAAACAACTCCCCTAGCTTCCTTAAAGCTTGGGTTGATAGGTCATCTCCCCAGTTAACCTTGACCCTCTCCTCCCTCAACAGAGATACAGCGTCATCGTAGCTAACTCGCTTAAAGGGCCTCATCGGCTCCTTTAAGTCCCTACCTAGCACCTTTAACTCGTCGCTACACCTATGCTTCACCTCACCGAACACGTGCACTATGTACTCCTCCAGTAGGTTCATAACGTCCTCTTCGTCGGCAAAGGCCTCCTCTACATCGAGTGATAGAAACTCGTTTAAGTGATAAGTGGTGTTCGACTCTTCTGCTCTAAAGAACAACCCTACCTCAAACACCTTCTCTAGGGAACCTGTAAGCTGCTCCTTGTAAAGTTGGGGGCTTTGAGCTAGGTAAGCCGTGGACCCAAAGTAGTTAACCGTGAAGAGAGCCGCTCCCCCCTCAGTGGCGGTCGCTAATATCCTAGGGGTAACGACCTCTATGAAACCCTTAGACGAGAAGAAATTCCTTGTCGCTTGTAGCAGGTGATGTTGGATTATGAAGACGGCTCTCTCCTCAGGCCTCCTGAGGTCTATGAAGCGTGAATCAAGTCTTGTGCTCAGCTCAGCTGGTACGCGGCCTGTGGGGTCTAAGGGCAACGGGCTTTCAGCAATGTTCAGTACCTCGATCTGGAGAGGCTTTATCTCAACGCCCAGCTTGGCCTTAGAGCTTTTAACCACAATACCCTCGACGGCTATGACGCTCTCCCTAGTCAGCTTACCTATAACGTCAAAGACCTCTCCAGGGCTCTCCTTGGCCTTAGCCGTTACCTGTATGATTCCCTCCCTATCCCTTAGCAATAAAAACCTAATTCCTCCTAGATCCCTTACTTCATGTACCCAGCCAGCTAGCCTAACGATCTCTCCCTCTAAGTCCTCTGTCACCTGAGATATAAAATGCGTCCTCTTCAACCTCATAATTCAGCTCTCCTAGGGCTTTAACGCTCAATATCCCGTAACCTAGCGAGCCCCCCTTTAATGCTTTAAGCTATCCACTCGCTATGTTCATTAGTCCTCCTTAACTCCGTGAAGTTAACCTTATAAGATTTTAGGAACCAGAGATCCACGCCGAGAAGCTTAAGGAAGGGATAGGCTTGTCGATAGTTAGCGACGCGTCACGTAGGTTCGCTATGGAGTTTTCTTCGCTGCTTGGTAAAAGCGTCGAGGTTAGAACGTCGCAGGGGAGAGTGTACGAAGGGAAACTCCTAGCCTACGACCACTCTAACTTGAACTTATGCTTGGCCGACGCTAAGGATGAGAGTGGCAGAACTTACTCGAGGGTCTTTATTTCAGGGAGTGTAATTACCGAGATTATTAGGAAGGAGGAGCCTTTCGATTTAAGGGGGTTGGCTGAGGCCTTAGAGAGGGTTTTTCCGAAGATGGTAACGCTTCATGAGGAGGCTGGGGTAATAACTATCATGGATAGGGTTAGGATAACTGAGCAGGGGGTTGTTGAGGGATCGGGGCCTATAGCTGAGAGGGCTAAAAAGGTGTTTGAGGAGTTCGTTAGCTCCAAGAAGGCTTAACCTCGACTTTTTTCTATGGTAAGGGTCTCCTTCACCGCAGCGATCACGCTCTTTATAGCTTCTTCAAGGCCTCTCCTCCTCCAAGGTTTACCCGTGAATTCCACCGCCTTGAACAATAAACCTCTCCTTAGACAGGTCCTTAAGACAGCATCATACACTTCCCCAGCCCACGTAGCGTGACAGTATACTATGGCCTTAAAGTTACCTTTATCGACGTACTCAGCTACATCCGAAGCTACCTCTCTTGCCAGCTTTTCAGCTAGCGCAGGGGGTTTTTCGTGCTGCGAAGCAGGATATAATTCGTCTAGCTCTATTGGCACCACTCCTAAGGGGGGTGCATAAAAACACACTTGAAGCTTCTTTAAATCCTCTCCTAGCTCTCTCCTTAATTTCTTAATCAATAATTGAACTCTTCTGTCCCTACCGTAAGGCTTTGTAGGCGCCTCTGGAAGTAAAAGGAGGAAACTAGCTTCCTTTGCGGGTTTAACCCTCTCCTTAACCCTAGACTTAAACCTTAAGACCTCAGGCCTATACAGGGAGGCTTCATCGTAAAAGAACAGGCCTCTCTCCTTGGAGAGGGGGGTCCCTTTCTCTAGGAGCTTGGAGTACGCTGTAAGCTTTCTTAGGGCTCTCATCATTGATGGGTGCGATCTAGCCTTAACTTCTAGGAGCTCCCAGAGCCTACCCTCAATAATTGCCTGCTTAATCTTCTTAACTTCAGATAGACACACGTACAGGTTGTGCCTAGCTAAAGCCTTCTCAACCTCTACTCTCTCCATGGTTTTAAGCTCCTTGGCTGTAAGGGACGAGCAGACTGGGCATGAACACGGCAGGTACTCTAAGTCCTCAAGCTTCAAGGTCCCCCCCTCATACATGTAACGTCCCTGCCTGGCGTAAATGGCGTACGAAGCCGAGTCGAAGGTGTCACAACCAAGCGCAACCGCCAAGGGGAACATTAGGGGGTGGCCGGCGCCGAAGAGATGGAAGGGCTTCTCAGGGGGGAGGTACTGCTTAGCTGTTGCTATCATATCAACGAGGAGGTCAAACATGTACTGCTCCATTACCTTCGTCGGGCTACCTAGCGCGTAGAGGTGGAAGGGTAGCTTTGAGAGCTCCTCAGAGCATAACCTGACTAGGTCAAGCCAGTTACCTCCTTGGACTGGACCGACCCATAGGGTTCCCGGTTTTCTAGGCTGCTCAAATAACCTCTTAGCTCTATCTAGCGTGACCTTAACCGTCTCCTCAGCCTTAGCCCTACTCGACTTAAACCCCGTCGGGACATCTAATATCACCGCGATATCTGAGCCTATACTTTCCTGGAACTCAACGATCTCGTCAGGCTGTGCTTCTACCTCGCCGTAAAGTAGGAGCTGGTAAGCTCCCGAATCCGTCATCACTATGCCTGGATAGCCCAGCAGTTCGTGGACTCCTAGACTAAGGGCTTCCTCCCTCCTATGCCTAAGCAGGCTATATGCGTTGGTTATGATCGCCTTAAAACCCATTTCGAATAGTTCGCTTGGACTTATTAGCTGTCGTAACGGGTTGACGACTGGCAGTAAGGTGGGGGTCTCGAGTTGCCCCCTCTTAGTTGTCAACTCCCCTAGTCTGCCTAGTAGGTCTCTACTTTTGATCTTAAACATGACGAGCCCCTTATATGTAGGCTTGACTACCCCTGAGCCTCTCAGCGGCCTGTCTCTCTAAGAGCTCCTTCACCTCCTTCTCTATACGCTCAGCATCCTTCACTAGCTCAGCGTAATCAACGTTAAGCCCGTAAAGCTCATTTAAGGTGGAGATGGCGTTGGCAGCGGCCATAGGGTCAGGCCTAGTTGCGTTGGCGTATGGTAGGAGGGCTATCGCGGGAAAGTCGTTTACTTCAAACCTATGTAACATGAGCGCTAGGGGGCCAGTTATTAGAAGGCCTCTCTCTATCAGGGGGATTTTCAACTTCCTCGTCCGTAGATAAGCCCCGGTGACTGCACACCTCATCTTCTCCTCACCTCTCTGGAAGCGTTGATCAAGCCCGCCTATTAACACGGCTTCCTCAAACCCCGTTTCAACCACCCAATCGACTACGGTTCTAAGCAGCCTATACTGATCCTTGGGTGGGGGGAGTGCCTCAGTCACTAAAAATACGAAGGGACCGTACTCGTACAGCTGAATAGGCGATATAAGTCTCTCTCCGTCCATCCATACAAAGGGAGGAATGGAAGGGGCCTCTACGACGCCTATGGGTGAGGCTGGTAGAGTAGTCACTATATGCTTAATTGCTATGTAACCCGTAAAGCCTATACCCTGAAACCCTGTCAGGAAAACTCTCCATCCTTCAGGGTTTACTCCTCGTTTCAGCAGTACCTTAGCGGTCAAGGCTCTCTTGCCTTAGCCACTAAGCTAATCGTAATAAACCTTACGTAATCTTCCATAGAAAAGTTAATTAGAGCCTGGATCTCCCTCTTGGCTAAGGTGTCTCTAAGAGCGAGGGACCTTGACCAAGGGAGAGTTGAGAATAGCCTTCCTAGGTGGAGGAAGGGAAGTAGGAAGGTCAGCTCTATGGATTAGAGGGGAGAAGGCGTCACTATTACTAGACTACGGAGTTAAGGTAGGCGACCCGGCTCCGTCATTCCCCCTACACGTGGCTCCTCGAGACCTAGATGCAGTGGTGTTAACTCATGCTCATCTAGACCATTCAGGCGCGATCCCCTCATTATATATAAGCGGCAGGTGTCCTCTCTATGCTACGCTGCTAACCGCTAAGACCATGGAGGTTCTTATAAGAGACTTCATAAATCTATCAGGCTATTATCTACCATACGAGTACCATGAGGTATTGAAGTCGCTTAGACACTTACGTTCTGTTAAGCCTGGGGACGTGGTTAAGGTCGGGGAGGCTAAGCTAAGTTTCATTGAAGCAGGTCATATACCCGGCGGCCTACAAGTACTCGTAGAGGTGGACGGCAAGCGCATACTATATACAGGTGACATCAATACTGTAGACACTAGATTACTCAAAGGGGCTCCTTCCATAGATGAGGAGTTGGACGCTGTGATCATAGAGGCTACGTACGCTGGCGTCGAGCATCCAAATAGACTAGACTTGGAGGCTGAGTTCGTAAAGTCAGCAGCTGAAGTAGTCGAAGATGGTGGGGTTGTGCTTACGCCAGCCTTCTCCTTGGGCAGGTCGCAGGAGATCCTATGCGTACTTGAAGCCTACGAATTTGAGCATAGGATTTACCTTGATGGAATGGCAAGAAGTATCAGTCAGATATTTCTAGAGCATCCCTCTTTCTTCAGGGACTTCGAGCTATTGAGGAGAGCCCTCAAAAGGGCTAAGTGGGTTGAAGGGGGCTCTCAGAGGAATAAGCTCTGTAAGAAACCTGGCGTGATCATTGCGCCGGCCGGCATGCTTAAGGGAGGACCAGCTGTGCACTATGCTAAGAGAATAGCTGAAAGTTCGAGGAACGCGATTTTCCTCGTAAGCTATCAGATACCTGGGACTCCTGGCCATACACTTCTACATTCAGGAAAACTACCCATCGATGGAGGGCAGCTTGAAGTAAAGGCGCAGGTTAAATGGTTTGATTTTTCATCCCATGTAGGGGACTCTCAGTTAAAGAAGCTATTGAAGGAGCTATCGTCAAAGGGCAGCCCTAAGATCTTTGCTATCCATGGGGAGGAGAAGAGCTGTCTAGACTTAGCTGAGTGGGTGAATAGAGAGCTAGGGTTAGAAGCGTATGCTCCTAAAAATGGAGAGATCTTCAACCTCTAAAAGCTAACTTCCTTTTCCAATCTCCACCACGGGGCACTTAATTCTTGATAGTATCTCTTTAGCTTCGTTCTCACTCGTCAATTTAAGGGTATATAGCCTCCGCTTTGTCCTTAGCTTGAGCTTAATGAACCCCCTAGACCTAACAACTCTACATTCACTAGCGCCGCTTGACAACTCAATAAATTTATCCTTGTCGAAGATTTCAGCTGGCATACTTATTCCCGGGGCTTAGAGCCTGCATACGTAATAAGCTTTACCGTGTAAGGGAAATGGGCCGGCCCGGATTCGAACCGGGGACCAGCCGCGTGTGAGGCGGCTCTTAGGCTATCTGTATCCTAGCCAGCTAGACCACCGGCCCTCTCTACTTGGGGGTGAGGGGTGTCCTCCTAATAAAGGCTTCATCTCTTTAAGGCTCTATGCTTCCACCTTAAGTTATGGCTTTTACACCTTCTACACTTTGTCGCCGAAGCTGGATTTCGGGCTCCACAGTTTCGGCAGATCTTTACGAAGAGGAGTTTTTGCTGCGCTATTTGAAGCTTTTCAGGATCTGTTACTGGCATGGGTCACCGAGGCCTAGCTTAACACTGAGGGTTTTTAGTTTTACTCCTTAATGGCCTCAATCACTATGTGCGATGATGTATGTACTACACCCTCCATTCTCGATAGCTCTCTCAATACGTTTGCTAAGGCGCCCTGCTCTAAGACTAGGATGAGGTCCACGTCACCAGTTACCCTGTATATTTGCTCTACGGGCATCTTCATTATCTTAGCGTATACCTGCTCTCTTAGTCTAGGCTCTATCTTAACGAAGACGAAGGAGTTTGCCCTTTCAACGCCTAAAACCTCCAACGCCTTGGAGGTTAGCTCTATGAAACCTCTACCTGTACGTACTAGCCCCTCCTCCCTTAACCTATGTAGGTGCATGTTTAAGGCTTGGCGAGTGATGCCCAGCTCTCTGGCCAGCTCGCTTTGAGGCTTATCCACGGTATATACTCTTAGGCTTCTACTCATTAGGTAAAGCCTGTAGAGAATTTCACGTTGCCTCTGAGTCAGAGCGACGTCTTCGTTCTGCAAGCCGCTTCTCCTATATCCTCTAAGCATTACTGAGCAAATTAAACTCTCTCCCTTCTCTGCAAGCTTAGTTAGGGGAGGCGAACGGTTTTATAATGCCTCCTTCTAGCTACTGTGCTAGTTAAGGTGTAAGGACTATGTCGAGTAGTAGAGGTAGCGTATTGATCGGTGGTAAACCAACAATGAACTATGTGCTTGCCTGCCTTACTCTGTTCCATCAAGGCATCAGCGAGGTGGAGATCAAGGCTAGGGGGAGGGCTATTAATAAGGCCGTCGACGTGGCTCAGCTGGTCCTTAATCGTTTTATGAGCGGGGCTAAAATTAAGAAGGTCGAGATAGGTACAGAGAGGCTAACTACCAGCGACGGTAGACAGGTAGACAAAAGTGTCATGACGATCGTTATCTCTAAAGCCTAGCTACTCTAGCGCGCTTAGTAGACCATACTTATATACCCCTTCGTGTTTTAGGGTGGAGAGGTCAGCGGAGGGAAGGGAGGGGGCCCTTGGATATACCAGTGTGCTACTTTTGCCTTAAAAGTGGGATACTCTGTCAAAGCTGTAGCGATAAGCTTAAGAGAGGTGAGATAACCCAGCTGGACCTTGATATAGCTAAGAAGCTCTTGGAACTAGAAGCACGCTTCCCCCAATTGAAGGATTGTACGTTCTATAGGGCTGTTGAGGTACCAGGCTTAATTTACGTTCTCATCGGCTGCAAAAAGAAGATCCCTAGGCTTATACTGAAAAGAATTAGCAAGGCTCTAAGCGAGGAGCGAGGAGTCAATGTTAGGATAGTCGAGAAGACACCTAGCTTAAAGGCCTTCATCTCGCAGATACTGTCTCCCGCTAGGATCTCCAGTATGAACACTGTCTGGTTACCTGACGGCACGTGGGAGAGCAACGTAAAGATTCTTCCAAGCGACGCTAGAAGGCTTCCAGCTGAACCTAAGGTGCTGGAGGACTTAATCAAGAACCTGATTAACGAGAAGGTCTCTATAACCCTGTCTGGGTGACGCGAGTGAAAGACTATGTACTAGAGGCCCCCTTAATAGTCGAGAGAGTGGAACCGAGTGAGGTAACTGGAGTTTATCACGTTGAGTTTAAGAGCCTTGAGGAATCCCCCCTTCTATCATTTGAAGTAGAGCTTCCTAAGCAAGTCTTACCCTTTACTCGTGGAGATAAGGTAAAGGTCGGCATAAGTTCCTCTCCGATACCTTGGGGTCAGGATGCCGACCTTTACCTCGGTGCTAAAGCCTTTGGTGTAAAGCAGCTAGAGGAAGGACAGAAGGTCTATGCATCAGCTGGTGGGCTTCAAATAAGGCTACTCTTTAAACAACCACAGCCGCTTAAACCCTTAGATAAGTTGTACCTGGCTATCCAGATCATTAAGGAAGAGTGACCACTTTCACTCACCTCTCACTCCACTTACGGGTGGATAGTTAGCGCGGTAGCCTAGATAATCAAGTACTTTGAAGCCAAGTAGGCCGTCCTAGACTTCTCCTTAGCACAAAGGTTATCTTTACAACTTTATCCTCGGCCCGCGAGGTTGATTGTATGGATACGTGTAGTGAATGTGGTGGGCGTTTAGCTTTAAACGATAGAAGGGAGTACGTGTGCCAGGTCTGTGGCCTTGTACATCCAAGCGATGAAAGCTACATTAAGCCCGTCATCTCAGTGTTCAAAGAGCTTCTATCCTCGCCAACTGCTAGACAGTACACCTATCCAGTAAGACTTCATGCCGCTAGGGGGGTGGGAAGTCACATAGGCCTGCCTGGCTTAGTGTCCTCCGCGAAAATAAACCCTAAGCTTAGACATCAAGCAATAAAATTAAGGAGAATACATGAATCGCAGGTAAGGGCGGGTAAAGCCGCATCGTTGTTTCACATAGAGGGGGTCATTTTAAGGGTATCTTCTTATTTGGGTATAAGCTCGACTATTGCCTATCGTGCCCTGGCTCTCTTTAAAAAGGCCATGATGTCAGAGGTGTGTCGTAAAACAAACTATGCCTCGCTTGCAGCTGCTTGTCTTCTGATCACCTTAAGGTCTACAGGGGTAAGCTCTGTCACTGTGAAGAGATTGCTTGAAGCTTTTCAGAGGTTAAAGCATAGGGTTACCTTTAGGAGTCTATCTAAGGCGGTTATCTATGTAAAGAAGAACCTTAAACTCAAGTTACCTACAAGTAGACACTTGGACTATCTAAACCCCATAGTCAGTAGGGTGCTTGAAACGGACGAAGTTAGGGCATCTATCAAGAAGTTAAACCTTAGCGCCGAGGAGTTTAAGGCCAAGCTCCTCAACAAAGCCATTGAACTACTATCGCTTCTCAATGAAAAGGAGGTGGGAGGACGGTCGCCGTATATTGTAGCCATCGCGGCAGTGTATGCAGCGTCTAAACGTGTATTTGAGGGGACATGTATACTGACCCAGAGCTTACTAAGTAAGACGTTCGGCGTAGGAGAGTTCACGATAAGGGAACATTACAATAAGCTATTTAGGAGGATAGTTGAGGGGGCTCAAACATGAAGTTTTCAGCTAAAGAATTAGCTGAGGCCATGGCCTCTGAGGGTCTTAGCCCCGAGCTTATAAAGAAGGTGCTTCTTAACCTAGGTTTCTCAGTCGACGAAGCTGTTAGGTCAATAGCTAGGGTTTGTATCATCTTAAATAGGAATCAAGAGGAAGCGCGTGATGATAAGGAGGTTGTGATCGAAGAGATCTCTGCACCCCCCCGTAAAGAGGATTTGAGGGCCTTAGAGCGGAGGCTTTCAATACTTGAAACGAGGGTATCAGCCATCATAGATCTGCTGTCTGATTACGTGCCAGTAATGATCGAGAAGATTAGGGCTAAGGAGGCAGTACCATAAGTGAACTGCGACTTAAGCTGTCACGTCATCTTTAAACGCTCTTCCTCCTCCCTAATAGTTAAGTGTAGGATTAGTGGTTTCGAGCCTGACATATCATTCAATGAGAACTGCAGGGCTAAAGCGATATACTGGCTAGGGCGCGTAAAAGGTGTTTCTAAGCTTGTTCTTAAAGCAAAGGACGTAGTAAGGGTTTATCGCGGAGATCCTCTCCAAGTAATGGCTAGTTACTCTATAGCCTTAGCCAAGGCACGTAATAAGATATTGGACGCTAACGTGTTGATGGGCTGCCACGATACGTACACCGGTTGTTTCCTAGCTAAGAGGTCCTTCCTCAGAGAGCTTCTGGCGCTCCACCCTAGGCCTGGTTTATTGTATTCTAACCCTCTTGAAGCCATAGCTAAGTTAATGGATGAAGTTAAGAGCTTACGTAGAACGGAGGCTAAGGGCGAATGTAGAAGCTGTCTCATAAACTATTTGTCTGCTTTAAAGTATTTAAAAGACAAGCTGAGGTCCACTGAGCTTGTCAGGTTAGGGTTCAAGATAGCTAGTGATGGTAACTTTGCTCGAGCATACATAAGGTTGCTTGAGCCGGCTGAAACCATTGTCTATGGTAGAGGAGAGGAGACGTATAAAGAGAGGTTAAAAACCACCCTGAGTGTAGATGAATATGTAAGTCCCCCCTTTAGGATCAGGATATACTCACTTAACGACGTTGAACTACTCTATGCACCAATCCTTGACGTAGAGCCACGAGCTAAGCTTTTAATTGATGAGTTAGCTAGCCGCCTTAGACAGTCAAAGAGCTACTTATCTCCATACTCTAAGAACAGACTCTCAACTTTATTGGAAATACGGGAGAAGGAGGCTCTTAAATTATTAAAAAGCGACTGGATGGAGAGTTTAGAGGAAAGGGTTTTACGTAATTTGGCCCTTATAGCGGCCTTTAAATCCATGGGCCTATTAAGAATAGCTCCCTTCCTCGTTGACGATAAGGTTGACGAGTTCTTTCTAGATAAACCTGGGTCATACATATACCTCCTCCATGCTGAGTGGGGTAGGTGTAGATCTACTGTACGCTTAAGCGAAGTGGATGTTGAGAGGATAATTACTCACCTGAAGATTGAAAGCGGACTACCATTAAGCTATGAAAACCCCTCATTAAAGCACGAAATAGTAACCCCCCTCTTTCATGTCAGGGCCTCTGTTGATATCCCTCCCCTAGCGGTTGATGGTCCCTCCCTTGACTTTAGAAAGCTACGCAAGAAGGTGTGGTTGATCTCCTCCTTAATAAGGAACAATACCTTGACGGCTGAAGTAGCAGCCTATATGATCTTCTGTCTCTTTAGAAGAAGAAACATAACAGTCATTGGCGAGCCAGCCACGGGAAAGACTACACTCATTAACGCACTAGACCTCTCAACGCCTAGGCATTGGAGGAAGGTGTACGTGGAGGACGTAACTGAAAGTTTATCTCAACATCACATGGGCAGGCGCCAGGTTAGGTTGAAGGTATCTCCACTTGAGAGCCGTAAGCCTATGTCAACTAAGAGCCTTGAAGCTTTAAAGCTCCTCCATAGATCGCCAGACATCGTAATTCTATCAGAGCTTCAAACTCCTGAACACTCTAAAGCCTTCTTTCAAGCTCTTTCTTCAGGCTTAAGAGGCTTACAGACTTGCCATGGATCAAGCATAGAGGGTGCGCTTAGAAGATGGTCGCTACACCATGGTATATCTATAGCAAGCTTACTTGAGCTTGACCTAATGGTGGAGATGAGAAGGCTCTTCATAGATGGTAAGGAGGTAAAAAGATTAACGAGGCTAGCTGAAGTATCGCTAAGCCAAGGCGTTGAGGTTGAGGGTGTTAAACCTGTCAAGCTAGTTGAGGTGTTTAAATGGGATCCTTATTCAAGATCACTATTAAAGGTACACGATCTCTACGAAACCCCCACAGTATTGAAAATCAGAGAGTTTGAATATCTTCCAAGAGTTCGTTTTGAGGCTGAGCTAAAGGAATACATCGAGGTCTTAGAGGAGCTATCGACTATCGACGTGAGCACTGAACGATACTCCTCCATACTAAACGAGCTTTACTTAAAATACGTCGTTAAAGGCCAGGTGACTAATCATGATTACCAAGCTCTTTACAGCCTTTATAACTAGACTAGCCCCTGATTTGAGGGAATGGGGTATAGAACCTAAGGCCCTCGAGATGGAGGTAGGAGCCTACGTCAAGTTTATACTTGCCGCCCTACTTCTACTCTTTGTCGTGTCCCTCCTTATAGGAGGCCCTCTTCTAGGCTTAGCCGTCGCATTGGCGGCTGTCTACCCGCTATTTAAGCTAGTAGCTGTCTACGTGGCTGGTAGACACCTTAGACCACTCTTAGAGGCCGAGAAGTACGTTCCTCTAGTAATCAACGAGTTAAAGCTTTCCTTAAAGATAACTAACTCTCTACATAAAGCCTTAAGCTTCGTGGCTCTAGCTAACTACCCCGTTATCTCCAAGAAATTTAGGCAGATATTGAGGGACATCGATGGAGGCTTAAGTCCAGAGAAGGCTATAATTCTACATGCCAAGCACCTACCTCCGACTCTAAGAGAGTTTATGATTACTCTAGCTGAGAAGTCCATTAAAGGCGGCTCCCTAGATCTTAAGGTTACTAGCGATAAAGCAAGGTCTGCGTATTTAGATGAGGTTAGAAAGTTAAGGACCAGAGTAGCAGCTCTTTTTGCCATAAGCTTCTTACTACCTATACCCTTCCTCTTAGCCATGCTAGTTAGAGGAGTCATCTTCGCATTACCGTTCTTAACGACTATCTACGTATTTGCTCTCTCTACTATAGTTAGTATTGGCTTTAAAAGGAGGGTGTCTTCATTAAGCTAAGACGGTTTTCCCCGGTGAAGGTTCTCGTCTTGATTCTGACCTTAACGTCAACGCTTGGTCTTTTCTCGGGCTTAATGAATTACTTACCCTTTATGTCATCTCTTCTCTGCTCTCTCTTTTTTGCGGTAATAGCGTATAAGTTGCTCTATAAGTTGCTCCCTTTGAAGAGGGATCTCTTCACCCCCCTAGCCTTGACGCGCGAATTAGAGTCGCTAATCTATGCTGTAGCTAGTAGGCTTCAAGTTGGTTATTCACTGGAGCTAGCCTTGCATGAGTCGTTTCTTAACCATAAAGGTTCTTTAAAGGAGGTGCTAAGAGTGGCTGTGAGGCTCATTGAGGAGGGATGTAGCGCGGATAGAGTCATTGACTGGCTCTCTTCAAGACCTCAGCTAAAGAATCATCGAAGGTTTCTTATGATGATCTCAAGGCTTTCAGCTCAAAGTCCTCTTGAGGCGGGAAAACTTCTATCAAAGGTTGCTGCCTTGCTACGTAAGAATAGACTGCTTAGAGAGAGCGTAGAGAGGGTCTTCAAGTACGAGGAATATAAAGTTAAGGTATTATCTACGATATACGCGGCTTCTCTAGCTTCCTTTGCCCATTTACTCCTAGTGATCACCGGGCTTATGTCATGGCAGTCACTCGATGTATGGGTTATACTGCTTACTTTTGGATCTTTAGTTGTTACAGCCCCGTTTTTTGCCCTCTTGGCTATTGGTAGCAGTAGATTCTTCTCTCAATCACTAATCTCCATCTCGACCTTCATATCGGTGTTCCTAGTCTTATCGTCCATACTTTAAGGTCAGAGGGGGTTAAATAGGCTCTATATTAATGGGGGGTGGTGAGAACGGTGCGTTGGGATCCTATTAAGAAGCTATTAAAGGATATAAGAGGCTCGCCATTAGTTGAGGAGGGTATCCTTTTAAGCTTAACCATAGTATCGTTGGCAGTTGTTCTGTCACTGATAGTAGGTATTTTTAGCGGGGTGGAGAAAGCTCTTGGAGGAGCTAATCAAGCGGTAAACAACTTTCTCGTATCTGCCCTAGATAGCCTGAATAGCCTCGTCAAACAGCTTAACAACTTCGTAAGCCCATAGCGTGTGAAGTATGCTGTGGCCATCAGAGCTCGTAATCCTAAGCTTATTGCCTCCTCTCACTGTTAGATTGATCGACCCGGCTACAGGTTCACCTAGGCACATCTTCGTCTTCGGCATGACCGGCAGCGGTAAGACGCATACGGTCAAGCGTTTAATATCGTCGAGAAACATTAAGCGCCCGACGTTAATACTGGACTGGGCTGGCGAGTACTGGGACTTAGGGCTTGAGACCACATACCCTCAAGATCTATCGATGGAGGGTTTAGAGTCTAGCCAAATAGTTGATGCCTTTAGTTCAGCTTACCAGTTAACTAAGCCTCAAGAAGCGCTTCTCTTAAGATGTCTTGACTCGAGGACTAAGATAAGCGACGTGGTGGCCAAGTTAAAGGAGATGCCTATTCGTAGCGCTAGCGAGGCAGAGCTCAAGGAAGCATTACTTAGGAGACTGGAACCCCTAGTTTCGCTCTCGCTCTTTGAAGGTGACAAGGACCTATCGTCAATGATGAGTGCTAGCTGCCGCTTGGATCTAAGCCTTTTACCCTTTGAGGCACGAAGACTCTCAGTAAACTTAATCCTAAGACTCATATACAACAAGGTGACCAAAGGCGGCGGTAAGGGCTTAATTATAGTGTTAGAGGAGGCTGAAAACGTTATCCCAGCAAGAAGGCCTGAGGATTTCCCCTCTAGTGGTGAAATCATAGTTAACGAACTTAGAAAATGGGGGGTCAGCGTCCTAGCTGTGGCGCAGCTACCTAGCCAAGTTAGCAGTCCATCATTCAGGAATTGTGACTACATAATACTACATAGGGCTCGACTAACGTCAGTTGAGGCAGACTGGCTAGGCTTAACTGAAGAAGAAGTTGAGCGCCTCGCTAGACTTCATGTAGGTGAAGCCTTAATTCTCCATAGAGGCTCGAAAAGATGGGTCAAGATACTAAAGCCGAAACTGTCAACTAAAGCTAAGTCGCAAAGCAAGCGCAGTGAAAAAAGCAATGAGATTAAAGACCTGGATGGGGACTTGATGGAGAGAATAGAACGGCTAGAGTCCAAGCTTTCAACCATTGAGGGCGAGGTTGAATTGTTGCTGAGCACCCTTAGGGATAGTCGGTATCTCTCGGTTGAGCCTCTTCCTAAGCTACTTGAATTGTTGGAAGTGTCTAAGAGGGGCGAACTCATAATGATCTACCCTAAAAGAGAGTTAAGCGTTGATGAATTACTTGAAGTGGATAGGTTTCTAGATAAGCTAGGTAAGCTCGATCGAGCCAAAGTCGATGGTAGACCTTGCTGGTTCCTCAAGGTTTAAGTGAAGCATCATGCTTGAATACTTCCCCTATAGCTCACTGCGTCCTGGTCAAGAGGAGCTTATAGTGGCCATACGTCGAGCAGTATTGGAACGCGAGAACCTTGTGGTGAACGCCCCCAGTGGTTTTGGTAAGACGGTGGCTACATTATACGCTATCGTATCGGCTGGGAGCCTCAAGATCCTATGGTTTACCAGGACGCATAGGGAGGCTGAAAGGGTCATCGATGAAGCTAAGGCCATATCCATGCGCGGACGGCAGATCACAGCCATTTCCATACAGTCAAGGGCTAGTCTATGCCCAATGGCTCAGGGATTAACCCCTGAAGAGGCTGCGGTTCTATGTAGGGAGCGTAGAGCACAATGTCCGTTCTATAAAGGCTTCTTAACATCCTTTAGCGTACCTCCTAAGCCCATAATATCTGCTGGTGAGCTATATTCACACTATGTTAAGCTATCGGTATGTCCCTATTATGCTCAGTTAAGTCTATGTAATGCTGTTGATATAGTAGCCGCTAGCTTCTCCTTCTTAGCTAATCCCTTCGCTATGAAGGTTCTAGGCTTTAACCACGATACAGTGGTGGTACTCGACGAGGCCCACGGTTTGCCTGAAACCTTAACGCTCCATCGCAGCGCTGAACTTTCACTTAAAGGTGTACATCATGCACTAGAGGAGGCAAAATCCATTAACTTAGGGAGTGCTGTAGAATCATTTATTGAAGAACTAGCTTCAATAGTTCAAAGTTTGGAGGGGGTATTTAGCCCAGAGGAACTTTGTAGGGACCTTCAGAAATTTACTAAATACTCTGTTCATGTAATAACTGAATCTATGGTTTATTGGGGGGATATATTGAGGGGAGAGGCTATTAGGAGGGGTGAGAGGCCTAGAAGTTCACTCTATCACCTAGGCGTCTTCCTAACTAAGTTGTTAAATGCAGATGAAAGATATGTTGTGGTGGGAAGTGACGGTAAGCTTAGACTCGCTTGTCTTGACGCTAAGCTGCTTTTACCTAAAGTCAGATCCGTAATCTTAATGAGCGGCACCATAGATCTCTCCCTAGCTAATGAACTAGGCTTACAAGCCTCTCTCCTAGACCTTTCCAGGTACGTGAACTATCAGTCTAGAGTCTTCATACTATGTGACGTGACCAGTAGGTTTGAAGAACGGGGCCCTGAGGTCTATGAATCCTACGCTAGGTACATTAAGCTACTGTCAAACTCTCTGCCAATTAACATGGCTGTCTTCTTCCCCAGCTACGAAGTCTTACGCTCCGTTTCAGCTAAACTCACGGAGCTTAAACGGCCGTTATTTATTGAAGAGGAAAGTATGAGCAGCCTAGAACATGAGGAGCTCTTAAGGTCCTTTAAGGAGCGTGGAGATAAAGGTGGGGCCTTATATTTAGGTGTATGTGGAGGAAGGGCAAGCGAGGGGGTTGACTTTCCTGGAAGGGAGCTTGACTTAGTGTTCATAGCTGGCGTACCCTTCGATGAGCCGTCGCCACTAATTGAGGCTAAGATAAGCTACTACGCAGAGCGTAAAGGTGAGGAAGGATTCTACTTAGCATACATAGCCCCAGCCATTAGGAAAGTTATTCAGGCAGCTGGTAGAGCCTTTAGGGGCCCTGAGGACGTAGGAGTGGTGGTGTTGGGGGATAAAAGGTTTAAGAAACTAACTAAGTTTCTACCGCCTTGGTTAAGTAGGGCTATTGACGTGGAGTGGCGCAATAGGTCATTAATGTTGGCGGAGACAGCAAAATTTCTCGGTGTAGGCCTTGAGCTCTAAGGCCATAATCATAACTGGTACCCCTGGGACAGGTAAAACGACGCTATCTAAGTTGCTGGCTTCGCGGCTATCTTATGATCACATTGAAGTAGCTGAGCTGGTTGAAAGAGAGAGGCTCTATACTTACATAGATAAGGCTAGAGGAAGTAGAGTTGTTTCACTCAAGAGATTAAGGATTAAACTCTTAGAGGTAGTGAGGCGATCTGCGAGGCCTATAATCTTATCGACAACTATACCCGACGTTTTACCTAAGGACGAAGTGTCCTTAGTTATAGTTTTGAGGACTAACCCCCTAAAGTTAATGGATAGATTGAGAGCTAAAGCTTGGCCGGAGGAGAAAATACGTGAAAACGTGGCCTCGGAGGCTATAGGAGCCTGCCTTCAACAAGCCCTAAGTTTCTACGGTGATCATAAGGTCTGGGAGCTTGACACCACTTACCTTAGACCTGAGGAGGTCCTCAAGGAAGCCGTGAAGATAATTAGGGGTGAAGCTACTAAGAAGTTAAGGATCGACTGGCTGGCCGTGGCAGCGCGTGACGACGAGTTAGCGTCGCTACTGGCTAAGCTCTAGCGGCCAAGCCACCTTAAGGCTCTCTTAGCAGCCAGGTTAATGTCGTCAGCGGTCACGGTTTTTCTGCCAGCGTGCTTAGCTAGCTCGACAGCCTCTCTAGCTATATCGAAAGCTATGGTTTCTAACACCTGTCCAAGGGCCTTAACGGCTTCATCTCCGACTCTTTGCGCACCAGCTTTACGTATCACCCTATCTATAGGTGCTAGGGGTAGCTCCGTCATGGACCCCCCTTCTACGAATAAATCCTAGGCTAGCTCTTTAACTTTTAGCTAAGGCCAGGCAGAGTTTAAATAAAACCTACTTAGCCTTGCAAAGAGGGTGTCTAGGTGGGTAAGGTAAGGTCAGGCGTAGTTAAAAGCATGGCTAAGCGCCTACTGGCTATGTATGGAGATAGGTTCACAGCTAACTTTGACGAAAACAAGAGGCTTGTATCGGAGCTAACCACCATCAAGGCCAAGCATTTAAGGAATAGAGTCGCCGGGTACATTACAAGGCTAGTTAAACTACGCATGAGGGCTGAGGAACGTAAAGAAGAGGCTACCTCCGCGGCTACTTAACCATTAACCTTCTCCTGAACGATGTGTTAAATAAATTGACGACGCGACACGTCTTAGCTCCCCTCACTCTTGCTTTAACGATTAGGTCCTCGATCTTCACCTCGAGGGGTATTGCTCCTAAGAGCTTAAGCGCCTCGACCGCCTCCTCCTCGTCAAGCTTCGATAACAACTCTCTACATCTCACCGGGCATTTTGCGTAACAGTTCCTCCTGTCAATGTAGCAGAGCCCAGCACATGGGATGCGCTCACCCTTAGATAACATGTAGGATAGCGTAGTAGCGCAGCAAGCACTTTGTAGTGGTATCAAACCTTTTTCTTCAACAACTTTAGTTGCCTCACGCTTTAAGTCTGCTACCACGATATCAATTAACCTCCTTCCCTCCCACCTCTTAGGTATCCTACGCTTAATTTCTGAAGTGTTGACGCCCGCCTTCTCCAATCTTTCAAGAATCCTCTTAGATACTCTAAAGCCGCCTAACACAACTCCTACCGCGCCAGCTTGTTTACCCTCAACAACTATCTCCTCTACCTCCTCTATGTTTATGCCAGGTATGAGGGGCCTTAAGAAGATGAACGTAGGCACGCCAGCTTTTCTTAGATTCTTTAGGGCTTCAATTCTATCTAGAGGGCTGGGGGTCCTAGGCTCTAGCTTTTCATGGTGTTTCAAGGTAACTATGGTAACCAGCACGTTGAGTAGCCCTCCACCTACCTTAGATAGCTTCTCTGCTAATTCCTCGTCGATAACCGCCTTTGTAGCTACTTGACAGGGATTGCCTAGCTTAACCACTTGCTCTAAGTAGCTAATGGTTCTCTCACCGCATTTGCCGTGAAGTGGTTCACATACACTACCAAAAGCTAGGTAAGTCCCTAAGTTGCCTGGTAGGAAGGAAGGATTACTTAACACCGCGTAGATCCATTCTTCAGCCTTAAGCGCGTAGGGGTGAGCCTCGCCGTGGGCAAAGCCTAAGTCGTCTATGTAACAGTAAGTGCAGTAGAAGGGACAACCTATACAGGTATGTACTGTTAACCCGCAGGGACGAGGGAGTCTTCTAGCGTGCCAATCGCTCCTGGAAGCGTTAATAGATTCGCTGGTTAGCTTGGACTCTAGCATCTTCGCGTAAGCCCTCTTTACCGTCAATGCCCTCTTTAATGTCTGTAGACCCACTGTAGCCAAGCCGAAAGGCTAATTTAACTAGCTATAATTAAGTGTTTGCGGAATGAGGAGGCTGACCTGCCCTGAGACCATGGTTGATGATGACTTGTACCTCCTCTGACCGGTGAGCAACGTGAAAGTGAGGATAAGGCTCCTAGCGGTGTTGAAGCCTCTCGCTAAGAATGATGTACTTGAGCTCGAAGTCAGCGAAGACATCAATCTTGAGGAGCTAACTAAGCTAGTAGCCAAGGTGGGAGGGGAGAAATTAGCTGCTAGGCTGCTAGATCCAATAGACGGCTCTCTCCAGCCAGATATCATGGTCCTCATTAATGGAGTTGACATAAACCTGTTGGATGGACTACGCACCAAGCTTAAGGATGGCGATGAAGTAATTTTCCTACCTACCGTACATGGTGGTTCTATCTCCTTCCACTCTCCTTGGTGGGATGAATTATACTTCAAAGTGGTTAAGCTAGCTGACCTCATAGAGTCCTCGGGCTTTAAGCCAGATGTAATAGTGGGGGTCGCAAGAGGAGGATGGGTTATCGCGCGACTACTCTCAGACTTACTAGATAACCCTAACGTGGCTAGCGTGAAAGTTGAGTTTTACAGAGATATAGCCAAGACGGCTGAAGAACCCGTCATATCTCAACCTCTATCAACGCCTGTTAGCGGCTTAAAAGTTCTCATAGTGGACGACGTGGCAGATACCGGTAAATCCCTTGACTTAGTTAAGAAACATGTCCAGGAGAGAGGGGCAAGGGAGGTTAAAGTAGCCACGGTGTACTATAAACCGTGGTCCATAGTTAAGCCGGACTACTATGTTGATGAGACCACTACGTGGATCATCTTCCCTCACGAGATTAAGGAAACTATGACCAAGCTCCTTGAGAGGTGGCTTAAGGAAGGGCTGTCTCTGGAGGAAGCTAAGCTTAAGCTAAGGAGCACGGGCATTCAGCCCAAAGCTCTTGAAGCCCTCCTACCCAAAGTCCTCCGCAACCTAGGCCTAAAGTAGCCGGTGATCCTCGCTTGAAGCTCTTCAACTTAACCTCAGTTAAACTAGGCTCCTTAACCTTAGCTTTCACAGGAGTGAGGCTTTATGAACCTAAAGACGCCGCCTTTATAATTAATAAGCTAAGGTCGAAGGGCGGCTTTATCTTCCAGGCTCTCGATCCTCTAGCTGTAGCCTCCTCAAAACATATACTTTTAGGCGTGGCTTTGGCGCTAAAATCGTATGATGAGGATAGAATGATAGCTAGGGACCTAAATATAGAGGTTATGCTGTATCTAGCTGGGGTTAGACAGATAAAGGAGGCCATAGCCAAGGTGGGCATTAAGGGTTTTTCACGCGAAGTGGTGCTGTTATGCTTGGCGCGCGGTGAGGAGGAGGCTTTAAGGCTTGTCGCTGACACCATAACTGATTTAGGGGGCGTGGACGATGAAACCCTTGTAGACGACATAGAGCCTAAGGCTTACCATTTAATGAAGACCTACTCAATTAGCGAGGAGGAAGTTAAATCCTCTATGACTGAGGAGTCCTCGTGGTTTGAAGCGCTAATTAGGTGCGTGCTTAGTAGAGTTGCCATGGTGGATGTCTTAAAGGAACTAGCGTCTTAGCAGCTTAACAATTGACACCACGTCCTCAGGCCTTAACACAGAGATCCCCGTTACATCAGATACTACCTCGACTTGGACTATCTTGTTTGGTTTCTTTAAGTCGACTTTCCTCTTTAGCCTTGAAGCTATGGCCTCTATAATCTCGTTTGTCCTTAATAAAGTAGCCCTCTTATTTACCGTAATCCGGTACGTCTCGTACTCCTCTATCTTGCGATTAGCTAATTCTTCAGCTGCGCGCGCTATACTTTCTAGATCTGTTGTCACTACTACTTCTATAGGTGTCAACTTCAGTAAGTACTTAAAGTCCCAAGGTCTTTCCTTTGCTAGAGCTTCTAGTTTATGGACGGCCTCGAAAGGGTCTAGGGAGGTCTTAATCGCTATTAAGCCAGCTATCTTAGTGCGCCAAGCCTCTACGGTGTCATCTCCAATCTCCCTAAAGAGGTACCAGACTTCACTAATACAATCGTCCTCCCTATTCCTAAACGTTGAGGCCAGTAAATTAAAGCTCCTCATACTCCTTCAACCACGAATCATGCTTCCTCAGACTCGCACGCGTTTATGTGTCGTTAAGAGCTAAAAAATCTTATATAGCGAGGCCTGGCGAAGCCCTTTTTCGAGGTGTGCCTAATGATTGAGGAAGAATGGGAAGAGGAGTGGGAAGAAGAGCTTGGAGAAGAGGAGTGGGAAGAAGAAGAGTGGGAAGAAGAGTGGTGAAGGCTTCCTCTTTTTACCTCATGGTCCCCTTAAGGAGAGGGGTCTAAGGGATCTCGATGCCGAGAATAGCCGTGCTCGACAAAGACCTCTGTAAACCTAAGAAGTGCTCACTTGAATGTTTGAGGTTTTGCCCGGGAGTCAAGATTGGAGATAAGACCATAACCATCGATGAAGCTACTGGCAAACCCATAATATCAGAGGAGCTATGTAGTGGATGTGGGATTTGCGTAAAGAAGTGCCCCTTTAAGGCAATATGGATCGTAAACTTGCCTGAAGAGTTAGAGGAGGAATGTGTCCATAGCTACGGTGTCAACTCATTTAGGCTATATAGGCTGCCGGTGCCTAAGGAAGCTTCAGTTTTAGGTTTAATAGGCCAAAATGGTGTTGGAAAGTCCACGGCTCTACGCATACTTGTAGGTGAAATTAAGCCTAACCTAGGCAGATACGACGCTCCTCCAAGCTGGGATGAAGTGGTGGCTAGGTTTAAAGGCTCTGAGCTTCAAGGCTATTTCTCTAAACTGTCCAAAGGTCAAGTGAAGGCCGTGCATAAACCTCAATATGTCGACAAAATACCGAAGTACGTTAAAGGTGTCGTGGGCCAGATTCTTGAGAGAGTCGACGAGAGGGGGAAAATAGACGAGGTTAAAGACGCGCTAGAACTCAAAGAGATCTGGGATAGGGATTTAGCTAAGCTTAGTGGTGGGGAGCTTCAGCGTGTCGCTATAGCTGCCGCTATCCTTAGGGAGGCCACGACTTACTTATTCGATGAACCATCCAGCTACCTAGACGTGAGGCAACGCATGAAGGTGGCTAAGGCTATACGATCCCTAGCTGAGGAAGGCAAGACGGTGATTGTTGTTGAACATGACCTTGCCGTACTAGATTACCTATCTGACTATGTATGTGTACTATACGGTAAACCAGGGGTATACGGAGTAGTCTCTCATCCCTACTCGGTTAGAGAGGGTATTAATGTATACCTTGATGGATACCTGCCCGACGAAAACATACGGTTAAGGGCTGAGCCCATTAAGTTTAGGGTTAAGCCTGCTCCCATTGAACGTAAACCCGAACAAGTTTTCATTAGATGGGGCTCCATGTATAAGAGGCTTGGCTCCTTTAACTTAAAGATAGAGGAGGGCTGGCTACATAAGGGCGAGGTGGCTTGCCTATTAGGTCCTAATGGCATAGGCAAAACCACTATGGTTAAGATACTTGCTGGCATATTGGAGCCTGACGAAGGTTTCTCGCTTTATACTTCCTCCCCCCTTAAGATAAGCTATAAACCGCAATACCTTACTGAGCTAAGCCTGCAAGGCCAAGTGGAGCAGGCCTTAAGGGAAGCTATAGGTGCTGTGCTCTACTCAGCTTGGTTTCAAAGCGACGTCATTAAGCCTCTTCAAGTTGACATCTTACTAGATAAACACATTGAGGAGCTTAGTGGTGGGGAGCTTCAGCGTGTCGCTATAGCTGCCTGCTTAGGGGTTGAGGCCCACATATATCTCATCGACGAGCCATCGGCGTATCTAGACGTCGAGCAAAGACTAGCTATGATTAAGGCAATTAGGAGGGTAGTTGAGACTAGGGGGGCTGTCGCGTTAGTGGTTGAGCACGATGTAATGATAGCTGATGCGCTTGCCGACGCAATAATACTCTTTAGAGGGGAACCAGGTGTTGAGGGACAAGCCCTACAGCCTATGGGACTTAGGAGAGCCTTCAACATCTTCTTAAAGGATCTGGATGTCACTTTCAGGAGAGATCCTCAGACAGGTAGAGCGAGAGTTAATAAGCCGGGTTCCTACTTGGATAGACTACAGAAGTCGATGGGAGAATACTACTATGAACCTGAAAAGGCCTCTTAAGCTTCTTTAACCACCTTCTCCATAGCTTCTATGGCCTCTGGTGGTATGCTCTTCCTAGTCGATATGAGTAGGTGTTTATCCCCGGCTTGAAGTATGAAGAGCCTCATCTTCTCATAGCTGACCATGATGTGTTTAATGTCCCCTCCATATTCCTTAGTTCGCTCAAAAATCCCACTTATCACCGCTGCAGCTACGCCTGCTACTTGCTGTACAATTTCAGACGGCCAAGTATACTTTGCTCTTGAGCAGACCTCTATTACAGTCCCCTCCTTATCAGCTATGACTACGTGTCTTATATCATCATGCACCTTAAACAGCTTATCGCAGAGCTCTCTTGGAGTCACCAAAGATCATCCCTACGTAGCTTTAAAGTAAAGTAAACTTATATTTCTTTCGTTGCGCGAGACTCTACAGGTGCAAAACTTGAAGGTAACGATTAGCCTCATAAAGGCCGACATAGGTAGCTTGGCTGGTCATCACCGAGTGCACGAGGAGCAACTAAAGATGGCCAAAGAGAGGCTTGAAGACGCTAAACGCGCTGGCTTAATCATAGACTACTATGTGTTCAACTGCGGCGACGACCTAGAGTTACTTATGACCCATACGAAGGGGGTCAACAGCTCGGACATACACGGCTTAGCGTGGGAGACGTTTAAGGAGGTAACGATGAAGGTATCTAAGCCCTTAAAACTCTACGCTGCAGGCCAAGACCTGCTCGTTGAGGCTTTCTCAGGAAACGTCAGGGGGATGGGACCGGGCGTAGCCGAAATGGAGATAGAGGAGAGGCCATCCGAGCCCTTCGTAGTGTTCGCAGCCGATAAAACCGAGCCTGGAGCGTGGAACCTGCCCCTCTACAAGATATTCGCCGACCCATTCAATACTGCTGGCTTAGTGATTGACCCATCACTCCATGGAGGCTTCACCTTCAGGGTCTTAGATATACTTGACAATAAGTACGTAGACCTTCACTGTCCGGCCGAGTCGTACGATCTCTTGGCTTTGATAGGCACGACGGGCCGATACGTTATTGAGAGAGTGTACAGAACCTCTGACGGCTTATTAGCCGCTGTAGCCAGCACCACCAGGCTGAACTTGATAGCTGGTAAGTACGTAGGTAAAGATGACCCAGTTATGATAGTTAGGGCTCAACATGGCTTACCGGCGTTAGGAGAAATACTGGCTCCTTTTGCCACTCCACACCTAGTTGCGGGATGGATGAGGGGTAGCCATTACGGACCGTTAATGCCGGTGGGGTTAAAGGATGCTAAGTGCAGCTTCTTTGATGGACCCCCGAGAGTTGTTGCTTTAGGCTTTCAACTAGCTGAAGGCAAACTCGTAGGTCCAGCAGACCTCTTCGACGACCCAGCCTTCGATAGAGCTAGGTCCCTAGCCTCTGAGCTAGCTGCCTACATGAGGACCATGGGCGAGTTCATGCCTGCTAGGCTTGGAGTCGAGGAGATGGAGTACACGACATTACCCCACGTACTAGAAAAGTTAAAGAATAGATTTAGGCCCGCTGAGTAACCCGATCTACTCATTCTTTTTCTAGCGCTGATACAACCCCCTTAGCCAGGTCTCTTAGGACTTCCTCTTGATCCTTAGCCTTAACAACGCCTGAAGCCAGGAGGACACCCTGCGTGCCTAGCTTCAAGGCCGCGTAAACGTCACGTCCCTCGACGATGCCGGCTCCACATAGGATCACTACCTGCTCATTTATCCTCCTAACTAAGCTAACCGTACCTGTTACCACCTCAGGCTTAGCCTTGCTTACGGCGACGCCGTGCCCTATAAGCTCCGGCGGCTCCACGGCAATAGCCCAAGGCTCAAGGGCTGCCGCGGCCGAGCTAACCCTAGGGTTATTGGTGCATACCACGCTCAATAACCCTACCTCCTTAGCTCTTGATACAGCCTCCTCTATCTCTGAAAGGAGCAGCCTCCTTTCAGAGTGATTAATTAAAGTACCTATTGCGCCAGCCTCCTTAATGGCTTCAGCTAAGACGTGACCTGTCCATGCCCCTCCCTTTATGGGATCTATATGTTGGGCAAACACAGGTATATCTACCTCACTTGAGACCCTCAGAATATCTACGTATTGGGGGGCTACAGCTATACACACACCATATTCCCTAGCTACCTTCTCAGCCTTCTTAGCTAAGTCGACAGCCTTACTCCCGTAAGCCTCGGAGTATGCCTTAAAGTTCACTATTATTAGGGGGAGTTTCACCTTACTCATCTCTAACCCCTTTACTAAAGGCGCATAAACGCTTAAAACCTTCCCTCTTTCATGACTGTTGAACTGCCATGGTTAAGGTTGAGCCTATATGCGCCGTATGTTTACTCCATAGAGGCTTAGAGGAGCTTAACCTCTCAACAGACGATGAGAGCGTTAAGATGAAGGTTATAATGGAGCTACTTAAATTGTTAAGTGAACGCTTTAACAAGGATGCTGTTCCTGCATGGCTCGGGGCTGAAAGGGACCGCCTAATTAAGCGGCTAACGGGCTGTCCTGACCCCTATAGAGAGGCGAAGAAGAGGAGTAATGAGGAAGCTTTACGCATACTGCCACGAGTAAGGGAGGTACTTAAGGCACTAAGTGACCCCTTTGAGAGGTTTAGGAAAGCATGCATAATAGCTACTTCAGGCAATGCCTTTGAGTTCGGTGTCTTAGGATACACCTTCAATGTCTCAGAGGCTAGCAAGTTAATACTTGAAGCCGAGAAGAACTTAGCCATCGATGATACGGCGAAGATATATCAAGAAGTCTTATCTTCTAGAGAGGGAAGCGTGCTATACCTGCTTGATAACGCAGGAGAAGTAGCCTTCGACCTAATTCTCATAGAGGAGCTGAAGAGGCTAGGTCAAACTGTAAGGGTAGTAGTTAAAGGCTTACCTATCCTAAATGACGCACTACTTGAAGACGCCCTCTTCTTTAATCTAGACAAGGTGGCCGATGAAATATTAAGCACGGAGGTCGATGAAGTAGGCTTTATCCCTGAGAAGATGCCAGAGAAGTTACGTGAAGCCTTTAGGTCTTCTCAGCTCATTATAGCTAAGGGTATGGGCAACTATGAGACATTGACCGAGTATCCTGCCAAACCACCCATCGCGCACCTACTAAAGGCTAAGTGTTCACCTATAGCTAGGAGCTTAGGTGTGCCAGTGGGGTCACTTGTAATAAAGCTTAGGAGAGACTAGTTGGTCGAGGAGACAGGGGCCCGTAGCTCAGCTAGGAACAGAGCGGCGGCCTCCGGAGCCGTAGGTCGGGGGTTCAAGTCCCCCCGGGCCCGCTTTAATTTACATTAGCTCCACGGGTTCTATGCCTAGCAGCTTTATCCCATTGCCCAATACTACCTTGACGGCATAAACCAGCATCAGCCTCGCCTCTCTTACATCACAGTCCTTCTCATGAATGACGTCCACTTTCTCGTAGTAGCTATTGAAGAGCGTGCTCAAGTCATTAAGGTATGTGGCTAACACCTCAGGCCTAAGCTCGTCGGCGGCCTGCTTAACGGTTTTAGGGAAACGACAAAGCCTCAATATTAGTTCTCGTTCTTGAGGATGGGTGAGCTTTTCAGCCTTTACTTTTAACGGCTTAAACTGAGCCTTCCTAAGTATCCCTAGGCTTCGGACATAGGCGTAATTTATGAAGGGCAAGCTGTTCCTCTCGAAGTTTATTACCCTCTCCCAGTCGAATACCATAGGCTTCGACGGCGTGACGCTGATGAGAGCGTACCTAACTGCTCCTACGCCCAGCTTCTCGGCTACCCTTCTTTTCTCCTCCTCCGCCAAGTTGGGCCAACGTTTGTCCACTTCGTCGTAGACCCTCCTAACGGCCTCATCCACTATCTGATCTAAAGTTACGTACCTACCTCTACGGCTAGACATCCTATAGCCCGGCAGCTGAACCAATTCATAAGCGTAATGTAAGTACCTAGATGCCGCATCTGAGTACCCTAGTACATGTAGGGCTATCTTTAACTGTAGCTGAGCGAGGCTCTGCTCTGCTCCAATCACGTTTATCACCTTATCTGCTTGTTTAAGCTTCCATATAGCGTACGCGATGTCCCTCGTCGTATAGAGAGTCGTACCGTCGGCTCTAGTCAGCGTTAAATCAGGTATTGGATGGTCCTCCTTTATCCCTAAAAGCCTCTTAAGGTTCAACGCCCTTGCAGCATCTTCAACCTTGAAAACTAGGGCTCCTCCTTCCCTCGCTATGAAGGGTGTTTTGCTTAAACCATTAAGTACGTGGTCGACTGAGCCGCTCCAAACGGTAATTTCGCTCTCCCAGTCCCATGAATCAAAAGTTACGTCAACCCTACTAAGGGTCTCCTTGAAACCCTCCAACGCCAAACTACATAACTCCCTCACCAATTTAACGGCTGTGATCTCGCCATCTTCATAAGCTCTAGCCAGCTTTAATGCCTCCCCCCTAATATCTAGGTCCTTGAGTTCCTCAATTAACAAGTTAAAGAGCTCCTCGTCTCTCTCCCTAAGCTCATTAAGTATGGAGACCCATTCATCGAGTTTTGCCCTAGCCCTTGAAGCGTCTTCACCCTCTCCCTTAGCTTCTTCTTTTAATCGCTGCACCTCCATCAAGGCGTTGGTTATCGAATACAGCAAACCCACGTAGTGATCAGGCTTGCCCTTAATCTTCACCCTGTCCTTAACCTTACCGTAGGCGTAAGCAGCTAAAGCTACCTGAAAACCCACGTCATCTACGTAGAAATGCCTCTTAACTACATGTCCTCTCGCGCTGAGTAACCTAGCCAGAGTGTCGCCGATGAAGGCATTTCTGCCCGTGCCTACGGTTAACGGATGTACAGGGTTTCCGCTGGTATGCTCGATGATTATCTTAAGGGGCTTTGCTTCCTTAATCAGGCCATAGTTTTCAGGGTTCTTTTCCATAGCTTCAAAAAGCATGTGCGTCAGCTTGACGTGGTCAGCCACGAAATTAACATAGCCAGCCCCTTCTGCCTTAACCCTTAATATAGGCGGTTGTAGAAGTCCACTGGCTCGTGAAGTCAGGAGCTCAGCTAATTCTCTTGGAGGTAAACCAGCCCTCTTAGCTAAGTCAAAGCACGGAAAAGCCAAGTCGCCGAACTTAGGGTCAGGGGGTAACTCCAAGCGCAATTCCACTTCGGCTAAGTCGAAACCCGATTGCTCAATGGCTTTCTTAAGGACCTTTAGGCAGCCCTCCTCAAATACCCCGATGGGGTCGTTTATCACCTTAGACCCCTCTTACGCTAACAACGCTAAAGCCCTGATTAAAACGTTATGGAAAGGACTCAAGGTATGTTGAGGATGTAGAGATTTAATTAAAGGTGGAGGATGTTCGCGTTGAGGTTTGAAAAACCTGTGATCCAACATCGTAATAAAGCCTTGAAGTGACCTCGAAGTCCTTGAGGAGACGTGAAGGTTAAGAGAAGGTACTCTATAGGCTTGCTGCAGCTTAAGGAGTGGGGGCATGTGAAGGCTTAAATAGCTCTTCACGGTGCTTTTGTTCGCGTTCCTAGTTCACTCGGTTCTAGGCGGACCTTACTTCGTGATATGTGATGGGCCCGCGGGGACTCGAACCCCGGACCCCCAGCTCCGCAGGCTGGTGTCCTATCCATTCTAGGCCAAGTAGCTAGCTAGACGACGGGCCCGAGACAAGAGGTTTTTAGAGCACCAATATAAGGGCTTTCCACCTTAGCTATTAGGTGATAATACTTTTCTGTGAGGAACTCTATAGGTGTTTGTTGATGGCAGGAGAAAATAAGCGATGCATAGTATGCGGTAAAGAAGCTATCAGGTCTGTGTCAGCCTTGAATGTAGCCTCGGTGTTAAGGGAAGTTAAACTACTGTCATTGAGAGGTAAGGTGGGGCTATGTCGTGATCATTACAAGCTGTTTAAGAAGAAGTCTAAGCTCGAACGTGAAGCTACTCTCTCTAGAATGAAGGATCTATTTAGGTGAGCTTTAATGTCCTCTGAAGAACTTTATGAAGAGGAGGTTAAGGAGGAAGAGGAGGAGTTAGAGGAACTTGAAAGTATAATCGAAGAGACTACTTTTGAAGCAGAAACCCCCCGTAACACCGGCACCTGCTATATGCTATCGGTATCTTATAGCGGTAAAGCTGGTAAAGCACTAGTTAAACTCTATGATCCAGAGAAGGGCTGCATCTACTTCTGGTATGATAACACTGGACATAAACCATATTGCCTAACCAATGTCCCTCCTGATGCCGTTAAGAGGTCACCAAAGATAATCACTCATGAAGGGTTCGATCACGTCGAAGTCGTAGAGAAGTACGATCCACTTAATGACTCGGTCACGCTAATGACAAAGGTCGTAGCTAAAGACCCCCTCTCTATAGGCGGTAGGCCGCGTAAATCCATAAGAGACCTTTTGCCAGCCTGTTGGGAGGCGCACATCAAGTATCACAATTGTTACATCTACGATCTAGGCTTAATCCCTGGAATGCCCTACAAAATCGAGGACGGGATCCTTAAACCCGTAAAGCTACCTATTGAGGGCCTCGAGGAAGTTAGGGGTATATTCAAGGAGGAGGATAAGGAGGTTAAGGAGACCCTCGAGCAATGGCTTCCGCTACTATTGCTGCCGGCGCCTAAGATTAGAAGGGTCGCCATGGATATAGAGGTATTCTCTCCGATGCCCGATAGAGTACCAGACCCTAGAGAGGCTGAGTACAACGTCATCTGCGTAGCTTTCTCGGCCTCTGACGGATTAAAGAAGGTTCTTCTTTTAAGGCGTGAAGGTATTGATGAGGGAGATCAATGGCCTGAGGGTGTTGAAGTCTCTTTCTATGATGACGAGAGGAAGATGTTAAGCGAAGTTTTCAAGATCCTATCATCCTACCCTGTGGTGTTAACCTTTAACGGTGACGGCTTCGACTTAAGGTATCTATGGCATCGCGCTAAAAGACTTGGCTTTCGTCGCGAGGAAATACCTATCCTATTAACAAAAGACGCTGCCCTACTACCTATAGGAGTCCACGTGGACTTATACAGGTTCTTCCATAACAAGTCCGTGCAGGTCTATGCCTTCGGGAATAAGTATCGAGAAGTTACATTAGACGCCATCGCGGAGGCCTTAATCAGCTACTCCAAGATACCTATAACAAAGCCCGTTTCCGAGCTGTCGTACAGCGAACTAGCTTCCTACTGCTTCCGAGACGCCGATATAGTCTTACGCTTAACGAGCTTCCAAGACGATCTATTAATGAAGCTAATAGTGCTGTTCATGAGGCTATCCAAGCTACCACTCGAGGATGTAACTAGGCTAGGAATCTCAGGCTGGATTAAGAACATGCTATACTTTGAGCATAGAAGAAGGGGTTATTTGATACCTAGGCCTGAGGACATAATCAGCGTTAAAGGACAAGCAGTGACCAAGGCCCTAATTAAAGGCAAGAAATACCTAGGAGCCATAGTCTTAGAACCAAAGCCAGGCGTCTACTTTAACGTCTTAGTTTTGGATTTCACGTCGCTATATCCCAGCATACTTAAAACGAGGAATCTATCCTACGAGGTGATAAACTGCCGACACGAGGAGTGTAGGTCCAACATAATACCGGGCACCTCGCATTGGGTATGCACTAAGCGTAAAGGCCTGGCCTCCCTGATAATAGGCTTACTTCGTGATATTAGGGCCTACTGGTTTAAGCCAAAGTCAAAGGATAAGACCTTAAGCCCTGAGTTGAGGGATTGGTATGGGGTTGTAGATAGGAGCTTAAAAGTTATCTTAAACGCGAGCTACGGCGTGATGGGGGCTGAATCCTTCCCGTTATACTGTCCTCCAGTAGCTGAAAGTACTACAGCTGTAGGCCGCTATATCATAACTAAAACCATAGAGAAGGCCCAAGAGCTTGGGATGAAGGTGATCTATGGAGACACTGACAGCATATTTGTACACGAGCCAAACCAAGACCAGGTACAGAAGCTCGTCGAATGGTCTGAAGAAGAGCTTAAGGTAGACCTAGACGTGGACAAGAGGTACCGCTACGTGGCTTTCCCGAGCTTAAAGAAGAACTATGTAGGGGTGCTTGATGACGGGACCGTGGACATTAAAGGCATGGTGGGCAAGAAGAGAAATACCCCAGACTTCCTTAAACAAGCCTTCTCTGATATGATTAAGCTGTTAAGTCAAGTTAAAAATCAGGAGGAGTTCAACGAAGCTAAAAAGAACATCAGGGACGTAGTACAGAGGTGTTACTCTAAACTTAAAGCCAAGCGTTACTCTCTCGATGAACTAGCCTTTAGGGTCATGCTTTCTAAGCCAGTTAAAAGTTACGTGAAGACGACCCCACAGCACGTCAAAGCGGCTAAGCTATTAATAGGTCACGGTAGGGAGGTGAAGGCGGGCGACATCATAGCCTTCGTAAAAACTAGAGACGCGCTAGGTGTAAAGCCGGTCCAGCTAGCTCGTATCGATGAGATCGACGTTGATAAGTACGTAGGTCATATAAGGACCACCTTCGAGCAGGTATTGGAGGCTCTAGGCGTCAATTTCGATGAGGTGTTAGGAGTTAAGAGATTAGAATCCTTCTTCTAGGCTATTCGACTTGCTCCATGGTTGCGTTAGTAGCCAACTCTCTTATGTCCTTAGCTTCTTCTTCATCTATATATGGGGCGATGACATAGACCTCCTTATCTACGTAGTCCTCTCCACGCCACTCATTATTAAATGAGACTATGAATATGGGTATACGAAGCTCAGCCTCGCTACTTGAAAGCCTCCTAAGCTCGTATTTGGAGTACTCTTCATATTGCTCTTTAGTTAAAGGTAATTTAACCTGCATGGTGTACCTGTCCCTCATGACTATGAAGTCGGAGAAATCCATGTCCCAAGCCTCTAAGGCTTTCTTTACTACGTTTAGGACCACTTCCTTGAAGTTACCTTCGACCACATTGTACTCCTCTAGTTTTCCTTGCTTAGAGCGAACCACTATCGTCTTCAAGCGACTCCCCTCACTTTCTCAATAATCATCTTAATTGCTCCTTCTACATCTGGTTTACCGTTGGAGGTAAGTGGGACCTTGGTCATGACGTGGACTACGGTGCCATCGTCGAACTCCACAAAGACCTGAGGTATATCGACGCCGCCATACTCGTCCTTGAGTCCATGTCGAGTCAAGTATTCCCAGTCCTCCTTTCTCTCCGTGAATTCAATGCCTACTTGCTTTGATGCTTCCTCACATGCTTTTCGAGCTAAGGAGCTGCTTTTCTCCCAATCTGCCGACACAAGTACGATCCTCAACGCTTTGGCCAAATCCTCCGCCCTCCCATTAAGGACTCACGTGTAGCGGCCTCTTCATTGGCTATGGCCTCAGCGCTATGTCCCAATCTCATCGTCCCTGAGGATGTCCGAGTGCTCCCTCTTTTAAGTTTTAACTTTCGGTCTTAAACCGATATTGAAAGAAAACGCTTAAACTGGTAGTCTTCTTCCTAACGGATAGGGGCGATGAGTAGAAAGAACCCGGGTCCTGAGCGATGATGTACCTAGACCGGCGTGAGCCCCCCAGTTTACCTAGCCGCGGAATATACACTCTCGTCGTAAACATTCCTCAAGATATCGCCCTGAGGGTAGGGAGTCTCGGCTTAACTAAGATTAGTCCAGGGATCTACGTCTACGTAGGGTCGGCTATAGGAAGTAGGGGGGAGCCCTTAAGGAGGCGGGTATTCAGGCACCTATCACGCGAAAAGAGGATTAAATGGCATATAGACTATCTGCTCACATTAAATAACGTCCACGTGGTCGCCGTGATCGCAGCTCACACTGAGCTTAAGCTGGAGTGCAACTTGGTTAGAGAGCTTATTAGTAGGGGGTTTAAGCCAGCTATAAGGGGGTTTGGATCTAGCGACTGCAAATGCACCTCGCACTTTCTAAGGCTAGATGGCTTAGAACTAACCCTCTCATCGGTTGAGGAGTCGTTTAGACACCTTGGTTTAACGCCTGTCAAGTTAGCTTTATGGAGCGAGGCTCATGATAACTAAGGTTATTAGCGACACGAGGTCGCCTAGTAGCAACGCCAAAATGAGCCCTATAAACATGTAAACGAGCATTGGTAACGCTGGAGTGACCCATAATTCTTCATCCGGCTTATAGTCTCCATGTAGTCCCAACTCCTCCTCTTTAGCTGCGGCTAACAGCTTACCAAGCTTAAGTTTCCTTGAACCTCCTACCCTCTCCTCCATTAAGAAGACGTGGCTCCCCCTTGAGAGCTTTAAGGCTTTCACCTTGTACCCTATAAGGATTGCTAGGACTTTTCTACGTAAAGGCTCCTCGTAACCATCAAAGAGCTTTCCACCTCTCAACTTATAGGTCATGTTTCTAACCAAAACGTAAACCGAGGTTAAGGCAGCCAGCACTAACATGTTGTTAAACACGGACACTGGAAAGAAGGGGTGTTGCACTGGAAATAGTGGCTCCACGATCAAGGGCTTCAGGCTGGGATATACTGGGAGCGCTACGCCTAAGCACCATAGAGCCTTAGCGTCTGCCCCTCCAAAGAGCCCTAAGACGTAGACTAAAAGCCCAATCACGAAGCTAATTAACATCGAGAGGAGCAGCCAGTGTATAGCTAAGTGTCCGCTTAAAACTTCCAGTGTTGTGAGAGGTATGGCGATTAAGGATAAGATGACCCAGGCCTTATCATCGACCTCCCTATACTTAAGGTCGCTCCACGCCGCGTAGCCTAAGACCGCGAACACCGCGATAGTTTTGATCACGGCCTCCCAACCCATGATCATCGCCAGCTAAACGTTTATACGGCTCCAACTTAGAGCCCCTAGTAGCTTAAGGGGGTTTGTCTCCTTGAAGTTTAAGGGAACTGGAAGGTTAATTAAATGCCCCAAATGCGGCTTCACCTTCGACATCTCCTACGCCAGAACCTTTGCGTGTCGAGGCTGCCCATCTTCAGTGGGAGGATGTAACTATATGCGCTGTCCATCATGTGGCTATGAGTGGCCGTTAACCTCCACCTACTAATGACTTATACCTCCGCTCTCCTTCAAGCCTTGTTAAGGGAAAGTCTGGACCTACGTACTCTACCTTTATGGAGGCCACGGCCGAAGCGAAGAGGGCGGCCTCCAATAAGCTGGCTCCTTCAATTCTCTTGTATATGAAGGCGCCAGCGTATACATCGCCTGCACCCGTAGGATCTATAGCCTTAGTCCTATAAGCTGGCACTTTATGGAGCCTACCGTCCTCATAAATCACTGAGCCCCTATCAGCCATGGTCACTATCCCCACCTTTGCCCCCCACCTTACCAACTCCTTAGCAGCCTCTTCAGGTCCCAGCCCGGTCATCAATGCAGCCTCAACCTCGTTTGGCTTAACGTAGTCAGCTAACTTGACAACCTCCCTTATCTCCTCCTCATCAACGGTGTGTTCCACTCTCTTCCCCTTTCCCTCTCTCCTGGTAAAGCCTTGAGGATCTAAGAAGATCTGTGCCTTGCTAACCCTCCTTACATGCCTTATTAGGTCGACGTCAACCTCATGTAAGATGGGACCTATGAGCACAAACTTAGCGTCAAGTAGGTCCGCTGGTAGGTCTTCGATCTCTATCTTACCAGCAACACCTATTATGTCGAGTACCCGGTCTCTTAAGTCACTAGTGTAGGTTAATCTAAATCCTCCTGTCTCAGCGCGTACCTTCAAGTAGGAGCCGTTAAGGCCTAGCCTGGCTAAGTCGAGCGAAAGTCTGCTTTTATAATCCTCACCCACGCAGCCTACCAGGGCTATCCTTGAGAGGCCTAATTTCTTAGCCGTGATAGCTGCATTCACGCTACACCCTGATAAAACTCTATTATCTGTCTTAACGTAGGGCGTCTCTATGATGTCATATACAGGATTACCGATACACACTAAGTCGTACACGTACAGCTACCTCCTCGCAGCTTTAAAAAGCACTACGCCTTAATCATACGCTTTCCAGCCCTGAAGCGCTAAGCTAACCCTCTATATGCGTAAAACAACCTCTGTATAGCCGTTAAATGGGAAAGCACTCCAACTATGATGACTGAGACTTCCAACGCTATGGGGTAAGAAATCGCCAACAGCGCGCCTATCGCTATCATTAGAAGCTTCTCCTGCCTCTCCATGACTCCTCTAGAACATACGCCTCGCCCCCCTACAGCCTCAGCTACAGCCCTCGAGTAGCTAGCCGCTATCATACCGAAGATGGTGAAGAAACCCCAAAACCAGTTAATGTACCCGCTGGCCGTTATCCCGAGGAGGATGGCGAACTCAGCGTATCTATCTACCATTCTATCGAGTACCTCGCCAAACCTCGAAGCTTTACCTAGAGCTCTAGCTAAGGCTCCATCTATCATGTCTGCTACCCCCGATAGGGCCATTAATGCTACGCCTTCAAGGAGTCTGCCTTCATAGAAGGCGTAGCCTGAAGCGGTAGCTATGACTAAGCCTATGACGGTGACGTAGTTGGGCGACACACCTAACTTGGCTAGAGCTTCGCCTATCGGTTGTAAGGCCTTCTCATAGTGTTCACGCAGCCTGCCTAACAACGTACATCCCCAAAGAGCTTCCTAATAGTCTCCTCGAGGAACTCCCTTGCTTTATTGAAGGCCTCAATACCTTTACGTGTAAGCCTATAGTAACGCCTCCAGAGGGAGCCTGGTAGTCCGCCTTTATACTCACTTTCAAGCAGCCCTTCTCTCTCCATTCTATAAAGCACAGTGTACACTGTTATCTTAGCAGGCGCGAAGCCATACTTCTCCTTGAATGCCTTAGCTACCTCGTAGCCATACATAGGCCTCTCCATCAACAATCTAACGATGTAAAGCCATAGCACCTCTAAAGTTAACTTCCTTACAAGCCTCTCATAAGCCATAAACCGCACCGCTACTTTACCTGTCCATTACTTTAGCCTCTCCCTGTATATGAAGGTAATTAAGATGAAGAGGAGTCCCTAATCTAGGGGTTCTCTCTGAGGTTTAAGCGTTCGCTACTGGTCTTATCTACGTGAGGCTGCCTTCACCTTCCGTTCTTCTCTGGCTCTAACCTTCCTGACTCCCTGGTACACAGCGCAGCTGACGCAAAGGGTCTTCGTAACGTACGTCTTAGCGATGATGGCGCCCTTCTTCTCTAGCTCCTTACGTAGCTGTGGGTCTACGAGGCTCACAGGTCTCGTAACCCGTATAGCTTTACCACGAGGTATTGGTCTTCCACAGGCATCGCAGTAGAGAAGTGAATCTCTACCTTTATCCCCCTTACTTCTCCCCCTACTCTTACGCTTCTTAGGCATTATATCCTCCTTCCTCTCAGCCTCTACGCCTAAGAGGCACTGCTTATATTTGTTCTTTGCGCGAGGCGTAGTGCGTTGGAGAGGATATTGATTGTTGGACACGTTACATTCGACGTTATATTAGCCCCTAGCTTTATCGTTAAGGGTGCACTAGGAGGATCGCCGACTTACGCAGGCACAGCCTTATCCCTCTTGGGCTTCAAGGTTGTGGCTCTATCTAAGGTAGGACCCGATTTTAAGGATCCCTACGTGCTACGCTTAGCTAAATCTATGGACCTTTCAGGCTTAAAGAGAAGCCTTAAGCCCACTACGAGCTTCGAACTTAGCTATTTGAGCGGTACAAGGTCGCTTAGACTGTTAAGCCTTTGCGAGCCCTTAACCCTCAGCGACTTAGAGTCAGGGCTTAGCTATGACTGCCTATACATCGGGCCTGTGGCTAATGAGCTAACTCCAGCCTTACTGAATATTCTCACTGAGGACTCAGCTTTCAAATCTCTAGGAGTTCAAGGTCTACTTCGCTCGTTTAAGCCCAATGGTGAGGTCGCGCTTAAACCTAACCCTAGCCTTTTCGACCTTCTACCGCGCCTCGACCTTGTATGTGGATCTGCAGATGAAATACTTGTTGCTCTATCGTCCTCCGACTTAAAGTCCTCAATCCTTAAACTCTCTAGGCTCGGTCCCAGCTTTGTGGCTGTGACTTTGGGTGAAGAAGGCTCACTCATAACTAATGGTCACGGTTTAATTAGAGTGCCAGCTTATAGGACTAAGGCTATAGATCCTACGGGTGCAGGCGATGTATACGCTGGGGTCCTTACAGCTTTTCTATGTAGGGGGGAGGATCTTAAATGGTCTGCCTGTTTAGCGACCGCTGCTGCATCCTTTATCGTCGAGGGGGTAGGTCCTTCACGCTTTGGCTTTAAGCACGAGGTCGAGGAGAGAGCGAGGAAGCTGCTGGACAGAGTAGAGGAAGATTAACGTTTGTCCTTCTTCTTATAGATCGCCTTAGCCACGACGACCGCCACAACGTATAACCCTAATATGGGAGCGGCGAGGATGATCATTGTGAAACCTGAGACATCAGGGGTCACTATTGCTGCCAAGATGAACACAGCCACTATTATCTCACGCCACCTGCTCGTCAAGGTCTCAGGCGCTATGATGTCAAGCTTTACTAGGAGCGTAGTCACCACGGGGAAGGTGAAGGTTAAACCCACAGCTATCATTACGAGAAGCGTGAATGAAAGAAAGTTCTCCACTGTGAAGAAAGGCGAAGCGCCTACAAGGTAGGCGAACTTTATCAAGAATTTGTAGGTCCAAGGTAATAAGATGAAGTATGAGAATAGCACGCCTAGCGCGAATAGCACCGTAAAGGAGGCGACGAACAATGAAAGGTTCTTCTTTTCATGCGGATAGAGAGCAGGCGCTACATACATGTATATTTCGTAAGCTACTATGGGTGAAGCCATTAAGAAGCCTATTAGGAAGGATACGTAAAAGTAGACCATAATCACGTCCGTCCACTGACCAGCCATTAGAGTTACTTCCTTGGCGGGTAGTAGATCAGCCTCTATCCTATGTATTATGTACGTTACCAGCGTCTCATAGCCAGGGTTAACTTTGACTGGCAGTACCGACGCTATGCCCATACCTACCAGTATCGCTATGAGCGCCTTACGTGCGCGTAGCAGAAGCTCCTCTAAATGCTGATAAAACTCTGCCTCCTTTTCCTCGTTGGACATGCTGTTAGCCCGTGGTGCTTGACTGCTTAGCCTTGCTTAGTGCCTCAACAATCTCCTTTACTATTTCCTCTCTATTCTTTCCTTCAATGTTTATACCTAGCTCCTTAGCCACTTTATTCAGTCTATCCTCATCTAGCTTACTGACCTCCTCGACTTCAACTTCTCTTGAAGCTCTCCTAAATTCTTTGACAGCCTCTCCCATTCCCCTAGCTAGCTCAGGTAGCTTCTTAGCCCCGAAGAGTATGAGTATTATGAACAAGATGATGAGCCACTCATAACCTCCAAAAGTAGGCAGAAACTCTAAATCAATAGGATGCAACAAGATGCTTCACCTTCAACAGCTCTGTTAGCTAACTAGGAAGCTCTTATATTATTTTTGCCCCCTCGCCTTCTCAACAATCTCCTTTACTATTTCCTCTCTATTCTTTCCTTCAATGTTTATACCTAGCTCCTTAGCCACTTTGAGCAGTAACTCGTCGTCCCTCTGAGGCACCTTGGGCTTCTCTATCAATAGAGGGTTTGAGGCTTTTCTAAATTCCCTAACAGCTTCACCTAGTGTGCGTGCTATTTCAGGTATTTTCTTGGGGCCGAAGAGGAGCAACGCTATAAAGAAGATCACTAATATCTCTAAGCCGCCTATCATACAGAGGTCCCTATCTTAGAAGCTAAGCCCTTATATATACGGTTATGGTAAGCTTTGCCAGCTGTGAAACGTGAGGGTTAACGCTTTGGATGAATGGTTAAAGGCTGTCTTTGGGGACCAGCTTAGCAACCTCGTAGAGGAGAAGCTTAGCGAGTTCGAGTGTAGGTTAGCCATTGAGGTTCAAAGCCTAAGATACCCCCTGTTTAGGGACCCTTTAGCCTACGCTATGGAGGGCGGCAAGAGGCTTAGACCCTTAATGTTGCTTTTCGCCTCGGAGGTTCTCGGCAAACCCCAGGTGGATCCATACCCAGCGGCCATAGCCGTTGAGGTTCTTCACTGTGAGTCATTGATACATGACGATCTAATTGACGGCGAGCTTAGTAGGAGGGGTAAAAGGCCTTTCTACCTTAAGTTCGGCCCTCACGTTACCCTGCTAAGCGCTGATTTCGCGCTCGGACTCACTATGGACTTACTCTTAAGGTACAGGCCCTCTTTAGGTTGGCTGCTCGCTAAAGAGCTGTCGAAGGCTGTGATGGAAATGTGTGAGGGAGAAATGCTTGAAGTTAGGCTCATTGAGGAGGGGGTCGGAGGGAGAAGAAGGTACCTAGATGTCATTAAGCTTAAGACTGCACCTCTCTTTAGGGCGGCGGCGAAGTTGGGGGGGCTTATAGCCACTGGAGGTAAGCGTAACCGCGTAGTTAAGAGCTTAGCTAAATATGGGCAGCTCGTTGGGATGGCCTATCAGGTTAAGGACGATCTCCTCGACGTTGAAGAGGGGGAGGACACCCCATTAAGGCTCTGCTCGACCAATGACTTAAACATCCTCCGCCGTCTAGCAGTAGACCTTGCCAGGAAGGCTCGCCGCGCCTTAGAGCCATTGTCGGAGTCTCCCGCTAAGGAGGTCTTAAGGAGGATAGCTGAAGTAGCTGTCAAGCGCATGGCTTAACGGCTACTAAAAGGTTTTAGCTAACCTGACATAACTCTCTGCTTCTCCACCGCACACCACACATTTACCGTCAACTTTGCCCTCATCGATAGGTGTGCCTAGCACTCTACCCTCAATTTCCTGCTCTAACCTAAGCCCGCATTCTGTAGAGCCGCACCAAGCTACATGTATAATTCCTGCCTTCTCGGAGACCAGCTTCTTAGCCTCCTCTAAGGTCTTCACGTAGATAAGGTGCTCCTTAAACTCCCTCCAAGCCCTATCCCTTAGACTGCCCTCAATATCTTTAAAGAGCTCCTTTACCCTCTCCACGAGCTCCTCGAAAGGACACCTAGTGCGCTCTAAGGTATCTCTTCTACATAGGGTGACGGTGCCAGCCTCAAGATCCTTAGGTCCTACCTCTACCCTAACAGGCACTCCTTTCAGTTCCCAATAGTAATATTTCTCTCCTGGCGTTATGTCGTCTCTATCATCTAGCCTGAGTCTGACATCACCCGCCTTTAATAGATCGGCTGCTTTCCTAGAAGCCTCTAGGACTTCGCTCTCCTTCCCCTTATATGGTATGGGGACGACTACTACTTGTATTGGAGCTACCTTCGGTGGTAGCACTAACCCTCTATCATCTCCATGGATAGCGATGAGCGCAGCTATAACCCTCTCTGATACGCCGTAGCTAGTGGTGTAAACGTAGTCTCTACTACCGTCAAGTTTAAGGAACTCAACCTCGAAAGGTTTAGAGAAGTTTTGCCCTAGATTATGTACGGTGCCTATCTGAAGAGTTCTTCCTTCAGGCATTAACGTGTCAAATGAAATGGTGTATACCGCCCCGGCGAACTTATCCCATTCAGGCCTCTTAGATATGACGTAAGGTATTCCCAGCTCGTCAAAGAACCGTTTATAGATCTGGATGGCCTCATTAACCTGCTTTTCTGCGTCCTCATAGGATGCGTGGGCTGTATGTGCCTCCTTAAATGTCGTTACCTCACGGACTCTTATCATGGGGTGGGTAGCCTTAGTCTCGTATCTAAACACGCTAACCACTTGGTAGACCTTCTTGGGTAGATCTGCGTGTGAATGTATCCATAACTTGAACATGGGCATAATTACGGTCTCACTCGTGGGCCTAAGCGCCAACTTTTCATCTAGTTCTGTGGCTCCGCCTCTTGTGACCCAGAAGACCTCTTTCTCAAAGCTTCTAATGTGCTCGGCTTCCTTAGCAAGCAAGCTTTGCGGTATTAATAGTGGAAACAAGCATTCTTCATGGCCTGTTTCGTCAAGTAACCTCCTGATGATGCTTAGCACGTTATTCCTCAACTTGAATCCATAGCTAGGCCATACACCGCACCCCTTGACAAGCACCCTATAATCGTAGACCTCAGCGGCTAACGTAGTCTCTCTAAACCAGCGAGTGAAGTCCTCACGTTTACGGTGGGCTTCGGGCATTGCCGGGGCCCTCACGCTTAAAGGTGGGGAGTAATTTTAAGATTTAGTATGGTAACCCATGTTAAGGCTTTAATCAAGTCTGCTTTAGGTGAAGAGAAGGCAGATTTATTGATTAAGGGGGTCAAGCTGGTTAATGTTGCAACGTCTGAGGTCTACGAAGCTGACATATCCATTAAGAGGGGCTTCATAGTTTCCTTGATGGGAAACCCTAAGGGGGCGCGTATAGAGGTAGATGCTAAGTCACTATATGCGGTGCCCTGTTTCATCGACGGCCATGTACACGTGGAGAGTAGTCACTTAACGATCACGGGCTTCGCTGAGGCCGTAGTACCTAAAGGAACAGCGGCAGCTGTCTTCGATCCGCACGAGGTAGCTAATGTGTTAGGGATCGAAGGAGTCCTAGGCTTAATCTCTGAGTCTACTAGGGGGGTGCCATTTAAGGCATTCTTCATGGCTCCAAGCTGTGTTCCCTCAGCTCCTGGACTTGAAACTTCAGGCGCGAAGATAGGGGTTAGGGAGATTCAGAGGCTCCTAAGGTCAAGGAGAGTCCTGGGGCTAGCTGAGGTAATGAACTACCCTGGGATCTTGAGCTGTGATGAAAACTTATTGAAAAAGGTACATGCAGCTAGGAGGCTCAATAAGCTCGTAGATGGACACTGTCCGAAGCTTAGAGGATATGAGCTAGCAGCATACATTTCCTCTGGCCCTCGATCAGATCATGAGGCGCTTACGGCAGAGGAGGTCGTGGAGAAGCTGAGAAATGGTTTATGGGTGATGATAAGGGAGGGCTCGGCTTCTAAGATGCTAGACAAAGTATTACCTACTCTCATCAAGCTGGGCATGGACCTAGGGAGGGTGATGATAGTTACTGACGACGTAGATCCGAGGGACCTAATTAATGGGCACCTCGATTTAGCTGTGAGGAAGGCTATTAGGTTAGGCTTAGACCCCATAGAGGCCTTTAAGCTGGTCACCCTGAACCCGTCGATGTACTTCAAGCTTGAACCTCAAGTCGGCCTTATAGCTCCAGGATGGGAGGCACACCTTATCCTACTAAATGACCTACAAAAGGTCGAGGCCGTCAAGGTGATGGTCGCGGGAAAAATAGTGGCAGCCAATGGAAAAATCGTCTCACCGTTTAAGCGCATAAGCTACCCTCAACGTTTCTATCAGACGGTCTCCGTTAAGAGAGACCTTAAGCCGGAGGACTTTGCGGTCAAGGCTCCCATATCTAGCGGGAAGGCTAAGGTTAGGGCCATAGTGGTTGAGGATGGAAGCCTGCTGACTAGGGAATCGAGGCTATGGTTAAAAGTCGAGGAAGGTAAGGTGCTACCCGACCCCTCGCTTGACGTTTTACAGGTTGGAGTCGTGGAGAGACATGGACTTACAGGGAGCATAGGTTTAGGTTTCGTGCAAGGTCTAGGGCTTAGAAGGGGGGCTATAGCGACCACTTATGCCCACGATTCGCACAACCTCGTTGTAGTAGGAGCTGACTGGAGGAGCATGTACATAGCTGCAACTAAGGTAATAGAAATGCAAGGAGGGATAGCCGTGGTCGAAGACGATAAGCTCTCCTCCTCGTTGAGGTTAGAGTTAGCAGGTTTAATGAGCTCTCAGCCAGTCGATGAATTAGCTAAAGCGTTCACGCTATTACATGACACGCTGCGGCTTTTAGGATGTAAATTATCCTCACCGTTAACTACTCTATCCTTCATAACGCTCCCAGTTATACCTGAGCTAAAGATAACCGATAGAGGACTAGTAGACGTCAATAAGCAGGCCATAGTGAGCCCTATAATCGACTACTCCGAGGAGTGATGTCTTAGGGATTGGATAGCTCAAGTTAGTCCTCATGGACCCTCTGCGAAACGCTTATTAAAGCTTATCATTAACCCACTATTCGCGATCAGTATGAAGCTGTCAAGGCGCGAATTCCTCAAAACAGTGACTTTACTCGGAGCCGCCGCGGCCATTGAGGCTTACAAGCCTGAGATCGTCGAAGCTCTCGAATCAGCGGCCGCGGGCGAAGTACCCGTTGCGTGGCTTCAAGGAGCTGGCTGCACCGGCTGCACGATCTCACTTATTCAAAGCAGCGATCCAGACTTAGTTGAAGCTATAACATGGTTTAGGCTGAACATCATGTTCCACCCCACCATCATGGTAGAGCCTCAGCACGACCCTCACGGCGCATTAAAGAAGCTCGAGGCCTTCCCTGAAGGCGGTGTCCTAATAGTGGAAGGAGCCATACCTAAGGGGAACTTCTGCATGGTAGGCGAGAAAGATGGGCGCCCCGTTACCTTCGAGGAGTGGGTGGAAGAGCTTGGCAGGAAGGCGGTTGCAGCCTTAGCCTTTGGGACCTGCGCCGCTTATGGAGGCATCCCCTCGGGCTATCCTAACCCGACAGGTTGTAGAGGGGTTAAGGAGTTCTTCGAGGAGAAGGGTATAGAGACGCCGGTCATCAACGTACCCGGCTGTCCTCCACACCCTGACTGGATGCTGCTAACCATAGCTCTCGCCGTGTGGGGATTAAAGAACCCTGAATACCTAGAAGCTCTCCTTGGTAACCTCGACGAATATGGTAGACCTAAGTGGTTCTACCCCGATTACATTCACAACCTATGTCCGAGGAGACAGTACTTCGACAACCTTGAGCTGGCGGACTTTAAACAGGAAGCTGAGGAGTGGTGGAAGACCAAGTGTCTATGGAAGATAGGTTGCCGTGGCCCGGTCACTAAGGCTGACTGCCCTGTTAGAAAGTGGAACGAGGGAGTTAACTTCTGTATCTCAGCTAACGCTCCATGTATCGGCTGTGTGAACCCGGACTTCCCGGGTAAGGAGCCAAGCCCCAAGAGCTTCTATGAACATGTAGCCAACCCGAACGTAGGCTCACCGAAGGTGTTCTCTAAGGTCACTCTTGCCGACCTTAAACAGTTATCCTACCAAGAACCCTCCAGCAGCTTCGTACTAAGAGCGCTGGACAAGGTGGCCTTAGCGGCCATGGGCTTAGGGGTGGCGGCTCTCTTGATTAAAGGTAGACCCAAGACTGAAGAGAAGCCTAAGGAGGTGAGGTAGGATGCCCGAGATAGTTATAGACCCTATGAGCCGTATAGAGGGCCACTTAGCCATTAAGATAAACGTCGAGAACGGTAAGGTTGTCGACGCCCACTCCATGGGTATGCTATGGAGGGGGCTTGAAAGGGTAGTCGTTGGCAGAGATCCAAGGGACGCGCCTATCATCCTGTCACGTATCTGCGGCGTATGCCACGGTGTACACCGTCAAACCTCAATCTTAGCCATAGAAGACGCTGTAGGCTTTACGCCGCCTGACAACGCCATAAGGATCAGGAACATCATAGAAGGCATCCAGGAGATCTGGGACCACGCTGCGCATTTAACGGTCTTAGCTGGGCCGGACTATGCTGTCTACGGACTGGCGGGTAAACACTGTTCAGGACTTAAGCAGCCTCCATGGGCGCCTCCGGCATCAACAAAGAAAGCTAAGGGCCCAGCTCCATGCCTGGAGCTAGACCTCGACAGGTACTATCAGCTGCTGCATAGTGTCATACTTCCTGTGCAGAAACAATGCCACGAGGCGATGGCCATCTTCGGCGGCAAGGTACCACACCACATGACGGCTCTACCTGGCGGTGTAACAGTAACGCCTAGCCACGCAGACCTAGCTTTAGCCTACGCTAAGATGAAGGAGGTCAAGTCGATAATAGAGGAGGTATATAACTACGTATGGGATGTATTCATACCTCACCTACTAGACGAGCACCCTGAGGTAGTTGAGACCCTAACCAACATAGGCGTTGGCGTGAAGAACTTCCTCGCCTACGGAGTATGCCCAATACCAGAGGAGAACTATAAGAAATTCCTCGACGGAGGAGTGATAATTAAGGGGTCCAAGGAACCCTTCGACAAGGACTACATAGAGGAGCATGTTAAGTATTCATGGTACACCGATACGAGCGGAGGTAAGCCTTCAATGGAACCTCCACCTGAGCCCTATTACGGGAAGCCTGGCGCCTATTCATGGATCAAGGCTCCAAGGTATAAGGGTGAACCTTGCGAGGTAGGGCCCCTAGCTAGAATGCTAGTCAACAATAAGTACAAGCCGCTTTCACGACATGGAGCCTCATTAATTGATAGAGTCCTAGCCAGGCTCGAGGAAACCAAGCTATACGCTGAGAACATCCTCGACTGGATCCTAAGCGTCGAGCCAGGTAAACCCGTATACGACCCTAACTTCGAGATTAAAGACGGTGAAGGCTTTGGCTTCTGGGAGCCACCACGAGGAGCCCTACTGCACTACATCAAGATAAGTAGAGGCAAGACTGAGCGATATCAATGCGTAGTACCTACCACTTGGAACGCTTCACCCAGAGACTCACAGGACAAGATGGGACCCATTGAGACAGCGCTAATGGGCACGCCCGTACCCTACGATGAAGAGGCCGGACACTACGACGTAATAAACGTGGTTAGGATCGTGAGGTCCTTCGACCCCTGCCTAGCATGTGCTATACACCTCATGTCGCCTAAAGGCAAAACACTGCGTGTCTCGGTAACTCCCAGCACTTTATGATGTAGTGATTGGGTTGACGAGGAAGAAGGTGGTGGTAGTGGGGCTGGGCAACTTACTAATGAGCGATGATGGGGTTGGAGTACGGGTAGCTGAGGAGCTAAGAAAGACTGACCTACCCCCGAGCGTTGAAGTCTACGATGCCGGCACGCCAGGGCTCTCGCTAATAAACCTTATTGATGGCTATGACAAGGCTGTGTTGATAGACGCTGTCAGGCTTAACGGTCCTCCAGGCACCGTCTACCGTTTCGAGTTTGACGACACCCTCTTTGACCAAAACCCTCCTTCTTCAATGCATGAATTGGACGCAGTCTTCGCCTTAAAGCTCGCTAAACGTATCGGTAAAGCGCCTAAGAAGATAGTAGTGATAGGCGTCGAGCCCAAGAAAGTAGAGCTTGGATTAGACCTCTCAAAGGAGGTGGAGTCGTCCATACCTAAGGTCATTGAGGCAGTATTAAGGGAGGTGGTTGATGATGCACCGTGACCTAAAGATCTCAAGGAGAACCTTCCTCAAGACATTGTGTGGCACCGCCGCTGCGTCAACTTTAGCCGCTACTATTGACGTTCACGAGGCTATTGGCGGGGAGACTAGGGAAAACTACTATGCCATATTGTTCGACAACACCAGATGCATAGGATGTAATTCCTGCGTGATTGCATGTAGGCTTTGGAACGGAGAACAAGGGCTTTCAAAACAACCTGTTAAGCTTTCACCGACGGGAGAAGTGGAGGAGGTAATAGGGCCCATACTACTGGAGGGTAAAGTGGAGTCTACAGAACCCCCAGAGATGCCTAAGCTAGACGAACACCACTTACTAGTTATTGAACCTAGACATGAATTCAAGTCTAAGGTTGGACGTACAGTCTTTCAAAGACGGTCATGCATGCACTGCCTCGAACCTCCATGCATGTACGTGTGCCCCACAGGGGCTATCTACCAAGAAAGGGGGGTCAACTTAACGGACTTTACAAGGTGTTTCGGCTGTCAATACTGTGTGGTAGCTTGTCCATATAAGGCCAGAGTCTTCTCGGAAGAGAAAGGTGTACCCATAAAGTGCTGGATGTGCTATGACCGTTTGGAGCAAGGGCTAGCTCCGGCATGCGTAAGTGTATGTCCTGTGGGGGCTTTAGACTTTGGAGCTCGTAGCGAAATACTGAGTAAAGTACGCAGCAGAGTAAGGGAGTTACAGGAAGCCGGTAAAGAGGTTTACGTTTGGGGAGCTACAGCCGATGAGCTAGGAGACCTAAGCGGCGTAACCGCCACCAAGGAGCTCGGCTCCGGCGTCATCATGATATCGGATGTAAGCTTCAAGGATTTAGGGTATCCGGAGGCTGAAATGCTTATACCAGCCCCTAAGGCCTATCCGAAGTTGTTGGTTGAGCGTGGAGGTCTTGCAATCTTCGGAGGCGCAGCCCTTATATTCCTTGGTTTCGTGCTCTGGCGTAGAGGTAGAATAGTAAGGGCTAAGATTAAGGAAATACCGAGGGGTTGAGCAGGATGTTGCTGGGAGAGACCTTACCTTGGGGCTTAACCATAGCAGCTGCGCTGTACTTCGGAGGTCTGGGCGGTGGATCCTTCATAGTAGCAGCTGTAACCAGCTTCATCTCAGGCGAGGAGTTCAGAGATATAATGAAGTTTGGGGCCTACGTGGGGATAATAGCTACTGCTCTCTGCGGTACTTTCCTCTCATTACACGCTGGTCACCCTGAACGCCTACTGTACATGTACAGCAACCCCATGTCGATGATAACTTTTGGTACATGCATTATTACAACTATTTTGCCAGTGGGCCTAATCTATGCTACATTCTTACCGCCAGACTCTCTACCATGGCTCAAATCGTTCCTACCTTGGTCAGTGTACGTTAAGCCGAGGAAGTTCTTCGAACTTCTGCTATTCATACTAGGCTCAGGACTTGCAGGGTATACAGGGTTCGTCTTAGGCATAGCTTGGGCTCAACCCTTCTGGGAGACTCCTCTCATAACGGTGTTATTCTACATCTCAGGAGTCTCCACGGCGTTGATGGCCATAGGCCTATGTATAGCAATACTAAGGCTCGTGCAGGTGACCGAGGAGTCACAGAAGCTATTCGTTGAGATGATGCACAGACTTGACGTAGCTGATGGCTACATGCTGGCCTTAGAGCTTGGCACCGCGCTACTATACCTCTACATCATGCTAACTAGCCCCTCAGAGGTAGCTAGGGAGTCGGCGATGCTATTGCTGTCAGGGCAGCTAGCCCCGTTGTTCTGGGGAGGCTTTATCTTCCTAGGCTTAGTGATCCCAATACTGCTAGTAATACTATTGGCTTGGAAGGGTAGGACCGCGGCTTTCATTAGACTATATGCACCGTTAATGATAGTGGCCTCGATCTGCGTGCTAGTAGGCGGCTTTTTCATGAGGTACTGCTTCCTAGTAGCGGGTCAACTACCATTAATCGCGGGTTAATTAAAAATTAATTATTTTATTATTTTGTTTTAGGCTTTGCTAACTATAACCTTGTCTCCTACTCTGAAGTTACCATCAAGCAGCCTGTCCTTAGCTAACCTTATTATGCCCTGTCCTTCATCCTCGGGGGGTAAAGGTGCCACTGTAGCTATGGTGTAAGTGCCTCTAACGGACCAGAAGCTTGCGGTTATCTCTATTTTATCTCCCTCTTTGACCCCTAGGTACTCCATAGTCTTTTTATCTATCCTAGCTATTCCTTGGTCACCCTCTAAAGGAGCCTTTATAACGAGTTTGGCCTTGTACGGCACCTTAACCACCTACCTCTAGGGGTCTCACTAGCCCTTATAAGTTTTTAATGACCTGCATACGCTTTAAGCGCATTAAGAGCTTTCCTCGCGCTTCTCGCCTGCCATTCTGGGTATCTTCTCGTATATCATATCGTGCCTTATCTTCATCTCCTTCAATAATACCTGGTATATCTCTAACAATCTATCAACTTGCTCCATCCACCTTCTAAGCTTATATTCATCATCGGGTATACGTACCATGTAGTCCTCAGTGAGATATCTGAAGCCGAACCTCTCGTAGAACTTCTTAAGCTCCTCCTCGTAACCCTCCTCTGGAGAGGGCATTAAGGCTATTAGGGTATCTAGCTCGCCTATTATCTTGCTCAGCATCATACTTCCAACACCTTTCCCCCTATAGGACCTAGCCACCTCTATGGCCTCTATGGCCTTAGCTCCAGGTAGTGCTGGCCAATCCGAGATTATCGTGAAACCCACTATCTCGTCTCCGTCGATTGCTAACCATACATCCATGCCGTCTTTAAGCCTACTCTTAAGTAGTTGCTTCAACTCCTCTTTGCCTTTATCGTTAGAGGTGGACACCCACTTGGTGAAACCTGAAGCTACTTTCAGCTTTTCTATGTCTTCAAGTGTAGCGCGCTTGACAGTCACCATGGCTCTTAACCCTTACGTTAACTAGACTTCATGTCTGCGTCGAGCTCTCTTCTTCTTCAACTCCTTAAGCTCTCCCTCATAGTTTTCGAGCAGCCTGCTTATTCTATCTATCCAGGCCTTTAAGGGGTCTTGTTTACGTGATGGTTTAGGTATCAGTTTGCTTGGCAGGAACTCTAGTTCTAACCTCTCAGTAAACATCCTAAACTCCCTCTCGTATCCCTTCCTCAACCTTTTAACGTACACTCGTGCTAGGCTTGATCTAAGCCTCTCAAAACTCTCCCTTATGAATTGCTTGGCTTTGGGGTCCGCTACTCTCAGTATTATCTCGTCCTCGCAGGTCAGCACGTGTAACATTATCTCTCTAAAGGTCTCCTTTAACTCATCCACTACGTCGGTGGACAAGGTGTGACCCTAAGATAGGTATTCAAAGTAGTCCTTGGGTTTGAAGGTGACCAGCGGCCATCCATAAATCTCCTTAGCTATCAATATTACTCCTTGAGGTGGTACGGCACCTTTCTCGGTGATAATCAGGCTTATGTAATCTGGGGGCGTTATATCGTAAGTGGGGTTAGCTACGAAGATGCCTAGCCTTTGGCTCTCCTTCTGTGGTAACACCCAGGAAGGATCTCCTCTTTCGTAGCTAGCCTCCTCGGCGAAGGCTACCTCAGCCGTTATTTTCTGCGTGTTTGCGGCCACATAGACCTTAACCCTATGCTCCTTGGCTGCAAGCGCTAGAGCTCCTGTCCCGATTTTACCCACAATGCACCCGTTGGGGCATATGGCTGTGGCGCCTAACAACACTTTATGCACCTTCCTAATGTAGTAGTAATGGGCTGAGTCTATTATCAACGTGGTGGGTATCCCTAAGTCCGCTAGAGCCATGGCGAGAATGCGCCCTTGAAACTCAGGCCTAGCCTCAGTTACGATGACTTGGATTTTCTTACCTTCCTCCTTAGCTTTAGCTAAGATGGATAGCACGGTGGTACTTGCTCCGTGAGTCAGTATTACATCGCCGTCCTCTATGTACCTAGCCCCTATTTCCCCTATCTTATCGATGGCGGCCTTCATGGACTTGTTGAAGTCTATGGCCTTGAGCGCTAGCATTTTCTTAAGCTCAGTCACGCTTAGACCCCTCTCGATGCCCTGCTTAACCTCGTTTAACAGGTACCTACACGCGTTGGCCAATAATATCAGCTTAGGCCGCTCTTTAAGGAACAGAGCTAAATACTCAGCTACTTCATGCTCAAAGTCTTCAGGCCGCTTGGCGTCCATATAGACTGTGGACGCTGCTATGGCGTCGAGGCACTCCATGGTTATCTTGGTTTCTCCTACTATCTTCCCGCTTCTAATAGCCTCGAGCGCCTTCTCTATGACCGGGTTTAAAGGCATAGAACCACCGAGGTTTTCTGTGGCTTCTTAAACCTCTGGATATCTATGCACTTATATATTATTGTCGTACTCTCAAGGAGTGAATGTACTCCAACTTCCCCACGCTTATTAGGCAGGCCTTGACCATAAGCTGCCACGCTTACCTGTCTAACTGGAGCCCACTTAACTTCTTAAAGTGGGGTTCTAAGCTAGACAAGCTCTTGAAGGCTTCAGGCGGGGCTAGACAGGTAGGTTGTTTCGGCCTAAACCCCCACGCTGTGTGGGAGGTTACCCATAAATGTAACCTTAACTGTCTTCACTGCCATGCACGTGGCCACGGTATAAGCGGGGCGCTTACCTTCAATGAGGGCTTGGCCCTCATAAGGCAGATCCATGAGCTAGGCATTAAGACGCTGGTATTCTCAGGCGGTGAGCCCCTCTTAAGAGAAGACCTCTTCGATTTAATAAAGGAAGCTAGGGATAGAGGCTTAGATTGTTTCTTAGCCACCAACGGTACCTTGATAAACAGAAGGGTGGCTCGCTTACTTAAGAGACTTGACGTAGGGGTAGTGGTTAGCCTAGATTCGATAGAGCCTCGAGTACACGACTTAATTAGAGGGGTCCCTGGCTCATACTACATGGTCATGGAGGGCATACGTAACTCCTTGAAGGAGGATCTCTATCTCCACATTAATACCGTGGTTACGAGGTTAAATCGTACGGGCGTATGGAAGGTTTTAAAATTTGGGGACGATATCGGGGTGTACTCCTTCTTTATCTACGTGTTTAAGCCTATAGGTAGAGGCTATCTTCGTCGAGAACTAGCATTAAGCCCAGAGGAACTTAAGGCGCTGGTTCAAGGCTTAGCTAAAGCTCAGCGTGTAATAAAGTCCCTCATAATCCCAGTAGGACTGCCACAATATTGGGCTCAGCTTGCTCGGTGCAGAGGGATATCGAGCGTATCCACCCTTAAAGCTCTAGGCCTATTCCTATGTGGCTGCCTAGCCGACAAGGGCATGGTATACATTAAACATAACGGCGATGTATGGCCATGCCCCTTCATCCCAGTCAAGCTCGGCAATGTAGCTAGTGGGCAGAGTTTAAGCTCTGTTCTCTCAGCGCTAAAAGCAAGGCTCCCAATATCTAGGCTATGTGAAGCCTGCACCTACCGCTACATCTGCGGGGGGTGTAAAGCCGATATCCTTTTAGAGCGCGGCTATAAAGCCTAACGAGATTAAACCTTTAACCCCCAGTAAATGTAGGAAGCCAGCCTTTATGCATGGAACCAGCCTTTTACCCTCATCATACTTAAACCTCGCCTGGTAAACCCTCCATAACGCTACCGGCGCAAACACCAACCCTATAAGGCACTGAGCTGGTAATACCCCTAAGAGCACCTCTAGTATTAACGCCGCTGAGCTTATGATCACTGGGTAGAGGGCTACCTTAGCCGCCTTCTCCTTACCTAGGTAGACGGCAGCAGTCAACTTCCCTACAGCCTTATCGGCTTCGTAGTCGGGTATCTCGCCAAGTAGCCTAGGCGTGAGCGGGGCTATTAAGGCCGGAATAGCTGCTAACAACGGTTCGACGATGATCCTACCTGCTTGGATGTACGAGGTAGCTAAGACTACTAGGAAGGTAAAGTTGAAGGGCATTAATACCTCGGGCACACCGTAAACCCTATAAGATAGCTTAAACGGAGGCGCGACGTAGAAAGCTCCGGTGAAGCCTGCTATTAGACCTATTGCTATTAACGGTAACAGCCCAGTCAAGTATACGATGTAGAAGCCTATGGCCCCAGCCGCTAGGAAGGAGCCTATGGACATAGCTAACAGGTTTCTAGGGCTAATAACCCCCCTCGCTGCAGGCTTCCCCCCACCGGTCCATGGGGTTACATCCTTAGCTTGAACCATTAAGTCCACGCCGCTAACGTAGTCGGCGTAGTCGTTGATGAAGAACGAGCCGAAGGAGACCAGCATTACAACTATCAATGTTAACGCGGCGAGCCATGCATCAAACACCCTATAATAGTAATACGTCGAGGTTAAGCCTAAGATCACGCCTGCAAGTGGACTCCAAGCATGCCTAAGGTTTAATACGTCAACCAGCTTATCCGCGAGGCTTATAGGCCTAGCCTCGCCCATAGCTCATCAACCTTCCTCTTAACCTCTTCATCATCCTCTAAGACCTCCGGAGTACTCCTACCTACCTCTTCCCTAAGCTTCTTTGTGGCGTCTATGCCCATCCTCGACCCTAACGCCAACGCGGGAGCGGCGTGGTCGAGTTCGTCGAGAGGGGTGTGCTCCAAAAGCAATATGTCGCGTGCAGGGTCTACACGGGTCGATATCGCCCAAAGAACCTGAGATAAATCGTGCACATTTATGTCTTCGTCCACTACCACCATGATCTTCACTAAGTGGAACGGTTCAAGGCCCCACAGCCCCATCATCACCCTCTTAGCATGCCCTGGATACATCTTCCTTATCGATACTATACATAGCCCATGGTAGCATGCCTCAGGGGGGAAGTTAAGGTCTACTACTTCAGGTAACAAGGTCTTAACCATCGGTAATGCTATTCTCTGGAAGACCCTCTGCAACACGGCACCCTCAGTTGGTGGCTTACCTTCAACCCACGCTGGGTATATCGGACTCCCCCTCATGGTCATACACTTCACCTTAAACACGTGACACGGTTTAGGGGGTGTGTAGTAACCTGTATGGTCCCCGAAAGGTCCTTCAAGCTTAACTTCTCTTGGGTCCACGTAACCCTCCAACACTATCTCAGCCCCTGCCGGAACCTCTAAGTCCACGGTTTCGCATTTTACGAGCTTGATAGGGGCCCCCTTTAGGATACCAGCCATCAGTACTTCGTCAACCGATTTAGGTAGAGGCATAGCGGCTGTTAGCATTAACGCTGGGTCTCCTCCCAAAGCCACAGCCACCTCCAACGGCTCGCTGCCAGCCTTAGCTAGGTGGAGGGCTCCATGTTTATGTAGCTGCCAGTGCATGCCGGTGGTGTGCTCATCAAAGATCTGCATTCTATACACTCCGACGTTCCTCGACCCATCCTCAGGGTCCTTGGTAAACACCAGCGGGTAGGTTATGAAGCGACCAGCCTCCTTAGGCCAACTTTTTATGGCCGGTAGCTTAGTTAACTTGACTTCCTCGTCTAAGAGGACGACTTCCTTACATGGAGCTCTGCTCACAAGCCTAGGTCTAGCTGACCTATACGCTTTGAAAGCGTCTAAGATCGACCTGATCCTTAACCTTCTTCTTGGTAGCTCTAGTATAACTTTCAACCTCTCCGCCACGCGGTCATAGCTATCAGCTCCTAAAGCTAGCAGCACCCTTTCCTCAGTGCCGAAGATGTTAGCTAGCACGGGTATCTCAAAGCCTTCCACGTTCTCAAAGAGTAAAGCTGGTCCTCTTCTTCTAAACGTCCTCCTAACGATCTCAGCTAACTCTAGCTCGACTCGGACTCTTTCCTTAACCCTCTTAAGTAACCCCTTCTCCTCGAAAACCTTAATTAACTCCCTCAAATCGTCAGGCAAACGCTACACCGGTTAGGAGGCTATAAACACCCTCCTCTAATAACCTTGAGGGACCCTTCATGAAGCCCCGCATGGCGGTCCTCGCACTGCTAATAGCGTTGACCCTTCTCTTGATAGCCGTCCACCCGCTCTATTTAGGTCAACGTCGTGTTAAGGAGCTAACAGTAGTAGTACCTCCCTTCATCGCAGAGTACGTGGCCACATATGGCATTGAGGAGGGGGTCATCAAGTCATCGACCCTGACATTAAGGATACATCATCCTTTGGAGTTTAATAACTGGATGCTTGGGCTTAAAGCAGACTTAGGTTTCATGTCCACGGAGGCCTATGCAAAAGCCTATGAGGCGGGGCTCCCTCTCAAAATAGTCAGCGTAGCAGTCATACAGGGGAATGAGAGAGGAAATGCCCTACTATTCGTCAGAGCGTCCTCGGACATCGAGAGTCCCTCTCAGTTAGCTGGCAGGAAGATAGGGTTGCCTTCTCCTAGGGGATTAAAGAGCAGTAACCTAATTTTAATGGAGATCCTTAAGCGAAACTTCAACTTAACGTTAAGCTTAGACAGCCCCCTAATAGTGGATAAACCGGTTCCTCAATTGCCAGCGCTACTCGATAGTGGAGAGGTCGACGCTGTACTGGCTATAGGCGACGTAGCCGCTAGAATGTACCTTGAACCTCAACGATATAGGCTCATATACGATGTATCCTGGGCCTTTAAGGAGATTTACGGTAAGTACCCTATTGTAGCCGTAGTAGTGGTTAGAGAGGATCTTTTAAGAAGCGACCCAGAGGCTGTGGCTGAGGCTTTAAGACTACTTAACGAGTCGCTGCTTTATGGGCAACAGCACCTGGACGAGGCGTTGAGGTGGGCCTTAAAGCGGAGGGGTGAGGCTGAATCACCTCAGGCACTCGAAGTAGCGTTTGAATGTTTTAGACAGTATGAGGTGCGCTACGGCTTAAGCGAGGTAGATAAGGAGATTATAATGGAAGTCTTTAGGTTGGCCTATGTGAACGGGCTTATAAGTAAAATACCTGACCCTAATCAGGTCTTCGTGGACTTGGAGCTATGAGGTCCGTCAAACGGCTGGCTAAGACTGCTTTATCCATGGCCACCATAGCCTTACTATGGTTTATAGCCTCTAAGGCTTACAATAGCCCTCTCTTCCCAGGCCCCATAGAGGTGCTATATTCCTTCATTATTCTCTCAATTAGGATCGACACCTGGTTTAACGTTGCCACCACCTTAAACAGGGTCCTAATGGGAGTTCTACTAGGCTCCTTGGTAGGACTATTGATGGGTTTGTCCCCAAGGTATAGCTTGAAAATATCCCGCTTCATTGAATTGACCATTCAACCGGTGCTTGAGTCTGTGCCAGCGCTATGCTGGGCCCTAATATTCGCGGTGCTCTTCGGCCTTTCAGGTGTAGCGCCTATCTTGGTCGTAGCGGCCTCCATAACCCCTTTCTTTACTATAAACCTCTGGGAGGGAGTTAAAGATATGGATGAAAACCTAATAGAGATGAGCTGGGCTTTCACTCGTAAAAAGCTTAGGGTCTTTAGGCACGTGATCTTACCTATGCTGTATCCATACCTCTTCGCGGCCTTTAGATCATCCTTCGAGGTAGCCTGGAAGGTAGTAATCTTAGGCGAAGTATTTGGTGCTGTAGATGGGCTAGGCTACATGTTATGGCTCTCTTTCAGTAGTTATGACATAACGCGCATGTTTGCTTGGGTGGTTTATTGCGCCCTCTTCATCGCTCTATTTGACTACTTAATCTTTGACCTTGTGGACAAACACTTCATGAGGAGATGGAGGTATGGGTGAAGCCATCTACGTGGATGGGTTAAGGAAAAGTTATGGGAAGCTCTTAGTGTTAGATGGCGTCTCCTTCAAGGTTAAAGATGGAGAGTTCTGCTGCGTACTAGGCCCTTCAGGCTGTGGTAAGACGACCCTCCTAAAGATCCTAGCTAAGCTGGCAAGCTTCGACGAAGGCGTGGTTAGAGTAGGGGGCTCTGATGTAAAAAGCGACGAATCATATCTCTTAGACCTAGGTGTAGTCTTTCAAGAACCCAGGCTACTAAAATGGAGGACTGTAAGGGATAACGTGAAGCTATCTGTTGAACTCAGGAAGGGACGGCTTGAGGAGTCTGATGAACGTGAAGTCGAAAGATGCCTAAAGCTAGTAGGGCTTGAGGAGTACGCTGACGCCTACCCTCACGAGCTTAGCGGAGGTATGAAGCAGAGAGTTGCTCTAGCCAGAGCTCTGGCTGTAAAGCCAAGAATCTTGTTGATGGATGAGCCCCTCACAGGGCTTGATGTGCGTACACGCAGAGAGTTACAGGATGAGATATTGAAGGTGTGGCTAGGTGAACGGTTAACGATACTATTCGTAACTCATGACCCTAGAGAGGCCATTTACCTAGCCGAAAAAATAGTAGTGTTCTCCGATAAGCCGACGAGAGTTAAAGCCATAATAGATGTACGTCTACCTAGGCCGCGCGACTTAAACAGTGTCGATGCGCTGGAACTGGAGAAGCTTATCCATGAAATCTTCTACTCTGAGGGAAATGTTTAAGCCAAGGTGTTATCAGCCCATATAGCCAGATGCTATATGGGCTGTCTTGAAGGACACTTACCTATCATACTAGGCGGTGACATCAAGGAGTTCGCGTGGGAGGTAACTAACAGGTGCAACTTAAGGTGTAAACATTGCTACCTCAACGACGTAGGCAACGACCCACCTAACTCCCTAACAAAGGAAGAAGGTTTCAGTCTACTCGAGGAAATGTCCAAGGAGGGGCCGAAGGACGTAATGGTAGTGTTTGAGGGCGGAGAACCCCTCCTCTCCCCTCACATATATGACTACATAGAGTACGCCTCGAGGCTGGGTATGAGGCCGGTTATGACCAGTAACGGCACGCTCATCAACGAGGACGTAGCTAGGAAGTTAAAGAAGGCAGGGTTGGTCGGCATATCCATAAGTATTGATGGCGCCACGGCTGACGTTAACGACGAGATAAGGGGGTCTGGAACCTTTGAGAAGGCCATAGAGGGTCTAAGGGCCTGCAGGGAGGTAGGTTTACACTGGAACATAGCTTTCGTGGTGAATAAGCGAAACCTAAACCAGGTCCCTGCTATCATAGACCTAGCTAAGAGGTTATCGCGTAGAAGCCCCAACGAGCCTATCACCAGTCCACCAGGCGTCTTCCTCTTCCACTATATACCCATGGGTAGAGGTGCTAGGTTTATGCCTAACGATGAGCTATCCCGCGATGAATACCTATGGCTACTCGACTACCTATTTAAACGCAAAGTACAGGAAGAGGGAAGGCTTTGGATTAGGCCTGAATGCATGCCTCATTACTGGCCATACCTCGTTGAGGAGTACGGCGTGGAGTTTGATCCCGACTTCACTAAGGATTTAATCAGAATGTGTCAAGCAGGCATAAGGCACTGCTGCGTCACGGTTACCGGCGAGGTTACACCCTGCCCCTATGTTAGGACTAGCGGCGGCAATGTAAGAAACGGTGGTTTTCTGAAAATATGGAGGGAGTCTGAGCTTTTTAGGAGACTTCGTGATCCAAGATCTTACTTAAGCGACCCCTGTAAGTCATGTAAACACCTAGAGCTATGCGGCGGGTGCAGAGGTAGAGCTGAGGCACGTTTTGGTGATTGTTTTGGAAGAGACCCTTCATGCCCTTTCACGGCGAGATGAATCCATGAAGCTGCCGGACTTTTTATTGCCAGACAATGTCGAGGATGGCTGTTTAGGACATTCTCAAGGTGAATTGGTATGGAACGTCACTTACGCCTGCAACCTAAAATGCTCCCACTGCTATCTTGCCTCCACTCGGTCTCCTTCACCTGACGAGTTGACAACAGAGGAAGGTCTTTCCCTTATAGACGAGGTCAGACGTATTTTCGGCTCCTCGGCCCAGGTAGTTTTTAGTGGGGGTGAGCCCTTACTTAGGGAGGATCTTTACGGGTTAATAGAGTATGCTCATAGTTTAGGGTTGAGAGTCGCGCTCGCTAGTAATGGTATGCTTATTGACGAGGACGTAGCTAGGAAGTTAAAGAAGGCAGGGTTAAGCGAGCTGGCCATTAGCATCGATGGAGATGAAAGGCTTCACGACGCGATAAGGGGTGTGAGAGGGTCGTTTAAGGCGGCTCTTGAAGCTGCTGTCAACGCTAAGAAAGTTAACTTAAGCTTTCAATTACACTTCACCTTAACAGGCATAAATGAACACTTACTTCCATGGATCATAGAGCTGGCTGAACGCCTAGGAGCTAGACGCATCTTTATCTTTGACTTAATACCAACTGGTAGAGGTGTTGGTTTAAAGAGACCTAGCTTAAACGTGCTCGAGCTCTTCAATTACATACTGAGTAGGCAACTGCAATCTCAGGTGTGGTTAAAGCCGCAATGCTACCCTTACTATTGGGTGTACCTCATACGTAATGCTGATCAGCTAGGCCTAGATAAAGATCAACTTAGATCATACTTTAAGGGCTGCTTAGCCGGCAGATCTATGGTGAGAGTAACGCCTAAAGGTGAAGTGACGCCTTGCCCCTTCATCCCCCTAAGTGTAGGTAATGTTAGAAGAGAACGCCTACGCCATATATGGTTCAATGATCAAATAATGGCTAAGCTAAGGAGCAGGAACCTAAAAGGTGTCTGTGCTAGTTGTGCTTGGCGCGAGGTATGTGGTGGATGTAGAGCTAAGGCCCTAGCTTACCATGGTGACCTCTTCGCCCATGACCCCCTTTGCCCTTTCCCTCAACCGTGACCAGGGCCTAGCTTACTATCTAACTTTCTAACAGTTACAACTCTCCTTTCAAAGGGCTTAGGTGGTTCAGCAGCTTTACTAGGGCTAAACACTAGGTCCTCCTTATTATAGGAGGCTAACTCGTACTCGTGGGTGTGCTTTAAGGCAGCTCTAGGACAGTGGTCGACGCAGAAGCCACAGAAGCAACACCTACCGTAATCGAACTGCGGGTATTTGCGCCCTTCATGTTCAACTAAGGTTATAGCTTTGTTAGGGCATACATAACTGCAGACTCCACAGCCTATGCAGCGATCCATATTAAGCTCTATTCTACCTCTATATCTATCAGCTGGCTTTAGCACCTCGTAAGGATACTTAACAGTGAACGTTCTCTTAAAGGCGTGCAGCCAAGCCATGTAGAGGGGCTTAATGTAGGACGACATAACTTATCACCTCAAAAGACCACCTTGAGTAAGTAGACCATTAACATTGACGCAAACACCTGCACTAAGGCTAACGGTACAAGCTTCCTCCACCCTGCGTCTAGTAGCTGATCTATCCTTAACCTTGGCCACGTGGACCTACCTATGAAGAAGAACGCTGAAACAACTCCCATCTTAATGAGTAGCCATGCCAGTGGATGTAGCCCTGGCCCATGCCATCCGCCTAGGAATAGCATGGTAACGAGGAAGGAGGCTATCGCCACGTCTACGTACTCAGACATCATGATTAAGCCGTACTCCATTCCGGTGTACTCGGTCCATGGCCCGAAGACTATCTCCTGCTCGGCTGTTATGATATCTAAAGGTCTCCTACAGATTTCAGCCATCATCGCCACGAAGAACACTATGAAGCCTAGGAAGCATGGAGCTATATACCACATTCCAACCTGGCTCTCTACTATCTTGGCTAAGTCGAAGGAGCCAGCTAGTATCACTACGCTGGCCATCGATAACATTAAGGGTACCTCGTAGGCTAACAACTGGTAGGCAGCTCTCATAGCTCCCATGGTACAATACTTGTTGTTTGACGCCCAGCCGGCCATTATCATTATGAAGGGTCTAAGCGAGAAGAGCGCCAATATTACTAGTAAGTTATATGGAGTGTAGTAGATTACCCAGTATCCTCCATCGACTGGAAAGAAGGGTATAAAGGCTAAGACCACCATGGAAAGCGTCATTATTAGTATTGGTGCCAGGTGATATAGTACTTTATGGGCATTCTCGGGAGTTATGATCTCTTTACCTAGTAACTTAATGCCGTCGGCTATTAGCTGGAAGAGGCCAAAGATGGGGCCTACATGGTAGGGGCCAATCCTCAAATGTACCCTTGCATGTAACTTGCGCTCTCCCCACACAGCTATCATAGCGTAGAGCATAATGAAGGCGAACCCTGGAAACACTAAGACTTTAATCAGCAGCTCCATTATTTCAGGGGACAATAAGCCCTTAACGAGCTGGTCTAGTGGCGGTATGAGGAATCTTACGAGCTCCTTAGGTATTGTCGGGATGGGTAGCTTTATCATCACCACCACCTACCTATCAACATCTAGTAGGAGTATATCGAAGCTGTAATATATGACGGGTATGTCGCCCATAGGCACGTCTCTACATAGATAGACTAGGCCAGCTAAGTTCCTGAATGAGGGCGCGCTTATCTTTAGTCTATACGGCTTATTGGTTCCAGCCCCAACCAGGTATATTCCTAGCTCACCTCTACCTGTTTCGACCCTCGTGTATACCTCGCCTTTGGGTAGCGTGGGCGGGACCTTCACCCTGATGGGTCCTTCAGGTATGTCTTTAAGCGCCTGCTTAATTATCCTAATGCTTTGAGCTATTTCATAGAACCTCACAAGGGCCCTAGTGTAGGAGTCCCCATCTTTCTCCACGATTACGTCGAAGTCAAGCTTATCGTAGGCCTCGTAAGGATCGTCCCTTCTTACATCGAAGTCGACCCCTGAAGCCCTTAAGCTAGGGCCTGTCACGCCAAGCTCTACGGCCTCCTTCTTGCTTAGCACTCCTACCCCCATAGTCCTGTCTTGAAAAGTCCTATTCTGAAATAGCATCTTATAGTAATCCCATATCCTCCTCTCTAGGTAGTTTAGCACCTCGAAGGCCCTCTCCTTGAAGCCTTTAGGTAAATCCCACCTTACTCCTCCAGGAACTATATAGGTGTGAGTAACCCTCGCCCCTGTGAGCATCTCCAGCAAGTCTAGTATGAGCTCACGGTCGTTAGCCGACCAGACCGTCATAGTCTCGAAGCCGCCGGTCATGGAAAGTAACGCTTGAGCATAGAGATGGCTCATAATTCTACTTAGCTCCGCCGCTATGACCCTTAAGTACTTGGCTCTCTCAGGCGCCTCAACGCCCATTAAAGCTTCGACGGCTCTCACATATCCCAAGGCGAAGTTCGAGGAGTCGAAATCACAGGCTCTCTCTATTATAGGAACATACTGTAAATATGTTCTATATTCAGCTATTTTCTCAAGTCCTCTATGCGTGTAGCCTACGTCCGGCTCAGTGTTCAACACTACGTCTCCATCCACGTCCAAGTAAAGCGTTAAATGGCCGCTCATTGGATGCTGAATACCCCACGCCACCCTCACGGGCATGAGGACCCCTCCTACGACTCAGGTTTAAGCTTAAACTCCTTCCTTAAGGGGTAAACTCCCTCCTCCCAATCCTCCTGCAATAAAAACCGCTTAAGTTCAGGGTGGCCCTCAAACTTGACCCCAAGCATCTCCCACGTCTCCCTCTCATGATAATGGACCCCCATCCATACATCCCTAAGCGTTGGGAGGGAGGGATTGTCCCGCGAGACGGCAGTTCTGAGGGCAACTATTGCCTTATCCTCTATAGACTCTACATGGTATATTACCTCGATCTCCCCCCTATCGGGGTAATCCACGCCGGTGACGGAGGCTGGATGGCTGTAGCCACATTCCTTAAGTAGTTGGGCGGCTCTAACCAATCCCTCGGGCTTAACCTTTATGTGGGCGTAGTTCTTTCTTTCCACTTTAGCTTCAAGCAGAACATCAGCTAGCCTAGCCTTAACCTCCTCCACTACCTTGTCCACGTTCAAGGCTAGCCCTCCTCCATGATCTTCTTCTGCAGGAGCCTCAGTCCATGTAGTATCTGTTCAGGCCTTGGAGGGCACCCTGGGATATAGACATCCACGGGCACCACTTTATCTACGCCTTGAACCACGCTGTAGCTGTCCCACCAGAAACCGCCTGTAATGGCGCAGTCCCCTAAGGCTATGACGTACTTAGGATCTGGCATCTGGTCGTAGATCATCTTAAGCCTCTTAGCCATTTTCTTAGTGACTACACCCTCAATTATGATGACATCGCACTCTCTGAGAGTGGGGAAGGGTATCGCTCCAAACCTTTCATGGTCGAAGCGCGAAGCTACGAGCGACATGATCTCAGGGCAGCAACACCCGGTCTCATAGTGTACCCACCATAAGCTCCAGGCTCTGCCCCACCTCAGCATGTCCTTGATGGGCTTCCAGTTGGAGATCTTAGCTCTAATTCTCTCAAGCGGCTTAAGCGCCAATATTAACCCCTCCTTAAAGTCCTCCTCCTAACGGCGGTCTGAATGGTTAGGACCGCGCCAATTAACGCGAAGGTGAAGGCTGCCAGCACCAACATCATCACCCATAGCTGCCCGGGCTCCATCATCCTAATTGAGGGGGCCGCGAGAAGCAGGACTATGGCCAAGGCCCCATATATGGCGTATATCATGGCGTAGGGGTAGTACTGGATGGTAAACCTCGACTTGGTGGGGCCCGTGGGTACCTGACCGCATTCATAAGTCAGTGATTTACGGGGGTTAGGCCTTGAGGGGGCGACTATTTTAGCGAAGAGGAGGGAGGTTATGCAAAACACGAAGGAAGCCAACACGTAAATGGCGAGGCCTATAACCTGCAGCGCCCCCTCACTGACCATTTTAGGCCCCTTCACCATTAAGGTCAACTCTTTATAAAACTTTCTTCCAGAGCATCGAAGCTGGAGCTTCTCGACGACTCCATCTCAAGGGCGACCGCAAAGTATTAAGCCTCTAACCTACGCCGCCTTTTGAAGGGGGGTCTAGCTTGCGGCCTAAGTTCGTTAACAGGGGGCTTATGCTCCTTGCGCTCGCCTTCTTAATAGGGGTTTTCAGGGTTTATGCCCCAGTCATCTACGCCCTACCGTTGCTGGGATTAGCAGTGCTCCTAGGATTGGTTGGATCACTATGTATGTGGCTTGGCCTGACGCTTAGGACCAAGGAGGAGCTTGAACGCCTGCCTGAGGAGGTGTCGCGGATGGAGCTTTCAAGCGGTGTCTTCGAGTTGACGTTGATCATAGTGGTCCTAATTACCATGGCCATTATAGGGGGGCTGCTATTAATGGTGTTAATGCCTTAAGCCGCCATCTCAGGGGACATGACCCTGCGACATGCGGAGGCGAAGGCTTTATATTAGGGTTAACCATGATAGGGGGCCTGGGACGTGGGGCATCACTGATTGAGGCCCACGCCCACGGGAGGCTCAACGATGATCGAGTACCTCGAGGTAGCCTTAATCGTGGCCGCGATAATATCAGCTATAATTGCTGTAGAGCATCCCAGGCTCATTAAGGCTGTGGCCTCCTTCCTGATTATGAGCGTGTTGCTGGCTCTAATCTTCTTAGTCCTTAACGCCCCCGTGGCAGCCTTCTTCCAGTTACTGATTTACGCGGGGGCTGTGATTGTCCTATTCCTTGTAGCCCTCCACACAGTTAAGAGGTGGTAGGGGTGGAGGCCGGAAAAGCGCTCTGCGCCTTGATCTCCTTGGTGGTAGCCGTAGCCCTAATCTACTTAGGCCTCAACTACATTGAGGCCTTTACTCCCAGTTCATTACAGCCCCCTCAACTTTCAGCTATTGAGTGGTTTGCCACCTATCGAGCCTTCGATCTAGCCTTCCTAGCGCTCACCGTCTTTGCGGCGACCGTAGGGGCCGCCGCCCTCTTTAGATATGAAGGTGAGAGGCCCGGCCCTGAAGAGGAGTCTGTAGTTGAAGGCGAGGTTGAGGAGATGGGGGAGGAGGAGTAGCCATGGCTTTAAGCCCTAGCTGGTACATCGTGGCCAGCATCGTGTTGTTCGCTATAGGGACTTACTGCCTCGCGGTTAAAAGGAATATGATAAAGATCGTTATAGGGCTTGAAATAGTGACCTCAGCTATGCACCTAAACTTCATAGCCATGGGGTACGCGGCCTCGGCCGTAGCCTTCAATCCCTTGACCCAAGTCATAGTAATAGTCTCCACGTGTCTGGGAGCCTGCGTAGCTACGGTCGCTGTGATGTATGTGATTAATGCTTATCGACACTATGGTTCCCTTGATGTTAGGAAGCTTAGGAGGTTGAGGTGGTAGCACATGTACATTTCGATCCCCATAATTCTTCAACCCCTAGTGATCCTCTTCGTAGCGGCGGTCCTAGTTCCATTAATGGACTACGTGGGTAGGAAGCTTGGCTCAGAGAAGCTGAGGGACGTATTTGCGGTCGCAGCGTTAGCCTTCGCTCTATACAAGCTCTACGCCCTCTACATAGAGGTCTTAAAGAGGGGGGCTGTGGAGTTCTATCTTAGATCCTTCGCTCCTCCCTATGGCACGGCATTTAGGGCTGATGCCTTAAGCGCCTTCATGGCCATGGTGTTCTGCCTCTTAGGGCTTTTCGTGGCCGTTTACTCGATCAGATACATGGAGGAGGACACGGGGCTCGATAAGTACTATGCCTTGCTGCTGACGCTCGTAGCTGGGATGGTTGGTGTAACCTTAGCTTGGGACTTCCTAACGCTCTTCATATTCTGGGAGACCATGGCCATCTCTGGCTACGTCTTGGTCGGCTTTAGGAAGTATAGATGGGAGCCCGTGGAGGCTGGCTTTAAGTATCTGATCATGAGCACCTTCGGCTCTGTGCTCATGTTCTATGGTGTATCGTTCCTCTACGGCCTAACGGGCACCCTCAACTTCACCTCCATGTCGCAGCAGCTACTAAACGTCAATCAACCTCTCCTATACATCTCGTTATGCATGATAGTTGTTGGCTTCGGCGTAACGGCGGCAATGGTACCCCTGCACACCTGGCTGCCAGACGCACACCCTGCTGCTCCAAGCGGCATAAGCGCCATGTTATCGGGGGTTGTCATAAAGGCGGGCGTCTACGGCATCTATAGGTCCCTCTTCACCTTCTTCAACCCCGCCTTCTTCAACTATGGAGCTATTCTGATGATATTCGGCATTCTTACTTTAACCGTAGCCAACTTAATGGCTCTACTTCAAAGGGACATAAAGAGGCTCTTCGCTTATTCAAGCATAGTAAACATAGGGTACATTATTACAGCAGCTGGTATAGCAGCCTACGTCTTAACAACATACTACTCGAGCAATCCCACCCTCGCAACGAGCGTGGCTGTCTTTGCGCTGGCTGGCGGCCTCTTCCACGTGTTCAACCATGCCATAGGCAAAGGTCTTCTATTCCTTTGCTCAGGGTGTTTCCTGCACGAAGTGAAGACCAGGGATCTAAACGTGTTGGAGGGGATTGGTCGCCGCATGCCGTGGACAGGTGCTTCCCTTTCAATAGGACTATTGGCCCTAGCTGGTGTTCCTCCATTAAACGGCTTCTGGAGCAAGCTCTTCATAATATTGGCTGGGCTTAGCATACCCCAAGATGGTTTCATGATTGTAGTCACCTCCATACTAATACTAAACGCGATCTTTGCTGCGGCGTATTACCTATGGGTTATGCAGCGAATTATGTTGAGGGAGCCTAAGGAGAGGGCTGCAGCTGCACATGAAGCTCCCTTCACCATGGTCCTACCCATCGTAGTTATGGCCGCCCTATGCGTTATCATAGGCTTGTTCCCCGGCTTGATTTTAAGCTTAGCCGATGTAGCTGCTAGAAGCTTATTGTTACCTGTTATAGGGGGGTGAAGGATGATGGAGGTTGTTGAGCAGTTTATACCTCAAGCATGGCTTTGCTGGATACTACCGATGGCCGGAGCTTTACTAACTCCCATCTTCGCCAAGATACACCATAAGCTGAGGGACTACGGTGCGGTCTTCTTCTCCCTGATGGCCGCATTGATGACCGTGTCGATGATACCTTTAATCTTCGAGGGCAAGGTGTTTCACTATCAGGTGGAGTGGATTAGCCTTCCAGGAGCGCACGTGCTAAGCGAGCTTAAGGCGGGTGTCATTGTAGACCCGCTAAGTATTATCGTAGCTAACGTGGTGGCCGTAATAAGCTTCCTCATAATGGTGTACTCGCTTGGCTACATGCACGGCGACCCCTCGCTTACGCGCTACTGGTTCTTCATGAACTTCTTCATCGGTAATATGTTGCTGCTTGTGATGTCCGATAACATACTGCAGATGCTCTTCGGCTGGGAGGGCGTAGGCATGTGCAGCTACGCCCTGATAGGCTTCCGATATCAGGACGCCAAGGAGGACTGGTTAACGTTCTGGGTAGGTGAACCCCCTGAGGCATACCCACCCTCACACTGCGGGATGAAGGCTTTCATAACCACGAGGGTGGGCGACGTATGCATGTTCATAGGGGCCTTCATAATCCTGGCCCTAACGGGCACCCTCAACTTCATAGAGCTTCAGGAGCATCTACCCCACCTGGTTGAGCTTCACCCAGAGCTGATAAGGTACCTGGTCATAGCTGCCGTCTTCATCTTTGGAGGCCCCATAGGCAAATCGGCCCAGCTTCCATTGATGGAATGGCTGCCTGACGCCATGGCTGGCCCGACCACCGTAAGCGCGCTTATACACGCTGCCACGATGGTTAAGGCGGGCGTGTACCTAGTAGGGAGGATGTTCCCGATCTTCTATGCTGCAGCCTGGGTAGGAGGTCACGCCAACGACTTAGTTACCTTCTTCTATGTGGTGGGCTGGATAGGCGTGCTGACTGCTTTCATAGCGGGAACTCAGGCCATGGCCTCAAGCGAGATCAAGAAGGTGTGGGCTTACTCCACGGTCAGCCAGATAGGATACATGATGATGGGGCTAGGTGTAGCTGGCGCCGCGGCCGAGTTCGTTATAGGCTACACTGGCGGTATCTTCCACTTAATGAGCCACGCCATGTTCAAAGCAGCCCTCTTCTTAACCGCTGGCTCTGTCATCCATGCCACTGAGTCAAGGTTCTTCAGGGACTATGGAGGCCTAAAGAAGCACATGCCCATAACCTTCTGGTGTATGACCATAGCTGCTCTCTCACTCATGGGTGTACCCATCCTCTTCTCAGGCTTCTGGAGCAAGGACTTAGTCCTAGAGGCCTCGCTAATGGCCAGCCCCTCAACCTGGCCCCTCTTCATACTAGGCGTATTGGCTGTGGGCGTGACGTGCTTCTACACGGTCAGAGCCCTAGGGTTAACGTTCTTCGGTCATGAAAGCAAGCACATACACGAGCTAGAGCATGAAGGTAAACACGTACACGAGGCCCCCAAGGTCATGTGGGTCCCCTACGCCATACTAGCTGCGGCCACCATAATATTCGGCGTTGGAGGATACTTCGTGAGCGGCTGGCTTGAACATATCTTCCATCTACAGCTTGAACACTGGGGTATAGGCGGCCACGTCCTTCACGCAGCTAAGCATGCCTCAGAGGCTGGCCCTGTAATCTCACATGAACTGGCGGTCGCCATCACCGCTGCCTGCTCCATTACTATGCTCTTAGCGGGTGCAATACCAGCCTACTACATATACGTGAAGAGGAAGGTCAACCCTGAGACTCTGTTAGAGCCGAGGCCCACGCTCAAAGCAATATGGCGCTTCCTATTCAGAAGATGGTACATTAACACCTTCTACTATAAAGCCTTCATCTACTCGTTAATAGACGCCAGCAGATGGCTATTTAGAAACCTTGAGAGCGCAGTCATAGACAGGTTCAACTATGCGTTAGCCAACGCGTCGCAGGCGCTATCGTCGAAGTTCAGGAAGAGTCACACGGGCTTGCTTAATTATAATATGGCTGGGATACTTGTGGGCCTCATAATCTTCATCTTATTACTTGTATGGGTGCTTGGGTGAAGAGCCTTGATAGATTCAGGTCACCTATTACTACAAACAATCCTCGTACCGGCTGCGTTTTCAGTGATAGCCCTATGCGCTGGTAGAGTTTTAGGTAAGCATACAGGGTGGCTGGTTTTCATAGTGCTAGCGTACGTTACAGGTATACTAGCCTACGTCACCCTCTCTCTACCCCACATGCCTGAAGAGCAGCTAGTAGCCTCCTATCCATGGGGACCCTACATCGGTGACTTCACGTTGGTGGCTGATGGCCTCAGCGCACCCATAGCCTTAACCATAGCGCTACTGTCGGCGCTGATAGCCATATACTCCATTGCCTACATGGAGCACGAACACCACTTGGGTACCTACTTCGCTCTCTACCTACTCTACGCAGCGGGTATGATAGGGACCGTGCTAGTCACAAACCTAGCTGCCTTCTTCCTGTTCTTCGAGTTGATGCTGATACCATCATGGGCTATGATCGGCGTGTGGGGCACTGGTCCTAAGGAGAGGATAGCCTTCAAGTACTTCATGTTCACTGAGGCTGGCGCCCTATCGCTGCTCGGAGGTATCGTGGCTGCGTACTTCCTCTCAGGCACCTTCGACGTGTTTAGGATGGCCTCAAAGCTTGCGAGCTATGACGTGGGGCTGCTTACGGTCATATTAGTAGCGATGCTGCTCGGCCTAATGGTAAAGATGGCTATATTCCCGCTACATACATGGTTGCCCGACGCCCACGCTGAGGCTCCTACACCTATAAGTGCGCTCTTGTCGCCCGCCATGATCGGTATTGGAGGCTACGCCATCATAAGGATAGCCTACACCGCCTTCCCCAAGGTTATGGCTAGCTGGCCCTTCGTCATAGGCCTAGCCGTGCTGGCTGTCATAACCATGGTGTATGGAGGCGTCATGGCTCTAGCTCAGGACGACATTAAGAGGTTGCTAGCGTACTCCAGCATTAGTCAGATGGGCTACCTGCTCTTCGGCATAGCCTCTCTCTCAGTTATAGGGCTAGCTGGATCAGTGCTGTTCTACATAAACCATGGATTATGTAAAGCCGTCCTCTTCATGATGTCAGGTATACTCATCCACTCGTTCCATACAAGAGACATCAGGAACTTCGGAGGCCTAGGGCCCAGAATGCCATACACCGCTACCGCCTCGCTCATAGCTTTCCTAGGCTTGGCCGGCACTCCACCGATGGTTGGCTTCTGGGGCGAGGTCTTTATCTTCGCAGGCTCCATGGAGACCGCCTTCACCGGCCTACTTAGCGTAGACGCTACAAGGGTCTTAATCACGGCGATAGCCATCGTGGGCTCTGCTTTAACCGCCGGCTACGGGCTATGGACCATAAGGAGGGTGTTCTTCGGCCAGCTCAACCCCCATGTCAAGGACGCTAAGGAAGGTCCAGCCCTGATGGTAGTACCCATAATGATACTCGCAGCCCTAGCCATAATCTTAGGCGTATATCCAACGATAATTACCGAATCCACCGCGCCTTTAGCAGCTAAGTTACTTCACCAAATTAGTGTCTTAACAGCTGGGGCAGGGCATTAATCGAGGGGGAGGCCGCTTAATCCCTCATCTAAACCTCTAAATTCTATTTTTCCATAGACTCCATCAAAACCTGGAATCACTCTATACCTACCTTCCCTCACTCTCACTATGGCGCTGGCTACTTGTTTAGGAACCACGCTCCTTAACTCCTCGTAGCTCACTCTCAACAATACGTTGTACTCAGAACCGAAGACCCTTACAAGCTCCTCATATAGCCTATGAACCTCGGTGGCATTAAGCGTCCTCGCCTTAATGGAGGCTGCTATAACTTCGTGTAGGGGTAAGAGCTTA
>CAZVDL010000002.1:0-93432 GCA_964626365.1 uncultured Nitrososphaerota archaeon
ACCTACGACCTGGGCGGGGGTGGCCGAGCCAGGTCAAAGGCGCAGGGCTTAGGACCCTGTCCCGTAGGGGTGCGTGGGTTCAAATCCCACCCCCCGCACCATGATACTGTCTTCTTCCTTGACTGAGGGGGCTTAAGCGTGGTTGAGGGGCCTACGGCCAAAGCCTACGCCGTTAGGATCGAGAACAGGCTTAAAGGCGAAGTGATTCGGCGTCTCTATGCTAAGTCGAGGAGGCTCCATGTCTCACCTAGCCTAGCCATAGGTAAGATGGTGACAGGGGCTGAGTCCCTTGGTAAAAACATAGTGGTTAGGCTTGAGGAGCTGGCGATTAGGCTCCACTTAATGATGTACGGGTCGATACATCTCTACGAGTTAGGTGAACCTCTGCTTAAGCCCGAGGCTATGGTTCGCTTGATCCTTGAGGGCGAGGGGTGTAAGTTAGTGGCCTATAACGCCCCCATAGTTGAACTTGACCTTTACGAGAGGTTGATGACTAGGCTTAAGGCCGGCTTAGGCCCGGATCCCTTAAGGCCTGACTGGGACTTTGAGAAGGCTCTACGTAGGCTTAGGGGGTTTAAGGGTAAGGTGGGCGTAGCGCTACTTGACCAACAGGTGATAGCTGGGCTAGGTAACATACTGCGCAATGAGATACTCTTTAGAGCTGAGGTTCACCCTGAGAGGCAGGTGAGAAGTTTAAGCCTAGATGAGGTCTGTAGATTAATCGAAGAAGCTAAGAGGCTGAGCGAGGAGTTCCTAGCTCGTAAGCTTAGGGGTGAGCGCATAGCACCTCTCCTCAAGGTCTATAATAGGCAGCGACAACCATGTCCACGTTGCGGCTACCCTATTAAGCTCTACTTCCAAGAGCCGATTAAAAGGAAGACCTTCGTATGCGAGCGGTGTCAAAGGTAAACTTTAGTAAGCTTCGTAGGATACGTAAAATATATATACTTAAGTTAAGGTAAAGGAGAGTGAAGGTGAAAGCATGGTTTGGGGCGCTGTTATCTTCTTTAGGTATAGGACCATGACCGAGGCCGAGGTGAATAAGGCTAAGAAGGAGTGGGAGGGCTTCAAGGCCTCTCTCCCTAGAGGGGTCAAGATCGTGGCCGAATATGACCATGCTCATGGAACCGACTGGAACGGTTTCCTCCTTGTCGAGGCTAGGACCATGGATAACTTTCAAGAGTTCTGGGAGAAGTTCCGCGACATTACCAGATGGTATGTAGATAGGGCGCAGGCGATTATAGGGGTTAAGCGTTAACCTCTTTTTCTTTCCTCTTGCTGGGCACTACGCCTATACTTCCCTGGTACCTACCTTCGTAGCCCTTGGAAGCAGGCGTGGATAATTGATGGAACACTACCTGCACTATACGTTCGCCCTCCTCTATCGTCACGCTTCCTCCTCCGGCGTTCATCACTGAGAGCGTGAGGTTTCCTTTAAAGCCGGGGTCGATGACCGCGAAGCTACCAATTAGGCCTTCTCGGGCCAGCGAGGACCTAAGGTAAATGAAGCCCACTAAATCTAGAGGTAGCTCAAAGTACTCCAAGGTGGATAGCAGTACGTGGACGCCGGGCTTAATTTCCACTCTCCTCGCTGAACGTGCATCGTAGCCTGCAGGGTTTATGCAGGAGCGGTCGAAAGGTTTTATCGAGAGCTCCTCCTTCTCCACTCTCCTAAGTATGTCTTTATCAGAAAGCACAGCCACTCTACGCGACCCCTAGCGCGCTTAAGATCTCCTTGAACACCTCCTCGATGCTTAGATTACCGTTGACGTTCTTTAATAGCCCTCTCTCCTCATAGAATTTAAGCAGCGGCTGGGTTTGCTCTCGATATACCCTTAACCTGTTGCGCACGGTCTCCTCCTTATCGTCGTCCCTCTGGTATAAAGGCCCTCCGCACTTATCACATACCTCATCGTTCTTGGGTGGGTTGAAGATCAAGTGGTAGACGGCACCGCAATTACGGCAGGTGCGCCTATTGGTTATGCGCTTAACCACCTCCTCTTCATCTACCTCCAGGTTTATTACGGCGTCTAGCTTAACGCCTAACTTAGCTAGGATCCTGTCTAGGGCCTCGGCCTGCTTAATGGTCCTAGGGAACCCATCGAGGATGAAGCCTTTAGAGCAGTCCGGCTGCTTAAGGCGCTCCTCAACTATCCCTATGACTACCTCGTCAGGTACGAGCTCCCCCCTATCCATGTATTGCTTAGCTAGCCTACCCAGCTCCGTGCCTTTCTTAACAGCCTCCCTCAGGATATCTCCTGTAGCTACCTGTGGTATCCCGAGCCTAGACGATAGTAGCTGAGCCTGAGTGCCTTTACCCGCCCCGGGCGCCCCGAAGATTATCAGCCTCAAGCTCCCACCACGTTCTAAGGTTAAGGGGTGTAGGCTTAAGCTTTAAGGGAGCCTGGTCGGCGCGCAAGCCTCATATGTCGCCTAGGGGGTAGGGTCTAGGGCTTCGTTGTACACCGTCATCCTTCCTGATAGGCTAGCCGAGCGCATTAGGCTCCTAGGGGTTGATGTCGAGATTTACGTAATCGACTCGGTGCTCAAGAGGCTTAAACTAACCCCTAGGGAGGAGCTTGAGGTACACGCAGAGCTAGCTAAGAAGTACTTAGAGGACGCTGTGAACCTACTACCCGGCGACCCAGCCAGGGCCTCGGAGAAGCTGTATAAAGCTGTTGAGGAGGCGGTGAAGGCCTTATCTGCCCAGTTAGGCCTCGACGAGCACCGAGGCCGCTGGACGCTAAGTAGGCTAGAGAAAGCTGTAGCTAAGCTCAGCGATAGACTAGGGGAATGGGTTAGGTACGCCTGGGACGCCGCCAATTATCTACATACGTGGGGCTTCCAGGGAGCTAAGCTGGACGGCGAGGACGTGGCTAGGAGGCTGCCTGACATAGAGAGGCTGGTTAAGAAGGTGGAGGAAGTGTTAAGTTAATCTAGCTCCTCTCTGCCCTTAAAAGTGGGCGGTGAGACGGTCAGAGTTACGATGAGCCGAGAGGCTGTGATTGAAAGGCATTAGGGTCGAGCCCCCACTAATCCTTTAAATGAGGCTTCCCTCCCTTAAAGGCCGTGGACCCGTACATTGCTGGCGCAACGGCAGCCATCCTGGCCTCGCTTAACTGGTCGATCGCGGCCGTACTGTATCGTAGAGCGGTTTCCAGCTTAAGGGACCCTTTAGCTACCAGCGGCTTCAGGGTCCCCTTAGCCTTAGCCTTCATGGTCCTTCTCTCCTTCGCCTTAAACCCTAGCCCTCCACTGATAACGCTTGAGTCCTTGGCCTGGGTGCTCCTGGCCTCCACGGTGGGCATAGTAGTAGGCGACGCCCTCTACATGGTTGCCTTGAGGGACGCAGGGGTCTCTATAGGCTACCCCGTGGGCTACGTGTTCCCTCTCTACGCCTCGCTCTTCGCTGTACTGTTACTTGGGGAGTCCTTGACCGTGGGCCTCGTTGTAGGCCTGGCCCTGGCCTTAAGCGGTATCTGGCTGGCCTCCTTCAAGCCCCCTAAGGGGTTAGGGGATAGGCGGAGGGTGTTAATGGGCGTGGTAGCTGCTGTTTTAGCTGGAGTCTCGTGGGGCCTGGCCTCTGTGATCTTTAAGGTGGCTGTGCTTAAGGTTGATCCCTCCCTAGTTAACTTGGTCAAACTGTTATTCCTGCTCTGCGTAATGACCCCCTTCATGGCTAGGAGTCGAGGCCTAGTTACAAGGTCCTTTCTAATCTATGCTCTGTTAGGAGGGCTCTTTGGCTTAGGCATAGGCGACTGGCTCTTATACGTCAGCTTAGCTTTCATAGGGGCTGCTAGGGCCTCTACGTTAACCACTTCATCCCCTCTAATCTCATTGATACTGGCTAGCGTTCTCTTAAAGGAGGAGGTAACATTTAGACAGGTGGGAGGAGCTCTGCTGATAGTAGCTGGAATATTACTGGCTATAGCCTTCTAAGGGTCGATGTAATGCCTCAGCCGTTGATATCGTTGATCTTTGAGCTAAACGTTAGTAGCCCGCTACGTGCTGATCGCGGTATTTGATGTGAACGTTAAGTGGTCTGTACATTAGTGCAGCAAACTATAAATTTATGCAGCAAGCTTACGTACCCGTCGCTTTGAGGAGAGCTTGGCGATGATAAGCGATGTTGAAAGGGATCTTCTACCTCTCTTAATTCAGCCTAATAAGCGTCTGACCTCAATAACGGTGAAGGTTAAGGGCTCTCTCGAGGAGCTCATAGGTCTCTTAAAGAGGCTACATGTAGCTCTCTCTAACCATAATAACTCGTACGTGCTGGACGCGAAGGGGCACGGAGGTATGTGCCACCTGCAGCTTTACGTTGAGGACCTAAATGAACTTGCACTACGTGAGCTTAGCCAGGCTCTTTCAGGGAGTCACGTGGAGCTTAGGGTGAACGAAGGACCCTACGAGGGCATGTGCTTTAGCCCGCGTAGAGGCGAGCTATTAGCGGCTGGAATGCCTGTAATGATCTTCTCTAGGTCCTTGATGCTCGACCTAATCAGGGAGCTTAAGAGGAGGTGGGGGTCGGCAGCTGAGTCCTTCCTATACTACTTCGGCTATGGGGGAGGGGTTGAGACGTATAAGCGGTGGCGCCGCTTACTTTCGTGGCTTGACGACCGCGAGTTACTGGACGCTGTATGTAGGGTTACCCAGGCTTTCGGCTGGTATGCTGGCTATGAGATCTTAGACTTCGATAGGGCTAGGGGGGAGGCCAGGATCAATATCTTTGATCTCTTTGAGTGCCTGGACGCTGGGAGAGGTAGCGCTTTCTATAGAGGTATCCTAGCCGGCTGGTTTGCTGCGTGCTTGGGAGGAGATGTTGACGTGGTGGAGGAGAGGTGCCTTATGAGGGGCGACCGCTTCTGCCGCTTCTACGTTAGGCTTAGAGGTACCTCGAAGTCCTCGGCCACCTTCTAGCCCTTCTCCACGCAGACCTCCCTAAGCTTCCTTAAGGCGCTGAGCACCCTATCTCCCTTCTCAGTTAACACGTAGAAGATCCTAGGCCTATTGAAGGGGTCCTCGAGCACCACAGCCTTAATCAGCTGCTTCCTAAGTAGCTCCTTCAGCCTCTTGCTCCTCGTCTTCTCGTTTGGGCAGGCCTCCTTTAAGTCCACGAAGCGTTTAGGACCCTTGGAAATCTCGAGGAGTATTTCATAGATGTAAGATGCCGTGAAGGGTTCAGCCACCCTTAAAGCCCTCCAGAATTCTCTCTTCAACGCTTAATATCGAACACAGCGCGCCGCGCTATTTTAGGGGGCTCTCTCAGCTTGACCCTCATAATGTTACTGCAGCCACCTGTACGTGGGTCTACGTCCCCCTTTATTAACTACGCTAAAACTTGGCTGAAGAGCGTCGTGGGTTAAGCGTCTCAGTAGTATTACAAAGTTTATGTTAAGTTCCCATAGAGGCTCAACTGGAGCCTTTACTTACTTAGATGAACCTGTGTGAGGTGCCGGGGGAGGGACTTGAACCCTCGACAACCCGGTCTTCAGCCGGGCGCTCTCCCAGGCTGAGCTACCCCGGCCATGATTAGGTTAAACCGCTGGGCGTTTAAAGATTTCCTCCGTCAGTCACTCAGCGAGGCTTAAGCGACCCTCTGCTTAAGTTAACGTTATGCGCCTGAAAGGCTACTGTCTACCTTTAAGCCCTGAAGGTAGAGCTGGGGTTGTAGATCCGCCTCCTTGGCATTACGGGGGCGACGTCATAGAGGTTGTGTTTAAGGCAGACCCCAGCGAGGTCGAGAAGCTGCTACCTGAGCCCTTAGAGTTGGGCTCAACCCTTGGGCTCTGCTTCGCTTGGTTTGTGGAGTGGACCTCGGTCAGCGACGTCAACCCTGACTTAGCCTACCTTAACCCGGAGAGGTCTCAGTACAGGGAGCTGTTAGTGGCGGTTAACTGCAGGCTGGGCGGTGAGGAGGGCTTCACGGTGCCGTACATCTGGGTGGACAACGACTTCACGCTGCTTCGAGGCTGGTTTCAAGGCTTCCCTAAGAAGCTAGCTAGGATCTACATGACCAGGCCTCACCCCTTAAACCCGAGGATAGGTCCGCTTAGGCCGGGGGTCAAGCTAAAGGGGATATGCGAGGCCCACGGTGAAAGGATAGCTGAGGCCAGCGTAACCTTAACGGGTAGGGGTAGCGCCGAGGATCTATTAAGGTACAGGTTCTACTTGTTGAGACACTTCCCGAGCGCCGACGATCCATCTAGGCCAGCAGTGATGGAGTTGGTGCAGAGCATAGTGGAGAACTTCAAGGTAGGCGAGGTGTGGAACGGTGAAGCCGAGCTGCGATTTTACCCCTCTCTCTTCGAGGAGCTGGACAAGCTAAGCCCAGTAGAGGTGTTGGGGGGACACTACTTCAGCCTGGGGATGACTATTAGGGGGGCTAGGGTCCTCCACAGGTATTGAGTATGAGGGCTTACACACACCTAGCCGCCTCCCTAACCCTCTACTTAACGCTAGCTAAGCTGAGGCTACTAACCTGGGATGTCTCTCCTCTATTGGCTATGGCCGCGGGAAGCTTAGCTCCAGACGTAGACCGTTATAGATCTCTCCTCAGCAGGTTGATTCCCCTTAAACATAGGGGGGCCTTACATAGCCTAGCGGGGGCCGCAGCAGCGTCAGTTGTCATAGCGCTGACCCTCAGGGCTCCCTACCTCCCTCTGTTCTTCGCGCTGGGCTACCTATCACACCTAGCCCTAGACAGCCTGACCCCCATGGGGGTGGCCTGGCTAAGCCCCATTTACTCCCATAGAGTTAGGGGCCCAGTCAAGGTGGGTAGCCTAACTGAGCACCTAGCCTTCCTTTTCCTCGCCGCGTCCTCAGCTTTAATGCTGGTCCTTTAACCAGCCCCAACGCTTTAAGCCCAGCTCACCAAGCTATCAACTATGCCCTTCGTGTTTGTGTACTGGTTTAAGGGTAGGACCGAGGAGCAGAAGGCTAGGATCGCGGAGGCTATAACCGGGAGCTTCGCCAAGGCCGCTGGGGTCCCCAGGGACGAGGTGTTCGTGGTCTTCGTGGACCTCGAGAGGAGCGACATAGCTAGGGCTGGTAGGCTATACTCGGCGTCCACGTAGCCCTGATCCTCAAAGCTTATATGTTCCCTAGCGCGCCGTCATCCATGGATACATAGCCGGTGACCCTGCTTGGTTAGAGGCAGGGTTAAGGTATACGAAGTGTACGATGAGCGTAGGCTAGAGGCTCTTAGCTTCATCGTGGAGAGGCTTAGGTCTCAGGGCTACGTGACCAGCATGGAAGTGTCCAGGACCCTCGGCCTCTCCTTGGAGAGAGTCAGGGAACTCCTCGCGGTGCTAAGGAAGGCAGGAGTAATCTGTGAGTCGGAGACGTTCACGCCGAGTTTCCTTGAGGCGGCGGTTAGAAGCTAGCCTTGCTTAGCTACGTAGGTGGCCCGGCAGCCCTTAACCACCTTCTCCACCAAGCCTTTATTTACTAGGGCCTCGAGAGCCCTCAACACCTCACTCCTCTTCAACCCCGTCTGCTTAACAAGCTGGGTTAAACCCGCGCCCTTAGGGCTTAGCCTCAAAGCCTCTAAGACCTTCTCCTCCACGCTCATCAACTAAAGCCTGGGCGTAGAGGGAGCTTAAACTTTTTAAGTTCATCTCGACCCACGGTTTTAAACCTCTACCTCAGCCAGGTTAGGGAGGGGGGTGGATGGAAGTCAAGCTCAGCACATTGATAGCCGTGGGCTTAGCCCTCCTCTTCATAGGGGGGTTGCTGGACCCTAGCTTGCCTAATAGCGTCCTCGACGCCTTGGAGGCGTCCGCTCCTAAGCTACCTCTTAATAGCTTTCTCCACGCTTAGCGAAGCTCTCTTCGCCTCTTCCATAGTGTCCTCCTTGCTAGGGGCTCTCAGCGAGAGGCTGGAGGAGAAGGTTAGGAGGCGGTCCATAATCCTTTTTGTAGCCGGTCTAGTCTCGCTGATCGTGTCCATATCCCTATTCTCTGTCGTCCTGATTCAAACGTGGAGCCCCGTAGCGGATTAGGGGAGAAAGTAGGCCACGGGTATCGACGAGGCTATTAACAGCGCGCCGTAGAGCACTGTAACTAGGAAGGCCTCCTTAACGCTCGTGGGATAAGGTCTGTCTAGAAGAAGCTTAATGGGTCGCGCTGTCGCGGACCTAAGTTTCCTGGGCGCCGGGAACAGGAAGGGAACAGCCTCACGGTATCTAATGTACCTTTCACCGAATCTCTTAGTCAATAAGGCTTCTTCGCTTAAAGCCACCGTCATCACTATGAGCGCCGCCAACAGCCACGGCAGGCTCGGGGTGGGCACGTAGCCCCCTTTAACCCATCCCCACCAAAGGGGCGTAACCATTAAGCCGTAGCTCCATAGGAGGAAGCCGAGGTACTGAGGGTGACGGCTTAAACGGTAGGCCCAGAAGTCAATGAGCTCGACACCCCTAGACCTACCGTAGAGCCACGTAGCCGTCCCAAAGGAGAACACGAAGCAGCCAGCCAAAAATGAACGCTAACCCGGCTAGCTTAGGGGTCACCAAGATCGATAGCGCCACGTAGGGTAGAAGGACGGCATGGCCAAGCTTCAACAGCCAGGGGTCCATGTCAATAAAAGGGATCCACAGCAGCCTAAACAGCCCCACCCCCGCCAGGAAGAACATCGTAGAGGCGAAGTAGCTGAAGGTGGGCAGATCTACGGCTAGCGACCCCAACAGCGACGCCTTAAACCTCTTGGAGGCGAAGCCCGCCGCGACGAGCGCAGTCACCGTTAACAGCGAGACATATCCTATAGGCCTAAGCGCCTCAACCACTCTGCGCGCTTCAACCCACTCAGCAAGCCCGTAGTCCGGGAAGTACTCAATAAGGTAGGTGTGGAGCGCCGCTGGTAAGGATAGGGTAGCGTAGAGCAAAGCCATGGTGAACAACATGGACAGCGCGAGCGCCGATGCCAACCTATAGTTCATCGACCAGCCTGTCCTCAAGGCTGCCTATAGCTCTAAGCCTTAGTACGCCTCAAGCCCTTACACGGCCCTTAGCCAGTATGTAGGCTATCTCCACCGTAGCAGCCCTACGCTCAGCCTCTACGAGGTACCTAAGCCTAAACACCCCATCCCTAAAGCTAACCCCTAGAAACCTAGCCCCCTTAACCCTGCCCAGCTTACCCTCCACGTACCCCCTAACCAGCCATAGAGGTTTCAGGGGATCCTCCTTAAACGCCTCGTTAACTCCTTCGAGCGAAGCCTTGACCTTAACCCGCCGCCCGCCGATGTAAAGGTAGCAGTCCACGGGTAACCGTGTAAGAGAAGCCCAGCTTAAACCTATAGCGCCCCAGCTAAGCCCTTACCGAGACCTTAACCCCGAGCTCCTCCAACAACCCTCTCAACCTGTTGATCTGCTCCTCTGCTCTTAACCCGCCCCAAAACCCCTTAACGATCCATTCAACTCTACTCCCACTGCCAACCTCAACCTCCACCTTAAAGCCGGGCCTAAACCTAACCTCCACCACCTTCACGAAGGGCGTCCAGCGGACTACCGTATCGAAGCCGCCTTCACCCAGCCTCTCAACCAGCTCGCCGCTATTAAGCCTGGTCAGCTCAGCCATCTCCCTGACATCTAAGACTCCGCCGAAAGGTAGCCAGCGCTTAGCCGTAGACCTAGGCTTAAACTCAGCGAACCCCTTATCAGTCACCACGAGCGGCGCGTAGCCTCTACGTGCAACCACTAGCAGCGCCATCAAGGGCCTACCTAAGTCAACCTCACCCATTAAACTTCCTCCAAGGATTCAACCCTACATGGAGGGCGTCAATGAACGCCCACCCACAATGTCTACGGCGCCCCACGCACTTATAAAGGCGCTCTTAGGCAAATGTCTCGTTAAACAGCGAGGCGAAACAGGTTCAGAAGACGTTTAAAACCCTAGCTTTCTCAGCGTCCCTATTTGACCTTAACACGGAGTCGTGGTATCGGTCTCAAGGCTCACTTTGGTGGCTACCCTGCTATGTACATTTCTCTGCCTAGCCTTCGCCGCTGCATCGACCCTCCAAGCCACGGCGAGGTGCCGGTGATCCATGGAGCGTAAGCTCATAGCCCTCTCCCTAATCCTCCTTTTATCCCTCTTCACCTTTTTTCCTACAAGCTCCTAACCCCTCAACCATCCAGCTAGTGGTCGAGGACTCACAGCTCTAAGTCTACGAGATACCCCAACTCTACATGCTAAGCGACGTAACCATCATAGTGACCTCAACCCTAACCACCGGCCCACCGTAGTCCTCATGCTTTTAACCCACGAAGAGTGCCGCCAAACTCTTCACGACGTAGCCGAGAACCACAAAGCCAAGTGGAGGGAGAACCTCAAGCTCCTGGAGGGCAACGAGAAGAAGATCTACGAGCTCCTCATCGAGAAAGGCGGCTACGCTCTTCAAGGCGAGCTATGCAAAGCCCTAAACCTCTCAAAGAGCACTGTCAGCCTAACCATCAAAAGGCTCAAGCCAAAAACCTAGTAGAGGTCCAGAGACAAGGCCTTAGAAACCTCATCAACCTCAAAAACGGTTACGAACTAAGCTTAAGCAATAACGTGAAGAATGAGACCATAGAGAACGCGCGAAATTATTCATTCATCCATCATCGCTGCCTGCTAGTAATAAACAACTCAATTAGAAGTCAAAATACAACGAACAATGCTACGGAAACATACTTGGTGGGGTAGTTAACATAGAGCATTAAACGTTACCTTTATAGCCCTCCAATAGATACATTAACACGCCCCGGTAGCTCAGTTAGGCAGAGCACCCGGCTGTTAACCGGGACCCCAAGGCCGACGGCCTTGAGGCGGGACTGGTCCCAGGTTCGAGCCCTGGCCGGGGCGTACTTCCTCTCTCCTCTCCCTTAACAGCTTCTTCACATATGATGTTTTTTAGCGTTATGGTATTTGCTTAGTGCCCTTATGAAATCGCTAGGGCTTTCTAGGGTCTATGATTTTAATGTTTAGCTCGAGGTGTCGGTATTGCGCTATGTATTCATGTAGGGTGAAGGTGGATCCGTTGTAGCGTTTATACAATGTTAGCTTTGTAGGCTGCGAGCCTATGTATAACTCTGCGTACCTTCTTGCTAAGGTTTCACGTGGTTGTGTTCGTTGTCTCAGTATATTTTATCCACTACATAGATTAGCCTGGGCTTCGGGGGCCTTAGAGCGCACTTATCCCTCTCTCCCCTAAACATGGCTTTTCAGCTTAAGGTTGAGAACTACATGGTACCCCCAACCATGGATGGGCTGGGCTTTTAACCCCGGCTGACCGTGGTTTTTGTGGCCAGGCTGGTAGTTTATAGGCGGGGCGGCAGGATTGAGGGTTATCCTTGTCGTGGTGATGGTAGATGTGATCAGTGTAGTGAGGCTTTGAGGCTTGGCGGCGTGGTGGTTCCTTGTAGAGTTCTCTTGGAGTTTTCACTTGAACGCTATGAGAGGCCTGAGGACGTTAAGTGGTTCGTTGAGGTTTAACGCGGCCTTGCTTCGAGGTTTTTCAACGGCCCGGTAAACAGTGCGAGGGGCCGGCTGCTCTACGTGGCTATGTCCTTGGCTTCTACTTGGCCTGTTAGTTTTACTCTTCGAGGCTAAGTGCGGGCTTTAAAGGCCTCCAGGTGGAGGGTGGTGATTGGGGGCTCTACCTGTGCCTATGGGCTTATTGACTATTAGGTGTCCTAAGTGTGGTGGTGGGGACACCTACATTTCAAGGGTGGTTAACGGCGTAGAGGAGTGGTGCTGTGAGCGCTGTGGTCATCGATGGGAGGTGTAGGTTATGCTGAGCGCCGAGGAGGTTAAGATGCTGGAGCTCCTCTACTCAAGGCGTAGAGGAGTTACAGCGCTCTTTGCAGCTAAGCTTACAGGCTTAGACCTGGCTAGGGCTAAAATGACGCTTGAAAGGCTCAGAGCCATGAGGCTCGTGGTTAAGCGTAGCAAGTTCTACGCCCGCGTCCCAGGACTACGCTATCGCTCAGCTCTACGGAGGCTTAAGATGGCTGAGGCCGGCCTCCTAGCCTAAGCGTAACTTTCGACGTGCTAGCGAAGCTTAGCTAGCTACCGGCCTCCATGGGCTATGAAGCTCTAAGTCGAGCCCTAGTAGCTTGAAGGTTTTTATACCGCTTGGAGCCACCTTTTCAATGGCGGCCGTGGTCTAGCCTGGTCTAGGACAGCAGCCTGCCACGCTGCTTACCCGGGTTCAAATCCCGGCGGCCGCATACGGCGGCGTTGTAAACGCCGCCCATACTATTTATCGCTGGGTGGTCTATGTAGCGTTAGCGTTTTCTCTCTAGGATGTTTTCTTTAGTTCACTGACCACAGCTTTAAGGGTGGGTGGGAGGACTAGCGGCAAGAAAACTCTTAGGTATTTGGCCGCCGTGGCTCTCTTAAGGTCCTCAGCGTCGCCCTTCTCAAGGTATCCTTGAGCGAACGTAGACACAATACTCCTAGCTTTATCCCTGTTCAATGTGAACTTGACGCTATAGTAGATGTGGAGTGCTATGTCCCATGCTCTGTCTCCTCTAGTTCTCGCCTGCTCCAGGTCTATGAATACGAGGTCTCCGCGGTCGTCGACGATCATGTTCTGGGGCCTAGTGTCGACGAGACATATACCCTTGGAATGCAGCCTCGCGAGGCTTTCGCCAACGCGGTAGAACACCTTGAACCGTCCGTCCCTGAGGTGTTGGGGAAGCTGTTTGCCATGGACGTACTCCATTAACACCGATCTGCGTCTCCAGCTTACAGCGTAAATCTTAGGCGTCTTGAAGCCTAGGCTCCTCAGCTTTAAGTTAAAGGAGACTTCGTTAATTAACAGCCTCCTGGGGTTTAAATTGAAGGTGGCTGCCGGGAAGATGTACCATTCAACGGGTATCCATTTTAGGCCCCTAAGCCCCGTGTACCTTTTATAGACGAGTAGCTTCACTCCTCCGTCGTTAAACCTGATCTTTAGCTTCGACACCGCGGCTAAAAGTGACGGCTCCTTCTCCTCTACAATCTCCTTTATGCCTCTTCCCTCAGCCAGCTTCTCGACGAGCTCTTTCAGCTCCGCCGCCACCATAGATGGATCCTCGATTCGTCGAACCTAAGACCTAGGCTGAAAGCTTATTTAGACTTTAAAAGCCGTTGAGATCCGGCAAGGATCTCTCTTAGCGTTAAGCCCTAGGCCCTGTTTTTAAGGAAGCCCTCTATCTTAGTTTTGGAGGGTTCAGGGTGTCTAGACGTATAGTTGTGAGCATGCCCTCGCATCCCTTAATCCTGCTTCTGTTCTTCTCCCTCGCCTTTCTCCCTTTCCTGTGGCTGTGGATACCTGGCGTCTTGGCGCTGGCTTTTAGGGCGCTCGGTTTAAGCTTTCGTCAAGGCTTCGCCTTAGCGTGTTCCATATTCATCCTCTCCCTCGCCTTGAGCTTCGTCAACGTGGTGGTCAAGCGCGTGCCTCGCCGCATGTTCAGGGTGGTCTCGGAGCTAGGCTATATCTACGTGTTCGGTCTCCCTTTCCCCGTACCTAGGCTTAGGGTGGTGACCGGTGACGAGATGCTTGTAACCGTTAACCTCGGTGGGGCTGTGATGCCTATGGCCGCTGCCTCTATTATGGCCGCCCTGATGCTGCTGGGCCCTCAGGGCTTTTTAGCTGGGGTGTCGCTGCTCGCGGCGTCGTTGATCGTTGCTTTGGCCTCCTACGCCTTCTCTCGCGTAGTTCCAGGGCTGGGGGTGGCTGTGCCGACGCTTATACCGCCCACGGTCTCAGCGTTATCCTCGCTATCCTTCACCCTCCTTCTAGGCGTCGCATACCTCGCTCCGCCGATAGCCTACGCCGCTGCTGTCTATGGGACCATTGTGGGCGCTGACCTCGCCAATTTAGCTAAGTGTCTCAGGGACCTGGAGGCCTCGATGATAAGCATAGGTGGGGCTGGGACCTTCGATGGAATATACCTAAGCGGTGTCGTAGCGCTACTGTTAACGCTCCTCTTGACACCTTAACTCCTCTGAGCCAGGTCCTCAAGGACCCCTTCAACCTCGCTGGAGAGCTCCTTAAGCCTCTCCACCTCCTCATCGCTAGCCTTCCAATACCCCCGTCTGTAAGCCTCGTAGAGCCTCTTCGTAATTTCGCGTATAGCCCAGGGGTTGTCCCTCATCATTCTCCCCCTCACCTCGTCGGCGAAGAGGTACCTCTCGGCTATCTTGCTCCACACCCAGCTAGGCACGCTGCCCGCGGTCGCCGCTAGGCCCAACACGTACTCCACACGTTTAGCCACCTCCCTGGCCCCGTCGTAGCCGTGTCTCAACATGCCCTCCACCCACTTAGGGTTCAACAGCCTAGTTCGGACAGCGTGGTCCACGGCCTCAGCTAGGCTCCTCAGCCTAACCCTCTCCGTAGTCGTGTCAACCCAGAGGGTCTCGACCTCTCCTCCCTTAACGTTCTCCGCCGCTCTCTTCAGGCCTCCTAGGAACTCGTAATAGTGGTCTAGGTCAGTCACCTCGTACTCGTGGGCATACCTGACCTGGCTGACGAGGTCGACCTTGCCCAGCAGTGACTTGAAAAGTTCTTTGAGGGGCTCAGCCTCCAAGTTCTCGCCGTAGCCGTACATCATGTCCTCGACGTAGACCTCGCCTAGCTCCTCCTCTCGGCTCCACGCTGAGCTCTCGATTATCTCGGGGAGCCTAGTGTTATAGGCACCTTCCTTGGGTCCGAATACCCTAACCGCAGGGTCCTGGTCCTCTGCCTCCAGGACATGCTTCCTCACGTAATTGAGCTCGGGAGGCTCATCGAGGTTCGCTACGAGCTTAACCGCCCTGTCGATCATGGTTATGAGGTTGGGGAAGGTGTCCCTAAAGATCCCGCATATGGTGACCACCACGTCTATCCTAGGCCTGCCCAACTCGCTTAGAGGGACGACCTCTAGGTCGGAGCTCCACGGACCATGCTTTCTGGTAAGCTTCACGCCTAAGTAGCCCAGTATCTGCCCTATGGTCTCCCCCCTAGTGCCCATGGTCTCGAACCCCCATAGCACCACGCCGACAGCCTCAGGGTACCGGCCGTACTTGGCCAAGTAGAGCTTCAAGGTTTCCTCAGCTATCTTCCACCCTCTAAGGTACGCCGCTTTGCTTGGCGTTAAGCGGGGGTCGAAGGCGTAGCCGTGGGAGCCCGTGGGCAGGACCTCCGGGGTTCTAACAGGGTCTCCAGCCACCCTAGGCTGTACGTAGCCGGAGCTCAGCGCCTTAAGGATGGAGCCCAGCTCGTCGCAGGCCGCGACCTTAGCCGCTACCTCCCTTATGAACTCGACGGCCTTCTCCGCTTCGCGCCTAGCCCCTCGAGGCAGCTTAACCAGTAGTTCTCTCTCCCTCCCATTCAAGGTGTACTCCACTAGCCTTCTAACCTCTCCTTCGACCTCCTCTAGGACCTCTGACCCAACTCTACCGTCTACGCGGCGTGAAGGGTTCTCTAGGACCTCGTCGTAGTCTAGGCCCTTAGCCTCAAGCAGCACCCTATGAAGCGACTTAAACTCCCTGTCATACCTGAGCGCCAGGGTCAAGTAATCTATTAGCTCGTCCTCGTCCCACCGTGAGCCCAGTACGTGGAGGCCCCTAGGTATGATGGCTCTCTTCAGCTCGAAGAGCTTAGTGTGTAGTTCCTCAAGGCTGGCGTAGCTGAGGTTTAAACAACGGCTCTTCTCCTCGATCAGTCTCTTGACCATCTCGACCCTTTCAGGGTCCTGGGCCTCAGCCTCCCTTAGCTCGTGTAATAGTTCCTCTAGCTCGGTGTAGTCCTCGTATAGCTCCGCCCTCGTGAAGGGCGGTGTACCGTAGGTTATAGTGTAGGCGTAGCTCCTACGCTTAGCTATGGTCATCTCCGAGGGGTTGGTCACGTGGTAGACGTAAACGTGGGGTAAGTTACCTATTAATAGATCGGGGAAGCAGCTGCCTGAAAGGCCCACCTCCTTGCCGGGCATGAACTCCAGTGTCCCGTGGGTGCCTAGGTGGATTATGACGTCCGCCTTAAACACCTCCTCAACCCAGCGGTAAAAGGCCAAATACTGGTGGTGTGGCGGGAGGTCCTTGCTGTGATATAGTTTCTCAGGGTCCTCGTGGACCCCCCTGCTTGGCTGGACCCCGATGAAGACGTTGCCCAGCACCACTCCAGGTATCAGCAACCCGTCCTCAGCTGCGTTGATGTCTCCTGGAGGTTCACCCCAAGCATTCATTACCTTGAGCCTGGCCTCGTCTGGGAGCTTAGCTAGGAACTTATCGTAGTCGCTTAGAGAGAGCTTAATTGCGCCTCTAGGCGTGGTCCACTCCGGGGAGTTTATGAGGCCGCGGAGCACTAAGGCCTCCTTAAGCTCCTCCTTGGAGGCCTTCTCTACCTTATACCCCTCCTCCTTAAGCTTCCTCAGCAGGGCCTCTAGGCTCGCGAAGACGTCGAGGTAGGAGGCGCTGCCCACGTTATGCTCTCCTGGAGGGTAATTGTAGATGACCACGGCGACCCTACGTTCCTCGACGGGCTTATGCTTAAGCTCAAGCCACCTCGCAAGCCTACCGACTCTCCTCTTCAGCCTATCCTCAATTACCACTACCTCCTTGTCTACGGCGTCGCTGAGCCCAGCCAGTGGTATGGGCTCAATGGCCCCGTCGGCCTCAGGCAGTGCGACGGCTGTAACAACCTCTATGGGCGCTATCCCGCGCTGATCCTCCCTCCACCTGGAGACCTCCCTCATGTACATTATTAGACCGTTGAATAAGGGACAGTCTAGTTCCCTGAACAAGTTGTAGGTGGGCTCGGCGGGGCCTCCGTAAGGCCCGCCCACGATCCTGAACCACTGCAGGTTTACCACGGCGTCCACGAAGGGTTTGCCGTGGAGCTGGGTGTTCCTCCTGAGCATATCCACGTTCCAGCGTAGCTCCTTAGAGGCTCCTCCCACGACTGGTACAGCGTTAATCCCTAGGTGCTTAAGCTCCCTTGAGAGGCGCTCAGCCACCGGCTTACATTGGTCGAAGTGCATCCCTGAGTATAGGAGGATGGCTACGGTCGGCTTAGATAGGTCGAGCTTAGCTACGTACTCTTCCAACCGCTTACAGGATCCATCGAAGGGGTCCCACACTAAGCCTGGGACCACTTCAAGCTTAGGCTCCTCCACCTCGACTTTATAGCCGAAGTACTCCCTCAACACGAGGAGAATCATGTTCTTCAAGTTCCTCTTGCCGTGGAGGGCCCAATAATCGACGCATTTAGCCCAATTGCCTAGGTGCTTAAGGGGGCCCAAGGGGAGGAGGCTACGGGCCTTCTTGGCTAGCTCCATCATTCTCCAAGCCTTGGACATGTCGAGGTGCTCTACGTCCATTTCAACCTCCTTGACCCTCGAGGATATGAAGGACCCGGTAAACTCGTCCAGCCTAAGCAGACCTAGGATGCTAGGGCTACCTCCAACGAGCGGCAGAACTACCTTAGCCCTACTGGCGCTCAAAGCCCTAGGTAGCTCCTTAACGAACCAGCTTGTCGGGGTCCTAATGTCGAGCAGCACTATATCAGAGCCTTTAAGTTTCTCCCAGAGCCCGTGTTGAAGGCTTTTCCCAGCCTCGTCGAGCTGATGAGTGTAGAATACCTCTAAGTTTAGGCCTAAGCCCAGCTCGATGTTTAACTCCTCAACCGCCTCGAAGAGGGGTTTAAGGCTGGTCTTAGTGGATAGCACTGTTAACCTCATGGAGTTCGCCGACGGGAACCCCTAGTTGATGCGGCGCTTAGACGCTTAGTAAGGGTGGATATAAGTGTTATCAATTTGATACTTTTGTTACTCCATTCCTTAAACCCACGTGTTAAAGGTTATAAACGCGCCTAGGCAGGCGTGTTAAGCGTATCTCACGCGGTATGGTCCATGGATTACCCGGGTAACGCCAACCTTTATCTAGCGCCGCTGAGCCTAGCTTCCTATGCGTAGTGAACGTGAAGTAGAGCTTCCAGCTTACTTTCATGATAACCCTTGGATTGAAATACTGAGGAGGTTGGGAAATGAGGAATGTGATGAAAGCTCTGCGCACCTACGTACAGCTTGAAGTTTATAGCCAACAGCTCCCTCTTAACGCTACGTGTACGCTGAGCGCCCACTACGCTATCTTGGGATCGCTGCGCTAACCCTGGCCGTTCTCTCAATAGCGGCGGCTTGGCTAGTAAACCCCTGGTTTAGCTTATGGAGACATGCTTATAGCGACCTCGGAGGGCCGAGGGCCTATCAGCCGTGGATCTTCAATTATGGCCTCGTAGCCTCAGGCCTATTGACCTCCCTCTACTCGCTTTGGCTCTTCAAGTCTTCACTCAATAAGTTCGAGTGCGCTGGCTCGGCTTTCACCTTCATAGCGGGGCTTTTCCTAGCGCTGATAGGCATGTTCCCTCTAGGTACTGACCCTCATTTCTTCGTCTCAGTGTGGTTCTTCGTGCAGATAGGTTTGGCGGCGGTAGCGTGGGGTCTAGGTCTCATTTATAGGGGGGCTAAATGGTTGGGCTCAGCCTCTCTCCTTATCGTGGCTTTAAGCGTGGCGGCAGCCTCCATAGTCAAGTGGCCTTCCATCGCCGCCCTCGAGACCCTAGGGATCGCGGCTGTAGCTGCGTGGATATTGTTAATGTTTAAAGTCACCTAGAGCGAGGCCTTTAAGGCCACTAGCTTCCCTAGCTCCGTTAACCTATACCTCTTCTCTAGGTCTAGCTCGACTAGATCCTTCTCCTCGAGCCTGGTCAACATCTTATAGAGCTCCTCCACGTCCAATGAGAGCGTTGAGGCGAGCTCCCTTAACTTAAACCTGCCAGTTTTAAGCGTGGAGAGTACTCTTAGCTCTTCGGCCTTAATTTCCCTTAAATAGAGCTCCACGTTGAACCCTCTCACATAGGCTAAGTAGAGTGTTAAACCGTAGAGCACCGAGGACACGATGTAGACATAGTGTATTAAGGGTAAGGGGAGGCTAACTAAGATCGTCAACGCGGCCAGATAGAGTAGAGATAGGGCGAAGGCTTTAACCTTATTCTCCTTAGCCCCAAATAACCTGCCGTATAGCGCCCCTAATAGGACCCCGAGCACCAAGGACGTAGCGAAGACCGCTACGACGACGGCGGCGAAGACCATGTAAAACCGGCCTACCAGGGGAGGTAGCATCGGGCTCATGGGGCCTAAGGCTTCCTCGACCCGCCTAAGGACCTCCTCTGGCCATAAAGCCATGTAGGCCGCTGAGTAGACAGTTAAAGGCGCAGCTGAGGTCAGCCCCGCTATGAATCCAGCCCTGGCTCCTCCACTCAAGCCTCCTCTAAGCTAAGGTTGATCTTCGCAGGTTAAAACGCTTCCAGCCGGCGCCTTCAACCCAAGCAGTTAAAGGCTTATATCGAGGAGCTGATAAGAGACACCGTGGGGCCCGTAGCTCAGCCAGGTTAGAGCGACCGGCTCATAACCGGTTGGTCGTGGGTTCAAATCCCACCGGGCCCATACTCATAGACCTTTTTCCTGGGAGTGTTTAGGAGTATGTCTCTGCGCAGCATAATCATCCTATACCATGGTTAATAGCCTACCTACTATCCGTCATAGTGATCCTCAGATCAATGCTGTAAAGTATAGTTTACATGCTACAGACCCTTAATGAACGCCCATTGTACGCGATCGGCGCTTTCACCATAAACTCGTCGTACTTCCTTAATGGCAGGCATAGCAGAGTGGATTTGTTTAAGTTCCTAGCTCTCTCCTCAACTTACAGTATAGCTTTAATAGATCGGTAGGTTTAGCCTGCAGTAGATCATCCTGTCCTCACATATGAGGTCCTCTCCCATTTGTAGAGCTCTACGAGCTGTGGAGGTTGCATTAATATCGCTTCTGTCACTTAAATTAACCCTAGAGCTAGTCTACCTTCAGTCATTTTGCGTCAAACACTGCTGTACGCTCTAGCAGCGTATACAATACTCCTAGTCAATACGATAGCTAGCTTCTTGACGACGAACAGCCTGCCTCACCGTTTTGTGAACGTCTTTACCTCGTCGCGGTTTAGATCCTATCTGCGTAGCTCTTGGGTCCTGGGACATGCATAGAGCTTCTCGTAGACGTTAGCGAGCTCGCAACTCTCGTTTTCCTCAGTCTCCTTAAGCAGTACTTCCCTGAACTCTGGGTACGATTGTTTCGCTGCACTATTTTCAGTTTAACTTCAGCGGCTTTTCTTATGTGCCGCTATTGGCTCACCATCAATGTTGGCTGCTCCTTACAACCTCCCTTCTGCAACTTCGTATTCAGCTCTACGCCTAACCCCTAAGCACTAAGTTGTTACGGTAAAGTACCTGAACCCTCTTTGCTACTTTACTTGTGAAGTTGCTATCGTAGGCTTTAACTCCATAGATCATGCTTTTAATTTAACTTAACCTCGATTCTAAACTCAAACTCTGTGGGGCTTATCGATGAGAGGGGAGATATTAAGCTCCTAGTCTCTCTTTTCTTATATTGTCTCCATGGTTACAAAATGAAACCATAACCTTAATATTATAGTTTCAAAATATATACCTCAACGCGGAGGCTAAGTTTATGTATGTAAAGAGGATAGTTATAGAGAGAATTATGCCTTGTATCGCTGATCCTACAAAGATAAGGGTTATTGCTAAAGCTGACCGTGACCTTAAAGATGTACTTCCATATCTAGATAGAATTATACCATCAGCTAATTACTCTGAGGCGGCAAACATTCTAACCTTTAAGAGGGGGTTAAGCCTAGTAACTATGTATGGCGATGGCAGGATCACAATGACTCAAATCTCTAATGAAGAAGAAGCGTTTAAGGTGTTGGAGGAGTTAAAGGAGCTTATTAATAGGACATGGGAGAGGAGGGGCAGCATCGACATTTCAAAGCCTAAAGCCAAGGTTAGGTTGGGGCCTATTGAAATTTACGCTTATCTGCCCAAGCTTAATTGCAAAATGTGCGGTGAACAATCATGTATAGCTTTTGCAGCCAAGCTCTTAATGATGGAGAAGGGATTAGATGAATGCCCCTACCTCAAGGAGGAGAAGTACAGAAGTTTAAGGGAGACCTTGGAGTCGCTACTTGAATCCGCTGGGTATAAAAGATCGATTACGTGGTATTGACTAAGCCTTGAGCTCGTAGCGTTCTCAAAACAAAATTACATGCGCTAGGTCGGAGGTTAAGCTAGCGGGGAGGCTATTTAGGGACGGTTTCAACCTCCCACCTCCTTTAGCTTCTTGGGTAAGTACTTATCGACTATCGCTGAGAGCCCCTGCGCGCTGAAGCTTTCAAGCTCAGCTTTACGCTGGAGCTTAAGAAAGGTATCTATTTCACGCTGCCAGAAGCTGTCCCTGTACCTTGGATCCTTCTTGAGCTCTCTGAGCCTCTTAAGGTCCCTTTCATTCATAGGTAAAGTGGGCAGCTTGCGATACTTTAAGAGGTCGGTGGCCCATAGCCCCAGCCATTTGGCGGTCGGTGTCGTCAACCCCTTAATGTGGGCTGCGTTAGCTGAGCCGTGTATGATGACGTTAGCTATATGCATTCCCCAAGGGTCCGCGTCGGTTAAAATGTAGACGGGTAATCCTAGCTCCTCGTTAAGCCTCCTAAGCAATAACCTAGTAAATCTCGGTGCTTGGCCAGCGCTATCTATCAATATAGCCTTAAACCTCTCGTAGACCCTCTCCTCTATGAACCTCCTGAAGATGGCCCCCTTCTCTATCACTATCACCATCTCCGCGTTGCACTCTATGAACTCAGCGGTGGCTATGGACATACCTATGTTCTTGCCGTCGGGGTCAGAGAGCAGGTTTACTCTTTTACCCGCGTGGCTGGGGGGCACAGTGTACTCTATGGTGAGGTCGCCGAAGATGGAGCTACGCTCTTCCGGTGAAATCTTAAAGTCTTCTCGGGGCACGCCCAGCACGCTTTCAAGGTCAGTGACTATGTCGTCACTCTCCTTCTGACTCTTAAACCTAAACTCGGGGAAGTTTAAGCTCGTGTAGTATAGGTCTCTTAGACTACACGACTTACCCTCCTTTATAAGCTGGCTAGCAAACCACCCCACCCATAGTAGCTGGGTGAAGGACTTAACATGTCTTATATTGGCGGCGCTCCGCTCAACGTGTTCAGAGCCCAACACGTACTGCTTAGACCTCTCGTCGTAGATGATGTTGGAGGTGGAGCGGCTAGGCAGGTATACTTTAGGTAGCCTTCCCCTAGCCATCTGTCTATATACGTTCATTCCAAGCTCAGACAGCTTCTCGAGAACACTCCTCTTAGCAACCTCATACCTAGTGGACATTATGATACCTAGACAACCCTAGCTACACGGACTTTTAAGAGCTTTTAACTAGGTGAGGTTGAAGTCTTAGGTTTACTAGGCTGCTGGGGCTCTGGCTTCGCTGGCTAAGGCCCTCTCTAAGGCCCTCTCGTAGTCAGGCTCGCGCTTCTCGCCGCATAGCTCCGTAGCGAACTTAGCTATATAGGGTAAGTACTTCATTAATGTGGCCCTCCTCCTCTTAACGCTCTCTTCTCTTCTCTTCTTAGCCAAGTACATCTTTAATTTACGGGCTGCCTCCTTCAACCCCCACTCTATTTCGTATTCCACCTCGGGCCTGTCAGCTATGTACTCCTTTCCCACGGTCTTGTACGGTATCTTAGTTGAGCACACGTGTACGAAGAAGGCTATGGGCATGGTCTCGGGATTCAACTTGTACCTCCACCACTTGATCTTCTTTATCACCTTCATCGACACATCGTTGTGCACGTCGTAGAGCAAGGGTATCTTATTGGCATACCTATACAGGTTGATCTCGCCTTGGCTGGGGGCGGGGACTCCTCCACCGTAAGCCATGGCTACCTCCACGATGAAGGGGTGGCCGCTATAAGCTGAGGGCTTACGCTGCACAACGGCCACGAACTCAGGCTTTAACTCCTTCTTAATCCCTATCTCTAGCAGCTCAGGGCCTATGGGCGATAGACATGATGGGTCCGGTGGAAGCCAGCCATCGAAGTTGTTCATCGCCTTAACCAGCTTAGGTATGAGGTCTTCTCGCTTAAGCAGCTCTTCGATGTCCATTTCTGGGTCGAACTTAGCCTTCTTCAGGAACTTCAACGCTATCCTCCTACCCACCCTGTGGAAGCTCTCTACGAGGAAGTCTACTAGCTTGCCTCGACCGAACCTTTCTAGCAGCCTCCTTAGGGTCTCTACGTCTACTCCTTGAGGGTGGGGCAGCACCTCGATAGGTGGCTTAGGCATCTTTTCTGTCTTCCTTCTATAGAAGTATAAAACGCCGTCAGGGTCGATGAAGGTTAGCTGGCTATAGGGCTCTATGATAGCTACATGCCTCAGGTAGTCCAGGATTTTGCCTCTAGCCCTAGCGTAGTCTCCTTGAAACTTAAGCTTAACTACGGTCCCCCTCCACTGGCCGTGGTTCCTCTCCACGACCTCCTCCTTGGTTATAGGTTCGTTCCTCTCTATGTCTACCATGAGTTTGTAGGAGTACCTCTCCATGCCTCCCGTGCTCGATATTACGTGAACGGGGGCGTTGGTGGTTATCTGGCCATAGAGCACTGCCATTTTGCCGCCGAGGCCGAAAATACCCCTTGTCTGGCGTAGCGTGTACTTGGAGCCGAAGAGGACTTGCGCGAAGGCTCTCTTAATGTAGCGCCTAGGGACCCCCCTACCGTTATCCTCCACCTTTATTTCGAGCGCTCCCCCCTCTACGTGTCTAAGCCTAACGTAGATGTCGGGTAAGAAACCTCCACTTTCACAGGCATCCATACTGTTCTCTACAAGCTCCCTAAAGATCGTGTAGGTGCTCCTGACAGGGTTGTCAAATCCTGCTATTTCCCTGTTTCTATAGAAGAAGTCGGCAGCTGATATGGCCCTCCACTTCTCCTCTACGACGGCGGTACCTCTCAAAGACGCTGCACCTATCCTAACCATAGTCCCTCGTCAATTGATTAAGCTTTCGATAATCATTACTAAGGCGGGAGTTAACGGCAGCCAACTAGTTTTGAAAAGCGTTTAAGGAGCTAAGCCTTCCTCGCAGGCTACTCCTCTTGTATGCCGTACATGGCTAGCATCCTCCTCCGCTTAATTTCACGCCGCTTCGACATTAGAAACCTGTACACCGTACTATGCTGCCTACCTTCAGCTAACATCTCAACAGCTTTCTTCGCGGCCTCTAAAGCCTCGTAGTCTCCTATAATAGCGACCTTGTCTCCATAAACCGACACGAGGGCCCCTGTAGCCTCCTCTATGAACTTCCTCGCCTTGCCCTCCTCCCCTATGATCCTCCCCTTGATCCTCGTTAAGGCCTTGTCTGAGTCCCCTACGTACTCTCTAAGGTCGACTATGGCCAGGGACACGTCGTCATCCATAAGCTTGAACGCTCTCTCAGGGCTAAAGCCGCTCGCTATTGCCGTAACTACGTCCTTGGCCTTAAAGAGCCTGGAGGGATCTCCACCCTCTCTAAGCTTGACCTCTACCACTCCTCCCTCGCTGTCGATCCTTAGTTCGACGCCTAGCCTATGCTCAATCTCCTTCTTGACGCTCCCACCTTCACCTATGAGCACGCCTAACCTGTCAGGGGGCACGTGGACGTAGTCTCTCCATATAAACCTAGGGGAGCTCAAGGCCTAGACCTCCAGCTAAGACCACTACGCCAGACCTCGTCCAGCGAGGTTAACGCCCCATGCATTAAAAACTTTCTCGGCGATGGTTAACCGACGTCCTATGCCCGACGCCCAGCTTTAAATACTTAAGCCCTCCTCTCTGTGCCGGCGGGAACGTGGTCAAGGAGGAGAAGAGAATCAAGGACGAGGACCTATTCAAGACCGTGGAGGAGGTATTTGACAAGGCCACCTTGGAGGCCCTCTACTACCTCATCAATAGACACATCATAGACGTTATGTACGGCGCGGTGGCCGCGGGGAAGGAATCTAAGCTCTACCTGGCCTTAAACCCTCAAGAGGAGCTCATCGCCGTCAAGATATATCTAACCTCGAGCAGCGAGTTTAGGAAGGGCATAATTAAGTACATCGACGGCGACCCCCGGTTTAAGCACGTTAAGAGGGACACGAGGTCGTTGATCTATACGTGGGCTCAGAAGGAGTTCAAGAACTTAGAGAGGGCCTACGAAGCGGGGGTAAGGGTCCCCAAGCCTATAGCCGTGTACAGGAACGTATTGGTCATGGAGTTCATAGGTGATGAAGCCCCAGCCCCCATATTGAAGGAGGTGGAGCTTAAAGACCCTCGTGGAGCCCTAGAGACCCTAATGATCTACGTCCACCGCTTATATCATAAGGCTAAGCTGGTCCATGGCGATATAAGCGAGTACAACGTCATGGTTAAGGGCGACGAGCTAGTGCTCTTCGACTTTGGACAGGCTATGTTAACCTCCCACCCCCTGGCCGTGGAGCTCCTAAGAAGGGACGTAGAGAACTTGTTGACCTACTTCCATAAGCTTGGGGAGCTTAAGTCCAAGCCTAACGTGGAGGAGGCCTTAAAGGTGGTGCTCAAACCTGAAGAAGAGGCTGTGAGAGGCTACGTTAAGCGTCTACCTTGAGGTCTCCAGGAACTTTAGGAGCCCCATCTTCTCTAGTTCCTTAACCTCGTCCCTCGAGTACCTCCACACCACGTCGGCCTTGCTCTTAGGCTGGAAGTCCCAAGGCGAAACCAACACTATATCACCCTCCCTAAACCACACCTTCTTCTTAAACTTACCAGGGATTCTGGCTATGCGAGTGTAGCCATCAGCGCACTTAACCTCAAGCCTGTCGTAGCCTAAAAGCCTCGTAACCACCCCTATTACCTCCCACTCTGCTGGTAACCTAAGCTCCTGCTTCTCCTCCTCTTTCACCAAGCTTATCCCCTAGGTACCGTAGGGGGCCCTGGCTTAAAAGCCCCTCGTTAGATCTTGATCATCATGGCGTGTGGGATGTTACCGGCTAATTTAATCACCGCATCTTTATGAATTAACCCCCTCTTTATAGCCGCCTTAACTATCCTCTCGCCTAGCAGGTTGGCGCTGGTGGCTTCCTCTATTAACCTTAAAGCCTCCTCGATGCTGACCTTAAACCCTCCATAAAACTTCTCTGAGATCTTTATATCTACTCCTCTATGCTTAAGCTCCATTCCCAGCAGCTCAGCGTCGCATGCAGCTACGAGGACATGTCCCTCATGTCTATGTACCCTTACCCATACCTCCTCCAACGTCACCGCCTAGGCTTTAGCTGGGCTCACGGCGCCGCAAGCTCCACACACTATTAGCGTGATCCTGCCCTCCTTCTTAAGCTCGGTGTCAACCTTGCCGCACACGGGGCATAGCACATACATCTTAGTATACCTCTCTATCAGGCTGTCTATCGAAGTCTTGGCGAACTTACCGTGTAATACTGCCCTCTCCTCCTCGATTACGCCGGCGGTGCCAAGCTCGTGAAGGAGGAAGTGGAAGAGGTGCTTAGGGTCTCGGTTTAAGGTCTCAGCTATATCCTTAAAGTTAGTTATTATGGTCCTACTACCCACCACTATGACCTGGCTTTTAGGCATCTCGAACCTATCGTACTTGCTAGTCCTCACGGTTATCTTGGAGAGGGCCCTTTCGAGTAGCTCCTCGTAGTTATAGTGGCTCATCGCAGCCCACAGCTACAGTTAACCTCGCCCTTAATAAAAGTGCTTAGCTAGCCTATAGGCTAGATCCTCGGGGTGTAGAGCTTGGCCTCACTCCTCATTAAGCGCTGCTCAGTTATCTTGACACAGGACGAGCGCCGTAGAGTATTGAAGAGGTCTTCAATATACATCGAGGACGGAGTGATAGCGGGCGTAGGTAAAGTGGAGTGCGAAGCTGAGACGGTGATCGACGGGGCTGGCAAGATGGCGCTCCCAGCCTTCATTAATGCTCATACTCACGCTGCTATGACCCTACTTAGAGGGTACGCCGACGACCTACCCCTAAAACAATGGCTAGAGCAGAAAATATGGCCACTGGAGAGGAAGTTAACCGAGTATCATTGCTATTGGGGGGCCCTATTAGCCTGCATAGAGATGGCTAAGGCGGGCTGTAGTTGCTTCCTAGACATGTATTTCTACCCGGAGGCTACCGCTGAGGCTGCCGTCAAGGTAGGGCTTAAAGCCGTGATCTCCTACGGCATGTTTGACTTCAACGACCCCTCCCTAACGGAGCAGCAGCTTGAGGGGGCTAGACGTTTCCTCGGTAAGGCCTCAGAGCTGAGGATGAAAGGAGTTGAGCCAGCGCTAGGTCCACATGCCCCCTATACGTGTAGCGACCGGTTACTTATGGAGGCTGCTGAGCTAGCTAGGAGGAACAGGGTCCTGCTACATATACACCTAGCTGAGACGGTTGAGGAGGTGGATGAGTTTAAGAGGCGTTACGGTAGGACCGAGATCGAACATCTTGATAGGCTGGGTGTACTTGGACCAGACGTAGTAGCGGCGCATTGTGTTCACCTATCTAGGAGGGATGTAAGGCTCTTAGCTCGTAGAGGAGTTAAGGTGGTACATTGCCCTGTAAGCAACTTAAAACTAGGCTCAGGCATAGCACCCGTAACCGAGCTACTTAAAGCCAAGGTTACAGTGGCCCTAGGGACTGATGGAGCGGCTAGCAACAATTCACTGAGCATGCTGGGGGCTATCAAGCTAGCAGCGCTTCTACAAAAGGCCTTATACAGAGACCCGTCAGCTATCTCGGCTCAACAGGTACTCGACATGGCTACACTGGGAGGCGCTCTCTCTCTTAACCTACGCTCAGGTAAGTTGGCTGAAGGTTATCGAGGCGACGTAGTCCTCCTCGACCTTAACAGGCCTAGCTACACCCCTCTCTTCTCGCCTACATCGCATGTCGTGTACGCCTCCGAAGGGACGGAGGCGTACACGCTGGTGGTCGACGGCCGCGTCATAGTTAGTAGGGGTAAGGTGGTGTCAATCGATGAAAGATCGGTTATACGTGAGGCCTCTAGGGCGGCTAGGGACCTAGTGGCCCGCCGTTAAGTGCCTACTCTCCACTCGGAGAGGTATCTTCGCTGCTCCTCAGTTAACTCGTCGATCTCCACTCCCATGGCCTCTAGCTTAAGCCTCGCCACCATTCTGTCTATCTCGTCCGGGACCTTGTAGACCTTAGGCTGTAGCCCTTCGCTCTTAGCTATGTACTCAGCGCTTAAAGCCTGGTTGCTGAAGCTCATATCCATGACCTCGCTTGGGTGGCCCTCAGCGGCAGCTAAGTTTACTAGCCTGCCCTCAGCGATGAGGTAAAGGCGCCTACCATCCCTTAGCCTATACTCGTCCACGTAATCCCTAACCCTCCTCTTCTCCGCAGCCAGCCTCTCTAAGTCGGGTATGCAGATCTCAACGTTGAAGTGACCACTATTAGCTAGTATGGCCCCGTCTTTCATGAGCTTCAGGTGCTCTCCTCTAATCACGTTGATGTCCCCGGTGGCGGTTATGAATATGTCCCCTATCTTAGCGGCCTCCTTCATTGACATCACCCTAAACCCGTCCATGACCGCCTCGAGCGCCCTTAAAGGATCTACCTCAGTCACCACGACGTTTGCTCCCATCCCCCTAGCCCTCATAGCTATGCCCCTGCCGCACCAGCCATAGCCCGCCACGACAACGGTCTTCCCAGCTAAGAGTATATTGGTGGCTCTAAGCAGCCCGTCGATGGTGCTCTGTCCCGTGCCGTAGCGGTTGTCGAAGAGGTACTTCGTGTAGGCATCGTTGACCGCTATGATCGGGTACCTAAGCTCCCCTGCCTCAGCCATCGCCCTAAGCCTAATGACTCCGGTCGTGGTCTCTTCAGTGCCTCCCTTAACTCCCTTAGCCCCTGCTTCGTGAACCTTAAAGGTTAAGTCGGCGCCGTCGTCCATAGTTATCTGGGGCTTGGCCTCGACAACCCTCATTATGCACTCATAATACTCCTCCACGGTTTCACCTCTCCACGCGTAGACGTGTGCTCCCTCAGCCGCTAAGGCGGCCGCTACCTCGTCTTGGGTCGATAATGGGTTAGAGCCAGCCAAGTATACCTCTGCGCCTCCGGTCATCAACGTCCTGACGAGCACGGCGGTTTCCTTAGTCACATGTAAACAACAACCAAGCCTCCAGCCTTCAAGAGGCCTCTCCTTAGCGAAGCGCTCTCTCACCTTCATCAACACAGGCATGAGCCTTTCAGCCCACTCTATGAGGAGCCTTCCCTTCTCAGCTAACCCTATGTCCTTAACCTTGTAGCTCAAAGCTAAACCCCTGTACAAGGGGGTCTAGGAGGCTAATCAAACTTTCACCTGAGCTTAACTACTCAAGGGGGTCCGAGATGTTCGAGTAACTCTCTAAGCTTTTTACCCTTAAGGTTAACATCAAGCTTAGCTGATAGCTTGGTAAGGATTAAGTCCTCGACCACCTTAGCTAAATCGGCGAATACCTCGCCGAGGCAGAACGCTAAGACGTCTAGCCTTCGTGGCAACTCCTCACGGTTAACATTGAACTTAACCTCGCAGTAATGATATACAACCTCCTTGACAACCTCGCCGAAGAACTGGAGGCCCTCTTCGATAGCCTCCTTCACACGCTCGGTCTTGCCTTTAAGGGCATCACCTTTCTATTCACAAAAAATACTCGCTTTAAATATTCATGGACCTGTGACGTGGAGAGGGCGTATTTTAAATCCTTATCGCAACATGTTAAGGACGACCAAAAGCTATGGATGGCCACCTTAACCGCGGCTATACGTGATAATCGCTCTCATAATGGCTCTCCGTTAAGATCTATGTCCGCCTCTACACGTTAAGGTAGCTTTCGCGAGGAAATTAGCGTTTAGAGGTCTTTTCCCCAAGCCTTCTCAACAGCTTCTCCTTCTCCTTTTCAGCCTCGACTAACAGGTCCTCTACCTTCATCCTCTTAAACTCCCCATCCTCAACTATCAACTCCCCGTCCACCAATACATGCCTCACATCCAGTGACCTCGCTGCATAGACAAGGTGGCTTACCTCGTCGTATAAGGGGGTTAAGTGGGGCTTCCTAAGCTCCACGGCCACTAAGTCGGCTTTCATCCCGGGCTTGATCTTACCGGTTGTTTGCCCTAAGCCTAGGGCTTCAGCTCCTCCAGCTGTAGCCATCTCCAAGGCTGTCCACGCTGAAATAGAGGTAGGGTCTCTCGAGACGCCTTTATGTAGAAGGGCCGCCAGCTTGACGGTCTCGAGTAAGTCTAGTAGGTTGTTGCTACAGGCGCTATCAGTTCCCAGGGCCACGGTCACGCCACTGCTCAAAAGCCTCGGCACGGGTGCTATGCCTGAGCCTAGTTTTAAGTTGCTTACAGGGCAATGTACCACCTTAACTCCTCTACGAGCTAAGACCTCTACGTCTCCATCTGTTAGCCAGACGCAATGTGCTGCTACTACGTCTGGTCCAAGTACACCCAGCCTATCAAGGTACACTGCCACCCCTCCACGTACATCCACCTTAAACGCCTCCTCCACCTTGAAGGCCTCGTCCTCAGTTTCAGCTAGATGTATATGCCATAGCAGTCTATCGCCTAGCTTAGAGCTCAGCTCGTCGGTTAGCAGCCTCAACTCCTTAAGGTACTCAGGGCCCACCGTGTAGGGGGCGTGAGGGTCTATGGTCACCTTAACCCTGCCGCCGTAGGAACCATGCCACCTCCTTACCAAGTCCTCGATGGCCTTTAAGTCCTCTTCTCTACGCCACTCAAAGCACACGTGTCCCACGAACCCCCTCAGCCCTGCCTCGGCTATCGCCTTAGCCTCGTTGTAGTCGGGGAAGTAGTGGTACATGGTGTTTATCGTGGTAACCCCCATCAATGCCGATTCTATGCAGGCTAGTAGAGCCCCCACGTAGATGGACCTGCCGTCCATGCAGGCCTCCAGTGGCCATATTTTCTGCTCTAGCCATTGTTTTAGGGGTAGGTCGTCGGCGTACCCTCTAAGTAGGGTCATAGCAGCGTGAGTATGAGCATTAACCAGCCCAGGGATTACTGTGCAGGTGGAGGCGTCAAGTACCTCGTAGCCCCTATACTTCGGAGCCAGCTCCCTTCTAGGACCCACGTCGACTATCTTGTCCTCCTCAATTATTATCAGCGCATCTTTAATGATCCTGCCTCCGTCCATTGTGACCGCGGAACCGGCTTTAATAGCCAGGTCCACGGCCTAAGCCCCCATGTAGCCATTAATATGAGAGGGCTCGAAGACCTCGGTCCTAAGGGAGTTGAGGGCTAGGTTTAACAGCTTACGCCTCACCTCCACGTGGAGGGTGGGGTACCATATGGGGCTGGCTATGACGAGGGCCCTCCAGGCGTAGAAGGGCTGAATCACCTTTAATAGCTCCTCGTCCCCTGTCAAATCCAAGTAGTTAGATAGGAAGGTTTTATAGAGCTCCTCGAAGGCTCCTTCAAGCCTGCCATACCGCCTAAGCGAGTAGAACACGTAGTTAATGGTCATAGCGGCCACGTCGTCCGCCGCTTCTCCCCACTCTCCTCGGCTCCTATCCAGGACGGTAAAGTCCACCCCCTCTCTAAATAGGACGTTCCAGGGGTGGAAGTCTCCATGGACCTGGCACAGCCTATAAGCCTTGTCTTTAAGCTTCCACCTCCACTCTACGCACAGCTTCTCAAGCTCCATGAGCTCCTCCCTGCTTACGAAGTCTGTTGAGGGAGGGTAGTTGTCTATGATACCCATGATACACTCGCCGTGCCCAACGAGCTCCCTAATTCTCCTAATGTAGAGCTCAGGCTCGTTTCTCCTAACTGAGTGTATCTCAGCCAGGTAGCTGGACAACGCCCTACAACGCTCTCTATCCAGCTGGGTTAATTCACCTCTAGTGGCTATCTCCTCTAGGTCCCGCCAGTACTCTCTTCCTTCTGCGGCCTCAACTAGGAGAAAGAACTCTTCACATCCCTTCAGGCTAACTATCCCCCTAGGCGTAAAGGCCCCGACGTCCAGAGCCTTAACGTGCCTTGGAAGCTTGGGGTAGGCGAAGTACGCCCATATAAGGCTGTGGGCCCTATCGGCTACGTGTTCATGTCCAAAATGGTCAGGCTTCATGGTCTGGAGGACCGCTCTCTTAACCTCTCCTTTAACCTCAAAGGTTAGGAGGCGGGGGGCGCCGTAGCCGAACTCCTTAACATCCCCCACCTCCCCGCCTAGCCTTTCAGCCTTAATCAGCTTGACAGGGGCCTCGAAAACCCTCGATAGGTAGGCCTCAAGGTTCTCCAAGGCACACCCCGTTAATGTCTAGGCTTTCAAGGTATTAAGCTTCAAGGTAGCCTAGCTCCAATAGTTTAGCCTCTATTTTAGCCGCGGCTTCCTCGGGGCTTTCACGATCGCTCTCCACGACCACCTCTGGGCTTAACGGCTCCTCGTAGGCTCGCTGGAGCCCTGGCAGCTCGGTGATCTCGCCCTTAAGTGCTCTCCTATAGAGCCCCTTAGGGTCCCTTCTCATAGCCACCTCCAGCGGGCACTTAACGTAGACTTCCACAAACTTAGCGATCCTCTTCCTAGCTTCCTCCCTATACTTCCTCTTATTGGCGGTGGCGTCTAGCACCACGTTAACCCCGTTCTTGACTAGGAGCTCGCCTACGTAGGTCAACGCTCTATAAAATGAATCTCTTTCCTCCTCCGTGTACCCCTGCCTCGGCATAAGCACCCTTCGAACCTCGTCAGACTCTAGCACCTGGACCTTAACCCCCCTCTTAGCTAGCCTCTCAGCGAGGACCTTAGCTATCGTGCTCTTACCCGAGGCTGGTATGCCGGTTAACCAGACCGCGAAGCCCTCCACGCAGCCCACCTACCTTAAGGTAGGTGGGTGCTCATCCTAAAAGGCTCCTAGTGGGGTTTTTGGGAGCACACGGCCACCATCCAGGTAGCTTAGTTTCGTCCTCACGTCAGCCACGCAAGCTTTTAAGTGGACTCCTCCCCTTAAAGGTGGGATGGCTGAAAGATTAGTGGTGACGGCAGCCCTACCATACGCGAACGGGGACCTCCATATAGGGCATGCCATAAGCACATACATCCCCGCCGACATATATGCCAGGTTTAAGAGGCTACAGGGCTGCGACGTAGTGTTTGCTTGTGGCAGCGACGACCACGGCACGCCCATAGAGGTCTCTGCGCTAAAGGTGGGTAGGGCGCCGCTAGAGCACGCCAGGTACTACCATGACAGGCACCTAGAGGACTTTAAGCGTCTCAACATTTCCTTTGACAACTACTACTACACCCATAGCGAGGAGAACCGTGAGTTAACTGAGGAATTCCTGCTTAAGGCTATGGAGGGGGGCTACATCTACGTAAAGGAGGTGGAGCAATACTACTGTGAGAGAGACGGGAAGTTTCTCCCCGACCGCTTTGTGGTGGGTACCTGTCCATACTGTGGGGCTGAAAATCAGTTCAGTGACCTATGTGAAAGATGCGGTAGGGTCATAGAGCCGGGCAAAATACTAAACCCTAAGTGTGCTATCTGTGGCTCCACCCCCATTAGGCGTAAATCAAAGCATTTCTTCTTCAAATTGAGTGCCTTTGCTAAGCAGCTCGAGGAGTGGCTTTCATCCTCTCCCCCTCGAGACTTTCCGAGGGAGATAGTTAACTACGTGTTAAACTGGATTAGGTCAGGCTTAGAGGACTGGGATATTACTAGGGAGGACTATTGGGGGTTTAAGCTGCCCTTTAAGGAGGCTGCCGACAACCAGTACGTGTACGTATGGTGGGACGCCCCGATAGGTTACATAGCCTCCACGGTCAACTACTGCCGTAAGGCGGGTAAAGACTGGGAGGCTTACTGGAAGGATCCATCAGCTAAGAGGGTCCACTTTATAGGTAAGGACATAGCCTACCATCACTTCATCTTCTGGCCTGCCATGCTGCTTGCTGTAGGCTATCCCTTACCCTCAAAGTATGTGGTCAACGGCTACCTAACCTTAGAGGGGGAGAAGATGTCGAAGAGCAGGGGCTGGTTAATACCTTTAAAGTATATACTTTATAGGTACCCTGCCGACTATCTTAGGTTCTACGCGGCCTTCAAAGCCCCCAACTCGACTAGGGACAGCGACTTCAGTTTCAAGGAGTTTCAACGCAAAGTTAACGCCGAACTTGCCGATAACATAGGCAACTACGCTCATCGAGTATTAACCCTAATCCATAGGCTTCACGGTGGGGTGGTCCCAGAGCCTAAGGACATGGACGAGGAGGATGAGGGCTTTAAGGCCTTCATAGAGTCCCTCCCTAAAACCTTCGAGGAGCTCTACGAGGAGGCTGACTTCACCAGGGTGGGAGACCGTCTACTACACTCCTTCGCTGAGGCCAATAGGTACCTTAACGTGAAGGAGCCGTGGAGGCGGGGCAGGGAAGATCCTTCGCTGGCCGCTACCACTATGTACCTAAGTGTAAACTTCTTGAGGGACGCCATGATCATCATGTACCCTATAACCCCCAGCATATCTAGCCAGGTGCTCTCCTTCATCTACGTCGAGGGCGAGCCTGAGCTAAGCTGGGGCAGCCTCGGCAAGTTTGTCGTTAAGCCTGGCACTGTGATAGCTAAGCCTAAGCCCGTGGTGAAGAAGATAGGCGACGAGGAGATAGAGGAGGACTTGGAGAGGCTTAAGAGAGGCTTCGTGGAGGAGTAACGTGGCTTGTTTAGATTCTACATCGAGACCTACGGATGCTGGCTCAATAAGGCGGACTCAGACCTCATGTCCTCGCTACTAGAGGACGTAGGAGGTGTCTTAGTAGACTCTCCGTTAAAGGCTGACGTGGCGGTGATAAATACCTGCGCCGTTAGGGCCGAGACCGAGCGTAAGATAGTTAGGAGGCTTAAGGAACTCGAGGCCATGAAGGTGCCTAAGCTCATCGTAGCGGGCTGCTTAGCCACCTATAGGCCCGCGTTGATAGCTAAGGCTGTGCCCTCAGCCAGCCTGATTTCAACGGCGCACCCCGAAAAGGTGGTCGAGGCGGCCCTGAGCCAAGGCAGGGTGGTAGCCCTCGATGAGGGGCCTAGAACCTACCTCAAGCTTCCTAGGTTTAAGGGTGGAGCTAGGTGTATAGCTCCCATCGCGGTGGGTTGTTTAGGGGCTTGTGCCTACTGCGTCATGCCCCTGTCTAGGGGTCCTCTCAGAAGCTACCCTGAAAGTGAAGTGTTACGATATGTGAGGGAGGCTGTCGAGGCTGGCGCTAAGGAGGTATACCTTGTAGCTCAGGACGCAGCCGCCTACGGCCTAGACTTAGGCTCTACGCTACCTTCCCTGCTACGCAGGGTATGTAACTTAGACGGAGAATTCATGGTTAGGGTCGGGATGATGGAGCCCTCCACCACCCTCAGGATCCTTGACGCCCTTCTAGATGCCTACAGCGATGAAAAGGTGTACAAGTTTCTCCACTGCCCCGTCCAAACGGGCAGCAACAAGGTCCTAGAGCTAATTAACCGGAGGTACACCGTGGAGGACTTCATGGAGATAGTCGAGGCCTATAGGTCTAGGTTTCCCGATGGAAGCTTAGCCACTGATATCATGGTGGGGTTACCCGGCGAGGAGGAGGAGGACTTTGAGGCTACCCTTAAGCTCCTAGAGGCCATTGAGCCCGATAAGGTGCACGTAGCCCGTTTCACCCCTAGGCCCCTAACTCCCGCAGCCTCCATGGATAGCCCGCCGGACTGGGTTAAGAAGGAAAGGTCTAGGAAGGCCTCACTCCTTGTCGATCAGCTTACGCTTAAACGTAATAAACGCTGGGTAGGCAGGACCGTGAAGGTGTTAGTTACTGACCCAGGCAGGGAGGGAACCTTGATGGCTAGGACTGAGACTTATAAACCCGTCGTCCTACCGGGTGGCCGCGAACAGCTTTGGAGGTGGGCGGAGGTGTTAGTAATCGACGCTCACCCCTACTACCTTAAAGCAACCTCCCCCCACAGGGGGTAGTATCGCCACCACGTCTCCATCTCTCAGCTTAGCGTCCACGTCCACTGTGACTCCGTTCAACAACACGTTGTAGCCTTCACTTAGCCCGCCTTCAACCACCACGCCCTCAAAGACCTTAGGCCAAAGCTCAGCTAGCCTACATAGAAGCCTAGAGAGCGTAGCGTACTCGTCGACCTCGACCTCCACCTCGCCCGTGCCTAGCTTTTCCCTCAGCGAGGCAAAAACCTTCACCTTGACCCTCACCTTAAACCCCCTCAACCACCCAGCAGCTGGCTTTTTAGTCGCTTACGCCTAAGCCGAGTGATGAGCAGGGAGCGCAAATGGGCGTACCTTAGCCTCTCCTCGCGTTGGGATAGAACCGACATGGATGTGCCTATATATAGGGCCTCCGCTAGGGGGAGGTCTGTCCCCCTCCTCAAGACCTTAACCTCAAGTTACTGTGTCAATCAATGCACCTACTGCGCGTTAAGGGCGGGGAGGAGAGCTACTAGGGCTAGGTGGAACCCCGAGGAATTAGCTGAGGTAGGGTACAGGCTCTGGCGTGAAGGGCTGGTTGAGGGCGTTTTCCTGTCCTCCACGGTGGATCGTGACCCCGACAGGTCTATGGAAGCTGAGCTCGAGGTCGCCGCGAAGCTCAGGTCTAAGGGCTTTACCGGCTACATACACCTGAGAGTGATGCCAGGCTGTAGCAGGCACCTAATACGTAGGGCTGTTGAGCTCGCCAACAGGGTGGGGGTTAACTTAGAGGCGCCTACCGCCTTGCTCTTCGCTGAGCTCTGTCCTGACAAGGGGGGCTACCTCGTCGACGTGGTTAAGAGGCTTGAATGGTGCGTTGAGGAGGTCTATAGGGCTAGGAGGGCTGGGTTAAAGGTGGACGTCGACACCCAGGTTGTCGTGGGGGCCTTGGAGGACAGCGACGAGGACTACTTAAGGCTAGCTCAACGCTTATACTGTCGCCGCGTGTTCAGAAGGGTCTACTTCAGCGGCTTCGAGCCCATCAAGGACACCCCCCTACAGGGCAGGCCTCCATGCCCTAGGGACAGGGAGCGCGCCCTATACCAGGCCTCGTTCCTCCTAAGAGATTACGGCTTCACCGTCGAGGACCTTAAACCCCTCCTAAGCGACGACGGGATGCTGCCGCGCCTAGGCAACCTTAAGTTGCTCTACGCTAGGGTAAACGCCGACCTATACCCAGTTGACCTTGAGAGAGCCTCTTACGAGGAACTGTTAAAGGTGCCGGGGATAGGTCCTACCTCGGCCCGCCAGCTATTAAAGCTGAGAGAAGTTAAGGGGAGGCTTAGCGCAGCAGAGGTCAGGGAGGTGTTAGGAGAGGCTAGGCTTAGGCTAGCTAGGCGCTTTCTATCGCTCGGCTCTAGGAGGCTGACAGATTTTATATAGCCTTCACCCCTCGAACTACTACCTAGTGTCCTACATGAGGCTCCTCGCAGCCACCCTGCTCCTCCTCTCAGCTCTCTTAGCGGCGTCTACGGTCTACGCGCATCCAGCCGTGGCTGAGAGGGTGATCGACGTAAGGCTCAGCTACGTAGTGGTAAGGGACGTGATTAGGCTACCCCCAGACTACAACACAGTCTCCTTCGCATTACCCTCACACCTGGATGAGTACTTGGTCTCAGCCTACGTCTCCACCTCTAAAGGAGAAGTGATTAAGGTCACTAAGCTAGCTCACCTTCCCGGCTTTCTAGGCCTAGACCTCGTCTTCTACAATGCTACGCTCCCAGGTAACGCCACCCAAGTCACCATCACTATGTGTCTAGTCAGCCCTGCGAGAGGCCTCCAGAGATCCCTTCCACTTCCTCTATACCCGTTACTGCCGTTTAAGCTGGATGCGTGTAACGTAACCATACTGTTCCCTCCTAGGGCCTCTAACGTCACGGTCTACAACCCGAACGCTACACTCGTTGAGGAGCACGGTAGGTTTAAGGCCACCGTTACGGCGAGCGACGTAGACCCTCTACGCTTAACTTACATCAACGCCGCTTATAGGGTTCCTGAGGACCCTGCAAGGGCTGTGTGTAGCTCTAGGAAGCAGGTCTACCTGCTAGGCGAAGGTAAGATTAGGGTCGAGGAGCACCTAACCTTCACAGGGATGGAGGAGCAAGGCAGAGTATACCTATTGAGGTTAAGACTACCGCCCAGCGTAGTGTCCATCGAGGTGTCGGACTATCTAGGGCCCTACAGCTTTAAGAGCCAGGTTCTATGGTATGAGCCGGCCACCTACGCGGTGAGGTTTACTAACGAGTGTGCCGAGCTCACCGTTAGGCCTAGGTTCTCAGTAGGCTACAGGGAGAACGTGACCTTCAAGTTGACCTATGAGGCCTCCATGGACAATGAGCTGCCTGTCCTATCCTTTAATGATTACCCCGTGGTAAGCTTAGACCTTGAGCTACTAGCTCCTAGAGGTTCAACTATAACCTTGGATCCTATGCTGCCCCTCGAAGAAGCCGATGGGTGGCTTATAGCTAGGTACACGATTAGCTATGTTTATCCTCCTCCGTTAACGTCGTTCACCGTAAGCTATACTCCTTCACCCTCCTACCTTCCCTCTATAAGCCCCATCCCAGTTGTCCTCGTGGTTGTCCTCCTAGCCTCCATAGTTATTCTTGTAAGGTTAGGTAAGAGGCCTCTTGCAGCCTTAAAGCCATCTATAGCCCCACTACGTGAGGCCTACGCTAGGAAGGCAGCTCTCATAGCTAGGCGTCAAGGCTTACTAAGGGACCTGGCTGAGGGGAAAATTAAGAGGAGAGAATATGAGCGTAGGCTAAGGGCTCTCAATGCTGAACTGATCAAGGTGGACGACGAGGTTAGGCGGCTCAAAAAGGAGCTGGTTAGGGCGGAGCCAAGCTATGCGTCGATAATAAACCAACTAGACCAAGTGGACAGCGAGCTAAGTCGACTTGAGGAGAGGAGGAGGGAAATCGAGACCCGGTATAGAGCGGGTAAGTTGACTAAGAAGGACTTTGAAGCGGCCCTGAAGGATTTAGCGTCTCAAACCGAGTCCCTAGAGGCTAAGTTAAGGGAGTCTCTCTCTAAGTTGAAGGCTTAACGCTTCCCATTAAATCCGTCTCCACCCTTTAAATCCCCCTACCTAGAGGGTTAAGGTGGTAGTAGATGAAGGAGGAAGAGGAGGTTAAAAGAGAGGTCCTGAGGAACTTAAAGGCCTTCAGTAAGGGCATCCTCAGCGTGCTAATCATGCAGCTATTGCTAGAGAAGCCTAGGCATGGCTACGAGCTAATGCAGGAGCTACGTAGGAGGACCCTTGGCCTATGGAAGCCAAGCCCTGGCTCTCTCTACCCGGCGCTGAGGAGGCTTGAGGATAAGGGCTACGTGGAGTCCAGTGAGCTTAAGCATCGTGGGAGGCTCAAGCACATCTACTCGTTGACAAATAAGGGTAGGCTTTTCATCAACCTTCTGATGAAGGAGATAGCTGAGCGCGTATCGAGGAGCGACGACTTAAGCCCCATGATTCTACCCTGTCTCGTCCGCTTAGACCTGGTCGACCTCCTAGACCCTGGCACGCTCGAGATCGTCAAGGCTCTCTTAGAGGCCAGGATCAGGAGGTTGCAGAGCATAATCGAGCGCCTCAACAAGTTAAGCTCAGAGGGAAAAGTTAATATATCTTAAACCGATATATCGTTTTCCGAAAATGAAGAGTCGGAGCGTAGTGGATCCCAGCAAGCTTGCGGTGAAAACGGTCGACCTATGGAAGGTCTACAGGATGGGCTCTGTCAACGTGACGGCCCTAAGAGGGGTCAACTTAGAGGTTCAGGAAGGGGAGTTCATAGCCGTAGTAGGTCCTTCAGGCAGCGGTAAGACTACGCTTCTTACCATTCTAGGCACCCTAACCCGCCCCACCAAGGGCAAAGTGTACATAGGTGGCGTCGAGACCACGGCGCTCAAGGACGAGGAGCTAGCTAAGCTCAGGAATAGGATGATAGGCTTCGTCTTTCAGAGCTTCAACTTAATTAGTAGAATGACAGCCTTGGAGAACGTGGAGCTTCCCTTAATCGCCTCGGGGCTACCCCCAAAGGAGAGAAGGAGGAGGGCGCTAAGGGCCCTGAAGCTGGTGGGCCTAGAGGACAGGGTCCATCATAGGCCTACCGAGCTCAGTGGAGGCCAACAGCAGAGGGTAGCGATCGCCAGGGCCATAGTCACGGAGCCTAAGATAGTGCTCGCTGACGAGCCCACCGGCAACCTTGACTCGCGGACTGCCACGGACATAATCAAGCTGTTCGAGGACCTAAACGAGAGGCTGGGTGTGACGATAATAATGGTGACCCACAACCTGGAGCTGACCAAGTACTGTCATAAGGTGGTACACCTTAGGGATGGGGTGATCCATAAAGTTGAGGGCTCCAGCTAATCCCGCCGCGCAGAGAGGATTGTTGACCGCGCTGCTTCTAGTCCTCCTAGCGCTACATTTAAGCTCTACCGCTGAAGCTCACGGCACTAAGGGCTCTTACTTTGAGGTCATAGATAGCTACTGGGGCACTATAACCGGTAGGGGTGACAACACCCCATACCAGGTCGCGGAGGCTAAGGTAGCTCCCGGAGACAAAGACGTGGTCCTTATAGTCAGGGCCAGGTACGTGGGCAACTACTCCCAAATAGCCAATATAAAGGCCATGCTGTTTCTCAGCCCTCCCTTTACCTCTGTAAACCCCGAGAACATAACGAGCTACTACGCCTCCTCGGTCTCCATGGGGGAGGTATTTCCCTTACAGTTCAGGATGAACATTCCGTCCAACGTGAGCCTCGGTGAACACCGCTTCAACCTATCCATCAGCTTCGACTCCATCTACAACGTCTCGGCTACGCGAGGGGGCTACGCTGTGATAGAGAAGTGGGAGAAGCTAAGCAAGCCGGTAAACGAGAGCTTAGAGGTTCCTGTCCAGCTGCTAGGCAGAGTAACCCTACATGTTGAGGCCACGTCAATCCAGCTAGGCAACTTGACACTCGTAAAGGTCAAGGTGGGTAACATAGGGTGTGGAAACGCGAGCGACCTTAAAGCAGGCCTCGTAGCCCCTGCTGGCTCCAACATAAGGATCCTGGAGCAGTACGAGAAGAGCCTAGGCGATTTAACCGCTAACTCTACGGCCGAGGCCTCCTTCAAGGTCTACGTGCCTATAGATGAGGCTCAACCTGAGCTACAGCTAAGGCTTAGGTACAAGGACCCCTACGGCGAGGAGGTCCAAGAGGAGTACACGCTCTACCTCTTCATAAGCTCGAGGGAGCCGAAGATCCTCCTCTCGGCCGAGCCGACAATACTTGTGAGCGGAGCGATGAACAACGTGACGCTGAGGATAAGGAACCTCTACGCTTACCCCCTCAAGGATACGATAGCTACTATCACCGCTGCCGTATCCACCCGCTCCCAGCTTCTTCAGTTAGGCGTAGTGCCCCAGTCCAAGGCGGTGATAGTGGGCCACGAGGTTAAGTGGATCATAGGCGACCTTCCACCGAACGCTGAGGCCAACCTCACCTTAAAGGTCTACGTGCCCACCGAGGCTTCTTCTGTGAGCCTGAGCGTAGGGCTCTCGTACATAGATTCAGGCGGCGTAGTACGCGAGGAACAGTCCAGCCTTGAATTCCCGGCTGTTGGCAGCCTTGAGCTGATGATTAGCGACTACTCAACTTACCCTGAAGTCGTCGCTAACGGCACCTCCTTCACGCTCACTGTGACCATGTTAAACCTGGGCACGGAGGACGCCAGGTTCATCGTGGTGGAAGCGGCAAATGAAACAGGCACCCCCTTTACCCCCCTCAAACCCTACGTCTACGTAGGTGATCTAAGCTCAGGTTCCTCCACCGCCTTCTCCCTACAGTTCAAAGTCGACGAGGAAGCCTCTGCTGGCCTCTACGAGGTCCGCTTAATTGTTAAATGTACCGATAGGCTCCACGTAAGACACATCAAGGAGTTCAAGGTCCCCGTGTACGTCTCGGTTTTCAGGAAAGCTGAGGTACAACCTACGGCAGCCACTCCCCCACTCCACGCCTACCTAGCTGCTGTTCTCGCTGCAGCTGGCGGTGGGGCTGTAGGTTACTTCGTAGGTAGGAGGTCTAAGAGAGGGATTGAACTTGAGGCCTGACGACATAATCTCCTGGTCACTGAGAAGCCTAAGGGAGCAACGTATTAGGGCGGCACTGGCCATAATGGGGGTCGCCATAGGAGCCATGCTGCTTATAGCAGTGTTATCTCAGAGCGAGGGTATAACGAGGGCCATTAAGGGGGAGCTTGAAACCCTCGGGGCGAGCACTATAATCCTGAGGCCTGAAGGCAACGCAGCGACGCTGGATGATTCCGACGTCAACATGATCAGGAACATAGGGTACGTCAAGACCGTGGCCCCTTTAACCATGGTTAACGCCAGGGTCTACGGCGCAGGCGGCTACGTCGAGTGCATGGTGGTAGGGGTAAAACCTTCCCAACTAGGCGAGGTCTTAAAGGGAGTAAAGGTCGCTGAGGGCCGCCTTCCAAGCGATGTGGCTGGGGAGGCCGTTGTAGGCTACGACGTAGCTTACCTCGAGGGAAGGTCTACCCCCTTCGTTGAGCTGGGACGAGAGGTTATGGTGGAGTATAAGGTCGAAGACAAGGTCTACAGGTATAGGCTAACCGTGGTAGGCATACTCGAGAAGACAGGGGCCTCGCTGCTCTCAGGTACAGCCTTCGCCGCTGATAACACGATTTACGTGTCGCTTGAAACCATGAGCATCATGCTCGGCAGACACGACTACGACTTAATAAGCGTTGATGTCGTCGGCCCGGAATACGTCGACGTAGTCGTAGCCAACCTAAAAGCCTACTATGGAGGCAGCGTAAAGATTATCAACACCAAGAAGATACTTGAGACCACCAACAACATACTCAACAGCCTAACAGCCTTCAGGACCGCCATATCCATGGTCTCCCTCATAGTAGCCTCCCTAGGCGTAGCCAACGTAATGATAATGTCCGTCATGGAGAGAACCAGGGAAATAGGAGTCCTAAAAGCCTTAGGCTACACCAACAAGGCCGTCATGACCCTCTTCCTATCCGAGGCGCTAATGATAGGCGTCATAGGAGCAGCCGTAGGCATAACCCTAGGCATACTAATCTCCTACACAAACATACTAGGACACCTAACCACCAAAGGAGCCCTAGAGATAGCCTTCCATCCAATAATAACCCCCCAACACATAACCCTAGCCCTAATCTTCTCCATCCTCACAAGCACCCTAGCAGGAATATATCCAGCCCACCGAGCAGCCAAACTAGAACCAGCAAAAGCCCTAAAATACGAGTAACCATAAACCAAAACCCGCAACCCTAAAAACCCCCCAGAATAAAACCCCAATCGAAGCCGGGTGGTGTAGCGGCCAAGCATCACGGGCTCTGGCCCCGTGGACGGAGGTTCAAATCCTCCCCCGGCTATAATTAAATACCTAAATTTTACTGTAATTTAAATCATCACTTTCTCTTCTTCAAACTCTGAGGACCTGTTTTTAACTCTCTTCTATTCTCCTAGAAGGATCTCCCTAATTTTCTCGCCCAGCTTTATTTCCTCTCTGGTGATTAAGGAGACCGTGAGTAATCCGTCTTCTATTGTATAATCTTGAACGACTAAATCCTCAGGTATTAGTATACTCAACACGGTATTGTTGAAGACGTTTAACAATCTATGAGTTAGGTCTTTAATTACCTCCTCAAGTTCAAGGACGTTTAAGGAAAGGTATACGTCGTAAACTACATCTTCCCAAGTGCTCCTCCAATAAGCTTTAATGACTCCTCCAAAGATCATTATATCATCGGGGCCCTTAACCTTGTCTCTAAGCTCTTCGGGTAAGATGTCCATGGTCTTATGGTAAAGTTCTTCAACCACTCTCCTTAGATGCTCTTTCATCTGCTTCAGAGGTACTAGATTACCAGGGAGTGATGGTACCTCCTTGAAGCCTTCGCGAACTCTATAATCTATTATTACTGCATCACTGAAAACGTCGTATAACTTTCCGTAAGCTTTATGGAACTTTGAGGGCTCCCTTAAATGGAAGGCTGCAAAGGGCATAGGGTAAGGTTCCTTAATAATCTTTAATTGAAGCCCTACGATAGCGCTACCCTTGTCCTTTATAATCTTAATGACCCTATGGCTGATCCTTAGTGCCACGTCTTCCCATTCATCTAAGTAGATACCTGGTTTACTGCTCAAACCGCTCCCTCCTCATCCTTTCAATTATGTCCCTTAATTTTCGAGCTTTACTTGGGCTTCTAAATCCTATTTTCTCGTAAAACTTCATTATACTATCGATCGAGTTAATACGTAGCTCATACTCTAAACTTTCACCAAACTCTCCTCTACTCCTTAATGGACCATAAAGCTTAGCCTTTATCCCTAGCTCCTCTAACATGTCACGCACCATCATGAGCCCTTTTACGTTTACTGATTTAGCATAGATAGTGGCATATGTGTGTCTTCTCTTTTGATATGAACTGACGCCTCCATCACCGTCAAAGTAACCTTGGAGCCATGCACACTTTCCCTTTTCGTCAAGGTACTCTATTGGAGGTCTCCAATTACGTCGCCCAATCTCAGCGCCATACTTTAGTAGATCCTCTAAGATATCACGTCCATAAACCGTGAACTCAGTATAGTGACCTTTTCCTTTATCTCCGCGATATCTAGTACTTATCTTCACACCAAATATTTCACGTATAACCCTTATAAACTCCTGATAGGCATCAGAGCCGTTGTGGAGTTGAACTCTATATCTACCCACTTCTTTTCTCGCTGAGCCGTTTGCGCATAGTAGTCCATGTAGATAAGCTCGGTCTATGCTATATAGCGGCCTATAACCTGAGGCTCTAACCTCGAGTATCATTCCTCTACCCATGTCTAATAAGGCTCTATTACCGTTGTCAATAACTAGCTCCTTGTACTCTCCAATCTTCCTACTATCTTCATAGAGCACGTAACTCTCTCCTTGCCTCGTTATCCTATAAGGGCCTACTCTAAAGACTTCCTCCTCAACATGGGATGATATTTCCTGCTCCTCTCCCTGTCTGAAGCGATCCTTGACCTGCCTTATTCTGTCACCTGAACCCAAGTTTTCTGGTTCCTCCTTCGCTGTGGAGGGCTTGTAGGTAGGTTAGGTTGTGTAGGGCTATGGCCTTGACGTTGTTTACCCTTATGTAGGTTATCTTGTTCCTCCTTTATTTCCTGGCAGGCTGGGCAGTTGCATGGGCATTCGTCGCAGTATAGGTGGTCGTCTAGGATGTAGTGTATGATTGGCTGGGTTCCTTGGTAGCAGGCTCGTTTCTGGGCGTTTATGAACCATGATAGGCTGGCGTGGGGGTATTCAGTGGCCCAGGTGTAGGGCCTTCCGTAGATGATGAGCTGGTAGCGTCCTCCGACGTAGTCTTCTAGGGCCTCTAAGGCGTAGGCTAGGAACTCCTTGAAGAGTCCGTCTCGCCAGAGCTCCCTGCTGGGGAGGGCGTACTTGGTTACGCTTAGCTGGCTTAGGGTCTTGACGCAGTACCTGACCTGTTCCCTGTTGGCGCCTTTAATTAGCCCTATGAGCTCGGCGTCAAGCTTAGCTAGCTCGGAGGTCATTTTAAGCGACCTTAGCAGGGACCTCCACGAGTATAGGCGAGGGTCGTCGATGTAGGTCTCTGAGTCAGGGTTGAAGAAGGCGTCTGGCTCTAAGCTCTTCAGGTAGCGCTGGTAGTCCTCTAAGCTTAGCCTAGCCATGGCCTCGTCGGGCATAACCGTGGACACTATGGTTTGGCCGTCAAGGTTTAGGTAGCCCCGTAGGCCCTCCGCCTCGGCTTGAGCAGAGAGCTCAGGGCTGACCATTAGGTCGTGGAGCTTAACTATAACTGTCCTTGGCTCAGCGACCCACCTCCAGAACCAAGATCTCCGATCCCCGGCCTTAATGATCGGTATGAAGCGTGGAGTCTTCTTAAGCCTCTGCCTAGCCTTAGCTGTGGGTAGAGGTATGTCTAGCTTAACGCTTCTTGCGTCCACCTTTCTCGGGCACACCGAGGTGTAAATGCAGCCAGCGGCATTGATCCCTGTGTACCTCTTGCCTTTAAAACAGGCTAGGACAAGGCATCCTCGGTTGTCGCAGCCTGAGCAGAGGGGGCCGTGGAGAGGGCACGACAAGCAGCTCCTACCGCATAGCCCTGCTTCGACCATACTCACCTACGTTTTTCTGGTTTTCCTTTAAACGGATCTCCGCTTCGATTAAATCCGGGGGCGTCTACCTACACGCTGTGTCCCTACCTGATTATTTGAGCTACGATACCCTCAAGGAGGCTTTAAAGGAGCTTAGGGTGCCCTTAGTGGACTTAATCTTAAGGCAAGACCTCTCCTTCTCCGAGGAATAAGCTGTGGTGAGAGATAGGCTTGTCCTTGGCTATTTTAGTGGAGAGGGTTAGCCCGCATAGTGAACTTAGAGGTGACCCCTCTCACCTTACCTAGGGCAGGGCGGAGCGGTGTTGGAGGTTGAGGCTGGGACAGGCTTCTTTACGGCTAGGGTCGTGGACGCGTTAAAGAGGCTCGGCGTTGAGGCGACGATGTACGCCTTAGACGCCTCGCCAGCCATGTTAAGAGCCCTGGTTGAGAGACTGCTCAGCGTGACCTCTATTTTAGGGGCGGCTGAGGATATACGAGGGAGCCTAGCTTACGCCAGGCGCTTTATCGACGTCCCCGACGAGTTTAACGCGGTCCTCCATCCTGCTGCTACATCACTGCCTGGAGGTGGAGCTGGTCTTTAGCAGCGTTAGGGAGGTGCTGGCGCCTAATGGAGCCGCCTCCCTCATAGACCTTTGTAGGCACGGCTTTGAGGTGCTCAGGGGGGAGATGGGCGACGTACACCTGGAGTTTGATTTAGGCTACGTCAAGGAGGCCGCTAGCAGGTATTTCAGCCATCGCCTACCCGCTGCGCTTAAAGGCGTGGATTAATGCGGGGGGTGGGATTTGAACCCACGCCGGCCTTCGCCAACGGATACCCCAAGCCTGTTCTTGAGTCCGCCCCCTTGGACCTGGCTCGGGAACCCCCGCTCCATTTTAAGGCCGTTTAAGGTCTCCTTAAAAACCTAACTAATGGTGCGCCGCTGACGTTTATTTAGCGCTGAGCCTGTAGTTTCAACGGGTTGCGTTTTCCAGTTAAGCTAGCCGTAGCGCTGGCCATTATGGCTGTCTTAGCGGCTATCCACGTTCTATCGCTGTTGCCTGGAGGTGGCGGTGGACGCGGTGTTGTGGTCGGTGGCGTTAAGTGGGTCAACGTTACCCTGCTGGTCGATAATAATAGAGGGAACATAAGCAGCTTAGCTTCTCCTTGGGGCCTCTCGATCTATGTGGAGACGCCCAGTAATCGCTTCCTCTTTGACGCTGATGGTAGCCCCGAGGTCCTTAGACGTAACGCTGAGATCTTAGGCGTGGACCTCTCTAAGGTGGACTTTGTTGTGGTCTCTCACGGTCACGGAGACCACGTGGGGGGTCTAGCCTTGATAGCTGAGCTTAAACCGAGGTGTAGAGTGTACGTGCCCGCCGGCATGGATGGGAGGGTCAAGGAGTGGATCGCTGAGCTAGGCTTAGAGGTCGTGGAGGTTGAGGACACGGCGATGGTCGCTGAAGGAGTGGCGGTGATCGGCCAGCTATATGGTCCTCCCTACGAGCAGGCGGTAGCGGTTAAGGTGGAGGGCCTAGGCCTCGTTCTCCTCGTAGGGTGTAGCCATCCAGGCGTGGAGAACCTTGTCTATAAGGCCTCCCACGACCTGAACGCGGAGGTGTACGCCGTCATAGGAGGCTTCCACCTAGCTGGAGCTAGTCCTCAAAGGCTAGAGTCTACTTTAAACGCCCTTCTCAAGCAGGGGGTCAAGAAGATATACCCTGTCCACTGTAGCGGCGACGCTTTTAGGAGCCTTGTCGAGTCCAAGCGCCCCGAACTCTATGGAGGGGGTTACGTGGGGCTAAGCGTGTTCTTTAAGGCCCGGGCGTCCGGTTAACGTTAACGGTGGTGTTGCGTGTCCCGGGACCTGATGTCTACGAGCGTGACAAGTTCCTACCTAAAGGAGGCCGACCTATTGTTGCATAGTAAGTGTATGGCCGTAGAATACCCTGAGCTCTGGCGTAGCCTGTCTCAGGACAAGTCAGCGTTGGCTGTCTGTCTACAGGAGCTCCATATGGATAGGGTGGGCTTCAAGGTGGCCACCATCATGTATAAGTCTCAGCCTAGGTCGATAACCGTGTTAACCATGAACGGGTCTCCGCACTGTATGCAACTCCACGTAGCTGTGGAGCAGGCGAGGCAGCTCACAGGGTATCGAGGCCAAGTTAAGCACCTAGTCGTAGAGCGCGGCGTGGTCTTTGAAGTGACCCCTGAAGCTATCAAGGCAGCTAGGCACCTAGCTACGGTTGAACAGCTTCTGCGCGAGGCGGGGAAAAAATAAAGGGGGCTTAGCTACCTCATAAGAAGGCGGCCGTGGTCTAGCCTGGTCCAGGACACAGAGCGCTGAGCGTGTAGGCCTTCCACGCCTGTTACCCGGGTTCGAATCCCGGCGGCCGCACTTCCTCCCTTTAGGCCCCCCACCGCTTAACGAGGCCTAGGAGGCTGCTGGGCCAGGAGGACATGGAGGTCATCGCTTTAAGTTGCCTCGGGCTCACTTTCCCGGCCGGTTGGACCTCTATGCTCTCGGGCTTGGAGCTCAGAGGCTTCATACACCTAGGGCACCTACTACCGTACTTTCTAGCTACCTCGAGGAGAAGAGGGCTCCTAGCGCTAAGCGAAGCTTCTTCAGCTTCAATTCTCTTAAGTATGAAGCCACAACGGGAGCAGGCTACTATTAAAGCCATAGCTCTCAGGTACTCAGGTACACTAAGCTATACTTAGCCCCGCCGCCTTGACACACCGCAACCTACTAGCAGAATACCCAGCTAATACCCACTGCAACACGTTTAGATTAAATTATAATTGAGTACGCGCTAAGCCTTTTACTTATTTCAAAAGAACCTCAAGGTAAAGCTTAAGACCCCCAGCCTCGGCTATAAAAACGCCCCGGCCAAGCCCCGGTAGTATAGCCACGCCCGCGCAGGGCGCTAGAACGGTCAAGTATACCGGCCTTTCGAGCCGGCGACCCGGGTTCAAAACAGGCGAGGTTAACCTCGCCTGTGAGACTCCCGGCCGGGGCATCCTCAATTCAACATTAAGTACGACTGGCATGTCAGGGTACCAACATCTTGGCGTCTTTTAAGTAGCTAGCTATTAAAGTTAATGGAGGAAGTGGAAAATTGCTAGAAGTTTTTATAAGCTCCTTGGCCTTCTCCACAACCCTTAAATATAATAATACGCGGGTGATAGGCTCGATGAATCATGGCTGAACTTAGGAGGATATGTAAATGCAATGTATGCGGCAACATCGTGGTGGTCCTACACGCTGGAGTGGACAAGTTGGTATGCTGTGGTCAACCTATGCAGCTAATAGAGGAGAGAGGAGAGGGTGTTGAAGGATGGGAGAAACACGTACCTGTAGTGGGGCGGGTAGGTGACGAAGTTAAAGTTAAGGTGGGCAGTGTAGCTCACCCCATGGAGGAGGGGCACTTCATTGAGTGGGTAGAGCTAGAGACGAATGGACAAGCCTGTAAGGTTTTCCTTAAGCCGGGCATGGATCCTGAGGCAAGCTTTAGGGTAGGCGGAGGCAAGATGATCGTTAAAGCGTACTGCGATTTACACGGCTTATGGGTGAAGGAGTCAGGTTAAGGTGGGGGTTCTCTCTATGGAGACCCTTAAAAACCTCGTTAAGGCCTTCATAGGCGAGTCCCAGGCGAGAAACCGCTACGTGTTTTATGCGGGCATAGCTGAGAAGGAGGGTTACGTCCAAGTAGCTCAGGTGTTTCGCTTAACCGCCAGCAACGAGGAGGAACACGCTGAGACCCTATTCAAGCTCATACAGAGGCTTAGAGGGGACTTAAGAGAGCTCACCGTAGATGCAGCAGCTCCTTTAACGCTGAGTAATACCGCTGAGAACCTTAAGGCTGCAGCGGCCGGTGAACGCTACGAGTACTCTGAGATGTATCCTCACTTCGCTGAGGTAGCTGAGAAGGAGGGTTTCCTCGACGTAGCAGCTACGCTTAGAGCTATTGCCGAGGCTGAGAGGCACCACGAGGAAAGATACCTGAAGCTTCTAAGGAACATAGAAGGAGGCACTGTGTGGAGAAAGGACCACGAAGTTTACTGGGTGTGTCTTAAATGTGGCTACGTACATTATGGAGAGGAGCCTCCTAAGAAATGTCCTTCCTGCGGCCACGATAGAAATTATTTCGCTGTTAAGTGTGAGGAATACTGACGGCATCCTCTTTTTTATTAGGTGGAGCTTAAACAGTAGCCCCATACCCATGTCGACGTTGACTTTGTTGAAAATCTGCTTAAGTAGCTGGATTTTCCAGTCCTCCTCAACGGCGCCATGATACGTACCTATCCACAGCCAGGTGATGATATACAGGAAGGTGCAAGTAACGTAAAATCAAAGTATGCACCATACAGACTTAACTTAACGGTGAAAAAAATCAAGCGGTTAAGTGGTAAAGCCTTTTCCCGACAAATATCTTAGAACGCGCGTGACCATAAAGTTGCTACTTAATAAGTGTCCCCCTAAAGTTGCTTTTCTCTTCTGTGTACCCATAGCTAGAGATGCCTAGTAGATTGAGGGACTGAACAGCGACGTGGAAAGCTTTAACTATTAGGGGGCTTTTGGGGTGGCGAAGGATGAGGAGACTGGGTGCATAGCTTCATGTCATCTAGGATAACCCCCCTCCAGGTCTACAAACTGCTTCCCGGGATCAATTGTAAGAAGTGCGGGACGACATGCATGGGTTTCGCTGTTAAGCTTATCAATAGGCAAGCTAAGATCGAAGACTGCCCTCCGTTGATCTCAGACCCCAAGTATGCTGATAAGCTAGCCGGTCTTAGGCAGCTTTTAGCCCCTCTCCTTACAGCTACTGAGACTCTCGTAACCATAGACCTGGAGAAATGTGTAGGATGCGGCAACTGTGTCGTTGCATGTCCAGCTAATGTGGCCATAGACCCTAAGGCTGGTAGAGGGCTTAATCCGTCGTCTAGCGAGGCTCTATGGCTAGTTGAGGACGGTAAAATCAAAGTGCTTCACCTTGAGAAGTGCAGAAGATACCCACCTCATAGAATGAACTGCAACGTCTGCGAGATGGTATGTTATAGTGGGGCAATAAAGGTGGTAGCCTGATGGCGCTCCAGGCCACCATATGTACAGGCTGCTCACTGCTATGCGACGACGTCGAGGTTGAGGTTAAGGATGGAGAGGTCCTTAAAGTGATGGCTGCGTGTAGCCATGGTGTTAAGAGGATGAAGGAGGTAGTTAAAGCAAGGCCTCTTAAGCCAGCCGTCGTTGATGGGGGTTCCATAAGGGAGCTTTCATTAGACGAGGCCCTCGAGAGGGCGTGTGAACTATTAAAGTCCTCTAGAAGTCCTCTAATTTATGGGGGCTCTTGTAGCTCGAACAGAGCTGTCGAGCTCATGATCAAGCTTGCTGAGAAACTTGGGGGGGTCTACGACGCCCCTAGTAGTGTTTGTCATCTAACACTTAACTTAGATTCCTCCTTACTAGAAGCCAGACTGGACGAAATACTTGAGGACGCTGATTTCATATTCTACTGGGCTTCGGATCCATCAGACACCCACCTCAGACACGCAAGCCGCTACGCTGTCTTCCCGAGGGGTAGGAGCGTCCCCATGGGTAGGGAGAGCAGGGTCGTAGCCGTGATGGACGTCAAGGAGACAGGGACCATGAAGATAGCTCAGCACAAGCTCATCGTGAAGCCTGGAGAGGACGCTAAGCTCGCATCGGCCTTAGAAAGCCTTGTTCTAGGCGGCACCCTAGGCTTTGACCGTGTAGCGGGGGTTAGCCTCGAAGAGCTCTCATCGACGGCCAGAGATATGTCCAGGGCCAGCTACATAGCCATCTTCGTCGGGAGGGGCCTGCTGTCTACGGACAAGCCTAAGGAAGCCATGGATTCAATAGCTAGGCTAGCTAAGGTCCTCCTCGGCTTGGGGAAGAAGGTCTCCATAATCCCCATGGCTGAACATGTGAACTCCATGGGTCAAGCGCTGATAACTAAGAAGCTTAAAGGAGCGCCCAGGGCTATTGATTTCTCCTCGCCTGAAGGTAGGGCCTCTCTCGAGGTCACAGCTAATTGGGCGCTTGAGCATAAAAAGGTCGACGCCGCTCTCATAATTAAAGGAGGGGGCCTTGAGGACCTCACGTCCACAGCGATCGAGGAGCTGTCGCGCATACCCGCCATAGCCCTCGAGGAGGAAGAGTCTAAGGCCTTCCATGCTGCTACGGTCAGGGTACCCGCCGCGGTGACAGGCGTGGAGAGCGGCGGGGCTGTCACGAGAATGGATGGGGTTGAGGTGGAGTTGAAGCCTATTATGAGACCTCCTGACACCGTGGCCGTTGAGGAGGAGTTCCTTGACAGGTTAGTACAGATGCTCTAAGGGTGGACTGTGTGGCTGAAGAGGCCGTCGGCAAGACCCTGGTGTTCATCTGCCACTGCGGCTCAAACATAGCGGGGGTCGTGGACGTAGCTGAGGTGGCGAGGGAACTTAAGCGTAGACATCCTGACGTGGCGGTCTACGATCATGAACACTGCTGTAGCGACGACGGGCTGAGGAGGATAAGGGAGGCCATAGAGAAGGAGGGCGCTACAAGGCTTATCGTAGGATGTTGTACACCCTCGCTTCACGGCGAGCTGTTTAAGAGGGTAGCTGAGGAGGTAGGCCTCAATAGAGGGTTTGTGGAAATAGTCAACCTTAGAGAGCAGTGTTCATGGGTCCACTCCTACGATCCTCCTAGGGCCACGATTAAGGCTGTCGACCTGCTCAGCATGGCTGTGGCCGCAGCCCCCCTAGCGAGGAATGCTAAGGTAGTCAAGATCCCCGTTGAGAGGGCGGTCCTCGTCATAGGAGGAGGGGTTGCAGGGGTCACAGCAGCCTTAGCGCTGGCAGACATGGGCATCAAGGTGTACTTGGTTGAGAAGGATGGCTTCTTGGGAGGCCATATGGCTAAGTGGGATAAAGTGTTCCCAACTCTTGACTGCAGTATCTGCGTGTTAGGTCCTCAACTCGCGAGGGCTTATAACCACCCCCTCATCACGGTGTACACGTTAAGTGAAGTCGTCGACGTTAAGGGGGCGCCGGGCAGCTACGTAGTCAAGGTGTTTAAGAGGGCTAGGTACGTTGACGAGAGGCTATGTAATGGTTGTAATAAGTGCCTTGAGGTTTGCCCTATTGAAGTGCCTAACGAGTACGACTATGGCATAGGCACTAGGGGGGCGATAGTTAAGCCATCGCATGAAGCAGTCCCGCCAGCGCCTTACATAGACATGGCTAAATGCATAGGGTGTATGTCCTGCCTAGGTGTATGCGACCCCAAGGCCATAAACTTCGACGACAAGGACTCGTACGTGGAGATAAAAGTAGGCGCCATAATAGTAGCTACAGGTTTCAAGCCCTTCGACCCAAGGGATCTTGACGAGTACCTCTACGGTAAATGCCTCAACGTGATCACAGGCCCTGAGTACGAGAGAATGCTTAACAACTCAGGGCCGACGAAGGGGAAGATAATTAGGCTATCGGATGGAGAGGAGCCTAAGAAAATAGCCTTCATACAGTGCGTGGGAAGTAGGTCAGACAGAATTGGAAGACCATACTGCAGTAGAGTATGCTGTATGAATGCCATTAAGCAGGCCATACAGACCAAGTTAGCATTACCGAACGCCGAGGTTACGATATTCTACACCGACATAAGAGCTTCGGGGAAAGCCTGCGAAGAGGCGTACCGAAGGGCTATGGAGATAGGGGTCCGCTTTGTGAGAGCCAGAGTGGGCCAGTTAAGGGCAGCGAGGGATGGTAAGGTTAAGGTGTTCTATGAGGACACGCTTTCATCGACAATGGTTGAGGAGGAGTTCGACTTGATCGTATTAAGTGTAGGCATGGAGGCTTCACCCGGCAATAGGGAGATCGCCAGGATGCTTGGCTTACAGCTAGGCGACTACGGCTTCTTAGCTGAGTACCACCTCAAGCTCAATCCCGCTGACACGTTCAGTAAGGGGATCTTCGTGGCGGGCGCCTGCACAGGGCCCAAGGACATAACCGAGTCGGTCATGCAGGCAGGCCTTGCAGCTGCTAGAGCTGCCGAGCTCATAGGTAAGGGCGAAGTGGAGGTCGAGGTCTACGCGCCGACCATAAACCCAGATATCTGTAAACGTTGCCTCGCCTGCGTCAGCGCTTGTCCCTTTGGTGCCCTGAGGGCCGAGAAGGGCAGGGTGATCGTCGACGAGTATGCATGCCGTGGCTGTGGAGCCTGTTATGCTGTGTGCCCCACCGGTGCCTTAACGCCACCTGGCGGGCTACTCAGCAATGAGCAAATATCGACGATGTTAAGGGATCTACTATCGGAGAAGAAGGAATATCCGCTAATAGTTGCCTTCATGTGTCAGTGGTGTGGTTACGCCGCCGCGGACAACGCGGGGATGAGTAAGATCCAGTACCCGACTAATATAAGGATCATAAGAGTGCCATGTAGCGTTAGGTGGTCCCCCTCTCACATCCTAGAGGCCTTCAGCTTAGGGGCTGATGGCGTCCTCATTGTGGGCTGCCACGAGCAGGACTGTCACTATAGGGTGGGCAGGGCGAAGGCCAACGAAAGGGCAAGAGCGTTGAAGGAGGTGCTTAAAGAGCTCGGGATCGATCCTCGTAGACTTCGCATTGAAGGAGCCTCGGCCACGGAGGGGAAGAGGTTGGCCGAGCTAATAAGGGGGTTTGTGGAGGAGGTGGCCAGCTTAGGTCCAATAGGCTCAGAGGTGGCGGTGAGTGTCCAGTAAACCATGCACTGAGCTGGTTTCAATCGAGGAGAACACGCTCACCTATAGGTGGGAGGGCCCTGTCCTAAGGAAGACGCTTACCCTCATCATCGATCGCTGCGTAGGCTGCGGTCTATGTGTAAGCCTATGCCCAACCCAGGCCATAGCCCTGGGCCCCGTCAAGGAAGTGGCGTCAGGCAGAATTGAAGCCCCTCTGATCACGATAGATGAAAGTAAATGCGTAGTCTGTCCCATATGCTCATCAGTCTGTCCAACACATGCATTGAAGGTGAACATTGAAGGTGGTAGAGAGTACCCGAGGATTAAGGGAAGTCTTTCACTTGATGAGGAAAAGTGCCTACCATGTCACCTCTGTGAAAGAGTATGTCCTAGAGAGGCTATTAAGGCTGAAGTTAAGGTAGTGAAAAAGGATGAACTAGTTAAGTACCATGAGGAGGTCGGTGAGCGGGCTGAGGGTAAAATAACGGTTAACCTTGAGAGGTGTTGTTACTGTGGGCTGTGCGAAGATCTATGTGAGGCAATCAAGATAGTATGGGTCAAGCCTGAGCCCCCGGGCTTTAAGCCAGGCCTTACAGTTCTCGTTAACGAGCAGTTATGTGACTATTGTGGGCTCTGTGAGAAGATATGCCCCGTCGATGCCATAAAGGTTGAGTGCTTCAAGGCTCCTCCAAGGGTCGTGGAGGGACCTAAAGTCGATGGGTCGATAAAGATCGATGAAGACCTCTGCGTGTATTGTGGCTTATGCGCGGCGATGTGCCCAGTGAAGGCTTTGAGCTGCGAGAAGCCCTTCAAGGGCGAGGTAGTAATGGTGAGACCTGAGAAGTGCGATCCCTCAGGATGCAAAAACTGTATCAATATATGCCCGACGAGGGCCGTTTTCGTCTCGAAGGCTAGAGGTCCCGATAAGGTGAAAGCTGCTGAGGAGGCGTGCATATTTTGTGGAGCCTGTGAAGAAGCATGCCCAGTCGAGGCGCTCAGCGTTAGAAGAAGGGAGGTGAGGGTTCAAGGTGGTGAAGAACCTTGGGAGGCGGGCTACGGTGACCTCTTTAAGAGGCTGATCGAGGGCTATAGGCCACCGAAGGAGGTGTACGCCAGGAAGGTGACAGTACCTGTCGAGGAGTACGTACCTCCTCCTCCCAGACCCATACCCCCAATACCTCCAGGCTTTAGTAAAGTCAAGGAGAGAGTTGAGGCTGCCTTAAAAGCCCTGAGCATGCCTAAGGCGAGAGTACTCCTAGAGAGGGGTGATGTTGAGAGGTTAAAGAACGAGATCAGGGGGTGGATGGAGGGGGCGCAAAGTGGCTGATGTTGAAGAAGCGGTCCAAGTAGCCCTCCTGGAAGGGCGTCGATGTATACAGTGCGGCGCATGTAGCTCAGCCTGTCCTTCAGCTAGAGCTACTATGAGCTTCAGCCCTCGCAGGATATTATTAGCTCTGTTGACGGGGAGGAGGAGCGCTGTAGGTGACGACCAGTGGCTCTGTCTACTATGCCATACCTGCGAGGCTATATGTCCAAATGAGGTGCGCATAGTGAATATCGTCGAGGCGTTGAGGAGGGCTTCTGTTAGGAAGGGCGTTGAGGAGGGGGCTCTTGACGCCTACTTTGAGGCCCTTAACAACATGTTGAGTATGGGGGTTATCGTACCCCCTACAAGTAGCGAGGCCCAGAGTTTTGGCGTCGCAAAAGGCCTAAGTCCACGTCCATTACCGGCCGAGATTAAGGCTGAGCTTGAGGAGGTTTTCGGCAAGCTTAAGGAGGTGAAGGGGGCTGGCTGAGAAGCTAACTCTCTTTCCCGGCTGTATAGCCACCAGCATCTACCCCGGCGTGGCTTACTCATCAATTAAGGTGTTGAGGGGGCTAGGCTTTGAGGTCTCAGCTCCCGAGGTCACATTGTGCTGTGGTATGCCTTTCGAAATTGCAGGCCTACTAGATAGGGAGGGCCTTGAAAGGATCGCTATCCATAGCCTTAAGGCGGCTTCCAAGGAGGGCACCATGGTGACGCCGTGTAACGGTTGCTACAGAGCGCTCAACTTAGCGTTGAGGGATGAGGTAAAATGTCTACACGTAGCCGAGGTGCTTTGGCGCGCTAGAGACGAGCTTAAGAAGGCTGCGGGGGACGCGTTGAGGGGGGTCAAGGTAGCTGTCCACGTAGGCTGCCATTATGCTTATGCCATGAGGGAGAGGGCGCTGAAGGGGGTTGAAGGGGAGGACATACTCGAGGATATAGCTCTCTCAATGGGCGCTGACATTGTAAGCTACGACGAGAAGAAGCTATGCTGCGGAGCGACGGCGATGAAGTGGCCCCGAATCATGGAGGCCTTAAACCCTATTACTAAGCTCAAGGTGGAGAGCCTCCTTAACTCAGGAGCTGAAGCAGTACTGGTAATGTGCACGGCATGTCAGCTGGCGATAGACAGGGCTCAATATCAAATGAAGAACCTGGGCGAGCTAGATAAAACCATACCCGTACTCCACGTGTCTCAGCTTGTAGGCTTAGCCTTAGGCCTACACCCCATAGACGACCTTGGCCTACACCTACATCTAATCCGCCCTGAAAGGATCGCCCCCTCCTCTCCTAGGGAACTCTTAAGCGATCAGCGTTAACTAAGCTGAGCCATGAGGGTTTCGAGTGATAGGGGTAGAAGTTGACGCTGCTAGATTATGTAGAACGAGGAATGTATGACGTTGGTTTTTGGGTGGGCATGAACAATACAGGACAGGGGGGTTTAATCTTAGGAACTTGGCCTGGAAAAAAGCTTTGCCTCTCTTACCATAGAGGCCTACGTGTTGTAAGATTAACGGAGCTTAAATAAAATCTCTAAGGAATTAAGCGACGGTGAGGTTTAAAGATCACACTTTATCAGCCATTTATAAAGTTTAAGAGTCCCTTTGACTTAGTTAGGAAGGACCTGAGATGCTTAACTGCAAAGAGGTCATAGCCTGTAAGGCCCTAGCCGACGATGCTAGAAGGGCTATACTTGAATTATTGTTCTGCTCTGGACCCTTAAGCATCGATGAGATTGCAAGAAGTACCGGGTTGAGGAGGGTTACTGTTCAGTATCATCTCAGGATACTGGAGCAAGCAGGGCTAGTAAGGCCTATGCTTGAGGTTAAGTCGACGCCAGGAAGACCAAGGAAATTGTATGAAGTTACTAAAGAGTACTTAAATCTAAGCTTTCCTAAAAGACAGTATGAGCTCCTTCTCAAGCTCCTCATGAATAGCGTAGTGAAAAAGCGTGGCTACGACGAGCTCGTGTCCTTAATGGAGGCTGCTGGAAGGGAGCTTGGTCAAAACATACTATTTAAGGTTAAATTAAACCATAACATAACTAAATGGGATATTGACACCTTCTGCAAGTACATATTACCTGAGCTAAGAGAATTAGGCTTTAGTCCCTTAGTGACTGGTGACTGTGTTAATGAGGTAGTAGTCAAATTAACTAACTGCATTTTCAGAGAATTAATAGCTGAGTACTCTGAAGCACTATGCGTTTGGCTAAGGGCTCTTGTTTACTCTTTAATGGAACCCTTTAAAGACTTTGAAATTAAATTAGGAAAAAGCGGTGAGACCTCGGAGTTTGAGGACTGCTTAACGATTATAAAGGCCAAGGCCAAATGAAGCCTCAGAATTAATTGGAAGTCCGACGAGTTTTCTATAACTGATGAGGACTCATTACGCGTGGAGTTAACTATGGACTTAGGTAGTATATCGACTTGACCATAACATGTAGCTGCTCTTTCCGTCGAGAAGGCCTTGATATCTTCCGAAACTTTTAAAACTACTATTTTTATAAACTTTTTCATCACGTGATAGACCCCCTTAGGTGAAGGGAATGCCTACTCCAAGTGGAGACGAGCCTGAGAGGAGGACTTTCCTTAAAGCTATCGCGGGAGGAGCGATTGCTTCACTTCTTCCTGCTTCAGAGGCGCTTCAACATAACGGGCAAGCCGACCGCTCAGACTATTACGCCATTCTATATGATTCAACGAAGTGCATAGGGTGTAATTCATGTGTCATTGCTTGCAAATTATGGAACGGTAAACTGGGAGGTAGATTCCCCTTTCTTGTGGAGGACTTGAAAGGTCCCCAGGAACCTCCCGAGAAGCCAAGGCCTGACGTGCATCACTTTATGGTCATAGACAGGTTTTACAATCTTAGACACTACGACGGCAGAGCGGTATTCATGAGAAGATCGTGTATGCACTGCTTGGAACCACCCTGTATGTACGTATGCCCAACCAAGGCTATATACCAGTATAAAGGCATCAACTTAACGGACTTCTCAAGGTGCTTTGGTTGTCAATACTGCGTAGTTGCTTGTCCCTATAAAGCTAGAGCCTTCTATGACGAATGGGGTGTCCCGGTTAAATGCTGGATGTGTTTAGATAGAGTAGAAGAAGGCCTAGCTCCAGCCTGCGTGAGTGTATGTCCAGTGCGCGCTCTAACCTTTGGCAGCCGGAATGAGATTTTAATGAAAGTACGCGAGAGGGTCAAGGAGCTTCAAGGCGAGGGCAGAAGAGTTTACGTATGGGGGGCCACTGAAGAGGAGCTAGGTTCTCAAGGTGAAATCTCTGTTACGCGTGAGTTTGGGACTAACGTTATAGTGATATCAGACGTCCCCTTTGAAGAAGTAGATTACCCAGAGCCTGAGATGCTAGTACCAGCACCGAAAGGTTATCCTAAAATGCTCATGGAGCGTGGGGGCTTAGCCATTTTTGGTGGTGGCGCTTTCATCTTTTTAGCCTTCGCTCTATGGCGTAGGAGTAGAATCATCAAGGCTAAGATCAAGGAAATACCGAGGGGTTAAGAAATGGAGCTCCCATGGGGCCCGGTGATAGCGGCGGCACTATACTTTGGTGGCTTAGGCGGCGGCTCGTTTATAGTAGCCTCAACCACCAGCTTCATCTCAGGCGAGGAATTTAGGGAGATAATGAAGTTTGGCTCCTACATAGGCATACTGGCCACGGCATTATGTGGATTATGTTTATCTATACATGCAGGGCACCCAGAACGCCTCCTCTTCATGTACAGTAACCCAACGTCGATGATAACCTTCGGCACATGCGTCATAACGGCTATACTGCCTATAGGCCTAATATATGCCACTTTTCTACCACCGGACTCACTTCCGTGGCTAAAATCCCTCTTTCCATGGTCGGTGTACGTGAAGCCTAGAAAGTTATTTGAGCTCATACTGTTCATATTAGGGTCAGGGCTAGCAGGCTACACAGGTTTCGTGCTAGGTATAGCTTGGGCTGAACCTTTCTGGGAGACGCCGTTGATAACGGCGCTATTCTTTATATCAGCGGTCTCAACTGGGTTGATGGCTATAGGTCTATGCCTAGCCATACTAAGACTAGTACAGGTGACCGAGGAGTCCCAGAAGCTATTCGTGGAAATGATGCATAGGCTTGATGTAGCCGACGGTTACATGTTAGCCCTGGAAGGCGGCATAGCCTTACTATACCTATATGTGATGCTAAACGGAACATCAGGCATAGCTAAGCAGTCGGCACAATTACTTTTGACGGGGACCTTAGCCCCGCTATTCTGGGTAGGCTTCTTCCTAATAGGTATAATCATACCAATAATCATAGAGTTGTTCCTAGCATGGAAAGGAAGAACCGCTAAGTATCTGAAGTTCTACGCGCCGCTGATGATAGTAGCCTCGTCCTTAGTGCTGGTAGGGGCTTTCTACATGAGATACTGCTTCTTAGTAGCGGGCCAGATACCCCTTTTATCCTAATCCACACCCGCCATTACTGCTCTTTCCACGATTCAGTTCCATGAATGCTTATAAATTTAATAAAAATAGAATTTTTCTGCTAAAGGGGATGAAGAGGGATGTACGCTATACTCTACGACTCCTCCCTGTGCATAGGCTGCAGGGCCTGTCAAGTTGCCTGTAAGAGGTGGAATGGCTTAGAAGCTGACGAAACCGAGGGCATGGACTTTGGGAACCCTCAGAGCCTAACATCCAATACTTGGAACGTAGTTAAGTACGTATGGGTCGAAGAAGAAAACGGCCCTAAACTACATTTCGTGGTTAATAGGTGTATGCATTGCTTAGAGCCTGTATGCGAGGCAGTATGTCCCGTTCGAGCCATAGTCAAAGATAGGGAGACCGGGGCAGTAGTTACTCACCCAGAGCGCTGTGTAGGCTGTCTAGCCTGCGTTGAGGCATGTCCATTCTCTGTACCTAAGTTTGGCAGGGGTGTTGGGACTAGGAAGTGCATAATGTGCATTGATAGACTTCGCTTAGGACTTGAACCAGCGTGCGTCTCAACCTGTCCAACAGGGGCCCTCAAGTTCGGTGAGCGTAGTGAGATAATTAAGATGGCTGAGGAAAGGGCGAAGGAAATAGGCGGCTACGTGTACGGCGTTCACGAGGCTGGAGGCACCTCGGTAATAATGGTCCTCACAGCTCCTCCTGAGAAGCTGGGGCTGCCTACACCTATGAAGGCGCCCTATGTCAAGTCTAAGGTCAGCGGGGCTGATACGCTCCTGAAGGAGGCCACGAGCATGTTGACCGGCAGTGGAGTGGGTGAGAGCCTTGTGCTTGCTCTCGGAGCCGCCATAGTAGGGGGTGTCATAGCGAGAAGAATGAAGATCTCTAGGAAGGAGGGATGAAGGATGACTCGCTTAACTAGGAGAGAATTCCTTAAAACTATGGCTTCGGCGGGTCTATTGGCAAGCCTAGGCTTAAGTACACTTCAACCCATAGAGGTCGAGGCGCACGACTATTACTGGGACCGCCTTTATAGAAGCTCCTTAAAGTATGGTGTATGCGGGATTTGTGGCTCAGCTTGTGCCTTTAAAGCCTACGTAGAAGGTGACAGTTACCTAACCGACTTAAGAGGTAACATCAACGATTTAGAGAGTCAAGGCAAATTATGTGCTAAAGGTAACGCTGGCATATGGTACGCATACGACCCAGATAGGCTCAAGTACCCGTTAAAGAGGACAAACCCCGAGAAAGGCATCGATGTAGATCCGAAGTGGGTTAGAATATCTTGGAAGGAAGCCTTAGATTTAGTAGCCAACAAGTTCAAGGAAATTAAGGAGAAATACGGCGGTCATACGATAATATTCATGGGACACCCACCATATAAGCCCTGGCTTGTGAGGTTAGCACATGCCCTTGGCAGCCCTAATTACATAAGTCACCTAGATACTTGTGTAATAACCAATGTCTTAGTACGCAAATATACGATGTTCACGCCGACGTTTGTTCATGATGTAAAGAATGCTCGGTACATCCTGTGCTTTGGCTGGGATCAACCAGCCAAAGGCAAGATCGTCTATACCCATCAATTCAGCGAGGCTGTTAAGCAAGGAGCTAAAATAGTGGTGTTAAACCCGCTATACACGACGACGGTGGCTAAAGCGACAGAGTGGATACCTATTAAGCCAGGTACAGATCTCGCCTTCGCCTTAGCTATGATGAACGTCATAATCAATGAAGGGCTGTACGATGAGGACTACGTAGCTAAGTACACTAACTTCAAGGATTATGAGGATAAGATAGTATCTTGGGTCAAACCGTATACGCCTGAGTGGGCTGAAGGTATCACTGAGGTGCCGGCCGAAACTATAAGGAAGGTAGCAAGAGAGTTTGCGACTATCAAACCCTCCATGGCCTTAACTCATAAGAGAGACGCGGCGGGTCCCAATTACACTAATAGCTGGAAGCTAGCCCACGCGATAGTTATACTAAACGCTTTAGTGGGTGCCATCGATAATGTTGGAGGAGTGATACTCCCTAGGACCTTTAAAGTACCTGACGTAAATAAGATCTATCCTCCTCCACCCCCTCCAAGCGTCAAGGAGAAGGCTGACGGTAAACATCTGCTTCCTCTCCTCGACAAGCTGGGCCATGGCATATTCTCAACGTTGGTGGAAAACATCTTAAGGGAGAAGCCCTACCCTGTTAAAGCCGCGCTAATATGCAACTATAACGTACTAGCCTTCCCTAACCCTAAGAGGGCCGTAGAAGCCTTTAAGAAGCTAGAGTTCATAGCGGTCGTCGACATATTACCTAGCGAAATGGCCTTACTTGCAGACGTGGTTTTACCCGACACGACCTACTGGGAGACTTCAGGTTTCTCTCCACGTAAGTATAATGCTCTTTACCCGCAAATAGCGGTGAAGGACGCTGTCATCAAGCCTATGTACGATGTCAAGAGCCACAACTGGATCATTTACCAGATAGGCAAGAGAGTGGCTCCAGAGTACTTTAACTTTAGCTTAAGCGAGCTAAAGAAGGAGATGTTAAGGAGAGCGGGTATAGCTAACTCTTTCGATGAATTAAAGGAGAAAGCGGTAGACGGTATATACACTCTTCCTGGGGCCTCCTTCAAACCCTTAGAGAAGCTTGAAGCCTTCGCTAAGCAGGGGAAGAAGATACAGATATATGCTGAGATCTTCGAGAAGTACGGCTATGATCCGCTACCTTCATGGGAGCCTAAGAGGGAAGAGAAAAGCCTGGAATACCCATACTACTTAATAGTGACTAGGTCGGCTGTGCATAGGCATGGTAAGACGACCAACATACCTTGGCTGCATGAGATATGCCCTGAAAACTGCGTCTTAATACATCCAGAGGAAGCTGAGAGGTTGGGCATCAAAGACATGGACTGGGTCTACGTGGAGTCACGATACGGAAGGATTAAGATTAAGGCGCTACGCTGGCCTGGAATCAGGAAAGATTGCGTATGCGTCCCCCACGGCTTTGGACACTGGTCAAGGTTCCTCAGGGTAGCTTACGGATGGGGGGCTAACGACGGCGACCTCATACCCACTCAAACCATTGAGGATGTGTTGAAGAGGAGAGATCCAACAGCCAACGCGTGTATGTCAGATGTCTGCGTTAAGGTGTATAAAGCCTAAAAACTCTCTTTTTTACCATGAACTCTCCATCAATCTTCCTAACTCTATACGAATTCCTCTCAGCCTTCTTCCATTATCCACGGAGGAGGCTTGTTAAGTTATTGAGGGAGGGGTTTATTGAGGAGTTAGAGGATCGCGTAAAATCACTAACCGATTTTCCTGACGAATATAAGAAGGGTTTTTCCCTGATTAAGGAGTATGTAGAGTCTACTAGGGAAAGAAGTCTTGAAGACGTACATAGGGAATTGGCAGTTGAGTATACCAGGCTTTTCATAAACGCCTTTCCCATGGTCCCCTGTCCCCCATACGAGTCATTCTACGTTAACGGTGGTCTTTTGGCGCAACGGTCTGCTGCGAAGGTTCTAGAAATCTATGCTAAGGTGGGATACCGTTTAAGGGACAAGTTTAAGGATCTACCAGATCACATTGCTGTTGAATTAGAGTTCATGTCTATACTTCATAGGATGAAGCTTAAACACGAACGTAAAGAAGAACTCAACGAGATCAAGCATTTATTCCTCAAGGAACATCTACTTAAGTGGGCGCCGTCCTTCTGCGACAACATTGAGAGAAACGCTAAGCTCACCTTCTATAAAGGACTATCGTACATATTAAGGGGCCTTTTGACCATGGAAGCTAAGAATTTAATGGAGTGTTCTTCTTGACAGTTGATGATTTTTCAGGTGAACCCAAGTTCACACACGATCCTCCCCCTTTAATGAATGAAAAAACATTAATAAGTAGGGATAGATTGAAGGGGATTAAATATAGAGATCTTGTTCTATTGCGAAGTATAAAGGAGATCAAGGAGGCCTCATTAAAGCTAAACCTCCCTAGCGAAGTAATTAAAGAAGCTATTGAATGTTTAAATAAGGCCTTAGATCTTGGCTTAACAAGAGATCTAGGACATATTTGTCTTAAGGCTTCGTGCCTATACTTAGCGGCGCGTCTATTCAACGTACCCTTGACTTTAGACCGCGTATTAGCTAACTTTAAATGTTGTTGTAAGAGACCTTATAGAGCTCTCTTGAAATTAACGAGAGAGCTTAAATTTAAATTGCAGCCTTTAAAACCCGAGGCGCTATTAACTAAGGTCATTTATGAGCTTAACTTGCCTGCTGAGCTTGAGGATAAAGCGTTCCAAGAAATTAGGAGACTCAAACGCGTTTTGAGAGGCAAAAGCCCAAAGACCATAACCGCGGTTGCTATCGTTAAAGCTGCGCGTGAATTGGGGCTTAGCTTGGTTGAACGTAAGGTAGCAGAAACTATTGGTATAACGCCCACAACGCTGCGGGCAGCTAAGAAGACGTTGATGGACAGGGAGAAGGAAAGTTACGTAGAGACTATTGATTAAATATATAAGGGGATTTCAAGGTTTAGCCTAGAAGCCTTACACTCCAGGAATGATTAATCGCGAAGCCTGCAGACATACAAGGTACATGTAAATTCATAGGCTTATTTAAAGAAGAGCCTTCAGCACGAAGCGTACCAAGACGAGTCTCTATCTGTGTTGATGGCTGCCTTATGGGTGCTATTAGGGTGGTGGTCTTTAAGGCTGGAAGCTTGGTGACTAACGTTTAAGGGGTCAGCCTTGAGGCTTGGCTTCCTTTATTCTCATGAATTCGGTGAGAGGGTTATCGGCAACCTGATAAACCACTCCACTTTCTGTCGTTCATGCGACCTCGCGTGTGAACATTGCCGCGTAAGCTATGGGTCCTATGCATCCGATATTCAATGGGTATGTGAGCTTCCACGTGAGCTGCCTAGCTTCATAGATGACCCTCAAGAGTACCTGCCTGATGCGGTACCTGATGTGGATGTGCTCGTTGTAATTGGTCTACATCCTGACCTCTTAGCTGGCCTCCCGAGCTTAGTTAAGGAGTCTAACGTGAAAGCTATCTTAGTGCCTCTTGAGGATAGAGAATGGTGTCCTCCTGGTTTGCGTACTCAGGTGGCTGAGGAGTTAAGTGAGGCGGGCATAGAAGTCGTCTTCCCTAAACCTTTTTGTTCACTTACTTTAACCGGTAATAGGTACATAGATCTCTTCGTAGAGAGGTACAGGATAGGCCGGCCCCTGATTAAAGTTGAGGTTGAAGACGAAGTAATTAGAAGCGCGCATGTAGTGAGGAGCGCGCCCTGTGGGGCTACTTGGTATATTGCTAGGCAGGTTTCAGGTAAGACCATAAAGGGGGTGTGGGAGATCGTATCTAAGGCGCATCACTCTTATCCATGCACTGCTAGCATGCAGCCAGACCCTGAGATTGGTGATACCATTCTTCATAGAGGAGGCTACATGGCTAGAGAAGCTGTAAGGGACGCGATCATCATGGCAGGGTACGAGCCTTTGGAGCTTGATGCCAAGGCTATAGGAGTCAAAGTAGAGGTGGAAGGTTTAGGTTCAGTTAACCTTGAGGTTTTTCCATGGCTTGAGGACTCCTTCGGCATTATCGAGCGCGCCCTGTGGGTAATCGCGAAGAAAACCGTTAATCCTGCTCACTGTAAGGCATTAGTTAGGAGGACCGGTAAAGTAGAGAGTTTAGCTGGTGGATTGATGAAATGGTTAGCTAAAGGAGACGAGATACTCGTCAGACCCTCATTTTACCGTAAGTAGCTAGGCTTAAAGTGTTTAGAACCTGACGGAAAGTTTATGTAATCAGCTACTTTATCATCTTTCAAGTGATCTAAGTGAAACTGGAGGAATACTTAGAGAGATGGTTTCAGGATGAGTGTTTAGAGGTCGGCTTATACTTAGCTATGGCTAAGAAAGCCGACGAGGAAGGGTGCCCTGAGATAGCCGCTCTCTTTAGGAAGATCGCTCGGGATGAAGCACGGCATGCCGCGATAGCCATAGAGCTGGCTGGGAAAGTAGTCTCAACGAAAGAGAACCTAGAGAGGATGATTGAAGGTGAAGGAAAAAAGCCTTTGAAATCAGGATGAAAGAGGCTGAGCACCACGAGGACCCGCTAGGTCTTACTTCTATGCAACTGCTAAAGATGAAGAAGGACGGCGGAAGGCTCTAATGAGCATCTACGAAAAAATACTTTAAGAAGTGGACTTCGTGTGACCCCTTCTTTTTATGGAGGCTACTTGGAAGTACGCTAGCCTTAACGCCTTGGCCAGGGGTAGGTGAGATCGTTAACGACGTCTCGTGACCACATAATTCTGCTGGAGGCGTGGACTTAGGATAGAAGGGGCCTTATAAGGCCTGTAACTAAACGGATAGGCGTGATTCAGGGGTTAAGCGTGTCTGCTCAACCATCGTGGCGAAGCGCTTAAGATAGCTTACATGAAGGCTCTAAGCCACTTGTAAGCTATAAGCACGAAGAGTATTAAGAAACCCAACGTGACTATTAACGCTGGTAGTGAACCTTGGTTGGACGTGAAGCCTATTATGAGGGGGAAGGGCCATATGAACACCGCTGAGCCAGAACTTACCTGTGTCTCAAGCAAGCCGGGTAAGGCTGTTATTAATATCATCCCTGATATTATCATTGCTAGCCCTAAGGCCAGCATTATCTTCGTCATTAGGGGCGGCGTGAACGTAGAGGTTATCTGTTCTCTTCTAACGAGGGAGGTCTCGTAGCACGGCTTACATAACCAGGTGGCTGGGTCAAAGCATTCGGGGCAGACACGCCTAGAACAGCGTCTACATACGTAGGCGGCATCCTCTCTTCCACATACCTCACAACGAGCCATCTAAATCACTAGCCGCGGGAACCTAAGAAAAGCTTTACCGATTATAGAGCTCTTTCCCAGGCTTGAGTCGTTAAAAGCGATAAAACAGGAGTTAACTCCAGCCTCCCCATCCACATACACGCTATCAAGGTCAGCTTCGAAGCAGCGTCCAGCTTAAGGAGGTCGATGAAGGCTGGGCCCACTCCGCCCTCGGCAGAGAGGGCGGCGGACAAAGCCGAGGTGAAGCTTAGGTTCTGGTGAGTTAGAATTAAGGCAGCGGCTGCGGCGATAGCGAGGTAGAGCGCGAAGAAGCAGGCTATCCTCAATAGGTCCTCCTTCTCGATGACCCTACCTCCGACCTTCAGCGAGGTTACAGCTTCTCGTGGAAGTAACGTCTTTAAAGTCTCTAACCGGACGAGCTTAGCTAGTATTACAGCTCTAGCCACCTTAACTCCACCTGCCGTGGAGCAGAGACAGCCGCCCACGAGCATTAGGCACATCAATATCCACTTTGAGGCCTCTGGGAGGAGGTTTACGTCGAAGCTAGTGTAGCCGGTTGTCGTGGATATGGAGGCTACTTGGAAGTACGCTAGCCTTAACGCCTTGGCCAGGGGTAGGTGCCCATTAAATACTAGGTCAAGGGTGACCATAATCGTCGAGGCGGCTAAGATAGCCAGCATGGCCCTAAGCTCGATGTTACTCAATGCCTCTTTGACTCTCCCCCTAAGTACCATTAGGTGGACGTGGAAGTTAATAGCGCCGATGACCATGAAGACAGCTAGTACGGCCTCCACTGCTGAGCTATGAAAAGCCTCTATGTTTAAGCTACGCGTCGAGAAGCCGCCTGTAGCTAGAGCTGTAAAGGCGTGGCATATGGCGTCGAAGGAGCTCAAGCCTACCATAACCAGCAGTAAGGCGCATAGCGCTGTATAGGCTACGTAGATAAGCCAGATGTCTCTAACGGTGTCCCAGGCCTTAACCGTCAACCTCTCCTCTCTAGCTTCAGCTACATATAGCCTCCAGACCCCTACCCCCTTGGGGGCTATAAGCAGAATAAAGAACAGCACGACCCCTCCTCCCCCAAGCCACTGGGTTAAGGCCCTCCAGAACAAGATCGACCTAGGTAAGTTCTCAAGCTTGGGGATCAGCGTCATACCTGTAGCCGTGAATCCAGACATGGCCTCAAAGTAAGAGTCCAACGGACCCAGAACTCCTCCCAGCGTAAAGGGTAGAGCGCCTATGCCAGCCACAAGCAGCCAGCTAAGCGCTGAGAAAATGAGGGCTTGGGGTACACTAATCTCCTCGGCTAGAGGCCACCTACGTGAAGCCACGTAGCCTAAAAGAGCTAGCGTTACGGAGGGGACCATGAAGGACTTAAGCGCAACTATGTTTTCACCATAATAGACGCCCACCATGGCTGGGACTAGTAAGATAAGACCTAGGAGTAAACATAGCCTGGAGAATAGACCCATTAAGACGGATCTTAGGGGCTTCCTGCCTTTACCCACGGCCCCCCTAACTTTGAGAGAAGCTTAAAAAGGTTTAACTTGAGGTTGCCGTGAAGCAGCCAAGCTAAGTTTAAGAGAGGTGGATAGTGAGTTGTTGATATATGTGTAGGTTATTCATATTTGCGTGTAGGCCTCAAGGACTTGCTAAGCTAGCTAGCTTAATGGAACTCTTCGTCGAGGCCTCTATGGAAGACCCTTACCTCATGGAGGCCTCTGGCTCAAGGAGCCATGGAGATGGGTGGGGTTATGCTGTAGCCTACGTAGATGATGGCAGGACCACCGTTGACTTCTATAAGACATCAAGGCAGATATGGTCTGAGAGAGATAGACTTAGGGAGCTTATAGAGAGATTTAAAGGTCATAGTTCAATCTACGGCTTACTACATTCTAGGAAGGCTGGAAGTACAGAGCCTATAGGGGAGGAGCATAGTCACCCTTACCGCTATAGCTTAAACGGCCAGGAAATGTTCTTTATACATAACGGAGGCGTAGATAAGTATAGGTTGGCCGAGGAAGTAGGTTTCAAAGATCCTGGGAGCGTAACGGATTCCTACTTAGCTGGACTATACTTGATGAATAGCCTACGTGGAGGTTTAAGCGTAGTTGAGGCTTACCGTAAACTTCTAGCCTACACTAAGTCAGCTTTGAACACGGGGGTTCTATTTATGGATGCTAAACGTGGGTATGTTGACTTGTACGCTGCTTCCTTTATAGCTCAGAGGGATGAACCACGCTTAAAGTACTATGCGCTTTACCATGTTGACCTTGAAGGTTTATCTACTGTCTTTTCGTCAACTATAGCCTCCTTAGCTGAGCAGCGAGGATTAGCCTCACCGACGAAGATCGAGGAGGGGAGGTTGTTGAAGTTGACCGTGGATGGAGAGGTTACAAGCTACTCGTTGGCCTTATGAACGGTTAAAACAGAAATAGGCGCATCCATGGTGGATATCGGGGTCTAATTTCTTGAGTTATGAGGAGCTCGAGGTACACGAGCTAGCTGAGTTAATTAAGAGGGAGAAGGAGTTAGCTGCTGACCTGGCCAAGAAGGTCAACCCTAAGGATCTACCTCACGTATTGCTCAGGCTTCATCTTAGCGATAGGAGGAGGCTCATCTCGGTCCTTCCTGACGAACTGCTCAAAGCACTCCTTATAGAGTCCCCTACAGAGCTATTGGTCGAGCTGGTCAACGTACTGGGCGCTGAGGATTTCATTAAGCTTCTAAGTGAGCTACCGTTGGATGAAGTCTCCGACGTATTAAGTAGACTGCCTTCTAAGGAGAGAGGGCTTGTAATCGAGCGACTACCTGAGGATAGATTAAACAAGCTCAAGCCTCTGCTCGCACATTCGCTTGGCACAGCTGGAGCCTTAATGACCACGCAAATCCCTATCTTTAGGGCTGACGAGGAAGTGGAGAGAGTTATTGAGGTTTTCATATCTAGGGTACGGTCTAAGGTCTATTACTCCGATCATTATGTCTACGCCGTGGACGGTGAAGGTAGGCTTGTGGGCTTTCTTAGCGCCAGCGAACTGATGGCTGCGCCTAGAGGTAAAAAACTCGGAGAGGTGGTTAGGCCGCCGATTAAGGTAGTTAGGCCCAAGGCTGATAGGGAGGAGGTGGCCTTAACCATGGTTAAATACGACTTGATGGAGCTCCCCGTAGTGGATGATGAGGGCAGACTCCTGGGAGTTGTGACCTTCGACGATGCCGCCGACGTACTCCTTAGCAGGCACGCTAAGGACCTTGAAAGGTTTGGTGGCTTTACAAGAGAGGTGAAGGCCCCCTACCTAGCGGCTAAGGTCGAGTCCCTGATAGAGAAGAGGTCGCTCTGCCTTATAGCTCTCTGCCTGCTCGAAGCCATAACAGTCAATGTCTTAAGTTTCTTTGAAAGCGTGATATCCGCGGTAGTCGCTCTCTCCTTCTTCATCCCTCTGCTATGCGATATAGGAGGGAACTCAGGCTCTCAGACAGCTTCCTTCGTGATTAGGAGCTTAGCCACGGGCGACGTGAGCATCCACGACGCTTTAAGGATCGCTACTAAGGAGGCTATCGTGTCCTTGGGACTAGGCTTGACGCTGTCTCCCGTACTCTTCGCCCTAGGCTATGCTATCACCTGGAATGCGAGGATCGCTCTGCTTCTGTCCATTGTGGTGGTGGCTATAGTGTTCGTAGCCAGCATGGTTGGCGGCCTCCTACCCTTAATATCGGTTAGGCTAGGTCTGGATCCAGCGGCCTCTTCGGCCCCCTTAATAACCACGATAGCCGATATCGTAGGCCTTACCCTCTACTTCACCATGGCCTCGCTCTGGGTGCTACCAGCAGGCTTGGCTTAACACTTCTTGTCAACTCCGTAGGTGTTCAATAACCCTTAAATATAGGCTCCTTGATGAAAGATTCTTCAAGTTGAGGTTTCTTGCTCTCTTCGTCGCCTTAGCCACGGTCCTAGTCTATGCTCAGCCTTCAGTTCACTTTGAGCCCTCCCTAGTTAAGGCGCATCCAGGCGAAGTCTTGGAACTGTCGATAATCGTGGATCCTGGAGGGCTAGGTGTAAGCGCGGGTGAGTTTCGCGTGTCCTACCCTTCAGGTGCCTTTGAGGTCTTAGAGGTCATGCCTGGCTCCTTCTTCGGTAATGAACCAGTTGTTGGACTTAAGGCCGTAGAGGACGGCTTAATTAAACTTGCCGTAGCTAGGAGGGGGGTTACCGTTAAACCTACGCCTAAGGGTACAGGCTTAATCATAGCCTTCAAGGTGGTTGAGGGCGCTGCTAGCGGAGAGTACGAGGTTAAGCTGGTTAAGGTGGACCTTGTAGATGAATCATTTAACAGGATTAAAGATGTAAAGGTGGTAGGAGGCTGTAAAGTAGTCGTTGAGGAGGCTCCAAGTCGAGGTTGTTTAGTAGCTACCGCAGCTTTCAGTACCGAGCTGGCTGGGCCTGTCCAGTTTCTAAGGTCTTTTAGGGACGAAGTTGTAATGAACACTTTCACCGGTAGATGCTTCATGGAGGTTTTTAACGCTTGGTACTATTCATGGTCACCTTACGTAGCTAGGGTGGAGCGAGAATATGAGCCACTAAGGCAAATGATAAAGTACATGATATACCCATTGATAGGGGTGCTCCACGTGGCTGTTGCGGCCTATAAACCATTAAGCTTCAACTCTGAATTAGCTATCATAGTAGTTGGTTTAATTGCGAGCTCATTAATAAGCCTCGTGTACTTTACACCTCTCGTTAGCTTGTCGTTAATGATAATGCATAAATCCATAAAGCATGGCTACATAAAAGCCTCGGTCTATACATGGCTGCTTAGTCTACTAACAACCTGTCTTGGAGCAGCTTTTCACCTAACATTATTGGCGCACGCAGCTACGGCTTTGCTAGTTTTGGCCACCATAGCCTTAACGGTCCTTCTCGTAACTAAGGCCTTGGAGCTTACTAAGGCATACCTAAAATACACTTGATTTTAAGATGGAGAGCTAATCTTAAAGTCTCTACTAGGTCTCCAAATTAAACCATGGAGTTATAGACTTTAACGATCTTAGACGGTCAGTAAGGTAAGTAGATGAGTTGATGCCCCCGCCGGGATTTGAACCCGGGCCGCCGGCTCGAGAGGCCGGTATACTTAACCGGGCTATACTACGGGGGCCTACAGGCTAGGAAGCGAAGCTTCTTTAAAATTTTACCCAGTTTGAAACGTATCAGGGCGTTACCTTGAAGTTAAAATATCCATCGAACAGGGAGATAGCTGAGACGATAAGGGAGGTTTTAAGTGACCCTCTTTTAAGGCCGGAGGTCTTCGTGGACAGGGTTAAGGAATCACTGAGGCAGCGTGGCCTTCAGCCAAGCCTTGTTACTCCAAGACGTGTCTGGAGGCTTTACGAGGAGATGGTTAAGCGCAAAGTTATACTTGACGTGTTAGGTGTAGTAGAAAAGCTTTAGCCCCCCTCACAGCAACCATTTCATAGCGCCGGGGTCGCCTAGCCTGGTCTAGGGCGCCGGACTCATAATCAGATGAGGCTGAGGCCAGGCGCCTGCATGGGGTATCCGGTCATCGCGGGTTCGAATCCCGCCCCCGGCACATCTTTACTCTGCTACTCATTACTACTCCTTGGGAGTGTAGGCCATGCAGGAGGGGGTCTCCTTCACCCATAAACCATAGTACTCGCACCAGTATGTTCCATCGGGCCTAGTCTTTCTAGCTTTAAGGCAGTTGTGGCACGAGAGCTCGTAGGGCATGGCTCTAAGCACCATATTACCTTCCCTTATAGGGGTTTTAAGCCTTACCTCAAAAACCTTAATAATTCTATTAAAGGAGTCTAAGTAGATACTTGGGCGTGCTTTTAAGGTGGGTGTTGGTGGGTCAACGTAAAAGCTTTGAGCAACTCTTACTTGAAGCTATTGAGGAGGCTCTCTCGCTGTTCGGCGGGAGCGTTAAGGAGGTGGTGTTATTTTATTGTTCAACTAAACACGGGGTTTCAAGGGAGCAGCTTCCAGTTAAGTTGAACTCCTTTGTTAAGTGTTTAGAGGAGATCTTTAGCTATGCCTCCAGAGCGATAGAGATGCAAGTGGCTTCACGCCTCTACGCTAAGTTAGGCTTAAGCTTTGTTCATCGAAAGGATAGGCGGCTAATAGACTACGTCGAGGAGGCTAGGAGGAGATATGAGGGCTGAGTCCATACTGAGTTTCGGTGAACCTCTCCTCGACGAGCTCTTAGGGGGCCTACGTAGAGGCAGCTTAGTTTTAATCGCTGGCAATCCAGGGACCGGCAAGACCATATTCTCAGCCCAGTGTACATACCGCAACGTAATAGACTTGGGGCTTAAGGCGGTGTATGTATCCATGGCTGAACCTAAACACGTGTTCTATCAATGTATGCAGGCGCTGGGCATGGACTTTAAGCCCCTAGAAGATGAAGGCAAGTTTAGGTTCTTAGATCTAGCCTCCCCCATGGATCCTACGCTAATGGAGGGTATGCTGGAGGAGGCATTAAAGGAGGCGCTGTCGCTTAAAGCTGATCTTCTCGTGCTAGACTCGTTGAGTGCCGTCCTTCAACTGCTTGGACGTGAAAGGACCAGGAGCCTCGTGCACTCCCTGTTTACAAGGGTGGTCAGGGCAGCTGGCATAACCACCATAGCCATAGTTGAGGTCCCTAAGGGCTCTAAAAGAATGGGCTTTGGGGTTGAGGAGTTCATAGCCGATGTAGTACTACTCCTGGGGAGGAGGGAGATTGAAGCTAGGCTTGGTAGGGAGCTCGAGATTGTGAAGGCTAGGGGGGCTGAGGTTAAGCATCCTAGACTCATCTACACGCTCCATGGAGGCTTCAAGCTCCTGCCACCCATGAAGAACTGGAGGATGAAGGCAGCTGAGCGCTTTAAGCCCATTGAGCCCAGAGGAGACCGCTACTCCACTGGGATAACCGATTTAGACGAGGTTTTAGGCGGTTACCCTAAGGGCGGAGTCGTATATCTGGAGGTTGGAGAAAACATTGAGACCTCTCAATACCACCTCTTCGCGGCACCGCCATTAATCAACTTCACCGCGATGGGTAAGGGGGTCATAGTGTTCCCGAGCATGGGCATAGATGCTAGCGTGGTTTACAGGGTTGGAAAAGAGTACGGCTTAACGGATGAGGAGTTCAAGTTTAAGATGAGGGTAGTTCAACCCAGGGCCCTTAAAACCAAGGAACTGAAGGAGAGATGGCTAGTTGAAGTTGAGGGTAGAAGCTTTGAGGACGACTACAACGTCTGGCTCAACTCCGTTAGGAGTCTCCAAGAGTCCACAGGAAGCCACGAAGTGTGTGCCTTTATGGGTGCTGACAATATCTACTATTATTATGGTGAGGAACCCCTATATCGTTTCTTAAGCTTAGAGTCCTTAAGGACGAGGATGGAGGGCGGCCTTCTCTTAGTGGTGACGAAGCCTGGCCTTGAACCCAGGATAATTAAGGTGATCTCCAACGTCTCCAACATACATTTGAAGCTGGTTAGGCGTAGGGGGGCATTGTTGATCTATGGAATTAAGCCTAGGACTGAGCTCTACGCCGTGTTAGTCGACCTATCGAAGGGCTATGCGATGCCTAAGCTAATCCCCGTGGTCTAGCTCTCCAATGATTTGCCCTTGACCAGCTTTTTAACGACCCCTGAAGTTGAGCCTACGTAAACCACGTCCACCATATTGACAAATATGCCCACCTCCACGACGCCGGGCAGCCGCTTAATACTCTGCTCGAGCTCAGTAGGCTTTTCTATAGGAGGAAACCTGGCGTCTATGATGAAGTTCCCGTTGTCCGTAACGACAGGGCCGTCCTTAACCTCGCCCGCCAGCCTGAGTTTAGGCTCTCCGCCTAGCTCCTTTAACTTCCTCGAGACGTATCGCTGAGCGAAAGGTAGTACTTCCACGGGTACCGGCTTAGTCTCTCCTAACCTTTTAACTACCTTAGACTCATCCACAACTATGATCAACCTCTTAGCGGCGGAATCTACAACTTTTTCCCTCGCCAGCGCCGCTCCCATACCTTTAATTAAGTTGAGGTTCTCGTCTACCTCGTCGGCGCCGTCGACGGCCAAGTCCAACTCCACAGCCTCCTCTAGGGTGGTTAACGGTATGCCGCTCTCTATGGCCTTTAAATATGCTTGATACGAGGTGGGGACTCCCTTAATTCTTAACCCCTCCTTCACCCTCCTCCCAAGGGCCTCTATAAAGTAGGCCGTGGTGGACCCTGTACCGAGACCTATAGTCATCCCGTCCTCAACGAGCTCTAAGGCGGCTAGGGCTGCGGCCTGCTTAGCCTTCTCAGACATCTCTTCCCCTCCTAGCCCATAAACCCTTGTAGGCAGTATATTTCGTCTTGGTACCTCTTCATAAACCTTGGACACTTAGCGCACTCAGTAACTAGCACGACGTTGCCGTCCTCGGGGCAAACTAGAACCTCCAAGTCTACCACCCTAAACCTCTCCGGGTCGGGGTCTGAGCCGTAAGACTTAATGAAGTCGTCGAGTAATAGCGGAGGGCTCAGGAGGTCATGGAGGTCTAGCACGATTCTCAGCCTTCTTACTCTCACCCTTCTAACCTCCAATTCACTCTCTCCCTCTCGTAGAGAGTATTCGTAGCCACGGATTGTCCTTAAAGAAGGAGGGCAGCTCACTTGGCGGGGCCTCTTCTCTTAGCGGGGTAGCCTCCACCATGGGTTTATGCTCTCTTCTCATCTCCGACAGCATGCTTTCAAGGGACGCGATCTTATCCAGTATGGAGGTTAATGATGAGAGCAGCCTCCTTAAGCCGTCCTCTAAGTTGGCTCTAAGCTCCGCGACCTCACCCTCAAGCCTATTGACCCTGAAGGCCAGCTCCTCATCTACGGGCTTAGCCAGCGTTTCATGCCCTGTTTCTAGCCTTCTTACCTTCTCCTCTAGAGCGCTAAGTTGTCTTCTCAGCTCCTCGAGCCCCCTTAAGTTGAGGGTCATTCTTCTCTTAGCAGGGGTGGCTTCGAGGACCTGGCCATCCACTATTAACATGCCCACTCCAACCTCGTGGAGTATAGAGGCGTCGACGACGGTGGCTATAGGCTTACTGACAGCTACGTAGGCTAAATCGTAGCCGTCTGTGGATGAAGCCCTTAACAGTCTTCTTAAAGCCTCTCCACGGGCTTTTAGGGCCTCTTCGTCGATTAAGTAGACAGCCACCCTTCCGCTAGGCCCTTTAAAGCTTAAGCTGGGACCCTGAGGAGGTGGGGGCTCCTCCACGTATCCCTTAAGTTGAAAGTATCTTCTGACGGCTTCAGCTATCGCTCTAGTCATGAATCCTTAGCCATCCCTCCATCCTATCCCAAGACCAGGAGTAGTCTTCAGGTACCGCGTAGCCGTAGATAATGCAGCCCCTCCACACGCTGAACTTAGGCTCAGGGGCTACGTCTACGCTTACGCCCTCAATGCCTTTTTCGCTTAGTAACAGCTTTAATTTAGTGGCTGAGTCGACTGCTAACTCCCTGTACTGTTGAGGGGCTTTCCAGTGGAAGTTACCTCCGGAGAGCAGGATTTTTCCGTAGAGGTATGGTTGTAGCTCCACGGGGCACTTCTCTACAGCCTCTAGGACGGCCTCGCCTAGGTCCAGCATGCCCCTGAATAACACGTCGCCAACCTTGACGTCCTTGGGCTTAGGCATACCTCGCTTGAAATAGCTCTCGAAGATTTCATGTTTAGGGTTGAACACGTACTCGCCGATCAAGAATCTGGCCCAGGACTCCTTGCCTAGGTCTATCTCGATGCGGGTCCCAGGCACCCTATACCTAGCCCTGAAGGATTCGGGGTCGCTTTTTGCCCTTCTAACCGCTTCATCCAGGTTGCGTGGAATTAGCCCTAGCTCCTCCTTCACCTTCCTAACGAGGGCCTCCTCCTTGGCTAAATCGCCGTAGCCAGCGTCGTATAGAATTTGGCTTGTCAACATATCGGCGTCGCTCCCCCCTCTATTTAGCACGACCATGGCTGTCTTAATCGGGTATCTTGATATGGGACATACCTGCGTATTGCCGTGTCCGCTCTCTATGACTACGCAGGTCGGCACCTTGTGGGCGATGGCTACTGCTAATGGCTGAGGTATTATGGTCACTGCCTTCACTAGTCCAGTCTCTTCAGCTATCCTTACGTGTATGTCGAAGATCTTCTCATACATGTAGCGTGGAGCTATGGCTGAGAGGGCGGCGCACACATAGAACCCCTTAAACTCTGCCTCGCTGCGCCTAAACATTTCAAGCCCATACTTGGTTATCTCGTAAATGACCTTCCACGCCTTCTCGTCGTCCTTCCCCACGATGCCGTTCCTCATCGGGTAAACCATACGCGAAGCTAGTTCCTCCCTTGACCCCAAGTAGAGAGCTAGGTCCCTTCCGACGACCACCTCTTTAGCTGTACCCATCAACCTATACATTATTGATGAGGTGTCGGGGAAGTATCCTCGGTTCTCTATCACCTCGGGCCTCTCGCCTAACGTTATGGGCCCGAACTTATAATCGCTAGTCCCGTAATCCTCCCCAAAGGTGTACTTACGCTTATAAGCCTCACTCAAAACTCTCCTCCCTTCCCATCAAGGACTATCGGAATAGCGATTTAAACCTATCCTAGCAAAAATATAATTGCTTCTTGAGGAGCTACTCTAGGGAGATCGGTGGCTAAGCTTAAGGCCTCATTAACTAGGCTCGTCAAGTTGAGCCTAGACCCCATGGAGCTAATAGATGACTCAACCGCCTACGTTAAGTTAAGAGACTTGACGTCCAAGTTTACGGAAGTACTCGTAGAGATTGATCAGATATTTGTGAGAGCCATGAAGGACAACGAGAGGATATCCCTTGTTGTAAGAGGCTGGTCTCTTACTCCTGCATTAACGGTTACCATGGACAAAGAGGAAGCAAGAAGACTGTTGAATGAGCTTTTAGGCCTCTTAGAAAACTTGAAAACCTAGGCAGCATGCCAAGGACTAAATGATGGGTTTTCGTAGAGCTGGGGTCGATGTAATTAAAACGGCGCCAACCACGTGGAACCTGGGGGTATAAGCCCCGGGCGGGACTTGAACCCGCGATAGACCGCCTTACCAAGGCGGCGCCCTAACCACGCTAGGCGACCGGGGCCTCATTGCTGCTTTATTTATCTCGCTTTTTATAAGTTTGACTTTTTCTTAACCTTAAATCGACTCGTTCAGGTAGGTTAAGATCTTCATATTTATATGAGCCTAGAATGTTCAATGATATTGAGGAAAGCACGGCGAGCAGGATCACCATGATGACGATAAACGAATACAACTCTCTTGTTATGACTTCTAGAGCTAGGGCAAGAGATAGTATGGCCAGCTCTACGCCACCTTTACATAGCTGCCCCATGGTTAGCACTCCAGGTTTTCCTCTTAAAGCTAGGATTCTTGAACCAAGGTAACCTCCTAGCAGCTTTCCCGCTAAGATGATTAGCGCGAATGAAACGATGGTTAGGAAGTTGAGTGATAAAAAGTCAAGTGTCACATATAGCCCTATCCCAGCAAAGAAAATAGGTATGAATATCCCGTAAGCAAAACCCTTAAGTTGTTGTACTGACCTATTTATGATGAAGTCGTCTCTCTTCCTTGAGAGCATGAAGCCTAAGATTAAAGCGCCAAAGATACCATGCAAACCGGCCATGACGGCAGCCGCGGAGAATAATAGGATTAAGGTTATTAACGCGGCGAAGGAGGCCTCCTTCACTTTAAACTTGTTTTCAACCTCTCTAATGATTAATGGTGCAACATGGTAACCAATAAACGCCGCTAACACGAAGAACGCCACTATCTTGACAGGTAGGAGGTAGTACCCATTGGCATCTGGGTATAGCATTAACTCCAACGTTATGCTAGCCACTATAAGGCCTAATACCTCACTCAAAATAGCTATGTTAATCAAGTTCGCTCCTTCGACGGTGTTCAATAAGTTCAGATCGGTTAAACATCTAACAACAACTCCTATACTTGTAAGCGCCAATACGCTAGCTACTAAGACGCTGACAGCCCATTCTTCACCCAAGTAAAATGGAAGAAAGTAGCAGTACATGATAAATGGCACGAGAAACGAAGTAAGGGCAGCTAGAACGTTTTTGGGGTGTAAGGCCCTGGCTACATTCTTTAAGTCTACTTCCTCAAAGCCTACTAAGAATAGTAATAAATAAATACCTAACGCTATGAAAAGTTTGATTTCAGGATTTACGTATAGGATTCCCAGTATCGCTGGGCCTAATATTATTCCAGCTACTATTTCCCCCACGATGACTGGTAGCTTGAACCTAATGAAGACTTCGCCCAAGACTCTAGAAGCTATTACTAGTATAGCGATTTGAACAAGCGCTAATTCGAAGAAAACTTTCTCGCTCACTATTTAACTACCTTAAGTCTTCACGTTACAACAAACTTGTCTTTAAACTTAACTCTAGTAGTTATGGTGCGGGGGGTGGGATTTGAACCCACGAAGGCCTACGCCACGAGGTCCTGAACCTCGCGCCTTTGACCTGGCTCGGCCACCCCCGCAACCTCAAAACTAGGTTTACCTGCTAGCTAGAATATAGTTTTCGTGGTTAGAGAATTCAATTTAACCTACCCTAAGCTACTTTGTGGGTTGAAGGGGGAGGGCTCTACCTTCTTCTCCTCTGCTTCCAGGGCAATCCGCCCATTATCACTCTTCTGAAATAGTTCTTCCTCGTCCTCTTCCTTGGAAACGAGTTTTTCCTAGGTTTAGCTGGTATTTTGGGTGTTGCAGCCCTCACCTTTCCAGCTTTAGTTAGTGATCCGTGGCTGGGCATATTTCATTCACCACCTGTAAGGTGAATCTGGCTTCTCCCACATAAACTTATTGCCGTTCACCTCTCAATTTCCACCTTCAATCCAGCAGCATTCCTCCTATATCTTCCAAGCTCAGCTATCCTAGTCAAAACCTCTAATGGGAAAACAGGTCCATCTCTGCAAACCCTCAATCCAACTGGATCTAAAATGCATGAACCGCAAATTCCAATAGCGCACTTAACATATCTTTCAAGCAGTGCTTGCATGTGAACCCCATACTTAACAGCCAATTCAACTACTTTGACGATCATGAGCTCAGGCCCACATACATACATTTCATCAAACTTCTCCCTAGACAAAATGCGCTCAACTAGTTCGGATATATAGCCCTTAAAGCCCATGGAGCCATCATCAGTTGAAATGTAAAGCCTAATTCTACCCTCATCCCTCAGCCTCTCCAGCTCTCCTAGGAAAAGCAGTTCATCAGCACTCCTAGCACCATTAACCACGGCCACCGAGCACCCCTCATCAACGAGCACCTTAACTAGAGGCATTAGAGGAGCCATGCCAGTTCCACCACCAACAACGAGGGCTCTCCCATCAACTACCCTAAATCCGTTACCATAAGGCCCCCTCACACCAATGAAGTCCCCAACCCCAAGTCTATGAAGCGCCCTAGTAGCATCACCAACAGCATGAACTGTAAACGATATTCTGGGGGGATCAATTTTGGATAGGCCCATTGGAATCTCATCTACACCTGGAATCCAAACCATAATGAACTGGCCAGGCCTAGCCCTCCCAGCAATACTCGGACACTTAACCGTAAACGTCTTCCTATCCCTAGCCTCATCAACAACTCTCTCAATCCTACAGATAACTGGCCTATGCATGCATCTACCTCCCATGAGCATAGCCTATGAGTTCATCTAAGCTGCCAAACCCCTTCCTCTCCATAAACTCCACGACCCCTTCAATTAGCTCTCTAAAAATATTCAAGTCCCTAACTGCAATTCCAGAAGCCACCTGAACGGCGCTTGCACCAGCCATGAAGAACTCCACTGCATCACTCCAAGAAACAATTCCCCCAACACCAATCACGGGTATGCTGAGCTCCCTATAAAGCTCATAAACGCATCTGACGGCTATGGGCTTAATAGCCCTACCACTCAATCCACCAAAAACATTGGATAGCACTGGCCTCCCAAGCTCAATATCGATCACCAAAGCCCTCAAAGTATTGATCGCAGTAACACCATCAGCACCAGCTCGCTCAGCAGCCCTACCAATCTCAACTATATTCGTGACCTCAGCTGAAAGCTTAGCAAATACTGGAACAGAAACAGTGCTCTTAACAGTGCTCACAACCTCATAGGTTTTCTCTGGATCCTGAGAGAACTGAAGCAATCCACCGGCATGAGGGCATGAGAGGTTGAGCTCAATAGCATCAGCACCAGCCTCCTCCAATCTATGAGCAACCAAAGCATACTCATCTGCCGTAGAGCCGAAAACTGAAGCTATGACAGGTACACCACCCTCCTTAGCAATCCGCAGCTCCTCAATAAATGCATCAACACCCGGATTCGGCAACCCCATCGCATTAACAAAGCCGCAGTCAACCTCCACAATTGTAGGATTCAAGTAACCCTCCCTCGGCCTCAACCCAATAGACTTAGTCACAACCGCACCTGCACCAGCCATTGCAACCCTCTTCAAAATTGAGCCAGCATTACCGAGAACACCGGAAGCAAGCATGAATGGATTTCTAAGCCTCAAAGAAGCAATCTTGGCAGTCAAATCTACGCTCAACCTTGCCCTCACAAAAATACTGTATAAAAGCTTTAAAGGGTTGCTGAGAATATCCTCAACGGTGTGGATATGAGCTCAATGAGAAATTCAGATGAGAGCAAAGTATACCTAGTCGACACGGCATTCGCAGTCTTCGCCTGCAGTGAGGATGGATCAATCATCGACTACGAGAAGCTGCCCACTGAGGTTGATGAAGCCGCATCAAAGCTACTAAGCCTCGAGCGGGGAGAGCTCATCGAGGAAATGGAAAAGCTCTGCGGGAAAATGGCGTCTAAAGGAGTGAAGCTATTCATAGTTGAAGACGAATCCCTAGCCACAGCTCTCAGAGAGAAGCTCGGAGTCCAAGTATCAGTTGAACAGGCAAACCCTGCTGCAAGGAAAATTAGAGCTCAGCTAGAAGAGCTAGTAGTCAAGCTTCAACTAAGAAGCTCAACCGTTGAAGCCCACGATTTCATATACTCCGTTTCAATGGCCATGACGAGGAGGAAGCTGAGAGAAGCAGCTGAAAAAAGAGATTTACTAGTAGCACAAGCAGTAAATGCAATAGACGATCTAAATAAGTCAATAAACCTGCTAGTTTCAAGGCTGAGGGAATGGTATTCAGTGCATTTTCCAGAGCTAAACGACATGGTTAGAGACCACGAAGTATACGTCAAGCTAGTATCATCAATAGGTCTGAGAGGCAACTACACAGCTGAGGCACTAACCAAGCTAGACATGCCGAAAGGGAAGGCCAAGAAAATAGCTAGAGCAGCAGAAAACTCAATTGGAGCAGACATAGCGGAGTTCGACGTCAAGCCAATGATGGCCCTATCAGCCATAATAGAGAAAATGTATGAGCTCAGAGGGCTTATAGAAGACTACATAGACCAGACAATGGATGAAGTAGCACCGAACATTAAGGGACTAGTAGGCTCACTCATAGGTGCAAGACTAATAGCCCTAGCAGGAGGCCTAGATGAACTCGCAAAGCTCCCAGCAAGCACTATACAGGTACTTGGAGCAGAAAAAGCCCTATTCAGAGCCCTGAGAACTGGAGCCAAACCACCAAAGCATGGAGTGATATTCCAGTGCCCAGAAGTCCATAGAGCACCAAGATGGCAGAGAGGTAAAATTGCCAGAGCTCTCGCAGGAAAGCTTGCCATAGCAGCTAGAGTAGATGCTTTCACCGGAACATACATAGTAGACGAGCTTAAAGAGGACTTGAAGAAGAGGATCGAAGAAATAAAGAGGATATATGCCAAGCCACCTAAGAGAGCTGAAGTGAGGGTCTCAAGGAGAAGGCGTAGAAAGAGGAGGTGAGCTAAATGGCGAAAATATATCCACATGAAAAGTTTGAGGGAGTCTACTGGATTGAACTCGAAGATGGATCCAAGAGGCTTGCAACAGTAAATCTAGCACCTGGATTCAAAGTGTATGGCGAGCCCCTCATAAAGCATGAGGGAACCGAGTATCGAATGTGGAATGCCTATAGAAGCAAGCTGGCAGCAGCAATTCTAAAGGGAGTAGGCGAAGTACCCATAAAGCCTGGATCAAAGATCCTATATTTAGGAGCTGCAACCGGAACAACTGCAAGCCATGTAAGCGACATAGTCGGCCCTAAAGGGAAAGTGTACTGCGTTGAATTCGCACCGAGAGTTGTCAGGGAGCTTATAACTGTCTGCGAGCACAGAAGGAACATGATACCAATACTAGCAGATGCAAGGCATCCAAACCTCTATAGAGCCCTAGTGCCAGAAGTAGATGTAATATACTGCGATGTAGCCCAGCCCGAGCAGGCAAAGCTCCTAGCAGATAACGCGGACATGTTCCTTAAGAGCGGTGGAGGAATAATGCTGGCAATAAAGGCTAGAAGCGTAGATGTAACCCTAGAGCCATCGGAAGTCTATAAGAGGGAAATGGACACCCTCAAGAAAAGGGGATTCGAAATAGTCAGCACAGTACACTTGGAACCATTCGACAAGGCACATGCAATGGTAGTAGCCAAGTTCGAGAAGTAGAGAGAGTTCGAAAGCCATGATCAATAGAGGCGTTAAAGCCGCGGAAAGAATGCTCGATAGAATATGGAGGAGTGAAGTAGAGCGGATAAACGAGCACTTACCAAGAGAGTTTAAGTCACTAAGCGAATTGCTAAAATCACAGACACCACATGTAACCACTAGAAGCGGCTCCCCCCTCATACTAGATAGGGAAGAGCTAGAGCTAATAGCAAAAATTGCACCCAAGAAATTGCATGAAAAAATTAGACTGCCAATAGTTCTGCTCAGAAGACTCGACCTTGGAAGGGGAGTATTCCAAGTACTGGGTGGAAAGGCGGAAGCATATGTAGTACTGAAAATTTTAGGTGAGAAAAGGGCAGAGGAAATTGGGGAATCTGATCTACCGCTATACCTATATAAGCCGCAGGTATTCAAGTTGAAGAAAGCTCTGAGGACATGCACTGTAATAGGATTCAGCTTCACAAGTGAATTTAGAAGCAGAATTTCACTGGGCTTCTAACTAAAGCTTGCCTCCATCAAGCCTCCTCTGCAAAGCATTCAATTTAATTTTATCAAGCGTCTTCCAGCTCCTCCTAACTATGCTTGGAAATTCACCGTGCTCAGCATAATACCTCCTCAAGAACTCAATTGTCTTAGGATCTGATGGATAGCCAGAGCCAAAGTCCCCCCACTCCTTCTTAAGCTCCTCTATAATTGCATCCCTCTTAACCTTAGCAATTATCGATGCAGCTGAAACTACCGGATACACTTCATCTGCCCTGTGCCTCGCAATAACTTCAACCTCAACTCCCCGCGAAATGTATCTACTAATCAACTTCTCGAACTTAGCCTCACTTCCACTTGGAGCATCAACATAGACAACTTCGGGCTTAAGCTCGCAAATCACTTCCGCCATAATCCTCGCCTCAAGCTCATTGAGAAGCCCATGCCCCCTCCTCTTCCTCATAACAGCCCTATCAATTTCGCTTGGCTCCACAACCCTATAAGCCCAGCAGTCGACGATCGAAATAATTTTCCGGAAAATCTCTAATCTCTGCTTAGGACTAAGCTTCTTCGAATCCCTAACCCCAATTCTAATCAAAAATTTTAATTTATCCCCCCTAACAGCAATGCCAGCTACCACCAGCGGCCCTATAACTGGCCCCCTACCAGCTTCATCAACTCCACCGATAACCCTAAACTCATTCATCAACAGCCCTACCAACATCCACTACTAAGCTATGCCACTTATAAGTTGATTATATCCCTACTTAGCTTGTGAGAAGATGCTACACATAATAACTGGCAGACCCGGAATTGGAAAGTCAACTGTCTGTAGAAGAGTAATAGAGCTACTTAGAGATAGGAGCTTAAAGATAGGCGGAGTAATTTGCCCGGAAGTTAGGTCGAATAGAGTGAGAATCGGCTTCAAAATAATCGACTTAATGACGGGTCGAGAAGGCTGGCTTGCACACGTAAACTTCAATACTGGAATTAGAGTTGGAAAGTACCAAGTAAACTTGAAAGACCTAAATGAAATAGGAGTATCTGCAATTAAAAACGCCATGAAGAGCGCAGACGTAATAGTCATAGATGAAGTTGGACCAATGGAGCTCAAGAGCAGCGAATTCAAAAAAGTAGTTTTCGAAGCCTTCAAATCTAGCAAGCCAGTAATAGCAGTTGTGCATTGGAGACTGAGTAGCTGGATAGCCTCATCAACAAAAGAGTTAAATCCAAGGATCTATAGGGTGAACATGGCAAATAGAGATAGGCTTCACGAAGAAATTTTCAGAAACATAATGAGTGAACTAAAAGCTGGGGGAACTAGATGACTTGCCTATTCCCAAAGTGCTAGTGAGAGAGGGGAAAATCAAACTATTCATACCCGATCCAAGCTACTATAGAAATTCCAAGGGATTCTTCGATCCAACATATGCACCAGTCTTCTATAACCCGAGAATGGCTTTATGCAGAGACATAGCAGTGGTGGCAGTTCAATGCCACCGGAAAAAGATGGGTAAAAGCATTAGCATATGCGATCCATTAACGGCGACGGGGGTTAGGGGCTTAAGATATGCAGCTGAAGTTCAAGGTGTAGAGCGAGTTCTAATAAATGACATAGATCCCAGAGCAGTTGAGCTAGCTAAAGAAAACGTCAAGATAAATGGGCTTGAAAATAGAGTTGAAGTGAAAAACATGGATGCCAGAACACTGCTCCACATTAAGGCTTCATTGAATGAGAGATTCGACATCATAGATGTAGATCCATTTGGATCACCAGTTTCATTTATAGAGTCGGCTATACGCGCACTAAAAAAAGGTGGCCTAATATGCTTGACGGCAACCGACATGCCCCCACTATGCGGAATATACCCAATCGCCTGCCTAAGGAAGTATGGCGGTCTATCAATAAGAACAGAGTTCTGTCATGAAGTGGCAGTTCGCATGGTCATAGCAAGCCTAGTTAAGAAGGCAGCTGAAAACGACTTCCTAGCCAAAGTAGTATTTTCACATGCAACCGACCACTACGTGAGGGTCTACGCCATAATAGAGAAGAGCATAACTAAAGCCAATAAAGCCCTAGAAAACCTCGGCTTCATAGTTTACTGCCCAAAATGCCTCTATCGGGAGTGTAGTCGAGGTTTATCTGCAATTCTGCATCAAAAATGCCCGATCTGCGGAGGAAAACTGGCAATTGGAGGACCAACTTGGTGTGGCCCCCTCTTCAACCCGGACTTCGTCGAGGAAATGATTGAAGTTGCGGAGTCAATGGAGCTCCACTCCAAAAAGAGAGCTTTATCAATACTCAAAACCATAAGGGAGGAGGTAAATGCACCCCCAACATACTACGTAGTAGATGCAATTGCAAGTAAACTTAAGATTTCATCTCCACCAATACGGAAGGTCATAGATTATCTGCGCGATAAAGGCTATTTCGCATCTAGAACTCATTTCCACCCTAAGGGAGTGAAGACGAATGCTCCCTTAAGCGTGATTTATGAATCCATTAAAGCTTATCAATGCAAATAACGTATATTTCAGCACTATGCTTTCTAGAAGCCCTAGGCTTAATCAGCTTAACCCTCCTAAAAACCTTCTTGACCTCTCTCATGAACTCGCCCAATTCCTCACCTTGGAAAACCTTTATTACTGCATGACCACCGATCCTCAAAACTTCTCTAGATATTTCAAGCGCTTTTTTAGCCAGGAATATTTGCCTAAAGTGATCAAGAGACCATACCCCAGTTACCTTGGGATCTAAATCGGAGAGAACTACATCAGCACATTTTCCAGGAAGCAGGGACTTTATTGTCTCAGCAGCATTAGGAGATGTCACATCTAACTGAACAACCCTCACGTTGTTCCAAGACAGAGGCTCAATTGGATCTATGTCAACTCCAAGTACAAACCCCTTCTCACCAACATATTCCCTAGCTACTTGAAGCCAGCCTCCAGGGGCAGCACCCAAATCAACTACAACAAATCCCCTTCTAAAAATTCTGAATCGCTTAGCTATCTCCTTCAACTTATAGGCTGCCCTAGACCTATACCCCTCCTCCTTAGCCCTCCTATAGTAGTAGTCTCTTCTATCCCGCATAGACACCATGTAATCGAGAAGTGTGAAGCGCAGTATTTATTTTTAACCTCCGCTCTCCTCCATTACCTTCTCAATTATCCAGGCAGTTAGTTTATTACATGAAATGGGGTTTGATGGCTGACCTATCCCACACCTAGTTAGGTTTGGGCAGACAAAGCAGGGGCATCCCTTCACGCTAACTATCGATATTTTTTTGGGCGGCCTCTTAATTAACCTCAAAATATATGTTTTCTTCCCGGCGTGAATAGTCGGCTCCCTAGATATTAAGCCCTTCTTCTCAAGCCTAATTGCTATTCTAGAACCTTCACGGCTATCCGTGCCAAGCATTTTCCATAAATCACTTTGAAGAACTCCTTTCTCCCCCGCCTTCTTGATTATCTCTATAGCTCTCTTCTCCATTAAGCTCAATCTTATTCTTGGCAACTTAAACCACCATTAATGCATAGCTCGCAGTTTATATTTTCCAGGTGCAAGCTAATAATGTTTAACTTGTTTACATCAATTAGCCCGACAAGCCCCCTTTAAAATAATGGAAAGGGAGTTTAAGTTAAAGCGGTATATCTATTATTAGCCGCTCAACCAACTCCTTATACCTATTCCTAATAGTAACTTCAGTTACACCTGCAGCAGCTGCTATATCTCTTTGAGTCCTTTTCCTATTCAAAACCACGCTCGCAATGTAAACTGCTGCAGCTGCTACTCCTATTGGCCCTCTACCAGAGGTCAATCCTATTCTACTGGCCTGCTGAACGATCTCACTTGCCTTCATTTGAACTTCTCCGGCTAGTTCAAGTTGACTTATAAGTCTAGGTATGTACTCGACGGGATTGGTTGGAGGTATCCGCTTGAGAAGCTCTCTAGCGATAAACCTATAGCTTCTACCAATTTCCTTCTTACTTGCCCTAGCCACTCTAGTTATTTCATCTAGAGTTCTTGGAATTCCAAATCTTCGGCAAGCAGCGTAGAGCGCTGCAGCAGCCATACTCTCTATAGATCTACCCCTAACGAGTCTCTCTTCAACAGCTTTCCTATAAATTAGAGCTGATTCCTCATGAATACTCCTCGGCAAGCCGAGCTGTGAGGCTATTCTCTCAATTTCCTGTAGTGCAAATGCTAGATTTCTCTCAGATGCATCTGAAACTCTAACCCTCCTCTGCCACTTCCTCAGCCTATAAATTTGGGCTCTCCTTCTTGGCGTTAAGTCCTTACCATAGCTATCCTTATCTCTCCAATCAATTATTGTCGAGAGCCCCTTATCATGTATTGTCAAAGTCATTGGCGCTCCAACTCTAGCCCTCTTCTCCTTTTGCTCTTGATCAAATGCCCTCCACTCCGGCCCTGGATCTGCAATTCTCTCGCTTATGACTAGGCCGCAATTGAGGCATGTTATCTCAGCTCTCTCATAGTCTCTTATCAACTTCGTACTTCCGCATTCAGGACATCTCTCTACTTGCGCTTCATCTTTCTCCACTTCCTACCCCTCCTCACTACTTCAGAGGAAATGTATAGGCCGGACTTCAACATTCTTTTAATCTCATCAATACCGCCAGATGGCTTAATCAAAACGTAAGGAGACTTCACGGGTCCAAAAACATCGTAAACCCAGCCGACAAGTCTGCCCTTAGAATCTAAAACTCTTGTTTCAATGGGTGGAGCAATATCTGTCTTCACCAAAATTAGTCCCTTACTTGTAATCCTTAGTACTCTTCCAAGGCGCTTCAATAAATCATCCCCGAAAAACGCGTTAGTTGAATAGTAGCATAATCTTATAAGTGTAGCGCGTTTTCCAATATTCTCTCTAAAGATTCTAATTTCTCTTCTTACTCAACTACGGATTTCTTCCTTATTTTCTTAATATTCCTAGCTATTTCTTTTAAAAGCTTGCTTTTACCCATTCTCTTCTCAACTAGAATTCTACTTTTCTCCTTCCACCACATCTTCGGGTAAGCCTTATCCTCAACTATTGGTGTTAGTCCCATCATCCTAACTGCTTCGACGATCTCATCCACCTTAGGATCTTCAACCGCCAGCTCCAATGGCACTTTTCTACCCTGACTCCTACTAACTCTCGAATTAAAGTAGATTGGCCATATTACCGCTAGCCTCCTCCTTCTCAGCATGCTTCTCCCACTTCACTTGAAGCTACTCCGATATGAGCACTGCATTTACTACTCCATCTTGCCCAGGTCTCGAAGTCACTTTCGCCTCTCCAAGCGGTGTCACTATTATAGCTCCTCTCGTTATAACTCCTCTCCTAGAATAGTCTGGATTGGCTGGATTACTCTTCACCCTCAAAATTTGAACTCTAACGGTTTTACCCGTTTTGGGGTCCGTGACATTAGCGAATACTGATGTCCTCAATCTAACCTTTATATTTCCTCCCCTAACCCTCTCAACCTTCCTAATTTCCTCTTTACCGAGGATAGTTTCAGTTGGAGGTCTGCCAAGCTCAAACTTCCTCTTCTTCCTATAAGGCCTAATTCTACCGCCACTAGGCTTCTTGAAATCCCTACCCTGATAGAAGCTCAAGTACCCTCCTCCTCTACTTCACTACTCAAACGCTAGTTTTATTCACTCTATTAAGTATTGTGCTCTTGGAGGTATGAAGTTGAAGATTGAGAGAGTGGAGCTCATACACGGTGGCGGCGGCGAGGCAATGCTCGATCTAATCGAGTCTTATATAATTAAGGTGCTGGGTGAAGGGAGGCTTCCAGGTGGAGTAGGTGTCAGAGACCTTGATGACGGCGCAACAATACCCTTAGGGGAATGGGAAGTAGTCGTGACATCTGATGGCTATACGGTACATCCGATCTTTTTCCCTGGAGGCGATATAGGTAGACTGGCAGTTGCAGGTGCAATAAATGATCTCTCGGTTATGGGTGCAAGGCCGCTTGCAGTCCTAGATAACCTAATTGTTGAGGAGGGCTTTCCCGTAGCTGATCTAGAAAAAATAGTTAAGTCAATGAGCTCAACAGCTAAGGAAGCAGGTGCAGTTATAATAGGCGGCGACTTGAAAGTCATGCCTAAGGGTAGAGTAGATAAAATAGTAATTTCAACTACTGGAATTGGAATAGCAAAGCGCGGCCAAGTAATCACTGACTCAGGGCTTAAGTCGGGAGACAAGATCATCGTAACAGGGACGATTGGTGAACATGAAATGGCTCTCATATCAGTTAGAGAGGGTATAGAGTTTGAATCGGAAATAAAATCGGATGTAGCCCCCATATGGCCACTAATCGAGAAAGCCCTTGAAATTGGAGGCCTAACAGCAGCTAAAGACCCAACAAGAGGTGGGCTCGCAGCAGCATTAAATGAAATGGCAAGGAAATCAAGTGTCGGTATAATAGTCTACGAGAGCGAGATCCCGATCAGAGATTCGGTTAGAGCTGCATCAGAAATGCTTGGATTAGATCCCCTGTACCTGGCCTGCGAGGGAAGGGCAGTAATGGGAGTTAAATCGGAAGTGGCTGATGAAGTTCTAGAAGCCATACGCTCGCATCCACTAGGCAGAAATGCAGCGGTGATAGGTGAGGTGACTAATGATAATAAGGGATTAGTTGTGCTCGAGACAATTGTTGGAGGTAAAAGGCTATTGGAACCCCCAATAGGAACTCCACTGCCAAGAGTGTGCTAAGCTCACTAAACCTGCAAGATACTCTTCACTAGCTCAAGTGCTTGATTTGGCTCAAGTACTCCGGCTCTAGTCTCCCTCAACACTCTCTGAATGGCCACGTACTTGAAGTGCCTGTGAAGTCTCATCGAGTAGCGTAGAAGTGGGCATCCGTAAATCAGCTTCTCTCTTCTCAACCCATGAAGCTTCGAAGTTATTATGGTATCAGTTTTCGTTAAGGCCATAAAGGCAGGTAAATTGATCCTAATGATCCCATCTCCAACAACCCTTATTGAGTGATATCCAGTTGGTAGAAGATCTCCAAAGAGAACGATCTCAGCACCTAGCTCCACCGCCCTCCCAATCACAGTTTCCTCAACTGCTTCATGACACATCTTACACGGCACTCTGAAGCCAAGCTTGGCCTTTTCGATTATCTCACCATAATTCCTTCTCGGCTTCACAAAAGCATGTTTAACCCCCAAGCCACTAACATAGTTGATTATCACTTGCTTCACGTGATCCGGCACTATAAATGGGCCGGGGTCTACTGTAATTGAAAAGTTCCTTAATCCAAGCATCTTAGCATAAACTAGGGTTGTTGCACTATCAAATCCCCCGGAAAATGCAGTGACAGAGCATATATCCCCTATATTTTGAATGAGATGCTTCCCATTATCCACTGATTTCAAGAGGGCCTTCGCTAAAGGTATAAGTGAGTTTTCAATGAAGTTCTTCGTACTGCGGCTTTCAAGCTTCAGCGAAATTCTCCTGGCCTTCTCTACTGCCTGCACTATTCTACTTCTTCGAACAATAATGTCAGTTAAAGCTCTAACAATAACGACATCAACCCCTAACTTCTCTTTCAATTCATAAACAACACGGCCCCCAGGTCCAATGAATACTGATCTATCGGATCTGTCACCGCAGATAATGTACAGTTTCCTACCATCCCTGCTAAAGTACACTTTAACTATTTTCGGCTCAACGTCAGTAGTGTATCCGAGCTCCTTCCTCACCTCAAGTGTAATATTTAAAATTTCTTGAGGGCTTACCAATAGATAGAACCCCGCGTGGTGTCGAAATGCTGCCAATCAATATTTTTAGGGACAGGGTTTTAAAGTTAAAAGCTAAAATGATGGAGCAGAACATCAAAGCTACAATTATTTTCAATGGCACTAGCATGCTTTACTTCACTAACTTCTCAAGGGGCATGGCCCTACTAATCCCAGGAGAGCATGACCCGGTACTACTAGTACCGAAATTAGAGTATGAGGAGGCAGAGTCAACAGTTAAAATGGCCAGAATAGTTCCAGTCGAGAGGCGAGCCCAGCTAGCTGAATTAATTTTAAAGGAACTTAAGAAGCTCGGCATTGTTTCAGGTAAAATTGGATTGGATAAGGACTGGATAAGTGCAAGTCTATACGATGGCGTGAAAGAGAAGCTGGAAGGATATGAAATAGAGGATTCCTCTAAAATAGTAAGTGAGCTGAGATCGGTAAAGTCGAGGGAAGAAGTCGAGTTAATAGTGAAGGCATTGAGAATAGCTGAGCATGGAATTAAAGCGGCAGTAGAAGCCATTAGAGATGGTGTGAGCGAGCTTGAAGTTGCAGCTGAAGCCGAGTATGCAATGAGGAAGAAGGGTGCGGAGTGGTTTTCATTTGAAACAATAGTTGCATCGGGTGTGCGCTCAGCTTATCCACATGGATTTTCATCAAGTAAGATCATTAGAAATGGAGAACTCGTGGTAATAGACTTGGGCGCCAAATATGCTGGATATTGCTCAGATATCACTAGAACTATTTTCGTGGGCGGCAAGCCGCCAAGTGAAGTTTCAAAAATATTTGAAACGGTAGTTGAAGCCATGAATGAGGCATTAAAGATTGCTAGAGGTGGAGTTAAAGCGAAGGAGGTCGATTTAGCTGCTAGAGAGGTGATTTCAAGGGCAAATTATGGAGAGCATTTCCCCCACAGCTTAGGTCATGGAGTTGGGCTAAGCGTTCATGAAGCGCCCAGATTGAGTAGGGAAAGCGAAGACATATTGAAGCCGGGGAATGTTGTGACTATTGAGCCCGGAATATATATCCCTAATCTCGGCGGCGTTAGAATAGAGGATATGATCTTAGTAGAAGAGGATGGCTGCAGAATCCTAAATGAGCTTCCAAGGCTACTAAACGAATTTTAAACTAGAGTCCGCATCTACACTTCCTCTCTAATGGTATTCTTTTGATGGCTATTTCAATAACCTTAATGACTGCAGGCATAACCCTAGGGTTATGCCTGCAGTCATTAAGGTT
>CAZVDL010000003.1:0-88346 GCA_964626365.1 uncultured Nitrososphaerota archaeon
ATTTACCGTAGGGCTCTTCGGTAAGGTGCAAGTTGGAGTTAACCCTTAGAAGTTTCTGGCTTGTCCTCCGCCTGGCTATGTATAGTGCTTTCATCGCTGTGTCCATTACACCTTAGTGTAGACCTCTACGTTTAAGTGCTTGGCGGCTTGCAGCGCTTTTTCGTCGGCGTAGGGCGTCACTACGATTAACCTATAAGGTCTCTTACCTGTGGCCTTCTCGTAAAACTCTGCTTTTCGTTTAAAAGCCTGTATGTCGGGTGCCCCTACGTGTGCTTTGACTTCTATTAGGGTGGCTTTCTCGTCGTGTATGGCTACGTCCACCTCGACTGGGCATGGATAGCCGTAGACTAGGCCTTGGTCGTCGTAGGCTATCCACCTTTCAACCTTTAACCCTAGCTCTTTCTCGATAAGCCCTTTTAAGCCCTCCCTGAAAGCTTCCTCGGTCAGTAGCCCCCACCTAGCTCCTAATGCTGAGATGTGCCTGTTTACTAGCTCGAAGCCCTTGGCCATGTCCTCTCTAAGCCTTACAAGCTCTTGGTCGTGGCGCTTAAAGCCCTCCACCATGTCCTCTCTAAGCCTTACAAGCTCCTGGTCGTGGCGCTTAAGGTGCTCTTCTATGGCCTGGAATCGCTTGGCGCTTTCGGCCTCATGTCTATTGAAGTCTTCGCGCAGCTTAACTAGTTGGGCTTCATGTTTATTGAAGTCTTCTCTAAGCTTAACTAGCTCCTCGTATAGCTTGGTTAGCTGTGCTTCGTGTTTTTCGAGGCGTTCTAGTATCCCAGTTAATCCTATTAGGCCTGCTACGGCGTAGCGTAGTTCTCGATCCTTCTCCAGTAGCGTTAATAGCTCCTCCTTTAAGCTCAAGGCCCTTCCATCTATCCTTGACGGCCTGTATTTAAAAGGTTGTTAGCTTCTTGGCGGGGGTTAATCGGCGGCCTCCTTGTAGAGCCTAATGTATTGACGTAATACTTTATCCCAGCTATAGTGGGCGGCTACGTGGCTCTTGGCTTGCGTCGCTATTTTTTTGGCTAGGGATGAGTCTGTTATGAGCATCTCTACGGCTTTAATTATGGAGGTTACATTGTCCGGCTCTACTAGTAGACCGGTGGTCTGGTGTTTGATGAGCTCGGCGTTGCCTCCAACGTTAGTGGCCACGACGGGGACGCCCATAGCCATAGCCTCAAGCACCGCAGTGCTAAGCCCCTCCCTCCTCGACGGCTGCACGAGGAGGTCTGAGCCTTTAATCAGCTTTAAGGCTAGCTTCCTAGGCTTAGGCCCAATGACGTGGATATTGCTGAGCCTCCTTGAAGCTCTCCTTAACTCTGCTTCTTTAGGTCCTCCTCCGACGATGAGGAGATGGTACTGAGGGGTTTCCTTGAAGGCTTTTAACAGTAGGTCCACGCCTTTCTCTTTGGAAAGCCTACCCACATATATCACTTGATTATCATACAGTTTCAGCCCTTGGCTTGGCAGCTCGCTGAAATCTATAGCGTTAGGGATGTAGTGTACGTGGAAGCCTTTCTTTCGGTAGTGCTTAGCTGCGTCCATGGATACGACCGTTAGCTCATCAGCCCAGCTGAGAGCTACGCGTTCAGCCCGCTTGGCCACTGCTCGTGGAAACCATCGATGTAAAACTTCGAGCTGTTCGCTATAGACACCATGTAAAGTCAGTATCTTCTTCTTAGCCCACGAAGATCTCATGGCTAAGGCGGAGGGTATATTATGCGCGTGGACCACGTCGTAGGGCTGAGGAGGGTATGGCAAGTCTAGGAGGCATTTAAGCCAAGAGGAGAAGGCGAACGAGGGGTTGGCTAGTCCCTTGATGGGCACGTGTAAGGTGTTCTCGCAGGAGTAGATCGTGACGTTAAAGCCTCTTTCTCTCAACTTTCTCGCCAGCGTCGAGACGTGATAAGCTATTCCGCCGATGCCTTGAGCACGGGGAGATACTATAAGCACGCGCATCGTTATTAGCCCACACGACCTGTTTGCTTAGTGTATATATGCCATCAGGCTAGCTCGACAATTCGATGTAGATTTTTACGGTACCATTCAATAGTCCTCCTAAGCCCCTCCTCAAGCTCTACCTCGGGTTTAAAGCCGAGGAGCTTACTGGCCTCTGTTGAGTCTGGAACCCTCCTCTTTAAATCCTCATACCATTTACCATAAAACTCCTCATAGGGTACGAATATTGGTTTGACCTTACCCTCCATACCTGTTAATTTTATCACAAGGTTGGCCAAGTCTATTATCTTGGTCTCAACGTTAGAGCCTAAATTAAGCACCTTACCTACGGCTTCTTCCACCTCAGCAGCCTTTATTGTGGCCTCAACTATATCGTCTATGTAAGTGAAACATCTTGTTTGCTGCCCGTCACCGAATACCGTCAAGTTCCTGTTAGTTAAGGCTTGAGCGATGAACCTAGGTATCACTGTACCATAGGCGCTGCATTCTTGTCTTGGACCATAGACGTTGAAGTACCTTAGGACAACGGGTTTAAGTCCATAAAGGCGGTAGTAACCTATAACTAGATGTTCATCCAATGCCTTTGAAGTCGAGTAGCACCATCGATCGATGTAAGTTGGCCCTAATATCCTATCGTCCCATTCATTAAGCGGTACTTTTAGGCTCTTACCATAGACTTCCGAAGTGCTAGCAAAGATTATCTTGCTCACATCATACTTTCTAGCGGCTTCAAGTATGTTATGTGTGCCTAGTACATTTACCTCTATTACCTCCACCGGGTTCTCGACGTATCTCTTGACACCTACTACGGCAGCTTCGTGAAAGATTACATCGCAGCCTTTTACGACCTCTTCTACGATCGAAGAGCAGCGTATGTCGCCTTTAATCAATTTTACTCTAGAGCCCGGATATAAGTGGTGAGCTATGTTATCGAGTTTACCTGAACTGAAGTTATCTAGGACTGTGATTTCACACCCCTTCTCTACGAGCTTGTCTACTAAGTGACTACCAATAAAACCAGCACCACCAGTAACCAGCACCCTCAAGCCCTCGATCTTCATATAGCTACCTCCCTAAGCCTACTGCTTCAAACTCTACTTCATTCCTAAACGTCGATGGATCATAGATACGCCTGCCGTCCAGTATTAAAGGTCTTCTCATTAACTTCTTGAAGAAGGAGGGGGAGAGTGCTTTGAACTCCTCCCACTCAGTTATTATCATGCAACAGTCAGCATCTCTGATACATTCATTGATTGAGCTGCAAAATTCTATTTTGTCGCCTAGTATCTTTTTAGCGTTGTTTAATGCCGCTGGGTCGTAGGCCTTAATTTTAGCTTCTCTCTTGAGTAGCTCATCTATGACCTTAAGGGATGGAGCTTCCCTCATGTCATCGGTTCCGGGCTTGAATGATAGGCCCAATAGAGCTATAATCTTGCCCTTTAAGCTTCCCAATCTTCTTTCAGCGGCCTCGACTATCCACTTAGCTTGTCGTTCATTTACGCTTAACACCTCCTCTAGCAGCGTTGGGTGATACCCTAGTTTCTTGGCATAAGCTATCAATGCCTTTAGATCTTTAGGAAAACAGCTACCCCCGAAACCCAACCCAGCGTTTAGAAAAAGAGGACTTATACGTCGATCCATCCCTATGGCCCTAGCTACGTCCTTAACGTCCACTTGAGGGGTTCGTTCGCATATATTAGCGATGGTGTTGATGAAGCTTATTTTCATAGCCAGGAAGGCATTGTTAGCGTACTTAATTAGTTCAGCTGTGTAGAGATTGGTCCTGATTATAGGGACTGATCTAGAATAAAAGTCAGCATATAAGTCTTCAAGAATATCCCCTGAGCGCTTATCAAATTCCCCAATCACTACCCTGTCGGGGTTGAGGGTATCATAGAGAGCAGCACCTTCTCTAAGGAACTCTGGGTTCATAGCTAGTCCGAAGTCCGTGCCAGCCTTCTTCCCCGATAAGCTCTCTATGATAGGCCTGACGACCTCGTTGGTTGTTCCAGGTATAACAGTGCTCTTAACGACCACTAGATGATAGTCCCGCTTCGTTTTTAACGCCTTGCCTATCTCTTCAGCCGATCGCTTTACTAAGCTTAGGTCTATACTACCATCAGGTAGGCTGGGAGTGGCCACGGTTATGAACGTTATGTCCGTGTCTAGGACGGCCTCCCTCCTATCTAATGTACATCTAAGTCTACCGTTTTTCACGGCGTCTTCAAGAAGTTCTCTAAGACCGGGTTCGTAGAAGGGTGGTTGACCACTATTTATCAGCTCAACCTTATGTCTATCAGAAGTGGAGGTTATTACCTCGTATCCCCTACTGGCAAAGCCTACAGCCGTACAAAGTCCTACATAGCCCGTGCCGATGATCCCTATTCTCAGCTTTTTATTGGTCATGTAAGGTCCTCCATGGAAAAGCTCAGCTTTTTAGCGCTATTTATTTCTGCTAAGTTGAGCTTATATAATCTTAAGTGACTGCGTGAGAGGGTGGAAGGTTGTTAAGGAAGGTAGTAATACCGGCGGCAGGCCTTGGTACGAGGCTTCTTTCTGTTACTAAAGAACAACCCAAAGAAATGCTTCCTGTATTTGCCAAGGGCAGTAATGGAGAGCTTTGCTTAAAGCCACTTCTACAAATGGTGTTCGAGCAGTTGTACGATGCTGGATTTAGGGAATTCTGCTTCATAGTAGGTAGGGGTAAGAGAGCGATAGAGGATCACTTCACTCAAGACTACGAATATATTGAGATGTTGAGGAGTAAAGGCAAGTCTAGTCAAGCTGACGATCTTGAGGGTTTCTATAGGAGGCTGGAGGACTCAACTATAATCTGGATTAACCAGCCGCATCCTAAAGGCTTTGGCGACGCCGTGTTAAGGGCTGAGCCCTTTATAGGCGACGACGAGTTCCTTGTCCACGCGGGCGATACGTACATAGTTTCACCAAACAATAATCATCTGGAGAGGTTGATGGAGGTCTACCATAGGTATAGGGTAGACGCTGCCTTCATAGTACAGGAGGTTGAAGACCCTAGGCAGTATGGCGTAGCGATGGTTGAAAAAGTGGATGAGGGTGTGTACGAGGTGAAGAGGGTGATTGAGAAGCCGGAGGAGCCCGTAAGCAAGTTGGCTATAATGCCGGTTTACGCCTTTCACCCCGTGATCTTTAAGGCTCTTGAGAGGACACCTCCAGGAAAAGGCGGAGAGGTTCAGCTGACTGATGGTATCCAGAAGCTAATTGATTGGGGGTTAAAGGTTTATGCCGTTGAGCTGAGCAAGGAGGATATTAGGCTGGATATTGGCAACCCTGAAGGCTATTGGGAGGCCTTAAGGGTATCATATGAACACTTTAGGCCGCGTTGAGGAGCTGAAAACTTGAGGGTGCTGGTTACTGGTGGTGCTGGTTTTATTGGTAGTCACTTAGTAGACAAGCTCGTAGAGAAGGGGTTTCAGGTACGCGTGTTGGATGACTTATCCACAGGGAGCTTAGATAACTTAGAGCGTAGCCTAAATAGAATAGAGTTTATCAAGGCTGACGTCAGGGACGTGGACTCAGTAAAGAAGGCTTTAGAGGGGGTTGAGGCTGTTGTCCACGAGGCCGCTGTAACGAGCGTTCCACGGTCCATTGAGGACCCATTAACCGTTAGTCAGGTTAACGTGGAGGGTACCTTGAACCTCTTGAGGGCCTGCGTAGAGAGGAAGGTGCGTAGGTTTGTTTATGCTTCTTCGTCCTCGGTTTACGGCGACCTTCCCACTCTACCTAAGAGGGAGGATTATGAGCTTAGGCCTAAATCACCTTATGCGGTGTCTAAGTATGCAGGTGAAAAGTACTGCCTGGTGTTCCATGAAGTCTATGGGCTTGAGACCGTGGCTTTAAGGTACTTTAACGTCTATGGGCCTAGGCAGCGCTATGGCCCCTATAGCGGGGTTATAACCATATTCATTAATAGGGCTTTGAGGGGGGAGCCCCCCATTATCTATGGGGACGGGGAGCAGACGAGAGACTTCACCTACGTCGAGGACGTAGTTGAGGCGACCATTAAAGCCTTGGAAAAAGAGGACGTGACTGGCGAGGTTATCAATGTAGCTGCAGGCAGCCCTGTCACTATTAATAGGTTGGCGGAGCTTATACTGGAAATCGTAGGCATTGATGATCTGAGACCTGTCCACACGGTGGAGAGGAAGGGGGATATTAAGCATAGCTTCGCCGACGTCACTAAGGCTAGGTCCTTGCTAGGTTGGAGCCCTAAGGTAAACCTTGTCGAGGGTCTACGTAGAACCGTCGATTGGTTTAAGGTAAAGTTAGAGCAGTATCCTAGCGGCTACCTCAGCCACTATCGCCATTAATAGCGCTCCGAGCACCATCCCCCTGCCTCTATAAGGGGATATATGAGAGGCCCATAGGAAGAGACCTATTAACCCGACTACAAGGTAGAAAGCCCTTGCTATCGTGATGACTAGTTCGAGTAGCCTTGAAGCGAAGTATATGGTGGAGTCCTGTATCACCTTTAATACGCTGTCTACGACCTCCTTAATGGCCTCATTAACGGGCCAAGCCTGGGTCAATGAAGGGTAGCCCGCCACTACGCTTAGAAGAGGGTATTTAACCCCAGCGGCCGGTAGATTCATGGAGGATGTCTAAGCTAGATGGTGACTTAGAGGTCTTAGTTGAGCCTAGCGTTGAGGAGGCTGTTAAGGCTTTAAGGAGGGGTTTTAGTCAAGGGAGACTATTACTCGTAATTGGCCCGTGTACGGTCGATTATGAGGGAAGGGCACGTTCAACTCTGAGCCTCGGTGAGCGAGTTATTATCTGTAAGCCTGATGGATCCTTCATGGTGCATAGGCCCACCGGCTATGAGCCAGTCAACTGGAACCCTCCAGGCGCATTGGCGAGCGTATACGTCGAAGACGGGAGTTTGAAGCTTGTGTCTATTAGGAAGAGGCCTCCTGAGAAGCTCGTCGTAAACCTATCTAGGGTGTACTTGGTGGCTTCGCTTAAACTTGAAGACTCCGGCGTTTTCGCTCTACACGCCTCTGAGGAGGAGATGAGGAGAGCGGTGTTGATTAAACCTGAGCTTATAGAGGAGGGGTTTAAGCCCATGGAGGCTGAGAGGGCTATTGACGGCCTAGAGGGCTATGCGGACCTCGTAGGCGAAGACGTTGAGGGAAATTTAGTCGTAGTGGAGTTTAAGAGAGTCACGGCTGGTAGGGAGGCTGTCCTCCAGCTTAAACAGTACGTGGATGCTTTAAGTTCAAGGACCAGCAGGAGGGTTAGAGGGATCTTAGCTGCGCCCTCAGTGACTAAGGAGGGATTGAGGCTCCTTGAACAGCTAGGATTTAAGTTTGTGAGGCTGGATCCTCAAGTCTGCTATCAGCTAATTAAGTCAGCCAGCGTTAAACCTTCAACAGGGTTACTTGACTACCTATGAAGCCTCCTCGAAGCTCTCCTAGCAATTAAAGCAGCTACTACGCCGGCGGCGACGCCCCCATCGATGTTGACGACCGCGAGGCCTAGGCTACAGCATTGAAGCATCGATAGTAGCGCCGCTACACCTGAACCCCCTAACCCTTTACCCGTAGAGACAGGCAGCGCTATGATAGGTACGTCGACGAGCCCTGCCACTACAGCTGGTAAAGCACCCTCCATCCCAGCCGCAACGATTAAGACGTCTACATCCTTATCAAGCATTTCCTTTAAGGCGTCCCTTAACCTATGGAGGCCCGCTACGCCTACATCATAGGCTGTATAGACCTCACACCCCATCTCTTCAGCGATAACCTTAGCCTCCTCAGCCACCGGTATGTCGGCTGTCCCAGCTGTTAATATCCCTACGCGGCCTACCTTAGCTGGCGGCTCGTAATCAAGCTTCTTTACCACGGCTAACCTAGCTAGCTCGTGGTATTCTACCTTGAATTTCCCCTCAGCTTTACGGTAAATTTCCTCTAAAACCTCACGGCTAGCCCTGCTAACAATTGCTCTACCTGTACTCTCAGCTAGCCTAATGGCGGCCTCGGCAGCTAGCCATGGAGCTTTACCTTCGCCCAATATTATTTCAGGAACCCCTCTCCTAGCTTCACGTCCCCTATCGAGTTTTAAGAGACCCTCTAAGGCTTCAATGGCGAGGAGGGATTTGACGGCCTCTTCAGCCTCCTTTAAGCTTAGTTCACCTTTAATCAGCCTGTTAAGGATCTCAGTCAGCAATGCCTTTAGCCCTCTCAAGGAGGAGTTCAAGGTAAGACTTAGTGGTCGCTTTATTGAGGGGGAGATTTAGCTTAGTAGCTAGCTCCTTGATGGCCTCGCTCGATGCCTTAAGGTCCTTCGCTGAGCGCGCTTCAAGCTCTACGAAGCACCCTAATCCCTTAACATCGTCTAAGTATACGGTCAGCTCGCCTACCCCGTAAGCTTTCCTAGACTTCTCTACAACTATAACCCTCCTAAAGCCTAGGGATTCAAGAAGCTGAAGAGCTAGTTTGTGGTCTGAGACTTCAACCTCTACCTCGTATCGGGCTTTACATTCACTCTTAAGCTTCGGCCCCTTGTACGTGATGAAGCTCTTAGACCCTGTCCTCCTGACCCTCAAGGCCTCATCGCTTGAGGCTAGGTCCCTACAGGGGTGTTGTAGATAGATGTCCGTCTGTTGCTCCTCGAAGAGCCTTAAAGCTCCCTCCTTTAACAGTCTCTCCTCTACCTCGCTTAACGACGATACAGGTATCTTTAACTCAACCTCTAGCTCCATCGATGACTATTTAGGCCAGGTGTAGATTTAGGCTTAGCGAGGGCCATGCTTAAGAGGCGCGTGGCCCAGCTCTACGATAGATCGTCCAGGCTTTACGACCGCCTCTATCTCTACGAGCAGCGTAGGAAACATGGCATAGCTTTAAGCTACCTGAAACCTAAACGCGGCGACTTAGCCTTGGACGTAGGCTGCGGCACGGGGCTGCTACTTAAAGACCTAGTTAAGTTAGGTTGCTTAGCGGTGGGCGTAGACATATCCAAGGGGATGATTAAGAGGGCGAGAAGGAAGGTGAGTAGAAGCGCTTACTTAGTTATGGCTGACGCCGAGGCGCTCCCCTTTAAGGACGGAGTCTTCCACGAGGTGTTCATCACCACCGTCCTCCAAAACCTGCCTAGACCCCTTGAGGGGTTAAAGGAGGCTTATAGGGTGCTTAGGTCTGAGGGAAGGTGTTTCGTTAGCGTCCCTAAGAAGGCTAAGGTGTCCTCTAAGCTTAAAGGCTTGCTCAGGAGGGCTAAGTTGAAGGTTGAGGAGCTCCTCGACCTTGAGGGCGACGCGGACATAATGGCTTCATGCATTAAGAAGGGGGTTTAACGTGGAGCCTAGAGCTATGTTAAGGCTGATAAGGAACGTGAAGAGGGGTTTAGAAGCTAGAAGCCGCATAATCTCGTTGTTGAAGGGGAGGGCTTTAACCGCTAGGCAGCTATGCCTCGAGGCGGGGTTAAGCTATAGCTCGGTGATGCTTCAATTAAGGAACCTCGAGAGGGAGGGTGTAGTTGAGAGGCTAGGAAAGCCCCCGTTTACATGGAGGCTGACTGGTAGAGGCCAGTGCAGCATCGATGAGTTTATTCCTCCCTCCTCTTTAAGCTCCTAGCGAGCACCAAGTAAACACAGTACTTGCCGCAAACTGAGCAGGCTCCGCTCTTTGATGGCACCCTTTCATGTATGCGCCTCGCCTCTTCTGGGTCCATAGCGAGCTTGAACTGAGCCTCCCAGTCCAGCCTAGCTCTGGCCTTAGAGATCTCGTTGTCCCACCTGAGCGCCTTCTCCCCCAACCTAACTATATCGGCTGCGTGGGCTGCTATACGCGTGGCTATTACGCTCTCCTTAACGTCTTCGGGTAGGGGCAACCCTAAATGCTCAGACTTGTACACGGCACATAGGAAGTCTACGCCAGCAGCAGCTGCTACCGCGCCTCCAATAGCTAAGGCTATATGGTCGTAGCCTGGGGCTACATCCGTAACTAGAGGACCTAAGGTGTAAAGCGGTGCGCCCTCAGTAACCTTCTTCGTCACCTTGACGTTAGCCTCTATCTGGTCTAGGGGCATATGGCCTGGGCCCTCAACTATCACCTGCACCCCTGCCTTCCTAGCCCTTTTAACCAGCGAGCCTAGGACCATGATTTCCGATAGCTGAGCCCAGTCTTGAGCATCTGCTTGGCAGCCAGGCCTCATGCCGTCACCCAGGCTTATGGCGAAGTCGTACTCCTTAGCGAGCTCGAGTAGGTAGTCGTAGTTAGCGTAGAGCGGGTTTTCCTGGTTGTTGTGGAGTATCCAGGCTGCTAGGAAGCTACCGCCCCTGCTTACTATGCCTCCTAGCCTAGGATGTAGCTTTAACCCTTCAACAACCTCCTTAGTTACGCCCGCGTGTATAGTCATGAAGCTGACGCCGTCCTTGGCGTGTGCTTCAATAGCGTTGAACATGTCGTCCACGGTCATGTCCACCACTGAGCCCCCTCGCTCAACCGCCCTAATGGCCGCCTCATAGATGGGCACCGTGCCTACTGGGACCTCCAAGTGCTCTATGAGCAGTCTACGGACGGCCGCTATGGGCTCGGCTGTGGACAGGTCCATTACCGTGTCGGCCCCGTACTTAACAGCTAGCCTAGCCTTCTCTAGCTCTAGGTTGGGGTTGCAGAGGTCTAGAGAGGTACCTACGTTGACGTTCACCTTAACCCTAAGCCCTTCGCCTACCGCTACGGGCCTGGAGCCCGGCTTAGGGGGTTTAAAGACCACCACAGTGCCCCTAGCTACTCTCTGAGCCAGCCAGTCCTCAGGAACCTCCTCTAGCTTAGCTACCTCCCTTATCTCCTCAGTGATGCCCCCGCTCCTAGCCACCTCCATCTGGGTCTTGGCCAAGCGAACTCCTCCTCACCCTCACTCAGTCATGACCGGCGAGAGTAGCGCTGAGAGCCTGACTATAAGCTTAACGATAAAGGAGCAAAAGTTAAAGGTAGAAGGAAGGAGGTTGTTAAACCCTCAATACAACTAAGGAAGCACGACGAGCGTAAGCTCCCACATAATTTTAAATAAGGCTCTTCCTCCAGTGGAGTGGAGACATAACTCTCACAAGGGAGGTAGTAAGTCGGTGAAAACGGAGCCTCTTAAACTGCTTTCAAGGAACCTTAACGAACAGGTCATCGTGAAGCTTAAAGACGGTAGAACCTGCAGAGGGATTCTTGAACGCTGCGACAACTACATGAACTTGATCCTAACTGACGCTGAGGAGGTAGATGAGACGGGGACCAACACCTCAGTTAAGTATGGCAAGGTCCTCATCAGGGGAAACAACATCCTATGGATCAACCTAGTTAGGAGATAGGGCCAGGAGTGGTTAAGGTGATAGTCGTAGAGCAGCTCAGACAGGCCTCAGTCGAGGAACAGCGGGTCGAGATAGTTGAAAGGAAAGGACTAGGCCACCCAGACTCGATATGCGACTCCATAATGAATAAGGCCTCGGTCGAGCTTTCCAAGGAGTACCTTAAGCGTGTAGGAGCTATAATGCACCATAACCTGGATAAGGGGTTGTTGGCGGCCGGCGAGGTTGAGGTTAAGTTTGGGGGAGGAGTCGTCAAGAAGCCTATGCTCCTAGTCTTTGGAGATCGAGCTACCTTCAACGTCGACAGCGATGTAATACCTGTCGAGGAAGTAGTCATCAACGCCGCTAAGCAGTGGGTTAAGGAGAACCTTAGGTTCGTCGACCCAGAGGAGCACATCAAGTACCAGATCGAGATTAAGAGAGGCTCTGAGGCCTTAACCGACATCTTTAGGAGAAGACGGAGAGGCGTGTTGGGAGCAAATGACACTTCAGCTGCTGTAGGCTACGCTCCCTTAACTAGGACGGAGAGGTTAGTGCTTGAGGTTGAAAGGTACCTGAACTCAAAGGACTTTAAGAAGCGTTTCCCTGAGACCGGAGAGGACATAAAAGTAATGGGGTTTAGGCAGAGAAACCGAGTCGAGCTAACCATAGCTATGGCCTTTGTCGACAGGTTCATAGATAGCGAAGACGCCTACTTTAAGCGTAAAGAGGAGGTTTTAGAGGAGATTAATAGATTCGTGGAGGAGAAGGCCTACTTCGATGAGGTCAAGGTGAACCTAAACACCTTAGACCGTAAAGGCAGGGGGGTTGGAGGAGTTTACCTAACGGTACTTGGAACCTCGGCGGACGGAGCTGACTGTGGCCAGGTAGGTAGGGGTAACAGGGTTAATGGCGTGATACCGTTAAATAGGCCAGTTAGCTCTGAGGCAGCCGCTGGAAAGAACCCTGTATCACACGTAGGTAAGATCTACAACATATTGACTCATAAGATGGCTGAGGCCATCTATAGTAAGGTGCCTGGGTTGAAGGAGGTTTACGTGTGGCTCTTGAGCAGAATAGGGGAGCCCATCGATAAGCCTAGGGCCGCTGTAGCTCAGCTCCTGCTCAAGCCTGGGGTTAAGCTTAAGGAGGTTAAGGGGGAGGTTAAGTCCATCATCGAGGACGAGCTAAGTAACATAACTAAGTTCTGCGAGGACCTAGCTTACGGTAGGATACCTATCTGTTAACCTCCAAGACTTGCTGAACGCTCCCTCCTATACTCCTCTAAGACTCTAGTTAACGCACTCCTCAATAGTTTAGCTTTCTCCTCTTTAACTCTACTCTGCGCCTCCCTTAAGGCTTGATCTAAGGCTTGAGCCTCAATTAGAGGGAATTCATCGACCCAGAGGACCTTCATCCAGCCCTCGATGAAAGGCATCTCACCCTTAATGAAAACTTCCTTAGCCTCCCACGAGATAGAGGAGACCGAGATGATGCCAGCTACCCTAAGCTTGACGAGTTCTTCAGCCGCCTCCTTATTGGCTACCGTCGCGTCCTTAATTAAGACCAAGTCCCCCCTACCTATATTGTATCGCTCAGCCGCCTCAGCTACACCACTGGGCGTAAGCGCGTTTACTGGTTTAAGCGGTTTAAGCTCTCCTCTTAGACAGGCCAGAAAGGCATCCCTTAATTTTGAGACCTCACTACTCAGCGAGGTTAAGTCAGCCTCGGTCTTAGCTAGGACAGACCTTAAGCTTTCAAGCTTAGCTTCCAGCTTCCTAACCTCACCCTCCTCCTTCAGCTTCTTGACTTGTTCGCTTCTCTCACGCTCAAGCTCCTCCTCCAGCTTTGAAGCCCTCTGAGAGAGTTCTTCAACCCTCGCTAGCAGCCTTCGACGCTCAGCTTCAAGCTTCTCGATGTACTCCTCACGCTTGGAGATTTTCTCCTGTAGCGCCTTGATCTCGGCCTTAAGCTTCTCCACGTTAACATCTACAATGGGCCTAAGTTGACCCTCACCTTTGGGTTCGCTTAGCCTCTTAATCGCCTCCTGGATGCTATGTCCCCTAATTACCATGGCTTTAACCTCCTCTATAGGTACCCTTAGGCCTGAGGACTTGACATGCGCCTCGGCCTGCTCAAGTTTATTGCGGTAATGCATAAAGGCCTTGATAGCGGCTGCCAGGGCGTCCCGTTGATGGCTATCCTCCACCTTAATTCCGTAGGCCTCCTCAGCCTCGGCGACAAGCTTACGTTTCTCATCCACTGAGAGAGAGGTTGAAGGTACGTGTAGGACCGCGTTGAGCATGGAAGCTAGCTTCACAACGAGCATGGGGGGTGGCACGACGTCAGAGGCTATTATTAGCGGGTACCCGTGCTCCATGATGAGCCTCGATATGGAGAGCCTATCCATAGCTCTACGGCTAACCACCATAAGGGGCCTGCCTTCAAGCGTTAACACCGCTAGGCCTGTAACCATCCCTGGGTCTACGCCCACGATGAGGTATCTACCCCGCTTAGCTTGAGGTACGGTTTCCCTCTCTACGAAATGTACCTCTTCGCTTGGAGGAGAGTATACCTTTACCTTGACCCCCCTCTCCTCTATCGACCTCAACACCTCCTTCAACTGCTCCCGGGGAGCATAGACCACTATTAAGCTCCTCTCTAAGCCCATCCTCGAGGTCCTAGTGAAGAGGTCGAAGTCAAGCCCCTTCGACTTAAGCTCCTCGCAAAGCTCCTTAGTGGCGTAGGAGATGAGGGACCTAGCGTCCCTCTTAAACCTCTCTAAGCTCATACCGCCTGCTCCATAGCTTCGAGCCCTTGAGATCACTATCCTGGTCTCGGGCTCAAATACCCTGACTTCGCAGCCCGCCCCCATTAAGGCTAACTTGGCGGCAGCCCAAGCAGCTTGTATAGGCGTAAGCTTGCTAGGTAGCTTTAAGCCGTAGTCTAAGGCCACCTCGACCAGAGGCCTAGAGGCTCTAGGTGGGCCAGTAACCTGCACTAACTTCACGTCCTCAGGCAGGAGCTTAAGGAGACGTATGAGGTCCTTTAAATCCCTAGCCACCTCGTATACATTGTCCACCGCCACCATAGAAGGCCTTAGCCTCCAGATCCTGGCGATTAAGGCCCTAAGACTGACTCTTTCAGCTTTGTAAACCACCTCTCCGTCGATGCTTAAGCCTACAGCTGAAAACCTCGGAGCCTTAGAGGCTCTTGGGCTCTCTCCAGGGTTTATGTCTATGCCCACTACGTGACACTTAGAACTCAAGGATGGACGCCTCAGACAACGTCGGGGGCAAGGGCTTCAATGGATACATTAATGCCGAACCTCCTCTTAAAGAAGGCGGTCACACGCTCTAAATCCTTCAGCAAAGTCTCCTTAGCCACTGGGTGGCTTGAGGGGATCCACTGAGGCCAGTCGATTATGAGGGGGTGAAGGCTAGGCGTTACGATGATGTTGTACTCGCTCAACTCTCCGTGGACTACCTTGGCCTCCCTGTACGCCACTAAAACGTTCCTCACGACCTCCTCCAATAAGCCTTTGGGGTCAGGAAGTACGTCGCAGACATATAGGGGGTCCCCCTCTATGACGCTCATCACTATGGCGTGCCTGCTTCTAGCGATGGGTTCAGGGACCGATACGCCGGCAGGGTGTAGTAGCCTTAGGGCCTCATACTCCCTCTTGGCGGCTATAACCGCCCCCTTAAACCGGAGGATCCCCCTCCTGCTGATTTTGTACACCCTCGTCCTTCTAACGTGCTTAAAGCTCCTTGTGCCGGCTCTCAGGAACTTAATGGCCACTCTCTCCCCCTCGCCGCTCAAGGCTTCATAGACATCCGACTCCTTACCTACCCCTAGCTTGGGCCCTAGGGCCTTAATGATCCCCCTCCTAGATAGGCTGTATAGGGCCATGGCGTCGAAGCCTATGGTCTTAAGCTCGTACCCTCGATACTGCCCCGTCCACCTTCTAATGAGGCCTAGCCTATGCAGAAAGGTCAGTCTCTTCTCCAACGTCACTGCCGAGAGGTCTAACATCCTCTGAAGAGCGTCAAAGGGTACGTAGCGGTAGTTTTCAGAGGCCTTCTCTATCGCCCTCAAGACGGCTACGTCCGCGGGCTTGAGCACACGCACGATCTCAGCTAACCTCATCTCTAAGTAGGATGGGGCGTGATAGGCTTTAAACTACTCGTTGGACAGATTAAGTAGCATAGCGAGAGCTATTAGCAGCAGCAGTGACCCTAAAACTCCCCTTAAAGTCCTCTCGCTGAGCCTAGGTAATAGCCTTGTGCCTAGGAAGCTGCCTGCCGAGGCGCCTATAATTAGGCTGGGAGCGTATAGAAGGTTGACCTGGCCTGCGAGGACGTGGCCTATGGAGGTGGCCGTAGAGGTAACCGCTATGACTAATAGGGAGGAGGTGATGGCTTGATGGACGGGGAAGTCCAATACTATGTTGAAGAGGGGTGTGTAGGCAAACCCCCCACCCACCCCCGTTGAACCGGCCAGGAAGCCGACCACAAAGAACAGCGGAGCCCCCCAGTAGCGTTTACCTTGAAGAAGTCGTGTCCGTAGAGTCCTGCCGCGTAATACGCTTACACCTGCCCATAGAGCGACTAAGCTAAAAATCAACTTTATGAGGAAGCCCCCTGCCCAGCCTATGAAGAGGACGCCTAGTAATGAGCCCGCGGTTGAAGCTATTGACATGGCTAGGGGGGCCTTAACCTTAACCATCCCCCTCTTGATGTAGGACGCTGTGGCTACGTACGCCGTAAAGGTAACCGTTAGCTTTGAGGTACCTACCGAGTACTCCATGGGTAAAGAGGCCAATAAGTTAAGAAGAGGTACATAGAGAAAGCCTCCACCAATACCTATAACCGAGGATAGGCAAGCCGCCAGGAAAGCCAGCAGCGGGATGGCCATCAGCAATCAAGGTCACCGAGCGCGATGGTAGAGGAGCGAGGAGCTTTAAGTTTATCTGTTATACTCAAATACATAAAGCACTTTATATAGTACCTAGCTATTATAATAATCAGGGGTCTGATATGCCCAAGAGAGGCTGGACTACAGTTACTATACCTGAGGACGTGTACGAGGCGCTTGAGAGATACTACGCTAAGCATGTAGAGGAACTGAGGATTAAGAGGCAGATAAAGTCTATAAGTACTTTAGTGCAGAGTATCATAATAGACCACATCAAGCGGGAGGATCCTGAGATAGCCGCTGAGTTTGGAGATAGATTAAGGGTGGCAGGTAGGCGTGGACGTAGAAAGTCCACGGGCACCTAAAACTCTCAGCTAGCCTAGCTTGCTCAGCTACGTCAGAGGATGTGGACACATCATCCGGCCCGCCAGTCGGCAAGCCGCCACACATCACCCCTCCAGCCACTGGCAACCCCTTAAGCCTCGGAACCCTGAGGGTGAGTTCGTACCCACCGCCGTTAGGCGGGCATCCGGCGTGGGGGAGGAGGTCGCCGAGGCGGCTGGCGTAAGCGTTACGACGAGGAGGTGGAGGGAGCTATTAGGAGGGGATAGGCCTAGGCCCCCTACACCGATGCCAATAGAGCTTAAGCCTTGGAGGAGGAAGGTCGTAATAAGCGACGAGTTACTAGAGAAGCTACCTAAGGAAGTTGCACAGGTACTGCATGATAGCTCCCTTAGCGACAAGGAGAAGCTTAGAGCGCTATTACAGCACCTTTACGAAGAGCTCCAAAGCCACGTAGCGGTTGCAACGCTCATAGGCGTACCAGCAATAACTGTATATAATTGGATGATTCGCTTAAACGTCAACGTAAAGGAGTGTAGGGCGCGCAAGGAGCGAAGGCTAGCTAAAGTTAAAGAAGTTACGCCTAAGGAGATGGTGAGAATGTGGGCTTTCGCCCATTCCGATGGAAACGCTATTGTATTGGGACGGCAGATCTGCGTCCAACTCAACACCCCCGACCCATGGCTAATTCAATTATTCGCAGAGCTTTTCATGAAGCATGCACACATTAAAGTGAAACCCATCACCGACTCTCACGGCAGGCCCATGTGGCACGCATGGTGCTACCTGCCAATTGAAGGGTACTCATGGATCCTAAACGATGAGCTATCATTCGTTACAGCTAACGAAGAGTTATGGGAGGCATTGGCAACGTTAATCGACACAGAGGGTACAATAACCATACATCCTAAGAAAGAAAGTAACGTTGTAAGAGTATGCTTAAAAATCTACTCTGGGAATTTAAGGCTTCTTCAATACATTAAGCACAGACTATACAATGAAGGCATCAAGGTAAAGCTAAAATATAAAGTCGAGGCTGGCAGGGAAACTAATGTGGGGCGGCTAAGTAGTGATATCTGGCACTTCACCATCAACGCAAAACCATCGCTTATAAGGGTGTTTGAGGAGGTCGCAGAGAAACTTGAACTTCCATGGAAGCGCATGCTGGCCAAGCTCGGCCTGGGGATACTACGCGAGCGGCTAGCGTGGAGCGAGGTTGAGGATTTGGTGAGAGAAATAAGGCGTTTTAGACAGAGAACCTTAGAGGTCAGCAAGCGCCGTATCTTAAAGCGGCTCGCCGAGAGCCCTCCACGCCTCCTTAAACCACTCGCATCTCCCTTGTTAACAGATGGCTAAAGTTTTGAAGAGATCTAGGATGGCTCGCTGGTAGATGGGTAGCACCTGAAGGCTATTTCCTTAGATGTTTCTTTAGCTAAAAACTTTCTAGATCGAAGCGCGAGGGCTAAATCTTCAAAACCTCCTTAATAACTGGGCGTGAGGCTCCTCTAATGACGAGAAGTTGAGCTAGGTAGGTATATGTATGTAGCTGGAGGAATGGTTCTGTAAACTTTAATTGTTGACAGCTTATCACGGCTATCTAAGCACTAGCGCGAAAGCTTGCAGAACCGAGGGGATACAGAAATAAATCCCACTGCGCGACAAGTAGACGTGCTGGCGGAGCTAGGGGAGCATAGGCATAGAGCTAAGTACGTGTTCGTGACTGGAGGGGTCTTAAGCTCCGTAGGTAAAGGAGCTATAACCGCCTCCACCGGTAAAATCCTTCAGGCTAGAGGGTTCACCGTCACCGCGGTGAAGATAGACCCCTACATTAACTATGATGCTGGCTTAATGAACCCCTTCATGCATGGAGAGGTCTTCGTCACTGAGGATGGAGGGGAGGTTGACTTAGACCTGGGCCATTATGAGAGGTTCCTAGACGTAAACCTAAGCAAGCTGAACAACATAACTACTGGGCAAGTCTACTTCGAGGTCATAAACAGGGAGAGGCGAGGCGAATACCTCGGTAGTTGCGTCCAGATTATACCCCACGTAACCGACGAGATAAAGAGGAGGATAAGGCTGGTAGGTGAGAGTAGCAGGGCTGATGTAGTCTTAGTTGAAGTAGGGGGCACCGTAGGGGACATAGAGAGCCTGCCCTTCCTCGAAGCTATTAGACAAATGGGCTTAGAGGAGGGTGAGGGCAACACTTTATTCATACACGTGGCCTTAGTGCCCATCCTAGACGTTACGGGCGAGTTTAAGACTAAGGCGTTGCAGCACTCGGTCCAAGAGCTAAGGAGGATAGGTATCCAGCCTGATATCATAGTGGCTAGGTCCCCTAAGCCCATAGACGAGGAGGCTAGGAGGAAGATAGCGCTCTACGGGAACGTGCCCATCAACGCCGTGTTTACAAGCTACAACGTCGACTGCATATACGAGCTGCCTTTAATCCTCGACCAGCAGGGTTTTGGTGACTACGTGATTAAGAAGCTTGAGCTTAGCCCCCAACAGCCTCGTTGGGACGATTGGAGGAGGATAGTTGAGCAGTTCAAACACTGTGAGGAGGAGGTTAAGGTGGCCATGTGCGGGAAGTACACGAGGCTCGCTGACAGCTACATAAGCATTAATGAGGCGCTTAAACACGCTGCAGCCGCCATCGGGGTTAAGGTAAAGCTTGACTTCATCGAGACCGAGGAGTTTGAGGAGGATCCGTCTAAGGTTGAGGTCCTCGAGGGTTACGATGGGATAATGGTGCTTCCAGGCTTCGGCTCTAGAGGGGCTGAGGGGAAGATCATAGCGGCGGGCTTTGCCAGGGAGCGAGGTATACCTTTCCTAGGTGTATGCTTCGGGATGCAACTCGCCATAGTAGAGTTTGCTAGAAACGTAGCTGGGCTTAAAGGGGCGAATAGCACTGAGATAGACCCTAAGACCCCGCACCCCGTAATCGACCTACTGCCTGAGCAGGTTAACGTCGATAAACTTGGAGGTACCATGAGGCTGGGCGCCCAGGCAACTATATTGGAGCCTGGCACCTTAATCTATAGGCTATACAACCAGCCTGTGATCTTTGAGAGGCATAGACACCGCTATGAGGTTAACCCAGCCTACTGGAACCTGCTTCAACGTAAAGGCTTGGTCTTTAGTGGGTATAGCCCGGATAAACGTAGGGTTGAGGCTATAGAGCTACCAGGCCACCCCTTCTACCTTGGAACACAGTTCCACCCAGAGTTTAAATCGAGACCAGGTAAACCTTCACCCGTCTACCTGGGGTTCATTAAAGCTTGTTTGGAGTGCAAGACTGGGCGAAGACCTACTATGAAGCTATAAAAAAATACTTGGTTTGATCACGAATGTAGCGTTGAACTGTAAAGGCAGGGTTGTTGAGACTTTTATGGATGGTCTTACAATCTCACATCGTGAAGGAGCTAAGTTATGCTTTAGGATCTGTAAGGTTAAGGAGTCTTGTAAGAAGGCAGAGGTGGTCATAGCCGTTCTAAGAGAAGCTGAGGACGTAGACTTTGTCCAAGCTATTAAGGCATCAACTGTGAGTTAAGAGGTTAGTAGGAATAAGGGAGTCGTCACCCTTGCTGAGCCTGTCCTCTTGGAACATGGTAACCTAGTACAGAAAGTACGTAATTAAGACGGGAAGCTAGTAACTCTAAATGTGATTAAAGGACAGAGAGGTTGAAGTTATAGCTGGAGGCATCGTGCATAGGCTATAATGACCCGTTCATTTAAGGGTAGCCCAAAGTAATCATGGATCTAGAGGAGAGATTATTAAAGACGCGTGATATGCTGGGTTCATATTATACGGGAAGCGTGAATGATTAGCTAAGCAAGTTTGAACGTCCTGAAGCAACCATAGTACCTTATTGCTATAAATGTACTTAATAATCTTTAGGGTTAAAGTCTTGTAGAAACTACAACGGCTTCATTGAGTTACATTAGGCTAAGTAGGAAGTTGTTATTGAGAAAAATTCTCCTACCACGTCATTCTCACTCCATATATGCGGCATGAAAGGGCCCTCGGCGAGCTCCGTCAGCTTTAAGAATCGCCCCCTTAACAGCCCTTCACATAGACCTCATAGTACGATCTCTTCCCTAAGTTGCGGAGCCATGAATACTGTACTTGGTTTCATGGATACTCAGCAGCGCGCTTACCGTCTCTATCAGTCTTGGGTCAGTATTGCCAAACTTAACTTGCTTGCCTACGTGTCCGTCTCCTAACCACAATCCTCTAAGCAAGGCTAGCTGCACGTCGGTCGGCACTTTGATGATAAAAATCATCGAACCGCTTTAGTAAGAGATAAAGCAATGTCGAACTCGCTACAAGCCTCCGGCACCTCCCTCTCCGCCTCGGCATGAAATCTTCGCGAACAGCCAGCCCCATCGAGCTTGAGGAGGAGGCCCAAGGCCGCACCCAAGAGCCCTCGGCTGGGCTTCACTCGTACGCCTAGCCCACATCGAGGCCGATCCAGCCCTTCCTAGCCCCCCACCAAGCTAGGAGGGTGCTGGGGTGGGGGTCTCGGCCCCTTATGTGCTCGTTCCATTGCCTCCACAGTTTCACGGCTCCACTCAGGGGAGGCCTTAGTGCCTGGGCTCTCATCCCGCCCACGCGGAGGGTCCTCCTTACGTGGGCTTAAGGTAACCCTCATTTGATGCATATGCTTTCGAGCGACCCTTAACTCTATGTGCGTGGAGGCTGGGAGATCTGGACGTGAAGCCTAAGAGGAGGTTGCCGCTTGCTGGGAGCGAGGGATGAGCGCTGGAGCCTAATGTCGACCCGTTAAGCTTCTATAGGCCTGATCGATGGCCTTCAACATGTTCCTCGTAGCCTCTAAGGGGTTAGAGGCCTTCGTTATAGCTCCGCCGACTATGATTACCTGGCAGCCTGACTCGACAAGCTTAGGTATCATCTCCACCCTTACGCCCCCCGCCACAGCCACCGGCACCTTAACCGACTTGACCACCTCCTTGATCAAATCCAGCTTCCTATCCACTTCACGTTCTCTTACCTGCGCCGAGATTCCCGTGTGTATACATATGTAATCAACGCCGAGAGACGCAACCTGACGAGCTCTCTCAACAGGGTTAGGAACGTTGATGAGGTCGCACATCACTTTTACCCCGTACTTTCTAGCGGCCCCGACAGCGTCTCTTATCGTGTAGTCGTCGCTCACCCCTAAAACACAGACTATATCAGCGCCCGCTTCAGCTGCTAGTTCTACTTCAAGCCACCCTGTATCCATGGTTTTTAGGTCAGCTACTATGAGCGCACCGGGAAAGCGCTTCCTAAACTCAGCTACCGCCTTAAGCCCCTCGCTCTTAATTAATGGAGTTCCAACTTCAAGAATCTGAGCTCCGCCTCGGTAAGCCTTCTCTGCTATGCTTAAAGCGTCTTTAAGGTACCTCTCGTCTATAGCTACTTGTAGCTTAGGACCTGTGTAGAGGCTGGGCAACCCGAGACTGGTAAGCTTCTTCTCTGAGGGTCTACCGAGGTAGTCCCAGCCCCTAGCCATGTAGTACTCGTCGAGGAGCCTACCTAGATCTATGGTTTGACCCCTCGAGGGGCCATTGGGCAACGGCTCCTTTAGTAGCCTTAACGGCAGTACGTCGTCATCTCTCGAGAAGCCCTCCCTGATGTTGAATAGGCGCTCTAGGTTGTAGATGCGCTCGCCTATCCTATAGAACTCGTCCTCATCAACATACCACCCTGTGGCTGTGGTTAAGAGCCTAGCGTAGATGGTGGGCTCGTAGTTTAAGGTGTTGAAGAAGGCCAGGGACGTAAACTTGCAGAGGATGAGTGAGTCTATCACTGCGTATACGTCCTGGAGTCTTTTAACCAGCTCGGCCTTACCTTCATAGCTATCAGGGTCTAGGTATCGGGGGATGCTGAAGAGCTCAGACATGACGATGTAGGCCCTTAAGTGGCAGCCGCCCCTATTAGAGGTGGCGTAAGCAAGCGCCATGCCTTTAGCTCCCCTTGGATCGTAGGCAGGTAGCTCGAGGCCCTTAACGTGAGGAGCTATCTCCTCCGCTAAGCCTCCTAGAGATTTAGCCAGCCTAGCTGAGCCCTCAGCTAGGTGCGCCCCTAAACCCTCCCTATAAGCGATGCTCCTCACTAGGTCTATGATTAAGGACGGGTCGCCCCACCTTAACTTAAGCCCCTGAGTGAAATCATCGCTAAGAAGGCCCTTCTCGTAGAGCTCTATGGCGAAGGCTATGGTGGCCCCCGTCGATATCGTGTCTAAGCCGAGCTTATTGCATAGGTCATTGATGTAGGCTATCGCCTCTATATCATTAACCCCACAGTTGGGGCCGAAAGCCCATATTGTCTCGTATTCAGGCCCCTCCGTGTCGAGGGGGGCATAGGGCCCCTTAGACAGCCTAGTAACTCTGCCGCAGGCGATGGGGCAGGCATAGCATGCCTTTCTTCCAATTACGATGCGTTCCTTCATGTATTCACCGCTAACGAGCTCGGCCTCATCGAAGAAGCTCGAGTTAAAGTTCTTGACGGGGAGGAGGCCTACCTTATTGACCAAGTGTACTAGAATGGCCGTGCCGTACCTACCTAAGCCGTCACCTGTCAGCGGGTGTCCCTTTAAGACCTTCAGGGCGCGTTCAACCTCCTTCTTGAAGGCGTGAGGGTTAGCTGGATTGGCTTTAAAGTCGCCCCCAGCCACGGCTATAGCTTTAAGCCTCTTACACCCCATGACGGCTCCTAGGCCTCCTCTACCTGCAGCTCTATGCTTATCGTTGATGATACATGCCATCCTAGCTAAGTTCTCGCCGGCTGGGCCGATGCATGCGACTTTGACCTCTCCGTGCTTAGACCTTAAGGCCTCCTCAACTTCATGTGTATTGAGCCCCCAGAGGGGGGACGCGTCAAGTAGCTCGGCGGAGCCGTTGTGCACGTACAGGTAGACAGGCTTATCGCTGACGCCCTCGATTATCAGCCCGTCAAACCCTGCCTGCTTCAGGTATGGGCCGAAGAAGCCGCCCGACTGAGCGTCGAAGATGGTCCCCGTTAAGGGGGACTTAGCGCTTACGCAGAACCTACCCGACGTAGGGGCGCTTGTACCGGTTAGCGGGCCGGTCATGAAGAGCAGCTTAGCGTCAGGGCTTAGTGGATCTACACCGGGTTTAAGTTCATCATACAACACCTTAGCTGCGTAGCCCCTGCCGCCTATAAATGACTGCGCTACATCCCAGTCTAAGTCCTCTACGCTGACTTTTCGTGAGGAAAGGTCTACCCTGAGGATCCTGCCGACGTAGCCCGTCAAAACCCTTCCTCCGCTTAGAATTAAAGCCAGCGAGTTGGTTTAAGATTGGCGGTCTAGGTGAGGGTTAAGGTGGAGTACTTCGCCTCCATGAGGGACAAGCTGGGCGTTAAGGAGGAGATAATGGAGCTACCTGACGGGTCGTCAGTCGAAGATCTCATAGAGAGGGTTAAAGAGAGGTTGGGAGAGAGCTTTGAGGGCAGGGTATTAGTTAATGGTAAGAGCGTGGAGAGCTTAAAGGGGTTTAAGACGGAGCTTAAGGACGGAGACGTAGTATCGCTGTTCCCCCCCATAGCTGGAGGTTAAAAGAAGGTGGTTAACGAGAGCTGACCCTTAACCTCAAGAGGCTGAGGAGGTAGGGTGAAGGTGACTATTGTTTTAGCGGCGGGAAGCGATACGTTTAGTACAAGCGTTGAGCCGATGTTAACCCTGAGGACACGGCCCTTATGTACGTGGCCGTGGACAGCCACGGTCACCGAGCTATCTTTAATCAGCTCTCCCATTTTAGAGCAGCCTAGTTGAGGCCATATCTTAGGGTCTTCGCCTTCGAGGGTCTCCTTACACAGAGCATAGTGAGAGAATAGAATAGTGTAGTCGCACTTTAACCCCTGAATAAGCCTACCTATCTTCGACAGCCTCTCGTTGTAGATAGCCCTGATGTTAGGGATGTTCTTGAGCTGCCACGAAGTAGGCTGATCTAAACACCCTCTTGTGCCGATTAGGCCTATCTTATAACCCTTTATCTCAACGATCGTGGCTTCGTCATCGAGCCACTTAATTAGGCCTCCCGATAGACTCATTAGTTTGGGTTTTACCTCATCGAACTCTTCATTGCCGAAGCAAGCAAAGATAGGGCCGGAGTAATGCTCTTTGATGACCCCTAACACCTCGTTTAAACCCTCCACTCTACCCCTATAGATAATGTCCCCCGCCAAGATTAGTAAGTCGGCCTCCTTTAGAACCTGAGAAGAGGACTTAAGGAGGTCAAGGTTCTTGGGGCTATGTATATCGGCCGTCGCTGCCACCTTGATGCCGCTCAACGCCCCTCAAGGTTAAGAGGAGAAGAGAGCTAAAGTTTTTTCTTAGTGCAGCTAGGCTTACCAGTGGGCGGATGAGGAAACGATGGTCTTAGGAGCGTGTCGATGACGGCGATGGGCGGCCTGACGCCCATGTACCTAAGTAGGAGGATGCCATTGAGGCGTGATAGATGAGAAGACTGGGCATCATAGGGGGGACCGGCAGAGAGGGCGGAGCAATAGCTACGAGGTATGCTAAAGTTGGCTGGCTCGTCTACGTGGGCTCAAGAGACCTCAAAAGAGCTCAACTAGCAGTTAACAGGATGAAGAGCTCCTTAAAGGACTTTAAAGGAGACTTAATAGGCTGTTCGAATCAGGAAGCCGCCGAGTATGGTGAAGCAGTCTTCTTAACAGTCCCCTACATAGGCTTAAAGCAGGTGTTAGACCAGGTCTCAACGTGGCTAAATGGGAAGCTCGTCGTGGACGTAGTTGTGCCTAACGTCATGAGGACGAACTACTTGATCGGTGAGGAGCTATTAGAGGTTTATAGACAGCACTTCGGCGTCGGGAAAATACCATCAGTGACTGAGGAGATATACATGTACCTTAATAGCGTCCATAAAATTAAACCTAGAGTTGTGGCGGCTTTAAAGACGGTCTCGTTTAAGTTGATAGCTGACCTATCGACACCTTTTAGACAGACCATCTTGATATGGGGGTTTAACTCAGAGGATGTACATCAACTTAGATCGCTTTTAAAAGAGGGGTTTCCTGAAGCTGAGCTGCTAGAGGTACCGCAGATATATTGGAGCTGTATTGAGGGGGTCTGTGAATTCATAAGGCATATGTCTATACAGGGTGTCAGGATAGACGCGTTAAGCTTCACTTATGGAGGATAAATCCTCTAACACCTCGTTAAGCGCCTCTACCCATCGATCCTCAGCCGCCCATGGATAGAGGCGCTTAAGCCTTCTATAATGTAGAGGGGAATCCTCAACCAGAATCCTCAATAGCCTAGCTATGAGCTTCCGTCCCTCGGAGTTTAAGGAGCCTCTCGAGAAGTAGGCCTCTCTGTTCGTTAAAGCCTCCTTTATTAAGGAGAGAGCCTCTATAGGTCTACGCATCCCCTACTTTAAGCGCGGAGAGGGCTTTAAGGTTGCCTAGAAAGGTGGCTGCGTTATTTACGGGTGGTAAGGACTCGACGAGGGCTCTGGAAATAGCCCTTAAGCAAGGGCTTAAGGTCGAGTACCTAGTTACCATGGTACCTAGGAGAGAGGAGTCTTGGATGTATCATAGTGTTGGGTTAAACGTGGTGGAGCTGCTCTCTGACGCTATAGGGATACCCTTAGTGAAGGCGGAGACTGAGGGGGTTAAAGAGGAGGAGGTAGAGGACCTTAAAAGGGCACTTGAAGCGTTGAAGATCGAAGGGGTGGTCTGCGGAGCAATAGCTAGTAAGTATCAGAGAGATAGAGTGGCTAGGGTTTGTAGCGAGCTGGGCCTAGACCTATACACCCCTCTATGGGGGGTAGATGAGGAGAGATACCTAGAGGAGCTGTTGAGGGATGGTTACGAAATAATGGTGGTCTCGGTTTCAGCTTTGGGACTAAATGAAAAATGGCTTGGCAGGGTGCTCGATCATGAAGCCTTGGAGGAGCTTAAAAAGCTGAAAGCTAAGCTGGGCATAAACCTGTCGTTGGAGGGAGGAGAGGCTGAGACCCTAGTGCTTAATAGCCCCATTCACCGTAAGAGGCTGGTTATAGTGGAGGCTGAGAAGATATGGGACGGTAGAAGCGGCGTCCTAAGGATTAAAAAGGCGGAGCTTAGGGATAAACCATGACGAGCTGACAGGTGGTACCTCTTGCCTTTAACCGTGGTCGTAGGAGGCTTCTTTGGAGACGAGGGCAAGGGCAAGATAATCTCCTACCTCGCTGTTAAGGACAAGATAGACCTCGCTGTCAGGGTGGGCTCAGTTAACGCAGGGCACACAGTGATACTTGAGGATGGTAGAACCGTTAAGCTGAGAATGGTGTCGACCGCCTTCACGAATAGGAGCTGTAGGTTGCTAATAGGGGCTGGAGCCAACGTTAACCCCAAGATCTTCCTAAGCGAGGTGGAGCTCACCAATACCAAGGATAGGGTGGGCGTAGATTATCAGTGCTCCATCATAGAGGAACATCACATTGAGCGCGATAGGAAGGACGCCCACTTAGCGGGTAAGGTTCAGACCACCGGCCAAGGCGTAGGGCCGGCCATAGAGGACAGAGTTAAAAGGATAGCTAAGCTGGCTAGGGATGTTAAGGAGCTTGAACCCTTCCTCACTGACGTAGCTGCTGAGGTGGATGAAGCCCTTAGGGCAGGTAAAAACGTCCTGTTAGAGGGAACTCAAGGATGCTTTCTGTCACTATACCACGGCACCTACCCGTACGTCACAGCGAGAGACACGACAGCCGCTGCAGTGTGTAGCGAAGTCGGGGTTGGGCCGACGAGGGTTAACGACGTGCTGGTGGTGTTTAAGGCCTACGTGACTAGGGTGGGAGGAGGACCTTTGCCAGGTGAGCTGCCAGAGGATGAAGCTGAGCGAAGAGGATGGAGCGAGATAGCGACGGTTACAGGTAGGAAGAGAAGGGCTGCGCCGTTTAACTTCGACCTCGCTAGGAGGGCTATCATGCTTAATGGGGCGACGCAGATAGCCATAACTAAGCTGGACGTCCTCTTCCCTGAAGTTAAGGGGGCTCGAGGTGTAAAGGAGCTAAGCCGGGAGGCTTTAAAGTTCATAGAGGACGTGGAGGGTAAGCTTGGGGTTAAGGTGGCTTTAATCGGTACGGGGCCCAGCATAATGGACATTGTGGACCTTAGAGAGGAGGGTTAAGGGAAAGGTTTAAGTGGAGGCTTTGAACGAGAAGACCAACAGCTTCATTTCATCGAAGAAACCCGATGAGGTGAGGTCATAGTTGTCAGGGCCGAAAACCACTAACATGTTAGCGTGGATAGGTAGACGTAGAGAGAAGAGTATCTTGGAGAGGGCTGAAAGACACTTAGAGAGGGTGGTAGCCTCAGTCGAGGCCCTCAAGAGGACGGTCTACGCCTTCTGCGAAGGAAACCGAGAAGGAGTTGAGAAAGGGTTTGAGGAGATCTTCAGGTTTGAGAGGGAGGCTGACGATATTAAACGCAACATCCTAAACGAACTGTTAAAAGACGTCTTCCACCCCATAGATAGAGATGAAATCACGCGGCTACTGCTAACCATGGATGATATAGCCTCTAACGCGAAGGGAGCCGGCGCTAGGATAACCTTTATGTGCTTCACCATAGATGACGAGGAGGTCTTAAGGGGCCTTAAAGAGGTAGCTGATAGGCTAGTTGATATAGCTAGGGAAACTTATAAGGCGTTAAAGGAGCTTGTGGAAAGCCCGCGGAAGGCCTTGGAGACCGCCAATAAGGTAGAGGAGATGGAGGAGAACATAGACGATATAAGGAGAAACCTGTTGAGAAGAATCCTCGTAATAGGGGACTCCTTAGGCCCCTCGAGACTGGTGTGCTTAAAGGATGTGGTTGATAGCATGGAGAACGTAGCTGATAGATGTGAGGATGCTGCGGACCTCATAAGGAGCCTAGCCATACTAGCTACGTGACGGTCACCGACTTAGCTAAGTTGCGCGGGCGGTCTGGGTCGTATCCTCGAGCAGTAGCAGCGTAGTAAGCTAAGAGCTGGAGGGGTATGACGTAGACTATAGGGGTTAATACTTCAGGCAGCTCTGTAGGTAGCCCTATGAAGTCGTCCGATAGCTCCTTAACCTCGCGGTCTGAAGCTTCAGCAACGGTTATTATCTTGGCGCCTCTAGCCTTCATCTCCATGATATTGCCTATCAGCTTGCCTCTAACCTCGCTCTTAGGGACTATAAAGACGCAGGGGAAGCCTTCCTCTATCAACGCTATAGGTCCATGCTTGGACTCCCCTGCAGGATAACCCTCGGCGTGGATGTAGCTTATCTCCTTAAGTTTAAGGGCGCCCTCGAGGGCAGTAGCTACGTTTATTCCTCGGCTTAAGAAGAAGAAGCTCCTGCTATAGGCATACCTAAGTGAGAGCTCCTTGGTTATAGGCTCTGAGAGCTTAAGCGCCTCCTCCATCAATCTAGGAGTCTCCATTAACCTCGCGGTTAGCTCATTTCCCTCGGACTCGTCTAAGACCCCCCTCCTTAGGCCTAGGAGAATGGATAGCCTCGATAGAGCTACCAGCTGCGAGGTGAAGGTCTTAGTGGCTGCGACGCCTATTTCAGGGCCAGCCTGGGTCCCTATGTACACGTGTGACAGCCTGGTTATGGTGGAGCCCATCACATTGGTTATGGACAACACCTTAGCTCCCTTCTCGAGGGCAAGCCTGATAGCGTTTAGGGTATCGGCGGTCTCGCCGGACTGAGAGATCGCTAATACGACGGATCCCTCCGTAACTAAGTCGCTACACCACTCAGGGAACTCTGAGGCTAACACGGGCTTAGTATCTATGGAGGCCAGCTTAGACAACATGTAGCTCCCAGCTAAGCAGGCATGATAAGAGGTGCCGCAAGCCACAAGGAAAACCTTCGACGAGTTTTCGATGACCTCGCTCATCTTCTCTAGATATTGATAGGGAGATCTAATGGTGTTCCTTATTGCCATAGGCTGCTCATGTATCTCTTTTAGCATGAAGTGGGGAAAGCCACCCTTCTCGGCGAGTTCAGGGCTCCAAGGAACCTCCTCTAAGGGTCTTTCAACCAAGACACCGTCGTCTAGACGTTCAACGGTGAAGCCCTCAGGGGTGAGTAACGCTAGCTCTCCGTCACGTAGAAACAGAACCTTCCTAGTCACCCATAGCAGAGCTGGGATATCGGACGATAAGAAGACGCCTTTATCACATACCCCTACGACCAACGGCGCTTCGCGTCTGGCGCATACTATGTGGTTAGGCTCTAAGGGGGAGATAACCGCTATGGCATAGGAGCCCGTAGCTTTAAGTAGGCAAGCTCTGACCGCCTCCTTTAAACTTAACCCTGCTTCTAGGCCCTCCTCAATGAGGTGAGAGAGGACCTCGGTGTCGGTCTTGGACTTAAAGACGTGGCCTCTCCTCTCAAGTTCCTGTCTAAGCTGTATGAAGTTCTCAATGATCCCATTGTGCACTAAGGCCACCAATCCATGGCAGTCGGTGTGTGGGTGTGCGTTTAAAGCTGAGGGGGCTCCATGAGTAGCCCACCTGGTATGGCCTATACCCACGCTGCCTGGCAGATCGTCTAAGTTAAGCTTCAAGTGTATTTCGTTTATCTTGCCGACGTCCTTCTTAATGTAGATCCTGCCTTCATGTACTGTAGCAAGACCCGCTGAATCGTAACCCCTATACTCGAGCCTTTTAAGGCCTTCATGTATCATGGGCGAGGCACAACCTTCCCTTAGCACACAGCCAAAGATGCCACACAATCTCTGGATGCCTCCGTAAACAGCCTATTCATAGGCTCGTTAAAGCTAATAGGCTTTACTTAAAAAGCAGCCTTTGAGAGAAGGAACTGACCGCCGTCTAAATCAAGGTAAAATTTTTTGACCTGTAAAAATACGATTTTAACAATGATGACCAGGAAGGGGCTCCTAGAGGAGGAGCTGAAAGCTCTAGCTAATCCACTTAGGTTTAAAATACTTAAGGAGGTTGCAAAGAAGCCCAGCTACCCAAAGGAGGTTGCGAGGAGACTTGGAGTTAGTGAACAGCTGGTGTACTATCACTTTGATAAACTTGAGAAAGCGGGCTTCATACAAGTTGTAGGCGTGCAAGAGATTAGAGGAGCTCTAGCTAAGAGGTACGCAGCCAAATACGATGAGCTAGTGATAAGGTTCACGGATTCAGAGCTTAGAGACGAGGTTAAGAGAAGCCTACCCGAGGTCTTAAGAAGACTAGCCGATGAGGGAGGTATAATAGTGGTCGGTAGCCCCGATATACATGGGCCGCTGCTTAGTAGGGCCAGAGATCAGCATTTAGCAGTAGACTTGGCCGTGTTTCTAGGCTCACTGAGCCGTAGATTTAAGGCGAAGCTTGACACCGAGGTAAAGGATCAAGACTTAAAGGAGAACCTCGTCTGTGTTGGAGGACCCACCGTAAACACCGTGACTTGGAGGATTAATAAGTACTTGCCGATATACTTCGACTTAGAGCATGAAAATAGGATAACATCCAAAGCCTCCGGTAAAACCTACAGCGAGGAGGTTGATGGTGTCGTGGAGTTTATCGAGAATCCGTTTAAGGAAGGTAAAGTAGTGGTTGTGTTAGCTGGGAAGAGAATAGAGGGGACAAGAGCTAGCGTCGTAGCTTTCATCTCTAGACCGGAGGAAATTACCGAGGGGAACGTATATGACCATAGTATTAAGGCACATGTCGTCGAGGGGCTGGATAGGGATAGCGATGGCTTAATAGATGATGTGGAGGTTTTAGAGTAGGTCAGGATACTTTGCGGCTACCTCTTTGAGAACCAGTTCGCTGACTAACTTGCCATCAGCTCCACGCTTAACTCTCTTCATAACCTCACCTATCAGCGGGTTAATGGCGCCCCTACCCCTCCTCTTAATTAAATCGATATTCTCCTCGATAACCTCCCTTACAATGCGTTGAAGCTCCTCCATGGTTAAAGCCCTAACACCTAAGCTACTTAGCGCCTCAACAATGCCGCACCCAGGATGGTCCGCTAGCCACTTCAAGACCTCAGGCACAGCCTCCTTAGACATACGGCCAGCCTCTAAGGCCTTAAACACCTCCAGTATGTCCTCGTCCCTGAGCTTATCAACGTCAACTCCTTCCTTCTTCAAAGATTTAAGGGTCACCTCGAGCACACTGGCTATGACTATAGGCGGCACCTTAGTCTTCGACACCGCCTCTTCGAATAACCTTAACCTCCTCGACCTAAGGATGGCCTCAGCTAGGCTTGGGCTTAATCCATAGACCTCTATGAAGCGCTTAAGTTTATGCTCGGGCAGTTCAGGTAGCGAGCTTTTTATTCTTTCAATCCTCTCTGGGGTTATCGTCAGCGGACGGACATCAGTCTCAGGGTACATCCTAGCTGCCCCAGGTCTGGGTCTACTATACTTAGTTGTACCATCAGGGTTGGCGCTCCTGGTCTCCTCAGGCACGCCTACAATAGCCTGTTTAGCCCGATCAACCACCGCCTTAAGCGCCTCGTAGGCTTTATCGTAAGGAGCTACCGTAAACACCACGGCATCCTGTGGACCCGCGTTGAGTGCTGACCTTAAGGCTTCCACTTCGTCTTTAGTTATGCCGTAGCCTGGCAGTTCATCAGTATGGAAGATTCCCTTGACCCCTCCCCAAAACACCGCGTAGTCCTTAAGCTCGGTGCCAAATCTTCTACCTGGCTGGAGCTCTAAGCCTATCAGCCCAGCGAACCCTGCCAGTTTAACGGCTAGCACCTTCCAGCCCCTCTTTATACCGTCGGCTATAACCTTAGACTTCGTGCCTGAGAAGGTGCGCGTGACGTCAATAAACTCGTAATTTAAGTCTGAGGGTTTAACCCCCCTCCTCTTAAGCTCCTCAGCTATCTTTAGTAAGTTAAGTTGGCGTTGAACTTCGTACTCTATTATTTTAGGCAGTAGGTCAAGGTCCTGAACGCCTTTAATCTCGACGCGAGCCCCCCTCTCAATTGAGATGTTTAGGTCCTGTCTTATAGTGCCCAAGCCTCTCTTAACCTTGCCAGTGGCTCTTAACAACATCCCTATCTTTAAGGCGACTCTACGTGCCTGTTCAGGGCTCCTTATTTCGGGGGCCGTAGCAATCTCTATTAATGGTATGCCGAGTCTATCCAGCCTGTAATTAACCACCCCCTCGTCCTCCCTTATTTTACGGGCTGCATCCTCCTCAACGCATATGGTCTCTATGTGGACAGGGCCCTCCTCATCCTCTATCACCGACTCGGGTCCACCTAGGGCTACGAGCAGCGTCCTTTGGAAGCCCGTAGTGTTTGAGCCATCTATCACCACCTTCCTCATGACGCAGACCTGATCGACAGGGGTAGCCTTGAGCATTAAGGCTACCTCAAGAGCTATATCAATAGCCTCTTGGTTAACCTCGTGAGGAGGCTCCTCATCCTCCTCGACTAAGCACACTGAATCGTTGTAGGACTCGTAGAGGTAGCGTCGACCTCTCCTAAACTCGAAGAGAGCGGCTTCATCTACTTGGCCTAGCTCGCTTTGGGTCGGCCTAAGCCTCCTTAGAAACGTGACGTCTGGCTCATCGTCTCTTAATCTAGTGGGGCACGAGCAGAATAGTTTGTGCTTAGTGTCCAGTTGTTGATGCAGCTCGAGGCCTACTTTAAGCCCAAGCTCAGCGTAATTCATGTATCCTCACCTTAAGTAGTCATTATGTTGTGTTCGTTCGCTGAGCTCGCCAGCTATGTTAGTTAACATGATCCTCTTGACTTCATCAGGATCCTTGCTTTGACCTAAGGCCCACATCAATTTAACCAAGGCGGTCTCAGGTAACATGTCACCTCCAGGTATCACCCCCATCTTTAGCAGCTCTACGCCTGTCCTATACACATTCATGTTTATCCTACCCCATATGCACTGAGAAGTCATAACTACGACGAGGCCACTATCTATAGCCCTTTTAATCGAGTTAAAGGCTAGGTGAGGAGCATGTCCTAAGCCTGTCCCCTCTAAGACTATGCCTCGATATCCCTTCTCGACCAGGTAATCTAGGATGGAGCCGTCGAAGCCAGGGTATATCTTTACTAAAGCCACCTTTTCCTCGAAGCGAGCCTTAACCTCTAGCTTCCTTCCACGGTCGCGAGGGACGTAGTTATTAATTAGCAGCTTTATCTCGCCTCCCTCCACCTTAGCTAAAGGAGTGGCGTTGATGGATCTGAAGGCATCCCTTCTACTCGTATGGCACTTCCTAACCTTAACCCCCCGATGCACCAAGGTGTAGGTGTCGCCCACCTCCCCGTGCATAACCACTACTACTTCTGCGAAGGGGGCCTTGGCGGCCACGAGGACTGCGTCCATTAAGTTCATGGCAGCGTCTGAAGAAGGTCTATCAGAGGAGCGTTGAGCGCCGACTAAGACGACGGGCACGGGGAGTGACCGTAAGGCGAAGCTTAAGGCCGCCGCTGTGTAACCCATGGTGTCGGTGCCGTGGGTGACCACGACCCCTTCAGGGCTATCCTTAATCTTCTCAGCTACCGCCTCAGCTATCTTAGACCATAGGTTAGGGTGCATATCTTCGCTGAAGATGCTGAAGAGTATGTGAGCGTCAATGTTAGCTATGTCGCCCAGCTCAGGCACCACGTTATAGAGGTCCCTAGCCGATAAAGCAGGGTAGACGGCGCCTGTGACGTAGTCAACCCTTGAAGCTATAGTTCCCCCGGTGCTAATGATCGCTACTTTAGGTAGGCCCTCCCTTAGTTTTATGGGGACCTCAGGAAGCTCTGGCTTATATTTAGGGCTACGCGAGACTAGCTCAAGCTTAACGTCATGGCCTAGCCTTATCCCCACGTTGTAGCCATTATCGAGCTTAATTACTACGTGCTTATCGTCGCTGAGGTCAGCCGGTGGCATTAACAAGCCCTCTAGGGTTAGAGAGCCCTTGGTGATCCTGACCCTGTCGTAGATGGATGCTCCTATCTTCTCAAGTTCTCTTAGAGCTAAGCCCCAGTAACTGACCTCCTCAGCCAGGGACCACCGCCCCTAAAGGGATAAGGGGCTAGGCAGCTGTCTGAGACCCCATGATGGATGGATAGACCACCCTTCTAAAGTAACGCTTCCTGAAACCTACTCTGGGGTGGGGCCTTGTCCTAGGCCTTGGAGGTATCTTTGGAGTCTGACTCCTAACCTTACCTGCCTTGGTTAGTGAGCCGTGGCTTGGCATGGAGCATCCCCACGCTTATATGTAGCCGAACGATATAAAGCTTCCTAATCAAGTCGAGGTCACGGGTACTTTCCTACCTGAGGCATCCCTAACGTAAGACCCGAGCTCCTTTATCTTAACTAGCTCAGACAACTTAAACACAGGTCCTTCAAGACACACCCTTAGGCCGTTAATCGAACATGACCCACAGAGTCCAACGCCGCACTTAATGTACCTTTCAAGGCTCGCCTCTAGGTCAACCCCGTGTTTAAGAGCCACCTCCATACACTTCACTATCATGGGCTCGGGGCCGCACACGTAGACTTTATCGGCCTTCGACTTGCTCAACGCCTCGTCGAGGGCCTCGTGAGCTAGGCCCTTAAAGCCCTCGGTGCCGTCATCGGTTGCAACCAATAACTTATCGGCTATACGCGCTAGTCTTTCCTTGAATATGAGCTCCTTAGCTGTGGTGGCCGCTATGATGACCTCAACGTGGGAGCCGAGGCTCTTCAACTCCTCAGCTAAGGGAGCTAGAGGAGCTATTCCTACGCCGCCCCCCACTAAGACCGCCTTCAGCTTACTTACCGTGAATCCCCTACCGTAGGGGCCTCTTACACCAATGAAGGAGTTTAACGGTAGCTTAAGCAGCTGGTTCGTTGTCTCGCCTACTCCCTTCACGGTGAAACCTATTAGCCTAGGAGGCTTTATGACCGAGAGGCTCATAGGCACCTCCTCTGCGCTGGGCAGCCACACCATAATGAAGTTGCCAGGCCTAGCCTTTACGGCTATTTTTGGACACTCTAAGATTAAGGTCTTGACGTTACGGGCTTCGTCCTTAGCGTCGACTAGCTTAGCGACATGCATACCTAGCACCTGTGGGCATAGCCTATCAATTCCTTAATCGAGGAGAAGCCGTGAAGTTTTAGGTACCCTTCAACACCGTTAATTAGGCGTCTAAAGAGGTCAAAGCCCTCCTTTGCCAGCGCTGAGCCTACCTGGATAGCTGAGGCCCCAGCTAAGATAAACTCCAAGGCGTCCCTGTAGTCGCTGATGCCGCCGACACCGATGATCGGTATCTCCACTGCTTCATGTAGCTCATAGACGCATCTAACGGCTATAGGTTTAATGGCTGGCCCGGAGAGACCCCCAAATTTATTGGAGAGAACTGGGCGCTTTAAGTCTACGTCTATGTACATGGCCTTTATGGTGTTTATGGCCGTAACCCCGTCACCCCCCGCTTTCTCGACTGCTTTAGCCACTTCCACGATACTAGGAGACTCAGCGGATAGCTTAGCGAAGACAGGGATTGATACTGAGTGCTTGACTCTGGCGATTACGTCATAGGCTAGTTTAGGGTCTTGGGAGTAAGACGTGAGCCCTCCGGCATGAGGGCAGGATAGATTTAGTTCGATGGCATCGGCGCCTATCTCCTCGGCCTTAAAGCTGGCCCTGGCGAACTCCTCTACCGTTGAGCCAAAGACGCTCACTATCACCGGCACGCCTACATCCTTTACTTCACGTAGCTCCTCCCGAAACGACTCCAATCCTGGGTTGGCTAGGCCTATAGCGTTTAGATACCCGTAGGGTAGCTCTACTACCACGGGGTTAGGGTACCCTTCTCTTGGATCTAAGCTCAACGACTTGGTTACGACCGCGCCCGCTCCAGCCATAGCTATCCTCTTAAGTAAGCCCCCTGTCGTGGATAAGACACCCGAGGCGTTCATGAACGGGTTGCTTAGCTTAAGCGAGGAGATCTCAGTCTCCAAGTTCAAAGACAGAGAGGACCCCCTCCCGAACGTTAGAGGTTGAATACCTATAAAGTCTGAGGCCGGATAAGGAGAGAAACGATGGCTTCGCGAGAGGATAAAAGAGGAGGTAGGTTCGCGTTAGTTCTTCACTGTTTACTAAACCAGAACGCCCTAGAGCCTGGCTACGCCATGTACAGCGCTGCTGTAGAACCTGTCGTAAATTATCTGATCAAGCAGGGAGGGCGTAGGCATCGTGCAGTACCCGTGCCCTGAATCTTACTGTGAAGGTTAGAGGAGGCCTGCCTTACCAGGCGAAGAGGGAAAAGAGAAGGTATAGGGTACCTAGCATGGTCAGGTGTTATAGGAGGTTAGCTAGAGAGGTCTGTGACTTAATAGAGGAGCTCGTGAAGGGGGTCTAGGTTTACGTGTATTATTGGGGGGTCTCGTAGCCCTACCTGCGGCGTAACGGAGGATGGTCGACCTTTTGGAGTATTCCTCGAGGGACTCGTGGAGGAATTAGGAGACGTGGAATCGAGGTGCCTCCGCTAATAAGGACATCGAGAGACCCTAATACCAAGGAGATATTGGTAGACGAGGTGTTGACTAAGTTGAGAAGAGTAATTGAAGAAACCTAAAGCTCAATCAGTTTTTTTAGTGCGCACGAGACGCCATGCCCCTTAAACCCGCCTTACTAAATGGTAATTATACGTGGCCGAGTTAGTCGGGCTTGTTTTCATTCCCTTAATAATAGCAATAGAGGGGTCAGCTCGTCGCGAGCACATCATTGATTGCTCTCTACAGCCTGGGGCATGGCTTCTTCATCCCCTCGACTAAATGGTTTTGACTCTTTAAGTGCTTTTCGGAGCTTCTTTAGAGTACCACTAACCCTCTCCACGTGGAGGAGACAGGAAGACCCCTCAGCCTCTTTGACGGCCGCTGCTGCCGCTCTCACCATCCATACTGACTTATGGCTACATTTTAAGATCAGCTTGCCTGGAAGAACCTCAATTAGCAGTAAGCCCGCCTGTGATAAACCGAATTCACCTAGTAGGCGTCTAAGAGCTTCTCTTAGTTCACGCCAAGCTTTATGAGGGTCTACGTCGCCATGTATACATATTGACAAGTATCTAGTCCTCTCGAGCTTAACCACTTTTAGGCTCCACCACCCTAACTCCTGGCATTACATAGTTTGGACTCAGCTTAGACCTGTTTAAGTCTAGCCTATGTTTAGGGACCTCCGATAGCATCCTTCTAGCCTCCTCTTCATCCATAGTTATGAGCGCTGCTAACGCTGCTAAATCCCTTGGGGCTCTCATATGCATTAGCTCTTCAGCGCCACTAGCAAAGACTACATTCAAACCTCTTTTTTTGGCTAGTTCGTAGGCCTTACGGTAATGTCTTAGGAGGGGAGAGCAGCAGCCCCTTATTATTAGCGGGGCTAGGTCCATCTCTAAGATGACACCCGAGCTCCTCATTAAGCTAGCGACACCTTCATCGAACACCTTAACCCTTGGGTCGGGTTGAAGCACCAGGAAATCTACCCTTGAGTCCCTGGCAGCTACCCTAGCCACCTCTATCGTGAGGGGGACGACACCTACAAACTCCACCTTCCTACGGTTCTTCGTTAATGTTTGCTTCAGCTTAGAGGAGGATTCAACGTGTACATCTAAGCGGATGGCTACATCAATCTTTAACTTACGCCCCTCATTCGCTAGTTCCTTGGCCAGGTTTAAGTTCAGCTCATCAACAGCTAAGGCTACTCCTCTCCACTTTAAATGGCGAGCTAAGGATAAAGCCTCAGAGGTGAGTACACGCAGTCTAGCGTCTAGGAAGAACTTAGACATTCAGTAAACCTACCTTCCTTAGGTACTCCTTTAAGCTGCTGCCTTTAGGTATGGTAGGGGTCAACTTAACCTTAATGGCCTCGCCCCTTAAGGTCAACCTAGCCCTCCCTAAGTAGGCCTGCCCCTTATCTAACCGTAAGTAAAGGCTTGAACCATCAACCCTGAGATCAAGGCTGTACGCGAGCTCGCGTTTATCCTCATCGTTGAGCTTAGATGAAAGCTCCTTTATGAAAAGCTCAGCGTCCCTGTCTCTAAGCTCAAGTCTTAGTATAGCGATCTCGTTGTCGTAGTGTCCCTTTACGGTCTCTATTACAGGGTTGACCCTCCCCCTAAGGCTTTGAGGTAGTAAGTTTTGGAGAGCCTCGAGAACCTTACTTAGGTTCTCCGTGGCGTGGGCGAAGGTCTCTAAGTACACCGACATATCCATCAACTAAAGGGGTTTGCCTCCTCCCAGCGTTTATGGAAGGACTCAGTAAAGACCCTAATTAAACCCTCGTTCTCCGTGTAGTGAGGCCTATAGTAGGTCGTCTTATGCTCAGTGGCCCATATTAAGAATACGAGCTTCCTACCGTCGACTATAGTCCCTCTCAAAGGATACCATGGCTCCCTTTGAACCCTAACCTCCGCCCCAATGGACTTAAGCTTCTCAGCCGCCCTCTTCGATTCCTCGTCCACCACCCTCATTAACACCTTAATCAGTACACCACGTGACCTGGCGCTCGCGAGCTCTTCGTATACCTTATCTAGCCAGCCGAAGCCAGCCGTAAATATGTCGATCTCCTTAGTAGCCTCGCTCACCATTTTAACCGTCTGGAGCTCCATGTCCTTGAGGCTCCCTAAGGGCTTCAGTAGCTCCTCAGGCTTAATACCAAGCCTCCTTTCAGCGTGAAAGGCTTCAAGTAAGCTTTTAAGCCTTGAAGCCGTGGACCTCAAACCTTCAAGCTCAGCGTTCAGTTCTTCAACCTTAAGCCTCAACATCGCGTTGACAGCATCCTCAAAATTAACGGGCAAGTATACGTTGTGGTCCTCGGGAGAAGGCTTCACCAAGCCCTTAGCCTCCATGCCTTCAAGCGCCGACCTAGTTTCATCTACGGAGGAACCTGTAATCGCCGCAGCCTCCTCTAAGTTAAGGGAGGACTTTTCAAGAGCCCTCAGGTAGAGCTTAGCCTCCAGCTTAGAGAAGCCTAGCTTCTCAAACAGTGAGGAGATCTCCTCATCAATATTCATAGCGTCCTCAGTGTAATAAGAGGGGAGGCAAGCTATAAGTCCTATCTATGGGTCTTTGGGCGATAGCTTAGCCTGAAGCTCCCTGTCCGACTTAATGGATGGATGATGAGGATCTACCAATATAACCTCGAACCACTTATGCCTTCCATCCTCCCCGACCCAGTAGCTACCCATTACCTTTAGGTTAGGATATTTGCGGGAGGCCCTCTCCTCAGCTATCTTCCTGAGGCTTTTCCAGGGAGAGAAGCCGTAAACGCCCATTCTCTTAGGCCTCCTACCGCTCCTAGGCCTAGGCTTCCTCAACCCCCCCTTCCTCACTCTAACCCTAACCACAACGAAGCCAACCTTAGCCTTATAGCCAAGAGAACGGGCCCTATCAATCCTTGTGGGCTTCTCTATCCTAACTACCGTGGGCTGCCTCCTCCAAGCTATTAAGCGCTCCTTCATTAAGCTTGAAACGTAGCTCTCACTAGGCTTCCTCCACGCTAAGGCCATGTACTTGTACATCATTAACCACCCTTACGGCTCTCCTTCAACGCTTTTAAGGCCTCTGCTCTTTGCTCCGGGGGGAGGTTCCTTATAATTAAATGTTTAGGTTCAACCTTACTTAGCTCCTCGGGGCTGTTGTATACGTGAGCATGCCCCTTAGTACGGTGGGTCCTCGCCCTCGTTAGGAGAGATTTTACGAGTACACAGTCAACAGACACACCTAGCTGGCTGGCTATGACTTGTCTTATGGACCAGCGGTCTGGGGTCCCTTTACCCGCGTGTATGATTTGAAAGATCACTTCACGTCGATTCAAGAGGGGGTTCTCCTTTATCTCCTCTATCTTGATGAGTGACTTAAGCTCTTCAAGCGACTCGGCCATAGTTGGACCCCGTCAATGACGAGGTCGACAGCGTTAGGCTCCTTATTAGCTTTACTGTATGGATACCCTAGAGCTCCACCAGGCTAAACGACTCCAGTAAACCCTTAAAGAAAGCCTTAGAAGATTCATCGACGACCACGAGCACCACCCCCTCATTAGGTTGGCCATATATGACTAGGGAGTTAAGGGGAGCATAAAGCACGGACGGTATGGTCAGTAAATCCTCCTCTCCCTCCACCTCCATTAAGGCCCCTCCGCCCTCCTCGATAAGGGACTTAAGCACATCCATGGCGTCGAGAGATAGGTGGCCAGGCGGATTGACCACTTTAACCACCCTCCTAAACTCAACAGCCAACTCTAAGGGGCGGCCACGCCTCTTCGTCTTATAATCCACTATCGCTAAATCCAGCTTAACGCCATGCTTCAAGGAGTCCTCGACGACTACGTCCCCCACAGCGATGATACGCGGAGACATCCTCGAGGAGGCCTCCATAAGCAGCGCTGAGTATATTCGCTCAGTGGGGCCTTTCAACAGCCTGCCCAGCGGTTTTTGAAGAGTAGGCCTCAACTCTTCAGGTAACCTTAAGGCCTTCAACCTGCCATCCTCGACTAGCGCACCTTTAAGGCGTAGCGCCCCGGCTTCGTTATGTTAAGGAGCTTAGCTACTTTAGAGTGCTCAGGGTCTATTATGGCGACGCAGCCGCTCCAGTCAGTCGAAAAACTAGTCCCCTTACAGATAGGGCACACGTTGACCTCTAGAGGTACGAGGGCTTTACACTTGGTGCAGGCCTTTAACCTGCCGGTGCCCCGGCTACTCAATTTAAGCCCCCGCCTTCTTTGCTTTAGCGCCCTTTACAGGGGCTCTAGCCTTCTCTAAGTCCTCTTCAATCCACTCAAGCTTACCTAGGAAGGGCTGCCTCATGGTCAATCCCACCTTGCAGTCCCTAAAGCTACCGCTCGATAAGCTTACCGTAACCACCCTGGCCCTCACCACGTCCCCTTTCTGTAAAACTCTCTTAGTATTCTTACAGAGCAAAGCGCCGCGCTTACCATCATAGGAGATGTAGTCATCAGCCACCTGGGAGACATGCACTAACCCCTCTAAGGGGCCTAGCCTTAGAAAGGCGCCGAAGGATGTTACCTCTGTTACCTCAGCCTCGACCACTTCATGTTCGACGGGCTTAAAGGTCAAGAGCGTAAAGACCGCCTTGTGGTAGGTGGCTCCATCCCCCGGCACGATCTTACCCATAGGGGAGACCTTCACGTCCACGACAGCCAGTATTCCACCAAGGGTCTTATTCATCACTCCCTCGTAAGTCTCCTTTAAAACCTCCATAGCTGACTTCTCTAGAGGCTCCCTAAACTTGTTGGGCGGTATTCTAACTACGTCGCTAACCTCGACGAGATAATACAATCGATACCACCGTTTAGCTTTAAACCTGATTGTTAAGGAGCTACTCAGAGCAGGGATTAAAAGTTTCCCTAAAATAGCCCATCAACTATCTAAGACCTCCCCCTCAAGTTCGAGCCTCTTCTCACCTCTAAGATAAATGGTGGGCACCCCCATCCTTCTAAGCTTAGCCCTCAGCTCCCTATCTACCGTAGCCACCACCCACCTTCTTCCCTTCGACGACTCGACTATGGCTTTATCTGTCCCTCCCTCAATCTTTATATCTAGCACCTCCACGTTTAGACCCCTTAAAAGCTCCAAGGCTAGCTTAGCTCTCCTCCTCACACCAGGGTCTCCCTGAGATGCCAGCTTCTCTAACTCCCTAACAACGTTAGGTAGGGTGACCAGCTTATAGCCCCTATTAAGGACCCTATCGAGCTCGCTTAGGAGGTTGATTCTCTTAACTGAGGGCAGCATTAAAAAGCTTGAGTCTAAGAGCACCTCTACCTTAGGCTTCAAGACTACTACTACCTTATCATGCCATAACCTATTAGGCGGAAGCGGCCGCCTATCTGCCTACTTATAGCTACCCTCGAGCCAACCTCAGCGCATACAGGCCTCCTTAACTTTATACGTACCACGTCCCCTGCTGGCATGGCAGTGCCTATGGTAGTTGCCGTGCCTACATTGAGCATTAAGGTCTCGTTAGGCTTTATCTTCTCAACCTTCACCTGTTCAGCAGTGCCCACCGCTTTTTCAAGTAAGTAGACCTCAAGCTCTAGCTCCCACCAAACCTCAGGCAAGGTTCCAGGCTTACCCACGACGTTGCCTACCAACGAGTCGGACTTAGTGAGAGAGGGATCTAAAGTGGTACCTACACCAATTAAACCCCCCGGCCTAGCAGCCTCAAGGTCAACGTCGCCTCCTCTAAGGCTAACTACCTCAGTGTATAGGGGCTCGTAGATTACTCTCCCTCCAGGTTTTTCAATTCTCAACCCAGGCCTTATCTCTATTTCATCTCCCACCCTTAATACCCCTTGAATTATGGATCCTCCCAACACCCCTCCCCTTAAGTCTTCAGGTGACGTGCCAGGCTTATTGACGTCAAAGGACCTAGCCACAAACATCCTAAAGGGCTTACCTTCGTCCCTAATAGGTGTGGGCATTAGCTCATCTATAGCTTGGAGTAGGACATCTACGTTTACACCGTGGAGCGCTGAAATAGGGATTACCGGTGCGTCCCTAGCTGGCGAGTCCTTGATAAAGTCTAGGATCTGCCTATAGTGCTCCAGTATCTTCTCCTTGGGGACCACGTCGATCTTGTTTTGCACCACTATTATCTTGTTGACCCCTATTATCTCGAGAGCCTTTAGGTGCTCGCGCGTCTGTGGTTGAGGGCATGGAGCCGTAGCGTCTATTACTAAGAGAGCGCCGTCCATCAACGTAGCGCCGGCTAGCATGGTGGCCATCAACATCTCGTGGCCAGGGCAGTCAACAAAACTGAATTTCCTCAGGAACTGGAGAGGAGAGCCACAGTGCTTACATGTCCACCCCCCAGCTAGGTGAAGAGTGGTGTAGCACTGAGGAGGAGGGCAGCTAGGGCATTTTAGGGCCACCACATCTGCATACCCTAGCCTAAGGGTAACCCCCCTCTTCATTTCCTCTGAGTGCTTAGCTGCCCATACACCTGAAAGTACCCAAGCTAAGGTGGTCTTACCGTGGTCTACGTGGCCGGTCGTGCCAATGTTAAGCACGGACTGAGAGCGCCTAGCTAGCTCCTGAGCCTCCTCCACGCTCACCTTCTTCGCCCTCCACCACAACCATGTTTATCTGCACTATATCCTCGGTGATGGTATTCCCTCTAACAGTAACTCTCTTCCTCATACCTGGTTTCTTAGGGTGAAAGCCTGGAGGGCCTGATAACAATACGCGGTACTTACCCCCGCCAGGTATGTCGTGTCTCATGGGGAAACCGCTTCGATCACTGCCACCTGTTATCTTTAGCTTGACGCCTTCAAAGCCGAAGGGAGTACCGTCTATGACGTCGCCTATCTTCAAGCCTATTAGGGCCTGAGCTTGAGGACCCTCCACAGTTATCTGCTTTGCCTTGCCTGTCTTTGGGTCTGAGACGACGAGCTTGAAGGACATCAATGCACACCTCGAGGCTGGAACTACGAGTAGGAGGGCCTTAAATATTCATTGCTCCTACGGCGGCCTCTATTGGCTACCTACGCTGCTTGACCTTCTCTAAGGCCTCTAAGGCCTCCATTTCATCGGGGGTGAGCTCGCCCCTATACTTTGTGGTTAATAGCCTAGCGTGCTCGGCTGGTACGTCGACGTAGAGGACGTCGCCCTCCTTGATCTGCCTCCCCACCATGACGTCGCCCCTAATGGATATCGCCACCGCCAGTCCCTTCGTGGCCTCCTCTATAGGCTTACCTTTATCTTGAATCTGCATTATCACGCCTACGCGCCTACCATCCTCCCTTATCAACGGGTAGCCAGGCCTTATTCTACCGCTCAACACCTCAACCCCTACGATGGCCGGGTCGCTCCTCCTGAAAACGTAGCCTGGTAGAAGCCTTATGCAGCCGGGCCTTATTAAGCTAGATAGCTCACGGCGCTTCTCCTCCTCCCTAACCTTGTTAACCCAGTTCTGATACTCCTCAAAAACCCTATAGATCACGTTGCTACTGAAGACAGGGATACCCCTCGACTTTAATTCATCCTCCACCTCGGGGGACACCTTTACGTTGAAGGCTAGTATGACGCCTAGGACTTTGTTGGTCTCCTTGACTATGGAGGCCTCCATGATGTCCCTCTTCGTTATAGGGCCTACGTCGGCCACCCTCACCGGTATATTTAGGCTCCTCAGCTTGTTGACCATGGCCTCGAGGGAGCCTAAGGTATCAGCTTTCACTACTACCCCCTCTGCCTCGGTGGTGAACCTTATGCCTGCTAGCTCCTCTGAGATCGTCTTCCTAAGCTCGTCCACCTCAGCCTCGCTAGCGGCGACCATTAATGGCGAGCCCGCTACAACCTCGTCTAACCCAGGCGCAACGACCCTTACGCCAGCCGCGGCAGCCACCTCATCTACGCTCTTAAACTTATCCTCTGGGTCCCTCATCTCATCAAGCGGTTTAGGTAATAACAGGGCCCTGACCCTGGTAGTTACGGGCCCCGAGAGGCCGCCTAAGACGACGATGTCGTTTCGCCTGATAACCCCGTCGTGGATGATGACGTCAGCCACGGTGCCTACGCCGGGCATCTCCCTACACTCAAGTACCACCCCTCTAGCTGGACCCTTGGAGGCCTTCAACTTACCCATCATATACCTCTGGGTTAAGCCAGCTAGGACTAGTAGTAGATCCGGTATACCCTCACCTGTCAAGGCGCTCGTCGGGACAATGGCCAGCGTCCTGGTAAAGTCCCTTACCCTATCGTAACGCTCAGCGTTGAAGCCCTCGTAGGAAAACTGCTCAACAATCCTATACGTCAACTCCTCCACTCTACGCTGGACATCGGGACTTTGAGCCTTGAATGACTCGATGAAAGGCGCGTACTCTCTAGGCTTCCACCCAGGGACACGGTCTACCTTGTTAGCGGCGACGACGAAGGGGACTCTACGCTCCCTGAGTATCCTTAGGCTCTCGTAGGTTATCTCCTCAAAGCCCTCTAAGATGTCTATGACGAGTATGGCTATGTCGGCTATGGACCCTCCTCTACGCCTAAGGTTTACGAATGCTTCGTGTCCAGGCGTATCTATTACTAGGAAGCCTGGGATCTTCACTTCAGCCTTAAACGACCGCATCAATGGGCCGCAGATGCGTTCAAGCGCTGACCACGGCAGAAAGGAAGCGCCTATATGTTGGGTTTACCACCCGGCAGGTAGCACCTGCCGGGACATGGCCCCAACTTCCCTGAACATCGTGGCTGTGCCTCTAATTTTATCCAGCAGTAGCGTCTTACCTACGTCGACGTGGCCCAACACGCATACTATGGGTGACCTCACGTACTCCTCCTTCATTTTCAACCATCCTCTACGCTAGAAAGAGCAGAGGTGTCTACTTTCTTTTTTCCCTTCAACCTGAAGATGCCTATTTGACCCACTCTTCGTCGGCTCTATTATAGCTAAGTAGCTCGTTATCCGAGAATAGAAGTCCTATTTCCCTTTCAGCGCTCTCTATAGAGTCCGAGGCGTGGACTACGTTCTTGGTTAAGGATAGCCCTAGGTCGCCTCTAATAGTGCCGGGCGGCGCTTGTTTGGGGTCTGTTGAGCCTATAAGCCGCCTAACTACGTTAACCGCATCCTCACCCTCCACCACTGTGGCTACGATAGGCGCAGAGGTTATGTGCTCCACTAGCTGGTTAAAGAACGGCTTACCTTTATGCACCGAGTAGAACTTCTCAGCGAGAGCCCTATCCATCCAGAGCATCTTTAAGGCCACGATCTTTAGACCCTTGCTTTCCACCCTCTTTAAGACCTCCCCTATTAAGCCTCTAACTACGCCGTCAGGTTTAACCATTAATAGCGTGCGCTCCACCAAAGCAGCTACCTCCTCTTATGTTCTTCGGCGGTCTTCCTCGCCCACTTCACCTTAGAGGGCTTCCTGCGTAGCTTTAACATGTTCTTCTTACACTTGCTTGAGCAGAAGTAAAGGACGGTACCGTCACGCTTAACATACATCAACCCTGACCCTGGCTCTATCACCGAGTTGCAGAATGAACACTTGGTGACCCTAAACACCACGGACCCCTCCCCGTTAAATCCAAGCTAGGCTTTAAGCCTACCTGTATCATGCCCGCAAGCTTAAAATCGACCCCCGCCTTTAGAGGCTGCGGTATGAGCAAGTCTGAAGATCAAGCTACGCCAGCCGAGGTAGTACAGATCATAGGGCGTACCGGTGTTACGGGCGAGGTCATACAGGTAAGGTGCCGTATACTGGAGGGCAGGGATAAAGGCAGGATTCTGACAAGGAACGTGAAGGGACCTGTTAGGATAGGTGATATCTTAATGCTTAGAGAAACAGAGCGTGAAGCTAGGAAGCTTACTCCTCGCTAAAAAGCCCCTATTTACGGCGCTTCCTCTTAGGCTTCTCCTCCTCAGCTGCTGGTGCTTCAGCTGGAGCAGCGGCCTCGGCGGAAGGAGCACCTTTAACCCTTATCTCCTCAACCTTCCTTATTATCTCCTCGACCAACGATTTAGCCTCGCCTTCCTCGATTATGCATGCTGAGGCTGCCTTAACCTCAATTCCACAGGACTGTCCCAGCCTATCTTTACTGGGCACATAGACGTAGGGCACTTTCTTTTCCTCGCATAGTAACGGTAAGTGGGCTACGACCTCTGGTGGATCGACATCCTCAGCTATTAAGACTAGCTTAGCTAGCCCTCGCTCTACGGCTTTCGTGGTCTCGTTGGTCCCCTTCTTGATTTTACCGGTGTCCTTGGCTATCCTAATGGCCTCGTAGGCCTTCTCAGCTAGCTCGGAGGGGACTTCAAACCTTACGTAGAAGGGTTTAGACATCCTTAACGCCTCCTCTCACGCTCATCAACTCATGGGCGCGCACGCTATATTAAAGCGCCCCGTATATATGTTTTCTTTAACACTACTCCACGCAGTAGTCCCTTAAACCCTTAGCCCTTTGAGAGTTCGGCCGCTCGACTACGTCAGAGGATGTGGGCCCGTCGTACGGCGCGCTCGTCGGCGAGGCGGTACTCATCATCCCACTCAGCCACTAGCAGACCCCCCTTAAGCCTCACGACCAGAACCCTCAGCCTCCAAGCACGTAAAGTTAAGGATTGCTCAGACGCATATAAGTTCAGCGAGGGTTGCCTAAGCTTATGGCCGAGAGGCTAAGAGAGAACTCAACCTAGACCTCTAGGGTTGCTGTGGGCTTAGCCTACCTAGCCACACCTTACCCCTCTTCGAGCTCCTTGGCTATGGCTAGCTCCATGGACCCCACCTAGGACAAGCCTAAGCTAGGGTCAAGACGCTTAACACCACCACTCACCCTAAGTATACCTCCTAAGGCTAATCATCGAGGATAGAACTTAATAGCCAGGCTATCTCTTTATGGATAGATGCACTAGGCGAGCAGCTCAGCTCGCTTAGGTAGGCCTGAGCTAAGGGCTTAAGCCCCCCACACCGATGCCGGCGGAGCTTAAACCGTGGAGGAGGAAGGTCGTAATAAGCGACGAGATCCTAGAGAAGTTACCAAAGGAGGTTGTACAAGCGCTGCGCGATAGCTCACTCAGTGACAAGGAGAAGCTTAGAGCGTTATTACAACATCTTTACGAAGTATTTCGAAGCTACATAGCTGTTGCGGCGCTTATAGGTGTACCAGCGGCAACTGTATATAATTGGATGATTCGCTTAAACGTTGACATAAGGGAGTATGAGGCATGTAAGGAGAGGAGGCTTGCTAAAATTAAAAAGGTCGCGCCTAAGGAGATGGCGAAAATGTGGTTCTTTGCCCACTCCGATGGATGTGCTATCGCAATGGGTCGGCAGGTCTATGTCCAGGTCAGAACCCCCGACCCATGGCTGATACACCTCTTCACAGAGCTTTTTGGGAGGCATGTCGACATCAAGGTTAAGCCCGTTATTGACTTTGACGGCGGGTCAAATTGGCATGCATGGTGCTACTTACCTATTGAAGGGTATTCATGGATCCTAAGCGATGAACCACCATCTATCATGACTGGTGAAGGATTATGGGAGGCATTGGCGGTATTGATTGATACGGAGGGCACAATAACCATACGGCGTGAGAAGAGGGGCAAGGCTACGGAAGTAACCTTAGTGATCCCATCTGAGAATTTAAGGTTGCTTCAACGTATCAAGCATGAACTACGCAGCAATGGCATTAAAGCTAAGCTAGGACGTATTAAAGAGACAGGCCAAGAAACTAAAGTAGGACGGCTAAATAGTGACTGCTGGCGACTCGCCATCTATGCTAAACCATCGCTCATAAGGGTGTTGGAGGAGGTCGCGGATAGGCTTACACTTCCATGGAAGCACATGCTGGCCAAGCTCAGCTTAAGGGTATTGCGTGAGCAGTTAGCGTGGAGTGAGGTTGAGGATTTAGTGAGTGAAGTAAGGCGTTTTAGACGGAGAACCTTAGATGTCAGCAAGCGTTATATCTTGGAGCAGCTCGCCGAAAACCCTCCACGCCCATCAACCTAAATCTTTAAATCCCATCCCCCACATATTGCTTCTCCGCACTTATCTTTAACGACACACGGCCTACACCGTTATTTACGGGCTCTCCCATCTTGCTGTAGCTTAAAGGAAGGTCTCTAAGATGTCACTAAAAGGGCGCAGAGTTCTACTTGAGAAAGCCATAAGGAAACCCCTTCTTTAAGGTTGAGTAAGAAGGAGACTGTTGTTACGAAGGCTTTTTAGCTTGCTATAGTTTAAAATTTTTAGTGGTATGTTTTGAGGTTCGCGGGGTGGACTAGGTTTTAATAAAGCGGGAAGAGAGGGTCGTTTAAGATCGTAGCCCTAACTGAGGGAGATCATGGAGGCTGAGGTCTTAGATGTGGCGAGGAAGCATGCCCTGAGGAACGCCGTGCTACATGAAGGTAGAGCCGACTTAAACGCCGTCGTGAGGAAGATCCTAGCTGAGAAACCTGAGGTTAAGCCTAAGCTTAGGGAGCTAATACCCATTATAAGGTCGGTGGTGGAGGAAGTCAACAAGCTAAGCCTAGAGGAGCAACGTAGGTTGTTAGAGGAGCATTACCCTGAGGCCTTAGAGAGGCCTAAGAAGGAAGAGCGCGGCACACTGCCACCACTACCTCCAGCAGAGGGCTTCGAAATCGTCGTCACCAGGTTTGCCCCCGAGCCTAACGGCTACTTACACTTAGGGCATGCTAAGGCAGCGGTGCTATCACATGAATACGCCCGGATGTATGGGGGTAAGTTCATTTTAAGGTTCGAGGACACTAACCCTAGAGCGGAGAAAGTGGAGTTCTACGAGGCTATCAGGGACGACCTAAAGGTCCTCGGGTTAACGTGGGACGAGGAGAAGCTCGTGTCCGACGACATGGAGCTGATGTACGGCGTGGCCAGGGAGATCCTAGCTAAGGGTTATGGTTACGTATGTACCTGCCCCACGAAAGTGCTCAGGGCTAGGCGTCGAAGAGGGGAGGAATGTTCGTGTAGGCGAAGAGAACCGCATGAGAACCTCGAGCTCCTAGATAAAATGTTAGAGGGAGCTTACGCTGAGGGACAGGCCGTCGTTAGGCTGAAGACCGACATGAGGAGCGAGAACTACGCGTTTAGGGACCCCGTAATCTTAAGGATCATAGAACACCCGCATCCGCTTAAAGGAGATAAGTATAGGGTCTACCCAACCTACGATTTTGCATGCGCCGTTGAGGACCATTTAATGAGGGTGAGCCACATTTTAAGGTCGATAGAGTTCACGACGAGGGTGGAAATCCAGGAGGCCATATACAAGTTCATGGGGTGGAGGCCGCCCGTAGCTATACAGTTTGGGCGCCTCAGCATGGAGGGCACGCCGCTGTCTAAGAGGAGAATAACGCCGTTAATCAAGGAGGGCGTTCTAAGCAGCTGGGACGACCCACGCCTAGCTACGCTGAGAGGATTAATGAGGAGAGGCATACACCCCGAGGCTATCAAGAGGCTCATCTTGGATATAGGCCCCAGCAAATCCAACGCGCTAGTGACCTGGGAGCTACTTAACAGCTACAATAGGAAGGTAGTGGACCCCCTCGCCAACAGGTTCTTCTTCGTCCCTAGGCCCAAGCTAATGGTAGTGGAAGGAGCTCCGGAGCTAAGTGAGGTGCGCATTAAACTTCACCCAAACTTCCCTGAGCGAGGCGAGAGGACTTTACGTATAGAGGTGGAGGAGGGCGTAGCTAAGGTTTACGTCCCAGGCGACGATGTAGAGGGTACAGCCAAGCTCCCGAGGAGACTAAGGTTAATGGGGCTCTTTAACGTAGACGTGCTCGAGGTCGGGGAGATCGTGAGAGCGAAGTATGCAGGCAATGAACTCATAGACCCCAAGATACAATGGGTGCCTGCTAAATACAACGTGAGGGTGCTAGTTGAAGTACCGGGCAAGCTCTTCCTAAACGAAGAGCTATCTAAGGATAGCTTAACCGTGGTGGAGGGGCTAGGTGAAGAGAACTGTCTAAGTCTAAGACCCGGTGACATCGTTCAGTTTGAGAGGTATGGGTTCGTTAGGGTGGACGAGATTAAGGACAACGTGGTTAAGGCTATCTACGCGCATAAGTAGAACGCCGCTTAGCGAAGGTAGAAAGCTCTAAACCTCTCGCCCTCAGCCACTCAGCCGTCCGCCCAGTGATTACCACGTCAGCCTCCTTCAACTCCTCCACGCTCTTTGAGCCCGTTAGAAACATAGCTAGCCTTAACTCCTCTACCACCTCGCTGAGCCTAGAAGTCACGGCCCAGCTCCCTATCAAGGCGGGGCGAAGTAGGGGGAGAGCCATCCCGGCCATGTCAGCCCCCAACGCTAAGGCCTTAGCCACATCCACTCCGCTTCGAACACCGCCAGAGGCTATAATGGGTAGCTTCGAGTGGTGTTTTGTCTCCAAGATACTTATAGCCGTGGGTATGCCCCAGTCCCTAAACTTCATGCCGAGAGAGAACTTCATATGGTCTCCAGCTTCAAGCGCTCTATATCCCTCGATGGCCCCCCAGCTGGTGCCTCCAGCCCCAGCCACATCTATGGCTGAGACTCCCAGCTCGGCGCATAGCCTAGCCTCTTCACCGGCTACGCCACAGCCAGTCTCCTTGACTATTACAGGGAGGTTTAATTCACGGGTAAGTTGCTTTAAGGCTTCAGCCACACCTCTAAACCTGGCTTCACCTTCAAGCTGTATAGCTTCTTGAAGCGGGTTTAAGTGAATGGCCACAGCGTCGGCGTCAACCATGTCCACTGCCTGTTTAACATACTCAACCCCACGCTCAACTAATTGGACAGCCCCTAAGTTGGCCACTACGTAGGCGTCGGGCGCTACCTCCCTCACAACCTTAAAGGAGGCTAGGAGGCTGGGATCTTCGAGGGCTGGACGTTGACTGCCCAGCTCCAAGATAATGTTTAGCTCCTGAGCAGCTTCTGCTAAAGACCTATTTATTATCGTCGATAGCCTAGGCCCACCTGTTATCGCGGAGATGACTAAGGGCGCGTTAAACTTCTCGCCTAGAAAAAAAGTTTCAGTGGATACTTCATCTAGGTTTAACTCGGGGAGGCATCGATGAACTAGGTAGATCTCCTCAAACCCCGTCTTGGTATACTCGGCTTCAACATTCCTCTCAAGGCAAATCTTAATGTGCTCAAGCTTACGCTTCTCCCCCAACTACCTCACCATCAGATTACTTTGAGGGAGGCGTAGCCTACGACCGAGGAGTAGTCCCTCGTCACGTCGCCCGACGTCGCGTACTTTAAGAGCTCGGCCTTAGAGGCCCCCCAGGAAGCTACCGCTATTAGCATTGACGCTACGGGTCCTGGCCCGCACATCGATATATCCTCCTCAGCAACTACGTCAAGGAGGCCCTTCGCGTCCATCCTCAAAATGGCGTCGATGGCCTTTCTATCCTTAACCTCAGCGCTTCTTTGAGGCTCGTAGTGCGTGAAGTCCGTCGCGGCTATCACCACCACGTTTCTACCGGCCGCAGCGCTGGCGATGGCTCTACCTAAGTCGACGCACGCCTCGTACGCCTGGAGCATCATACATATTGGGACCAGCTTCACCTCCTCACCGTATATGTAGGTTAGGAAGGGCAACTGTACCTCAATCGAGTGCTCGTTGATGTGAGCCTCCTCGTCTATCGCCACTAGGTTGGCCTCTCTGTGTATTTTAGAGGCTAGCTCAGAGTCAATTTCCACCTCCCCTAAGGGGCAGCTCCAGGACCCCTCAACCATGATGGATATACCGGCCCCCCACCCTGTATGGTTAGGCCCTATTATTATGGCCGTCTCAGGTACACCGTCCTCAGCCAGTGAGAGATAAGCGTGAGCTGCCACTGGGCCTGAGTACATGAGGCCTGCGTGTGGAACTACGAGGCCTTTAATCCTCCTAGGCCCTTCCCTACTAACCTTAGGAAGAGAACCTGGACCTAGAGGGTCGAGGAAGCAACGCTCAACCCTTCTCCTTAGGGCGTCGGGATCAGCTTCATAGAAGTAGCCAGCCACAGCGGGCCTTCGAACTTTCCCCATGGACATCCCTCACTCAAAACCTTCCTCTACCTTAGCCTCGAACTCCTCTAACGGAGTAGGCAAGTCTGCGTCCGGCGGTATAACGCCCCTCTCCCTTAGTACCTGCCTTGTTAAGAGCCAGTAGGTTAGAGCTAAGGCCTTTCTTCCCTTATTATTGACAGGTATCATCAAGTCCACGAAGTATACATCGTTGTCTGTATCGCAGAGGGCCACTATAGGGATCCCTATTTGGGAGGCTTCAATTAAGGCCTGTTCGTCGGCCCTAGGATCCGTTATTAACACCACGTCCGGTTCAACGTAGGTAGGTAGGTTAGGGTTCGTAAAGGAGCCGGGGATGAACCTATTGACTAGAGGCTTAGCCCCCGTGAGCTGACAGAACTTTAACACGCAGGGCACACCATACTGCCTAGAAGACACCACAGCGATCTTAGGAGGGTCGTACCTGGCCAGAAACTTCGCGGCTATCCTTATGCGCTCATCTATCTTGCCTACGTCTATGACACAGAGGCCGTCAGGCCTAACCCTATAGATGAAGGGCTTAAGGAACTTGCTCTTAATGTGCGTGCCTATATGTAGCCCAGCCGCTAGATAAACCTCTAAGGGTATTAAGAGCTCAACCTTCTTCTCCTCAACGCCTTCCTTCTCGCTTGAAGATGACATCGCTGATCTGCGGCTTAACTGCTTAGCCCTCTAATAATTTTAACGCGCCTAGCTCACTGGAAGAGTGCTCATAGTGGCTGAGGGGAGCTCCTCCTCTATCCTTATCAGCTCGTTTAACTTGGCTATTCGCTCTCCCCCTACGACCCCAGTTTTGATTAAGTGGGCGGAGAAGCCAACCGCTATATGGGCTAAGGCCTCATCCTCTGTCTCGCCTGAACGGTGGGAGACGACTATCACCATACCTGATGATCTAGCCAGTGAGGCCGTCTCGTAAGACGCGCTCAGGGTCCCTATCTGGTTAGGCTTAATGATTATGGCCCTGGCTGCACTCATCTCTACACCTCTCCTAAGCCTGGAGGGGTTTGTGGTGAAGAGGTCGTCGCCACATATCAAGCAGTTCTTAACCTTTCTAGTTAACTCCGCAAAACCCTCAAAGTCCTCCTCATGTAGTGGGTCCTCAACGTAGAGGAGGTTGTAGTCCTCGATGAGGCCTAACACGAAGTCTAAGTGTTCTTCTGGGGTCCTCTCAACACCCTCGCCCGCGTAGACGTAGAGATTCTTGGAGGGAGCCCACAACGACGAGGCCGCCATATCGATCCCTAACCCGACTTTACAGCCGTATTCGTCGCCTACCTCGTCGCAGACCTCCCTGACGATCTTCAAGGCCTGGACGGCGTTCAACCTAGCCACCCAGGCTCCCTCGTCGGTCTTCCCTCCCGCGAAGGTATCATCAACCTCGGCTATACGCTTAGGAAGTCTTCGATGTATCTCGGCGTTGATTGCTATTGCCTCCTTGACTGACCTAGCGTTTAAGGGGAAGACCAGGATCTCCTGGATGTCTAGGGCCTTGGCCGCTGCGTGTTTACCTCCCCCCAGCACGTTGCCTAGGGGTATAGGGAGGCTGTTAGCCATAGCCCCGCCTATCCACCTATATAGAGGAAGGCCAAGGGAGGAGGCTGCCGCTTTGGCGGCCGCTATGGAGGAAGCTATGGCGGTGGAGCCCCCTATTCTAGAGAAGTTGGGCGTACCGTCGATCTCCTTCAAGGTCTCATCGATGGATTTCTGGTCGGCGGCGTCGAGGCCTACTAGCTTAGGGGCCACCTCCTCCTCAAACAGCTTAATTGCCTCGTCAACCCCTCCGCTCGGGAAGGCTACGGCTTCATGTACTCCTCGGCTAGCTCCAGCTGGAGCTGAACACCTACCTACCCCAGTGGCTGTCTCAATCTCGATCTCAATCGTCGGGCTGCCTCTACTATCAAAAACTTTCCTTGCCCTAGCAGCCTCTATTACAGCTAAGGCCTCCAAGGCGTCCCCCGACAGTTAAGGTCTTTAACCGGTAAAATAGGCTTCGCTTCCTAGTAGCTTGGCTTCTTAAATCTCAACACTTCGTCTATGAGCTCGACGTGGCTTATTAACATCCTCCTACAGCAGTACCTTGTGACCCCTAGGTCGTCAAGGACCCTTCCAGGCTCCTCTCCAGCTCTAACCCTCCTATCGAACTCCTCCCATAGATGGGCGAGAGGCTTGCCACAGGTAAAGCATCTCACGGGTATTATCAAGGCCCCTTCACCTATACGACTTCTGCCTCTTAGCTCTAGCCGATCTTCCTCGAGGCTTCTTAGGCTCGGTCTGCCTTGGGTCCCCTACCAGCATGTGCCTGTCGTACTCCATGAATAGCTTCTCTAGCTCAGGCTTCTCAAACCACTTTACTAGGCCTCTAGCTATTGCTATCCTAGCAGCCACCGCCTGGCCCATGAAGCCGCCTCCCTTAACGTCCACCTTAATGTCCACCTGGTTACGTAGCTCGTCTCCAGCTAGTATCAGCGGCTCCATGATTTTCAGCCTAGCCAGCTCAGGTTGATAGATCTCGAGCGGTATGCCGTTGATAAAGACCCTACCTCTGCCAGGCTTAAACACAGCCCTAGCGACCGCGGTTTTACGTTTACCTGACACCACGAGTACTTGCTTAGCCAGTTTAGAGCCACCTCAGCAGGCTGGTGGAGCGGTGGCTTTTAAGCTTCACGTAGAAGAAGGTTAAGGCTTCCAGCCAAAGAGGGAAGCTAGCTCGCCCACCGTTAAGTACTTCCTAAGGGAGAGCTTAGACGCGTCGGCCTCCTCGAACCTAATGGCTTGGACCGACCTATATTCCTCGGGCACGCCTATGTACACCCTGAGCCTACGGTACGCCGCCCTACCTCGAGGCTTCTTGTAGGGTAGCATCCCCCTTACGACCCTCTTAACCATTAAGTCGGGCCTCCTGATCTTCTTAGGACCTTTCTCCGGGTTCTTTAATCTACGCTTAGCCAGTACATACTTCTTGTACTCCTCAACTATGTTCTTCTTGCTCCCCGAGATTACGGCCTTCTCCGCATTAACTATCACTACTCTTTCGCCAGCTAGTAGCCTCTTAGCTACGAGGCTAGCCATCCTGCCAAGTACCATATTAGTGGCGTCTACCACGAGCGTCAAGGAGGTCACCCTATGATTTTAACCCTTGAGCCTTTAGGATTTAACTCGACTAGCTCTTTAATTGATAGGCACTTACCCTTAGCCGCCTCTATCTTCTCTCTAGCTGACTTGGAGAAGCTGAAAGCAGCCACAGTCACGGGGTGCTCCAGCGTGCCAAAGCCTAATACCTTACCTGGGACCACCACCACGTCTCCCTCGCCAGTGTACCTGTTAATCCTGCTGAGGTTTACAGCTATCCTCCTCCGCCGCGGCCTAGCCAGTCTCTTAGCCACGTCCAGCCAGATCCTGGCTCCATGTTGGCGCCAGGATTTCCTTAGGAAATAGACTAGCGACCTAAGCTGAGGGTTGGTGGCTTTTACCTCAATCACCCCTCATCACCCTTCAAGCGATTCCTTAAGCTTCTCCTTAAACTCCTCAGCCTTAGACCTTAGCACCTGGGCGGCCTTAAGTATTATCTCAGCCACAGGCATGGTGCCGGTGGATTCGACGGTAAAGATGAAAGCGCGTTCATCCCACCCCACCTTTAAGACGCCTTTTTCACACGCACTTTCACACTCCATGCATAGGCTGCAGTCAATTATGTTAATGACCCTCACCGAGCTATCGGATAGCTTAAGGATCCCCTTAGGGCAGGCGTCTACGCAGGCCCCGCATCCATCGCAGAGCGAGGAATCGATTGCTATCACCGGCATGTATTTGTAGGCGCAGGCTGAGACCGGCTGCCACTTAGCGTGGTCCTTACCTAGGCCTAGAGTAGCGTAGGCCTCTAGGACTATGCTTTGGCCAGGGCTTAGCTTGACTATCGGTATGTTATCGTAGACGGGGCGCACCTCAGGGTCCTCGGGTTTAAGATCCCTGGAGTAGACCACCTTTATCCCTTCGCCTTCCTCGCACCTAACATCTAGGTATAGCCTGGCTTGGCAGAGAGAGCAGCCAGCCCCTCCACATTTACACTGGCTGGGTAGGACGTAGCCCTCCTTAGGGGTCTTCAAGGGGATCATAGCTAGTCGGTGAGCGAGGATCTCGTCGTATAGCACCGAGGAGTTCTCTATAATGGCTACCTCGTCTATGGCCATACACGGTACCTCGGCTATCATTATCCTCCTCAGGGCGTTAGCTAGAGCTACGCCGACCCCACGGAGGATGAAACGGGCCTTATAGTCATCCAGCTCCACGAAGCTTATCTCCAACGAGCCCACCAACGCTAAGGAAGGTTTTAGGCGCCGGGAGCCTCTTACACCCTCCTACCGCGTCTACCTCCAGGCCTCCTTATATGGTCGTGGGGCAGAGGGGTTACGTCTTCTATCTGCCCGATTATCAGGCCGGCCCTTGCTAGGGCTCTAATGGCTGCTTGAGCCCCCGGGCCAGGGGTCTTAGGGCCGCTGCCGCCAGTAGCCCTAACCCTGATGTGCACCGCGTTGATACCCTTTTCCAGTGCCTGCTGAGCCGCCTTGGTCGCAGCTAGCATAGCTGCGTAGGGTGATGGCTTCTCGCGGTCCGCCTTAACCACCATGCCCCCCGAGGCCTTGGCTATGGTTTCAGCCCCAGTGAGGTCCGTTATCAGTATGAGGGTGTTGTTGAAGCTGGAGTAGATGTGGCATATGCCCCAGTTTAGTTGTTGCTGCTGAGAGGACACCTCGCATCACCTCATACAGGGGGGTTTACAGCGAACGGGCTGTTGGGGGCGTACTGAATTAAGGGCTCCTCGTCCCGGCTGACGAGGTATCCTGGAGAGGTCACTATTTGGTCCCCTATCGCGATGTGGCCATGTACGATGAGCTGCCTGGCCTGGTAGATGGTTTTAGCTAGGCCCTTCCTGTACACGACGGTCTGTAATCTCCTTTCAAGCAGGTCGTCGACTGTGAGGTTCAATACATCGTCTAGGGTGGCTCCTGGAGGTAGTAGGTTCATCCTTACTAGCCTATCGATTAGCTGGCGCCGCCTAGTCTCATCGGCCATAGCTAGGAGCTGGCGGGCTTGATGCCGTATCTTCTCGACCATGTACTTAGCCTTCCATAGCTCACGCTTGTTCCTAAGGCCATATCTGCCTACCAGCTCTATTTCCTGCTGTAGCACCTCCTTCCTCCATGGATGGCGAGGCCCTCTCCACTTCTTGCGCGGCTTCTTAGGATCCCCCAAGACCCTAACACCTCTACTTAGGCTTCCTGGCGACGCCCACGGTCTGGCCTGTACGCCCGGTGGTCCTAGTACGCTGCCCTCTGACCTTCAACCCCCAAGCGTGCCTTAGGCCCTTCCAGCACTTAATCTTCTTCATCAAGTCTATGTCGCTCTTAACGGCAAACTCCCAGTCACCGCCTATTAAATGCAAGTCGTTGCCTGTTTGAGGGTCCCTCTGCCTATTAACCGCCCAGTTGGGGATGCCGTGTTTAAGCGGGTCGCTTAAGATCTCCTCGATCCTCTTCACCTGGTGGTCGGTGAGGTAGCCTACCCTGAGGTTAGGGTCTATCCCAGCAACGTTGAGCAACATTCTAGCAAAGTTTAAGCCTACCCCCTTAATGACTGCTAGGCCGTGCACCACCTTCATAGTGCCGTCTACATCCGTGCCGGCTATCCTAACAATATGTCTAAATTCTCCCGGCGTCGACATTTCCCCTAACCTTGCTATTGAGCAGGGCGAGGGGGCGGTAATAAATCTTAGCGCTCATACCTAACAGTTAGCTTGACCCCTACGCACTGGACCTTGAAGCCTTGCGTTAAAGGTTTATCCCTCCACTGCTAGGGCTACAGTGAGCCGGGGTGGCCGAGTGGCCTAAGGCGCCAGCCTGGAGCTACTCGACGGAGAGCTGGTGCCCCTTAACGGGGCGCGTGGGTTCAAATCCCACCCCCGGCGTAACTTAAATATAAGGCACCTCAGGGGCCGCTCCTGGCTTCACGTCTAGTGTTTTAGGGCCTCCTTGTAGCTTGACTCGGTTAAAACTCCATAACGGGTCGAGAAAGCCAGACTTGGCCCAAGGCGCTATGGGGCACGCGCTAGGCCTTTCTCCTGCCTTTCCACATGGGTGGGTACGTGCCGGGCTCCATGATCACCCTCTTGGTCTTAGCCACAAGGCCCTTCTCGGCCTCTAGGATCTCCTTGGCCGACATGAGGGCCGTGGCTAAGGCTACCAACTCCCCCTTCTGGGTCATAAGCGCGACCTCTGAGCCCTTCCTCACGTCCGAGGTCAGCCTAAGCACTCCTGGAGCTGCTAGGCTAGCGCCGTGGCAGATGGCGTCTACGGCTGAGTCCCTTATTACGATCTTGGGCATGTCCTCGACTACCTTCTCCATGGGTTGGAGGGCTCTTCTCAGCCAACTTTCATCTCCCTCCTCCCTCCACAGGTCGTAGGCGTCCTTGAGGTCGTGGAGGGTTACGAGGGTCGAGTCCTCTTTGAACACTCCGCTACGCGTCCGCCTAAGCTCCCTCATATGCGCGCCCACGCCTAGTACCAGGCCTATGTCGTGGCATAGCTTACGTATGTACGTTCCAGCCTCGCAGCTAACCCTCATCAACACGAGCTTCCCCTGGACCTCGAGGACCTCGAGCTCGTGGATCCTCCTAACCCTTAACCTACGCTTAACGGAGGCTCTTAAAGGAGGCCTCTGATAGATAGGGCCTACGAACTCGGCACAGACCTCTCTGACCCTGCTCTCAGGCACAGCTGAGTGCAGCTGCATAACGCATATGTACTCCTTCGACTCCCTCGACATTAACCATAGCAGCTTCCTAGCCTTGTTTAAGGCTATAGGCAGCACGCCGGTTACCTTGGGATGACCCCGCCCCTCAGGGCTCTAGGGTCCCTCCATGACCGGCGCGGTCCACGTTCAGTATGCGTTTAACCCACGCGGTCACCTCGTGAGACGTAGGGCCCGGCGGCTTGTCTAGGTTTATTACGCCCTTCTCCAAGAGCTCCTCGATGCTCCGCTCCTCAGGCCTACAGCCGTAGGGCGAAGGCTCCTCCTCGCTCTTCACTAGGTACTCAGCCAAGGGCTACCCCTCAAAGAGGGCGTACACGTACCTGATAAAGTTTAACTCCTCAGGGCTACTCCAGCACCGGCTTAATTCGCTCCTTCATAAACTCGATCTTCCCGGCCTCCTCTAAGGCCTTCCTCACCTCGTCGTCGGAGGCTCCCTTAGGTATATTGATCGCGTCCTCGAGGGGTATCAGGTGCTTGATATTCGCTCTCCTACGCTTAACTCCGCTTACGTCCTTAGGCCCCGTCACTAGGACAAAGTTCTCGTCTATCAAGTCTACGACCACACACTTAAGCCCAGCCTCTCTGCCAGTGGTTTTAACGCAGATACGCCCCACCTGTATTGAGGGCATAAGCGTCACCTAACAGCCTACCTCACCCTAAAGGAGAGCTTATAAACTTGTTGATTCTAGCCCGAGCGCCTGTTTAAGTAGCTTGATCACGGTCTCAGCCACCACCTCCTTGCTCCACAAGGCCGTGTTGATCACCAGGTCGAAGACAGATAGGTCGGATATGTCTATGCCGTATATTTCGCGGTAGCGCCTCCTATTGCTCTCCTCCCGCTCCTTGATCTGCCTTAAGGCTTCCTCGTAGCTTACACCATCCCTGCTAGCTACCCTTTCAGCCCTAACCTCTATGGGCGCAGTGAAGAAGATCTTGACGTCGGCCACCCTCCTCAGCAGCCAGCCAGCAAGGTGCCCGTCCACCACGACCCCTCCCTTTAAGGCCTCTGAGAAGGCCCTTTCATCGACTAGTAGGTCGAAGCTTGGGTCCTCCTCAGCCAGCCTGTGGAAATCTATCAGCGACAGCCCTCGCTCCTTAGCCAGCGACCTGAAGAGGCCTCCTATCGACACGTATCTGAGGCCTAGCTCCTCAGCTATCCTCTTAGCGTAGGTGGTCTTACCCGACCCAGGCTCCCCGCTTATAGCTATTGTGAACCTCTTCGAGCCTACTGGCCTATGAGAGCCCTCTGAATCCCCAGCCTTAAACACGTTGGGCATAAGTAGCCTCCATAGGGCCTGTTAGGCCTACGAGAGCTTTTAGGTAGCTTCCTTAGTTCATGCGGCAGCAGCCTGGGCACGCCTCCAAGAGGGGCGCCACAGTTAGCGCACTTAGCGATGCCGGGCTTCTCCCGCTTATAGTGGATAACGGTGTCGCCTCCTGGGAGCCTGACGGCGACCCTCTTCTTCGACCTCGTCCTTAAGCCGGGGCGGGGCATAGGTCAGCCTCCCTTAATCGCTAGAGGCGTACGAGAGCCCTAGTAGCCGCTGGAATATAGGCACTACGCCTCCGCTCGCTATGAAGTACCACCAGATAAACTCTAAGCTCCTACCTAGCAGAGGGAAGTAGACGACGGGGCCCTCGAAGACCCTCCACAGGATGATGAAGATTATCCAGAAGGGTATGAGGTAGATCAACATGGGCTTAAGGGACTTAGCAGTCATCTCGGCCTGAAGCTTGTTTATGTAGGCCTGCTTCTTCATGAGCTTCGCCATGGCTTTATGGTCCTTCTTCATCTTAGCCCTAAAGAACTCCCTCCTCCACTCAGCTATCTCCTTATATTGCTCAGCGAGCTCCTCCACGTTCACCATAGCCCTCTGGATGCCAAAGTGCACCAACGTTATGGCCACGCACACGAGCACCACAGTCACCCCTGACAGCGGAGGTTGAGCCCAGGCTCCAAGGGCCTGCCTTATCCACATGCTGACCTCTGATAGAAACTCGAACAATGAGGGTCCCTAGAATGGGCTTAGCCCTCCCCGTCTAAAAGTTTATCGAGCTGCCGCTCACTTGCCCAGGATCCTCTCGAGCACCGGGTACATTTCGACGGCCTGCTCCCTAGCTATTATCTCGTAGTACTGGTACAATATCTCGACGGTGAGCAATATACCCATGCCCGTGCCTATGGCCCCTAGGAGGTCGGCGAAGGCGGCCAGCAGTCCTATGAAGAGGCCGCTCAGTATCGTCAGGGCAGAGATGTAGCGCTTCAGCAGCCTCTCCAAGATCTTAGGCGACTGCCTAAAGCCAGGCACCTGTAGACCTGCCTTAACCAGCTGCTCCGCCTGGTCGCGGGCTGACATACCTGAGGACTCAACCCACGCCACAGCGAAGAACACGCATAGAATACATAGCAGCGCGGTGTACACCAGGACGTGTACTAGGCCAGCGGGGGTTTGAAGCGAGGCTAAACCTCTAGGCGGAGACAAGTAGTATACTAGGCCGCCGATGGGCACAGGACCCCGCTCAGTCATGTTAAACATGCCCAGGGCGTTGAGTATAGGGTTCGTGTTAGTGGGGTTGAAGCGCGACCACAACATCTGGCTTATTATCTGGAGGTTCGCGTACAGCGCCCCCGCCAAGATGACGGGTATGACCGAGACGTATAGGAACTTGAAGGGCACGTTAGCCCTTATCCCCCCGTACCTAGCGTAGGACACCGGGACCTCGACTCTCATCGACTCGAAGTACAGCACTATTAGGAGGACCGCTATCATAGCTATGAAGCCGGTCATGTCGGGGAGGGGGTAGCGGTTAAAGCTGCTCAGCACGTCGCCCCTAAACAACGAGTGGAAGAAGGCTAGAATGGCGCCCACCGGCTCGCCTCCACGCTCAGGCACAGGGACCGGAGAGAATAGGCCCCAGAACACTTGCTGAGACACGCCGGCCGCGATAAACAAGCTGACGCCGCTGCCCAAGCCCCAGCCAGCCTGGATCATCTCGTCCAGCAGGATGATCAATACGCCGGCCGCGAAGAGCTGAGTGAACACGGCCAGCGCGTTGCCCAGGCTCAGCGGGCCGAAGAAACCGGCCAAGATGAAGGCGGCGGCCTCCAAGGCCGTCACCACTATGGCTAGCAGCTTCTGAGCCCCCGTAAACAGGGCTCTCTCATAGGGGTCTGAGAGGTCGACCTCTAGTATCTTGGAGCCCATCAAAATCTGCATTATTAAGCCGGCGGTCACGATGGGGCCTATGCCCAACTGCATAAGAGTGCCGTTCCTAGCCGCAAATATAATGTTGAAGAACACGAACTCCGCCAGCCTACCCCTCTCAGCTATGCCGAAGAGGGGCACCTGGCACATAATGAAGTAGATGGTCAGGACCACACCGGTCCAGAAAAGCTTACCTCTAAAGCTAACCCTACGCTTAGGCCTCTTAACGCCAGGCAGGAAGCGAATTACCGGTTCAAAAACCTCCAGGGCCCTAGCCATCCCTCACCGCCTATTGAGGCCTAACCACCTGTCCTCCCGCAGCAGTGATCTTCTCGACGGCCCTCTCAGTGAAGGACTCAGCGACGACGACCATAGGCCTCGAAAGCCTACCTCCACCCAGCACTTTATTGAAGCCCAGCTTAAAGCCATCTATGACGGGGAGCCCATCCTTAAACTCGAGCCTACCCTCCTTAGCCAGCCTATCAGCTATATCCTCGAGCTCGCCCACGTTAACCTCAACGTACTTCCTAACTACCTCGGGAGGCCTATGGAAGCCGTGCTTACCGAAGTAGTCCCTGGCATACTTCAAGACCCACGTCCACTTATGCTTATGCATCCCCGCGTGGCCCTTACCGCCCTTACGCCCACTACCCCTATGCTGAGCCACCCTACCCCAGCCACAGCTACGAGTACCCCTATACTTCCTAGACGCCTTCTTACGCCGAGGTATATAGAGCCCCATTTAGTCCCCCTAGCCTGTTGAGAAGGGAGGGTAAAGAAGGTTACTCCACCACTATCCTAGTACCCCTCTCCTTACCCTTCTCCTCCTTCTCCAGCTTAACCTCCAAGACGCCGTTCCTGTAGGTAGCCTTAGCCGTGTCAGGCTTAACCCTAGCAGGAAGCTTAACCTCCTTGTAGTATTTACGCTGCTCCGTGTCCACTGAGATTATCAGCTCGTCCTCCGAGGCGTTAAGCTTAATGTCCTCCTTATTAACCCCCGGCAGCTCAGCGTACACCTTAATGTAATCCCCCTCATCCATCACGTCAACCAGAGGCTCGGTCTCCTCCTGGATAATAGGCCCCCTCGGAGTAGGCCTAACATTACCAAACTCCCTCACCACAGGCTTACCGTCAGGACCAATAGTAACGCTGAAACCATAAACAAAAGGCCCCTGCTCCTTACCGCCAGGCACCTTAGCAAAGCTACGCTCAAAAATCCTCTCCATCATCTCCTCCATACGCTCAAACTCCCTCTCCAACTCATCAAAAATATCAAACCACCAACGCCTACGCCTACGACTACCACGCCACTCATCAAACATCCCAGACACCAAAAAACAAAAACCCACGTTTTTCATAAACCTACCGCACCGTCAAGTAAACTTTTTATCGCAGAAACATGGAAAAAGTTGACGGCGGCCGTCGTCTAGCCTGGTCTAGGACCCTAGCCTCCCGACCAGCAGGGGAGCCAGCTAGTGGCCCGGGTTCAAATCCCGGCGGCCGCATCACTATTTTATAAGCATACTTCTCATGGCCAGCGGGGTTTTTAAAGCTAATTGAGTAGAGGAGGTAGGAGGTCTATGGGAAGGCGATTTAGTGATCAAGAGTTGAAGGACATAATAGATATGCTCTTTAAACACTTCAATAAGCCATGGATCCTTGAGAGCGAGTTTAAGCCTTACCTTCAAGCTAAAGGGTTTACTGAAGAGGAGATTGAAGAGATATGGGGACAAGCCTACGATAAAGGGCTAATCCTAATATCTAGCACTCCTGTTAACGGTGACTATGAATTCACCATAGTTAAACCCGAAGAGGAAGAAGAGGAAATCGATCCTTGAGAATATATTATGCTCATCCAATAGAAACTTATCGTACAGTCCGCGAACGTAGGGAGTTAGAAATTATTAGGGAACGCTTCCCGAAGCTGAAATAGTAAATCCTTCAATTATCCGACATCCCCATGAAGACATCGAGTTTTTCTTAAACCTAGTGAATTCATGCGATATAGTGGTTTACAGTGACTTAGGCGGATTCATTACGGCTGGTGTAGCCGTTGAAATCGAGCACGCATTAAGCTTAGGTAAACCGGTGTATCGGTTAGATTGGCGCACTGAAGAACTTATTAAAGTTAGTGAAGTTAAGGGCCCACTAACCATTGAGGAGAGTAGAGCACTTGCTGACGCCCTGACTTACTTAGTGTTAGATGACACTGAATTAGCTTATTTCATTAGAGGTAAGTGGAAAGGTAAGTTCATGGATACCTTAGCTGCTATCATGGCTGACCCATCTATTAGGCAGCCTGATAGGATCGTTGAGCCAGTCTTGATCAACATTCTAAGCCGATTCTACCACTGGTGGCAGGAACCTAATAACGTGGCGCTAAACGTAGACATAAAAAGGCTTAAGGAAATCGTGCAAGAGAGGCTTAAAGAGCTAGGAGAGAGAAGTCTAAGAAGCTACATACTAAAAACTCTAGGCCTCCCTAAAACAAGATACGACTATTACACTTATCTGTTGAAGGAGGAAAAAGTGAAACCTGTTGAGGCTGGAACCTTAAGAAGGCTATGCGATGACCTTAAAGTACCGTACATAGAGCTTGAAAGGAGGAAAGTATTCATTAATCCTACGTTCCCCATAGACCTCAACAAGCAAGCCCTTTTCAAGGCAGCTATTCACATCGTCAACGAAGGGTACATGAGGACCAAGACTAAGAACATTGAGTACTACAATAGCGACCCAGTGTTACATCGTTATTTTAAGCGGGCAGTTGAAGAAGCTGGAGGAGCGTTTAGCGGACCTTTTAAGGCTCATAAAGTCTTAGCGTCATACGCTGATCCACTAATTGGACGGTTAATGAATGTTATCGGGGTACCCTATGGCTCTAAGTCCATAAGGCAGCCGTTTATAGATCTCAAGCTCTTGGACGATGGTACATGGAGATATTACTTCCAAACAACGTTAACCGAGGAGGGTAACTTCCATGTTGAAGTAACTGAGCAAAATAGGCTCTCCGGCCGTATAACACTTGTAAGGACCGTGGACGTAACAGATATCCTACCTAAAAGTTTCGTAAACTCACTAGATCAAGGTTTTCATAGCATTAAAAGCGTTGAAGACAGAGCTATCCAGAAACTAATAGCTCGAAGACCACCTCTGATGTTAATGGCTGAGTACATGGAGTTAAATAGGAGGCATAGACCTATAGGCCAAGTGTATCCTTGGCGTCATCCCTTCCCTGAGAGGTTGCTTAAGACTAAGGATGATAGGGTTACGGTGCAATGGAGGTTAGAGACTAGGAGGCGGGAGCTGGTGGACTTGATCCATGATCACTACGGCATGCTCCCCGGTACGTGGAAGTCCTTGGTGTTTGAGAAGCTGTATCGGTTTTATAGGGATCATAGGGGGAGGAGGTTGTCTGAGGGTGAAGTAGAGGAGCTTTATAGGATTAGGAAGGAGTATCCGTGGGATGTGCCTCAATGGTGGGCTGAGCAGAAGCTTCGTGAGCTTTTCGGGAAGGGGTTGTAGGGCTTGTTTAGATTGTTTGTCTACGGCTCGTTGATGGATCCAGAGCTGGTTAGGAGGCTTTTAGGTAGAGACGTGAGGGCTTTGCCGGCGAGGCTTAAGGGGTACAGGAAGGTTGAGGGGGCTGAGTACCCTACGGCGGTTAGGGATGAAGGAGCCTACATAGACGGCCTGGTCTTGGAGGGCCTGTCTGAGGTGGATTTGAGGAAGCTGGATTAGTGGGAGGATGTCTCCGAGGGTGTCTATAGGAGGGTGGAGGTGTTGGGTAGGGGAGGGTGAAAGCCTACGTGTATGTATCGTCTCAATAAGGGGTCAAGGTTAATCCACTCTAACCCAGTGTTTAGATAGGTCTTTGTAGAAGGCCTTCTCTCGCTTTTCCTCGAATTCTCTAGGTGTTAGGGCTATTATGTCGAAGCCTAGGTCTTCGCGTAGCTTCATCCTTACCTTTTCAACTCTCTCTGGGTAGTTGAGGCCTTCGAACATCTCTGAGACCACTAGGATGTCGATGTCGCTCTCCAGGGTATGTACTCCCCTAGCGTAGCTCCCGAAGAGGAAGACTTCCCCGCTTAGCTCCCTCTTTAACCTTCTAAGCTCCTCTAAGACCTCGTCACGGATCTCTGATAGCCTTGGAGACCTCATTGATCACCACCCTGGCCGCGTTGACTGCCTCCTCCGCCTGCTCTTTAGTTATCTCCTTGGAGGGGCTCTCTAAGCCTGCGTTGGGGTACCTGGCTTGGGTGTAGTACGCTGAGAGCCTTGATAGGTCCGAGAGCCTTAAGCTTAGCTGGGCGCCCTCTTTGACCCTGCTGTAAAGCTTTACTAGGTCGTGGCCTCGAGGGTACTCACCGTGGACGTGTAGGATTAAGGCCTTAAGGGCCTTCTCGGCCGCTTGTTGAGCTGCGAAACAGGCCCAGTTATAGTCGCCTATCCTTATGCTGGCTTCGCCGTGTTTAAGGTCGGCTTTAGCCTCCTCTACCCAGCTTAAGACCTCCTCCCGTACGGGCATGCCGTAATCATAGGCGCCGGCGTCCTTACAAAGCTAGCGGCCAAAGCCTTAGAGGGTACTTCGTAGCTAGGCTTGGGGCCTATATCCTTACTCCTTGGCCAGCTTGGCGATGTAGAAGCCCGCTGTGTTGTGTAGGTGTGGGTATAGCCGCTGGGCTTTCCTGCCGGGCGTGGTGGCTATGCCTATGAAGGGGCGTTGATCTACGGGCTCTAGCCCCTGTTTACAGGCCTCCTCGACTACGTGCTCACATTCATCCCTCGTAAAGGTGCAGGCCGAGTAAATGATGAGGGAGCCTCTGGGAGCCGCTTCAGCGGCGGCCTTTATCAGGGCTCTTTGAAGCCCGATGAACTCCTCTAGCCTCTCCTTATTCACCCATAGCTTGACCTCAGGCTCATAGCATAGCCTGCCTAGGTTGCTGCATGGAGGATCAACTAGTAGGACCGTGGGCTTCCTTAGGCTTAGGGGGCTTAGGCGGGAGTCGCATAGGACGGTGTCGACGTTTACCTTAACTCTCCTGGCTAGCGTGCGTATTAAGGCGCACCTGGGTGGGGAGACCTCGCACGCTACGCTGTAGTCCTCTAGCTGCGCCAGATGGGTGACCTTCCCTCCGGGGCCGCCTGTGAGGTCTACGTGGAGTGCGCCTTTAGCGACGGCTACGTGTCCTACTAGGGCGCTGGCCTTATCCTGAACGTGGTAGAGGCCGGCTTTATACTCGGGGGTCGCGGTTAAACTACCTTTAACCTGCTTGACGAGCAACACGTCGTGTAGGTCTGAGTCGGCTTTAAGCTTGAAGCCCCTCTTAGAGAGCCTCTTAGCTAATTCCTCCCTCGAAGTGAGGTGGGTTGATACCCTAAGCCACCTGGCTGGGTCTCTTTGAAGCCTCTTAAGTAGGGCTTCAAGCTTAGGGGCTCCTGCCTTCATTAAGGCCTCCAATATCCACATAGGCGTGGAGTACTTGATCGAGAGACGCTCGAGCCCCGTGAGATCGGCATATGCGTCCTCCACCTCCAGCCTCCCTAGAAGCTTTAAAGCCTTGGAGTCTATCCTCGAGAGCTTGGCTACCTCGCTTAAACGCGGGTCGCTAGGTGAACACCTCTTAAACTTGAGGAGGTAGACTAACACCCTAGCTGAGCATAGCCTCTCGAGAGGCAGCCCCTCGACGTTTAACCCAGCTAGCTTGAGGAGCCTATCTAGGAGGAGGTAGTTTCTTAGAGCACCCAGGGCAACCTCCTTAACCTCCGCCCTAAAGCCTGACGGAGCACCCCCATAGAGCTTGAAGGCGAGGCTCCTTAAGCTCACCTTCTCCTTAAGCGCCCTAACCGTCAGCTTAGCCGCGGCCACCCAGGGCGACAACATAAGCCCGAGCTCCTAGACAAGGAGAATGGGCCGGCCCGGACTCGAACCGGGGACCCGCCGCGCGTCAGGCGGCGTTCAGGCTGCTTAGTATCCTAGCCAACTAGACGACCGGCCCTCTACCATGAAAGGAGAGGGGCGCTGATAAAAAACTAACTCCGGCCCGCTGTATCGCTGGATCCCCAACACGCAATGCATATATCCACGTGGAGGGACTGTACGTATGGAGGTTTAGGTATGCCCGTAGAGAGGGTTGAGACCGGGATTCCCGGGATGGACGAGATTTTGAGGGGGGGCCTGCCTAGACGTAACGTGGTGCTATTGTCTGGTGGCCCCGGCACCGGTAAGTCGATTTTCGGTCAACAGTTCCTGTACAACGGGTTGCTTAAGGGCGAGTCGGGGGTCTTCGTGGCCTTAGAGGAGCACCCTGTGCAGGTTAGGATACTCATGTCCCAGTTTGGGTGGGATGTTAGGGAGTTTGAGGCTAGGGGTAAGTTCGCCATAGTCGACGCCTTCACGGCGGGTATAGGTGAGGCTGCTCGAAGGGAGCGGTACGTGGTTAGGTCTGTTGACGACTTCCCGGCCTTAATAGACACGCTGAGGGCGGCGGTAAAGGAGGTAGCTGCTGAGAGGGTGGTTGTAGACTCTGTGACCACGCTCTACATAACGAAGCCGGCCATGGCCAGGGGGATGGTCATGCAGCTTAAGAGGGTCCTCTCAGGCCTCGGCTGCACCTCGCTCTTAATTTCGCAGGTTAGCGTGACTGAGCGCGGCTTCGGAGGACCGGGGGTGGAGCACGCAGCTGACGGCATCATTAGGCTAGACTTGGACGAGATCGACGGTAAGCTTTACAGGAGCCTAATAGTGTGGAAGATGAGGGGGACCGCCCACTCCATGGCTAGGCACCCCTTCGAGATAACCGACAAGGGGATAGTGGTCTACCCCAATAAGTCGTTGTCAGTTACTAGGAGGAGGTTTGAGGAAAATGAGTGAGGAAATACCCCTATCACCTGTTGGGAGAGAGGAGATCCATAAGCTTGAGGCAGCGCTGCTTGTAGGCACGCTTTTTAGGCCTGAGGTCCTACAGGCGCTCAAAGACCCCTCTGAGCGCTTAACTTGGGTCGATTCGCTAGCTGTGGCGGCGGCGGCCTTAGCCAGGTCGAAGGCCGGCATGAGCGTGAGCGCCATAGCTGAGGAGCTGGGTAGGACTGAGGCCACCATTAGGGGGCACTTGACCGGTAAAACTAAGGCTGGCCAGCTAGTCCAACAGACCTACGAGCGCTTCGTGAGAGAGGGGGTCAAGATAGAGGTTACCCCCGTAGCCGCCGAGGAGACAAAGGTTAGAGAGGAGCTGGAGGAGGAGCGAAGGAAACGTGAGGAGGCTGAGCGTAAGCTTCAAGAGCTATTAAAGGAGCTTGAAGGGCTGATAAACAGGTTCAAGCCTTAAAACCGCTAACCTTTATCTTAAGCCTCCACGTAACGGCAAGGCAAGGGATATCTTTAAGTGGCCGGTGCTCCTTCTTTTGAGGCTTAACCATAGCCTGCCGAGTTTAACGCCCTCCATGGAGAGAGCGTCCTGGCGAAGCTAGGTGTTTTAGACAGTTATTAGAAATAGAGGAAGGCTTATTAGGACAGGAGGGTCGATAACCGAGCGGACAAGGTAGCATTGGATGAAGCGACCATGAAGGCTATATTCAAGCAGGCTTGCCCCAACTGTAAAGGGGATATAGGCGACGATAGGCTGCTTGCCGGCCTACCCTGCCATCGATGCCTAGACGACAAGACAGCCTCTGAGATTTTAAGGAGGGCTGAAAGGGGAGAGGACCTTAAGAGGCTGGTGATTAAGGCCCTCGAGGACAGCGGCAGGCTAAAACACTACGTTGAGGCCGCCACCCCTCACCTTAAAGTCGAGGAGTTCAACGAGTTCTTTAAGAGGGCTGTAGGCTACCCTCTATGGAGCGCCCAGCGAACTTGGGCCAAGCGCATCTTAACGGGGAGGAGCTTCGCCGTAGTAGCCCCCACAGGGGTGGGAAAGACTCTCTTCGGCCTAGCTATGTCAGCCTATCTCGCCTCTAAAGGCAAGAGATGCTACATAGTCTCGCCGACCACGCTGCTAGTGGAGCAGGCTAGGAAGAGGCTCGAAGAGATCATTAAGACCTCGGGGCTCAATATAAGGTTGGCGTACTACTCAGCGGCCCTACATAAAGCCGATAAGGAGGAACAGGTTAGGAGGATTAAGGAGAAGGACTTCGACGTCCTGATCACCACGTCGAGCTTCCTAGCCAGGAAGTTTAACTTGCTTAAGAAGTGTAGGTTCGACTTCATATTCGTAGACGACGTCGACGCCATACTCAAGGCCTCCAAGAACATAGACAGAGTGCTGGTGCTCTTAGGCCTAAGCGACGAGATCGTAGAGAAGACCCTGGAGCTGATCAAGCTTAGGAGAGAGGTGGCTAGGGCTGCTAGACATAGGGAACCTAACCTCGAGGAGTTGAGGACAAAGGCTGAGGAGCTAAGCAAAGAAGTAGAGAAGGCTGTTAAGAGGCGTAAACTGGGGCTGCTAGTAGTCTCAACCGCGACTGGTAGGGCTAGAGGCACGAGGGTTAAGCTGTTCAGGGAGCTACTGGGCTTCGAGGTGGGGTCAAGAGCTGAGGCCATAAGGAATATCCAGGACCTATACGCTAAGCCTAGAGGCGACCTGGACGACGAAGTCGTAGACCTGGTCTCGAAGCTTGGAGGAGGCGGGCTCGTCTTCGTACCGCTCGATAGAGGCGTCGAAGTAGCTGAGAGAGTCACCCAGAAGTTAAAGGAGAGGGGAGTTAAGGCTGAGCTCGTCTACGCCAAGGGAAGGAAGGAGGAGATCGCAGCGTTCGCTGAAGGCGAGATAAGCGTCCTCGTAGGGATGGCGAGCTACTACGGCCTGCTAGTAAGGGGCCTAGACTTACCGGAGACCGTGCGCTACGCTGTGTTCGCCGGAGTACCTAAGATGCGCTTCACCCTAGACTTAAAGGAGGCCTACCCGTCGAGGATTCTACAGCTCCTCGTCGACGTGAAGGACGCGCTAAGTGGAGACGAGCAGACCAAGGCTCTGAGGCTCATCGGCAGGATGAGGAGGCTCCTATGGAGGCTGACCCCAGCTGCCTTCGAGGAGCTTAGGAAGGCCCTCGACTCAGGCGTTGAACCCCCCAGCTGGCTAAGGCAGGCCTATTACACGGTTAAGGAGGCAGCCGAGTTCGTCTTCCAGGTCCTCTCAAGGGAGGAGGTTAAGGCGAAGCTGAGGGAGTCCTCGTACCTCTCCTTCACTGAGGAGGAGGGCAAAGTAGTGGTGACAGTCCCAGACGTGCCCACATACATACAGGCCTCGGGCAGGACATCCAGGCTCTACGCTGGAGGGGTATCCAAGGGGGTATCAGTCGTCTTCGTCGACGACGAGAGGGTCTTCAACGGCCTAGTGAGGCAGACAAGGTGGCTGGCGGAGGAGGTTAAGTGGGCTAGCATCGACGAGGTCGACCTAGGGGCCTTGATGAAGGAGGTGGACGAGGATAGAGAGCGCATAAGGAGGCTGCTCAGAGGCGAGGTTAGGGCTGAGGGCTTCGAGCCGGTTAAGTCCGTGCTCCTCATAGTCGAGTCGCCCACCAAGGCCAAGACCATAGCCAGCTTCTTCGGCAAGCCGTCGAGGAGGAGGATAGGCGAGATCACAGCCTACGAAGTGGGCACCGGCAAGTACATACTGAACGTGGTGGCCACGGGAGGACACGTCTACGACCTGGTCACCAAGGGAGGATACTATGGAGTCAGAATAGAGGACGGGCGCTTCATACCGGTCTACGCCACCATTAAGCGTTGCTTAGCCTGCGGAGACCAGTTCGTGGACCAAGGACACTGCCCGCTATGCGGCAGCAAGGAGTTTAGGGACTCGCTTGAAACCATAGAGGCTCTAAGGGACTTAGCGAGCGAGTTCGACTTAACCTACGTCGGCACGGACCCAGACACTGAGGGCGAGAAGATAAGCTGGGACGTCACTTGTTCGCTTAAGCCCTACTCCAACGTGCTGAAGAGGGTCGAGTTCCACGAGGTGACTAGGCCCGCCCTACTAAGGGCCTTAGAGGAGCTGAGAGGCATAAACGAAGGGCTGGTGGAGGCTAACATCGTTAGGAGGGTCGAGGATCGCTGGATAGGCTTCGAGCTAAGCAGAAGGTTATGGAAGGTCTTCGGGAGCAGACACCTATCAGCTGGTAGAGTGCAGACCCCCGTCCTAGGCTGGATCATTAAGAGGTTTGAGGAGTTCAAGAATAGCCGAAAGCTGGTCTACAACGTGCAGCTCGACATAGATTACAGGGTGACGCTTGACGACGTGCCCCGAGAAATACCCCAGGAGGAGGTTGTTCGTAAGCTTAGCGAGGCCACATGTAAGGTCGTGGAGTTTGAGGAAGTAGAGGAGGAGGTATCGCCACCTCCACCCTTCACCACCGACGCCCTCCTCAAGGAGGCTTCAGCCAGGCTTAGGCTGGGCGCGGCAGAGACCATGTCCATAGCCCAGGACCTCTTCGAGCTGGGCTTAATAACGTACCATAGAACAGACAACACCAGGGTCTCAGCTACAGGTAGACAGATAGCTAGGGAGTACATTAAGGAGCACTTGGGGGAGGAGCTTTACCAGGGTAGAGAGTGGCCGGGTGAAGGAGCCCACGAGTGTATTAGGCCCACGAGGCCCATAGACGTGGAGCAGCTTAGGACCTTAGTGGAGACCGAGGCGTTGATGCTGCCTAAAAGGCCTACGAGGCGTCACTACGCCCTATACGACTTAATCTTTAGGAGGTTCATGGCCAGCCAGATGGTTAAGGCTAAAGTTAAGAGGGCGAGGATTAAGATAGACCTAGCTGGGTTCACAAAGGAGCTTGAGGGCGTCATAGACGTAGTGGAGCCAGGCTTCACTTTGATGTATAGGCCCACGTGGTTCTTCATACCCAAGGAGCTTGACGGATCCAAAGTGGTCAGCGTAGAGGCACGCGAGGTGCCCACCGTGCTGCCTTACACTCAGGGCGAGGTAATAGCGTTAATGAAGGAGAAAGGGATAGGTAGACCTTCAACTTACGCTAAGATCGTCGACACGCTGCTAAAGAGGAAGTATGTGGTTGAATCGAAGACAGGTAGGCTAATACCCACCTCAAGGGGCATTAAGGTGTATAACTACTTGGCGTCTAAGTACGGCGAGCTGGTATCCGAGGAGAGGACCGCTAAGCTTGAGGAGCTAATGTACATGATAGAGAAGGGGGAGGCCGACTACCAAGCAATACTGGAAGAACTATACTACGAGATGAAGCATCTACCTAGGGTCATAGCCCTGAGGACTAGGGGTTATAGCAAGGGACGCTCTACAACTCACAGCAAATAATATGCGTAGTTAATTTGCCGTGCATAAGCCATCGGGTCCAAAGCACTACAAGCCCTAGGTCACGGATCGCCCTCAAGAGACGTTCATGAGAGGAGGTAATAGCTATAAGCTTAGAGCCACGAGCCGCCTGCCTAAAGCTGGCGAGAAGCCTATGATAGAACTCACCTATTTTCTTTAGCGATGGTCCCGACCTCAAGCCATACGGAGGGTTAACTATTATGTGGGATGGAGTGAAGTCTAAGTGCTCCTTAAGCCTGAGGGCGTCTCCCAGCCTAAGCTTCACCGTATCATCCACTCCAGCCGACCTAGCATTTAACACAGCTCCCTTCAGGTGTTTAGGTGAGCAGTCTATGCCGTAAATGGGATAAAGGTCTAAGTTAACCTCGTGTAGCAGCTCCTCAACCACCTTGACTTCAAGCTCCCTCTCAATGAAACGCAGCCGCCTATAAGCAAAGTCCCTCCTATAGACACCGGGGGGCACACGACGAGCTATGAGAGCAGCCTCAATAGGGATAGTGCCTCCTCCACACATGGGGTCTAAGAGAGGAGCATCATGCTCCCAGTTGCTTAGGAGTATCATAGAGGAGGCTATCGTGCTCTTAAGCGCCGCTGGATGGTCGTAGACCCTGTAATTTCTCATGTGAAGCGAGTAGCCGGTTAAATCTAAACCCAGCGTGAAATCCTCATCCCTCAGGACGCATTCGACTATCACCTCAGGGCCTTTAAGATCAACCTTCAGCCTAGAGCCCTTCACTGACCTGTACGAGTCTATGATGGCTTGGCCCACCTTAGAAGCTATATCTAGGCTCGTAAAGGGATGCGCGCCCTTCCTCTCAGCCTTAACCGCGAAGCTTTGATCGGAGTCTATCAGGGAGGTGTAATCTATGGATAAAGCCTCCCGGTATATGTCGTCGAGAGAGGACACCTTAGCTTTGAGGAGCACCATGACCACTCTGTGTAGCGTACGGGACGCTAAGTTAAGCTTCAAGGCACCCCTTAAGTCTGAGTCGAAGAAAATCCTTCCAACCCCAAGCTTTGGCTTAACCCCTAACAGCGATTGAACCTCCCACGCCGATACGTCCTCTAGTCCCCTATTGACAGTTGCGTAGAACGTAGGCAACCTAAGACAGTCTACGTTAAAGAAACTTAAAAAATGCGCCGCGTAAGCACGTGGCGTCGTGTACTCGCCAACTTCCATCTTTACCTCAAGTTTATCCTCGTACGCTCGGGAAGAGATCTGAAATAGACGGCGCGTGGCTTAATGGAGAGAAGCTTTAAGGCAGCTTCTAAAATCCTAATTACTGGGCCGGTAGTTCAGCTGGTAGAATGCCCGCCTTGCACGCGGGAGGTCGCGGGTTCAAATCCCGCCCGGTCCATCACCCACCTTCACTTCTAATGAAGGCTTTACAGGAGCCTAAATGAGGCCTCTCTACGTAAGAGCTAGACCCTACGCTTAGGAAACTGCTTGCTTTTAAGATAGTCTCATCAGTTAGCTTTCACCTTTGAGGTATTACCTAGGGAGGAAGAAAGCGAATATTGCTAGGTCTACGACGTCTACGGCACCGTCGTTGTTTAAGTCAGCTTCGTTTATGAAACCAGGTTCATTGGCTTTGGCCCCATAGGAAAGCTGAAGAATGGTCAAGTCGTTTAGGTCTATGGAGCCGTCGCGGTTAAGTCGGCTATTTGAGCCTGAATATGGAGTTTGAGGGTAAAGAGCCTTAAATGTCGATCGGTCTCTCCAAAGCCTGCTAGGATCATGGAGACGTCGCTTGAAAGCTGGACGTTTTGAGCTGTGCAGAGGAGTGGATGATGGTATGGCGGTCCTCCTTTCTCAAAAGTCTGTGAAGGACCAAATTATGGTGCCGTTCTCATTGAGTAAGTAGAGGGCGTCCATGCCATCCAGGGCTATGTATCTGCCGTCAGAGGTGATGGCTATGGCATTGTGGCCTATGGGCCCAACAGTCCTTTGCCATATTATCTCGCCGCGCTTATTGAGCGTGTAGAGCACACCTTGAGCAAATACTGCTATTCTCGACAGGTCTGGAGTGGCAGCACCGTATTGTATTATTTCAGGTGCTTCGAAGCACCGCAGTAAGTTACCTTGAAAGTCGTAGGCGCGAAGCTCCTGTCCCTTGCCTCCAACCACAATCAAATCGTTATTCTCGCTTATAAATAGAATAAAGGGGACGTAACCCCCATGGAAACGCTTCCAGAGCAGCGAGCCGTTGATCGTGAAGAGGTAAAGGTAACCGTCAGTGCTGGCTGCCGCTAAGTACTGGCCGTCGTGGCTGAACTCCAGTTCACGTACGTGGTCTCCAGTCTCGTAGTTCCATAGCAGAGACCGGTGTCTGCGTCGTATAGGCCTATGTAGCCTCTTCCATCGGGCGTGGGCCTAACGCTAAGACCTGCCGTTATGTGAAAGCTTCACCTCCCTGATGGGCCCGTGAAGACCCGCTCGCTGCGTGAAATCCTTCAAGGGGAGAATTCAGGGCTTGTCCCATGGCTTAACAATAACTTTAATGTACCTAGGTTAAAAGCGTAATGGGTTGAGGAGAACTGAACTGGGCGGTAAGCGAAGGGTTGACGTTAAAATCGGTCAGTAAATGCCACGATGTTAGCAGCCAGCCTCAGCGATTTAGCCTAAGCAAAACCTTAAAGGTTTAAGGACCTAGACAGATTAAGGGGGCAAAGCGTTGAAGGTGGAGTTAAAGGTGGATGGAAGAGAGGTGCCGTTAAACCCCTTCGTGAGCAAGATCGTGGGAAACCTTCTTCAAGCTATAATCTCGTCGCTCCACGGCATAGATGAGGCTTGGAGGGAGGCTGTATTTAAGCTGGAGAGGTGAGCTTCTTGGCTAGGAGGTTGGCGATAGTCGACGTGGACCGCTGCGTAGGCTGTCAATGCTGCATGTTCGCGTGCACTAGGCGCCTCGACTATGCGGGGCTCGGTAAGTCTGCAATCAAGGTTAGGTCTGCAGGCGGAGTAGAGAGAGGGTACGTAGTCATCGTATGTCGCGCCTGCCCAGACCCCCCTTGTGCTAAGGTGTGCCCTGTAGACGCTATAAACCTAAGGAAAGGTGGAGGGGTTTTCGTCAACCCTTCACTATGCATAGGCTGTCAGCTATGTAGCGAGGCCTGCCCCTTCGGAGCCGTGGGGTGGGATGTGGAGATCAATAAGCCCGTCATCTGTATGCACTGTGGTTACTGCGTGGAATTTTGCCCCCACAACGTCCTTAAGGTAGAGGAGGTGGAATGATGATACCTTCTAGGGTCCTATACGTGGACTTAGAGAGGAGGAGGTTTAAGGTAGAGGATAGAAGGGAGCTCTTTGAGAAGAGGCTTGGAGGGACTGGCGTAGCCATAGAGCTTCTTAAAGAGGAGTGCCCTAGAGGTGCAGACCCTCTAGGCCCCGACAACCCCATAATCTTCGCTGTAGGCCCCCTCACAGGGCTCTTACCCATGGCGTCTAAGACCGTGGCCATGTTTAAGTCCCCCTTAACTGGGAGCCTAGGCGAAAGCCACGCTGGGGGTAGGAGCGCTATAGCTATTAGGTCGGCTGGCTACGGAGCGATAGTCATCAAGGGCGCTAGCAGATCCCCCGTGTACCTAGTCATTGATAGCTCAGGAGCTAAGTTTAGAGAGGCATCAGCACTATGGGGTGTAGCTAGTAGCTTCACCGTAGGTAGGGTGATTAGAGAGAGGGAGGCTGGAGCTGGGCTTAGAACCATTATGAGGATAGGTAGGGCTGGTGAGAAACTCGTAGCCTACGCCTCAGTGATCACCGAGACGTACAGACACTTCGGTAGGCATGGATTAGGGGCCGTGTTTGGCAGTAAGAAGCTTAAAGCGATAGTCGTGCAGGGGGACCAAGCGTTAAAGATAACAAACCCAGCTCAGTACAAGGATCTCTACTTAAGGGTGTTTAATGAGGCCGTTAAGTCAGCCTTAATGAAGAAGTACCATGACCTTGGCACCGCCGCCAACATTCTACCTCTAAACTCTATTAAGGCCCTACCCACCAAGAACCTCACTCAGCAGGGCTTTGAAGGAGCTGAGGAAATATCCGGCGAGAACCTAGCTGAACAGTACTTAGGTAGACGTATAGCTTGTTCTCACTGTCCCGTAGCTTGCATCCACCTAGCAGCTCTACGCGAACCCTACGTGGACGAACCCTACTTCTATAAGACTACGTTCGTAAGCTATGATTACGAGCTCCTCTACGCTCTCGGCTCCATGATAGGGGTATCGAACGTGCCAGGGCTGCTCAGGCTTATACATGAAGTGGACAAGCTAGGGCTCGACGCCATGAGCACAGGGGTGGCTTTGGCGTGGGCTACGGAGGCCTACCTCAACGGCTTAATAGGGGACGCTGAGACCATGGGGGTCAAGCTAAGTTGGGGAGATGCGGAGGCTTACCTTAGGGCCGTCCAGTACATAGTGGAGCAACCTAACGAGTTCTACTCGTCGTTAGCTAAGGGCGTAGAGGTGGCCGCCTCAAGGTACGGCGGCTTAGATTACGCCTTAAGCTTTGGAGGGCTCGAGATGCCTGGGTATCAAACTGGGCTGGCCGCCTACGTAGGCTACCTTACGGGGGCGAGGCATAGCCACTTAGACTCAGCGGGCTATAGCTTAGACCAGAAGGCGTTAAAGGAGGGAAGGAAGCTTAGCCCACAAGAGGTAGCTGAGGCCCTAGTTAGGGAGGAGGCTTGGCGCCAAATATTGACCAGCCTAGTAGTCTGCCTCTTCGCTAGGGAGATCTATAGGCCTGGTTTAGTCGCTGAGGCTCTAAGCTTAACAGGCTTGGACTTTAGCGTGGAGGACCTTAATAGGCTGGGGCTAAACATACTAAGGGCGAAGCAGGAGTTTAAGTTTAGAGAGGGCTTCGACCCCTCGAAGCTCAGGATACCTAAGAGGATCCTCGAGGCACCGACGCCCTCTGGAGGGATAACGGAGGAAGACGTTAGGGAGGCCGTGAGGAGGTACTTCGACTTACTCTTTTCTTCTTCTTAGAGGAGTGCTCGCTTAGGGTCCTTAAAAACCTCTTAACCATCTCCTTATCCTCAAAGAATTCCTCCAATAGCTCTTCGAGCTCTCCTTCAAGCTTCCTCATCTTGAGGTAAGTGGCTATCAAGTAGGCCGTAGCCTTACCGTATACTTGAGCTATGCAGTCCATCAATTCATCGTCTAAGGGTTCACTCAATTTCAACCCTCCTCTACTTTGACGGTCAACCTGCCGTCTACGAAGCATAGTTCATACACCCTATCGTCGGCCTGGGTCATCCTCGACTTTAAGACCATGAGCTTCCTGTGCACTCTGTTGCCCTCAACCTTCATGTCGGTCAGGATGACGTTGTCGGACGAGTTGATTAGCCACGCAGTCTTAGCTAAGGGGTCCACCTTCGCCATACAGTAAATGGCGGTTATGCCATGGTACTTAAGGAAGGATATAACCTCCTCTAAGATTTGTTGGAACGCCGCCTCGTCATAGAACCTCTTGAGCGCCGCTAGCCCATCTATGATAGCTAGATCCTTGTCGAAGCCCCTCATAACGTGTACTTGGTGGAGGTGGTACCTAAGCGCCCCGGAGGGCATTACGTGAGGTAAGTGGGGTACTACCTTGAGGCTCCTAGACTCGAGCTCCTCATAGCTGTAGCCTAGACCTCTTAGGCTGTGTTCGAGATGGCTTTTGGGTTCCTCGAAGTTTATGTAGACTATATTAAGGCCTTTAAAGGCTGCCTCAGCCGCTATAGTTAAAGCCAGCACGGTTTTGCCCGAGCCTGAGGAGCCGATTATTAAAGTGCTCGAGCCCTTACTGAGCCCACCCCCTAACATTTCATCGAGTCCCTTGACCCCGGTGCTAATTTTGACGTCAGGTCGTACGCAGGCTTCAGACGTCTTAAGCGGGACGAAAACTATGAAGCCGACCTTAGGTACAATGCTATATTCGTAGACCGCGTTTAGGATGGGAGTACCCCTCATCTTGACTATCTCCATGGTCCTCCTTAAGGACCTATAAGGCTCGTATTGAAGCCTCAAAAGAATAACGGAATCAACTATGAACTCCTCTACGCCGTAGCCGACTTTACTTTCACCGAAGGGTAGATCGGCCACCAATATTATCGTTAAGTTCTTAACGTTAGCTAGGTTAGATAATGCGTTATGGAGTATGCTCCTAACCTCGAGCGATGAAGCTAGCTGGAGTATGGGGGTTATGGAGTCTATCACCAAGCGCTTTGCCTCTAGTTTCTCGACAACCTCTAAGATCTCAGCTAAAAAATGCCCTAGTACATCCCTGTCAAGGACCGTGGGTGCACCTAAGAACTTAAAGAGACCCCCATTTTCAATCTCCTTAAAGTTTAACCCCTGCTGCGCCATGTATACATAGAACTTGCCCTTGGTCTCAGCAAAGCTGACGTAGATCCCAGGCTCACCATAGTCCTTGGCTCCCTTAAAGAGAAACTTGGCAACAAACGAGGTCTTGCCAGTCCCCGGGTTTCCTGCAAGGAGGGTCAAGGTACCTCTAACCAGTCCACCGCCCGTAATTTCATCAAACCCCTCTATCCCTGTAGGGCATCTAACTATGCTCTCCATTGTGATCCCTGCGTATCTGAATATGTAGATACAGAAATAAAACCTTTTCCTCTAGGATAATAATCCTATTGCTTTGACAAATATACAATACTACAAAAAGAGGGACCTAAGATACCTGTAACGTTTAAGGATCACACACCCGACTTTAAGGCCCTTTGGGCCGGGATTTCCTTAATGATAGTAATGGTAATTGTTGGAGGCCCGGGCCGGGATTTTCGGGCCCAGCCTCTCGAACCCGGCTCTGCGGCTCCACAGGCCGCGGTGTTACCCCTACACCACCCGGGCCGTTGATTGGGAGGTAGTGCTCGGATATAAGCTTCGTTGCGACGCTGGACTTACCTTCTTCAAGTACCTCTACAGTATTCCCGGTTCATAAAGGAGATATAAGGGGGGAGGGGGCAGGACGTGGGGGCCTAATGCCAATGACCTAGACTGAGTGTGGTGGAGACTTTTGAAGTTCAAGAGATCGTACTACGAGATCATCTACGATATTCTAAGGTTCTGCGTAAAGCCTAGGAGGATAAGCGGCATAGCTCAACATTGCAACCTAAACACCGTTAACGCTAAGAAGTACCTTGAGGAACTAACCCGTAAAGGATTAATTAAGAAGATTGACGACAGCTACATAACCAGCGAGAAGGGTTTTGAGTATCTGAAGGCGTTTGAGGAGTTTTATAGGCTACTTTTCGCTTAAGAGCTAAAGCTTGGAGGCCGCGTACATGAAGCAGCGATGGTTGGAAATAGCTAAGAGAGCCGTTATTGAGGCCAGGAGAGCGGTAATTGATAGTCTTAATAAAGGAGGGAAGAGAGCGGTTAAAGTAGGTGCTAGCGGAGATGAAAGCCTGGAGGTTGATGTAGCAGCCGAGGATGCTATAGTGAAGGTTCTAAGGGAGGAGCTAACTAAGGCTACATTGGTTAGCGAGGAACTAGGTGTGGTAGATTGGGGGGGTGGAGGTCCTCCATATGTCTTCGTCGACCCTTTAGACGGTAGCTTAAATGCTAAACGCGGCTACCCATGCTTCTCATCCATGGTGGCGTTGGCCTCGGGCGCGAAGTTAATGGACGTTGAGGTTACGGCCACATTAAATCTCCTTACGGGAGACTTATACTGCGCAGTTAAAGGTGAGGGGGCCACATTAAATGACAGGGAGGTGAAGACCTCAGACGTAACTAGGTTGAGTGAGGCCTTAGTTAGCATAGACTTCTCTAAGAAAGGTAGGCCTGAAGGCTACGCCCTCAAGATAGCCCCTATAATAGAGACGGCAAGGTATGTTAGGTTTCTAGGGAGCAATTCATTAGAGGTTAGCTTGGTGGCTACAGGAGCTTGCGATGCCTTCATAGACTTAAGGGGGGACTTAAGGATCCTTGACGTAGCAGGGCCTATATTAATGGTTAGAGAGGCTGGAGGAGCTGTGTACATTGAGCCGGGAGGCCTTAACGTCGAGGTGGGGGTCGATTCCAAGGTAAAGCTGATAGTTGCTGGTAGGGCTGAGCTTATCGAGGAGGTTTTAAGCCGAGTAGAGGTCTAAGGCCTCCTCATAGGCATGTAGGAGGATAGCTGACGCTACCCACGCTTCAAGGGGCTCGGGGTACAGAGAGGCTACCTCGTTGGCTACCTGGTAAAAACACGGCGAGAAGTCTCCTCGAGGAAAGCCACCGACAATAGCTAGAGGCCTTTCATGGCTAGCTAGGCGCCTAGCCAGCTCCAACGGTTTAACCCTCTCTCCTCTCTCAGAGAGGAGAGCGATGTATGTGGGTTTAACCCTCTTAATTACCTCCTCGAAGCCCTGTCCCACGATTTGAAGAAGGGGTTCGCCCTCCTCTGGGACCCTACCTTTAACGAGGAGCTGTTCCATTAAACCAACGAAGCGTAGGTAGTTGCGGGGTATCCTAGTTTCAGGCTTAACTTCTATTACAGCGTTGCCTATGGTATGTACGTAGACCCTTAAGAGGCCCCTCTTGGAGAGGGGGGTCCCTAGCGCGTGGAGTAAGATGGCGTGGGTTATATCAGGCCTACCTCTACGCTCCCAGTCTTGGAGCTTTTTCTTCATGGCAGCGTAGTGGAGGGAAATATCTAGTAGCGTGTATCTAGGCTTCTTCCCCCTACGCCTAGCGTTTCTCCACACAGCTGGATGCCTCCACAGCCCTTTAGGTACGAGCTCAAGCGAGGCCTCGGCGAGAGCTAAGGTGAGAACTGGGCCTTCCTTAGACACCACCTTAAAATCCTCCCTCTATTGAATAAGCCTTAGAGCTAGAAAAGCGCTAAGCCTCGAGGCGCTTAGCTTGGCTAGATGGAGAAGGCTTGAGGTTAGAGAGGCTAGGGACATAGCTAGACAGCGTATAAGGAGGCTCTTCGAGCTGGCTGAGGAAGCCTCTCGTAGGGAGCCTTCACTGGCTGACCGTTACGTAGAGCTGGCAAGGCTTATATCGATGAGGGTGAAGGTTAGGATACCTAGGGACCTTAGACGTAGATTCTGCCACAACTGTGGCTCCTACCTTAGGTTTGGAGTCAACTGCAGGGTTAGGTTGGCTAAGCGTAGAAGTCCACATGTAGCTATAACCTGTTTAAGGTGCGGATACGTCCACAGAATACCCTATTAACCTCTTCGGCTTAGCCGATAAGCTTTTTAGGTTTCACGCAGGCTACTCACGCCTCAAAGAGCGGGGCTAGCTATGTCAGCTGTCAGGATGGTGCCTCCCCACATACTGATAGAACAGCTCGCTAAGTACTTGAAGGAGAACGTAGCTGAAGTCAAGCCACCTAGCTGGGCTCCCTTCGTTAAGACGGGGGTTCATAAGGAGAGGGTGCCTGAAAACCCGGATTGGTGGTACATTAGGTGCGCGGCTATCTTAAGGAAGCTCTACCTCCACGGGCCGGTGGGCATTGAGAGCCTACGTGTAGCCTTCGGAGGCCGCCAGCGAGTAGGAGCTAAGGGGAGGGAGCACTTCAAGAAGGGGAGTGGGGCGATAATAAGGAAGGCCCTTCAACAGCTAGAAGCGGCTAAGCTAGTAATGAAGGAGGGGAATAAGGGTAGGAGGCTTACACCTGAAGGGGTATCGCTTCTCGATAGGCTAGCCATGAGGATATTGAGGGAGCTTCAAAGACAGATGCCTGAGCTTAAAAGGTACGTTAAGGCCTAGCTAGCGTGCAAGATTTAGGCCTCCTCGCATTAGGAAGACCGGGGGCCCAGGTCTTGGGTGAGGAGTACCTTAGCGACGAGGAACTTGAGGAGATACAGCGTAGGAAGCTGCTGCAGTATCAGCAGATGGCCGCTGAAGCTCAGAGAAGAGCCGAGCTACAGAGACAAATGGAGATGGCTAAGCAGAGCGTCTTAAGGCAAATCTTAACTCCGGAGGCCAGGAGCAGGCTGACCAATATAAAGATGGTGCACCCGGAGCTAGCTGAACAGCTCGAAAACCAGCTAATACAGTTGGCCCAAGCGGGTAGGCTTAAGGTACCAGTGACCGATGAGATGTTAAAGGAGGCTTTAAGGACCATACAGTCCAGGATGAGGAGAGAGTGGAGAATCACCAGGGTTTAGACCAGAGACCTTAAGAGGAGCCTGCCCACTAAGGGGGCGAGGGGCGCTTAGCTTGGCTAGGAACAAGCCGGGCGCTAAGAAGTTAAGGCTGGCCAAGGCAGGTAAGCAGAACAGCCCCGTGCCAGCGTGGGTCATAATTAAGACCAGGAGGAAGTTTCGAAGCCACCCAAAGCTTAGGCATTGGAGGAGAGTCAAACTGAAGGTGTGACGCCATGACTAAGGAGAGAGAGGCTGTTGAGGAGAGGCTCATGGTCGTACCTCTCGCTAGGGCACGCTACGCAGTTAGGTGGAGGAGGGCTGAGAAGGCTATTAGGCTGCTAAGGGAGCACGTGGCTAGGCATATGAAGGCTAAGGAGGTGAAGCTCTCACAGGAGGTTAACGAGGCCATATGGAGTAGGGGGGCTCAGAAGCCACCGAGGAGGTTAGCGGTTAAGGCAGTGAAGGACGAGGAAGGAGTAGTCTGGGTGCATCTTCAAGGAGCCGAGTAGAGTTTTATGACCGTGGAGACCGTGGATATCTATGGAAGCGCCTGTATAGGCGCTTTCTCCTTCGCCAATCGATCCTTCGCGATACTCCCCGACGACGTGCCCCATAAGCTGGATAGGGTCTTCGAGGAATGCCTTGGAGTTAAGGTGATACGCACCAAGATAGCTGGGTCGCCGCTCATAGGGATACTCGTGGCCGGCAACTCCAAGGGCATTGTGCTCCCCCGTACGGTCTTACCTGAGGAGTACGAGGTCTTAAAAAGGGAGGTTGGAGACCTAAACGTCGAGGTCCTTGACAGTAAACGCACCGCTTTAGGAAACCTGGTCCTAGCTAACGACAGAGCCGCGCTAATCCACCCTGACTTGACCGATGAGGAGGCTAAGAGGATCTCTGATGTCCTGGGCGTCGAGGTCGTTCGAGGCTCCATTGCCGGGGTACCCTTTGTGGGCGCCGCGGCTATAATCAATAACAGAGGCCTGTTGACCCACCCGCTGGCGGGCGATGATGAGCTTAGGTGGCTTGAGGGGTTCTTTAAGGTTAAGGCTGAGGGCGGCACGATTAATCACGGCTTCCCGCTTCTAAGGGTTGGAGCAGTGGTAAACGACCACGGCGCTGTCGTAGGCTCCCTGACCACAGGCATAGAGGTGGCCAAGATAGAGATGGTCCTGTTAAGGTCTTGAGGAGCGCTACTGTTATCTCGCACTCCCCCCCTCTCACGTTGAGGGGGCCCAAGGTGGAGGTGAAGACGTACCTAGTGGAGGGTAAGATGAGGCTGAGCGATGAATGGAGGAAGTTTAGAGTTTACGTGAGAGGGGTTAAGGAAGAGGACGTGAAGGAGAAGGTGTACTCAGACCTTGGAGGAAGGCACAAGCTGAAGCGCGGGAACATTAAGATAGAGCGTATAGAGGAGGTTAAGGAAGAGGTCGAAGCTCAGCCGGCAGGATGAAATAGATAAAGGGCTAGCACGTAAAACTTAACGCCTAGGAGGGAGGAGCTTCGTTGTCGAAGAAGGCTCCCGCCGAGGAGGACCTCCAAAGCTTAGTCGTGGAGTACCGGGTGCTACAAGACTTAAGCGTAGACTTACAGCAGAGAGCTAACATGATAGCTGCCTTCATAAGTGAGCTACAGGCGGCCATTAACACCGTGGAGGAGGTAAGTAGGGCTGGAGACGGAGCCGAGGTGCTCATACCTATCGGCGGCGCCTCCTACATTAAGGCTAAGCTTGCTAGTCAAGGAAAAGTGGTTGTCGGTCTCGGAGCGGGGATAGCCGTGGAGAAGGAGCTGGAGGAGGCACGTAAGTACCTAGAGGAGAGGGTAGGCGAACTCCAACAGGCCTTAAACTCAGTGCAGCGCCAGTTAATGAACGTAGCCGCTAGGATGACGCAGCTCGAACCGAAGATAAGGGCAGCCTTAGAGACAGCTAGGTCGACTCAGAGCAGTGGTGGATAAATGTTTGAGAGGTTAAGGAGAGGCCTACAATCATTTATCGAGAGCGTGAAGACTAAACAGCTAACCGAGGAGGACCTAGAAGGGCCGCTCAATGAGCTAGAGCTATCACTGCTTGAAAGCGACGTAGCGCTCCCCGTAGCTGAGGAGGTTGTTAGAAGGGTAAAGGAGGCGTTAGTGGGAAGAAGGGTCAAGAGGCTTGGAGGCGTAGAGGAGCTGGCTAAGGAGGCTGTGAGGGAGGCGTTAACGAGGATACTGGAGGATGTCGAGCGCGTAGACTTCCTTGGTAAGGCCAGCGAGGCCAAGAGTAGCGGGGAAGTGTTTAAGGTTGTATTAGTGGGACCTAATGGACACGGCAAGACGTTGACGGCAGCTAAGCTAGCTAGGCTTCTCCTTAAGCACGGGTACACCTGCGTGTTCGCGTGTAGCGATACCTTCAGGGCTGGGGCTGAAGAACAGCTTGAAGAGCACGCTAGGAGGCTCGGGGTAAGAGTGATTAAGCATCGTTACGGCTCGGACCCCGCCGCCGTGGCCTACGACGCGGTTACACACGCTAGAGCTAAAGGCATAAGCTCGGTGATAGTGGATACGGCGGGAAGACTTCAGACGGATAAATCGCTCATGGACGAGATGAGGAAGATAGTAAGGGTAGTACAGCCCCAGCTAGTCATATTCGTGGGGGACGCCCTCACCGGCAACGACGCCCTCGACCAGGCTGAGAAGTTCAACGAGGCCGTGGGGATAGATGGAAGCATCTTAACTAAGCTTGACGCCGACGCTAAGGGAGGAGCCGCCATATCCATCGCTTACGCTACGCGTAAACCGATACTCTTCTTAGGGGTGGGGCAAGGCTACGACGACCTTATACCCTTTAACCCTAACTGGCTGATAAGTAAAATACTTCCCTAACGGTGGGAGAGCCTATGAGGGGCTCGTTTAAGGGAAGAGACTTCCTAACGCTTCAAGACTACACGACCGAGGAGCTACTATCGCTGCTTCAGCTATCAATGGAACTTAAAAGGGACCCCTATAAGCTTGGTAAGCCCCTTCAAGGTAAACACGTAGCCTTAATCTTCGAGAAACCATCGACGAGGACCAGAGTATCGTTGGAAGTAGCAGTTAGCCAGCTTGGAGGGAAAACCATCTACCTGTCGTCAACTGAAATGCAGCTTGCTAGGGGGGAAACTATAGCCGACACCGCTAGGGTCATGGATCGCTACGTAGATGCAGTAGCTGCGAGAGTGCGTAGCCACCAATGGCTGGTGGACTACGCTAAGTACTCAACGAAGCCCGTAATCAACGCCTTAAGCGACCTATACCACCCTATGCAAGCCCTAGCCGACTTAATGACTATATGGGAGGAGCTCGGTAGATTGCAGGGTGTCAAGGTAGCTTACGTCGGAGATGGTGGAGCTAACACGTGTCATAGCCTGCTCATAGCCTGCTCTAAGCTAGGCTTAGATATGACCGTGGCCTGCCCCCCTGAATATTCACCTAAGCCCGAGGTACTTAGCTCAGCAATGCAGAACGCTTCGATAAGCGGGTCGAGGATAGCCGTGGTCTCCGACCCTGTAGAGGCCGTTAAGGGTGCAGACGTGATCTACACGGACGTCTTTGTTAGCATGGGGAAGGAGGATGAAGCGCTAGCTAGGAGAGCTGCGTTCATGCCCAGGTACCAAGTTAACAAGGAATTGCTTAGCCTAGCTAAAGACAGCTACATCTTCATGCATTGCCTGCCAGCCCATAGAGGAGAAGAAGTCACCGACGAAGTGATAGACGATGAAGTCCACTCAGCGGTGTGGGTTCAAGCCGAGAATAGGCTCCACACAGCTAAGGCTATCTTATCCCTCCTACTATAGGTGGAGAAGTAGTGGGCTTAAAGCTAATAGTTACGTCCGTTAAGGATAAAGCCAGCCTCAAGATGAAGGAGGCCCTATTAAAACTCGTCGACTTTAAGGACAGCGGCGATAAATTCGACGAACATCCTATACTC
>CAZVDL010000004.1:0-82292 GCA_964626365.1 uncultured Nitrososphaerota archaeon
GGTTAGGGGTAGCTCTATGAGGGACCCACAGTGTGGACATGGAACTTTAATCGTCGAGGGCAGAGTTTTACCGCAGGAGGGACATACTGGCTCACTAGACACCTAAACCACCTAACCCCTCCCGTTACGATGTTGGCTGGGGCCTGCTAATAGCTTTAACCATTCTGATTGAATGCGGCCATGGTCAGCTATAAAGGCCCCCTGCTCTAGCCACCCTAGACCTGTGATGAAGCTTAGGGATAGAGACTCTATGGTCACGCGTGAAGGCATAATTATGAGGGTGTACGGCTACGACCACCCCCATGACGGCTACTTCTGTGACGTGGAGTATGCCCATGAATCCATCTATAGCAGCTCTGATCCACGCGCGCTAAGACAAGGAAAGGAAGGTAGGTTCTATAAGTTCTATGAGGATCGAGGGCTAAGGTTTGTCGCTGAGCGCTACCCACACTATATGCTTGAGCATAGAGGCTTAGGGAAGAGGCTCGTAGGGCTTAGGGTTAAGGAGGCCTTTGCGATCAGAAAAGCCGACGATAGACTTCAAGAGGTGTTGAAGGCCGAGGAGAAGGACCCCCTCATTAAGACGCTCGAGGAGTTGCTTGAGCTCTTAGAGGGTCAAGGAGGGTTTAAGACCTCAGACTTTGGGGTCTTCGGCTCCATACAGCACGGGTTCCATCACCCCCAATACAGCGACTTGGACCTGGTTGTTTATGGTAGGCGCGAGCTAGGTAGGCTGCAAGAACTATTAGGAGAGCTATATAGGGAGCCTTCATCGCCGTTAAAGAACGAATTTGAGGTCCAGCCTCCCATCGGTAAATGGAGGTTCATTAATTACTCCCCAAGCGAATACATCGAGCATCAACGTAGGAAGCTAATCTACGCCATATATAGGGCGCCTAGACTAAACAGGCTGGTGAAAGTGGAGTTTGAACCTGTGAGACGCTGGGAGGAAGTGGTTAACGAGTACGACGATGTATACGCCATTAGGCCGAGGGGGATGGTGACTGCGGTGGTTAGGGTGTTAAGGGACGATGACGCCGGTTTTATGCCATCGATATACCCGATAGAGGTTGAAGAGGTCTTAGAGGGAGAGGGAGTTACGGACGTTGAGCGAGTGGTCTCCTACGTAGAGGAGTTTAGGTTACAAGCCTTCAAGGATGAGAAAGTACTGGTTAAAGGATGGCTTGAGGAGGTTGAGGGTAAGAGGAACTTTAAGCAAATCACTTTGACCCGAAAAGAGAGGTATTATGAACAGGTGTTAAAGGTGATTGAGGACCTCACTCAATAAAACTTTATATATTACATATACCTAATTAGTTTATATAGGGGAAAAGCTTGACTTTTGGTTTCATAATATTCTACAAGGTTAAAAGAATGACTCCCGAAGAGGCACAGAAAGCTAGAGAGGAATGGTCTAAGTTTAGGCGTATGACGGCAAGAGAGGAACTCGCTGAAGAGCCGGGGGGTGGAGGTGTCAGAATGGTAGGCGAATACTCTCATTGTTGGGGTATGCCCTACTCAGGGTTCCTAGTTGTTGAGAGCGAGGACTTAAAGAGCTTCCATGAATGGTGGCATAAGTTTAGGGAGCTTACACGCTGGTACGTCGATGAGGTGCACACCGTCATCTCACAGAAAGTAGAACACGTGTAGTGAACCTTCCCAGTTTTTTAAATCTTAGCCCTCACCGTGGCTATGCTGTTGTCGGCTATCCCTTTAGCCCTAGCCTCGAGGGTATTTATCCAGACCTCATTGACCGGTACGGCCTCACTGGGCAAGGCCTTAAAGGTTAACCTCTTCTTCCCTGCTATTACCACCTCTAGCTGGTCCTTAATCCCCAGGAACTCCATGGTCTTAGGGTTAACCTTAGCCTCCCCCTCGCTGACCTCGTCCATCCTCCTTAGCCTCAACCTCTTTTCGACCCTGCTCATAGCACGCCCTCCCTAACTCGAGCTAGCTGACGATTTAAGGCTAACTCCTAGCTGCTCGAAGCTTAAGCGACCCTCGAGGTAATCCCTCAGCTTCGATGGAAGCTCCTCGACCTTAACCCTAACTTGGCTCCAAGTGTCACGGTCCCTCACTGTAACCGTGTCGTCGCTGAGGGTCTGGTGGTCTACAGTGACCGCCACAGGCACTCCTATCTCGTCCACCCTAGCATACCTCCTCCCAATGGACCCTGAGTCGTCGTACTCCACCCTGAAGCCGGCTGAGGCTAGCTGGCTGTAGATGCGCTTGGCGACCTCAGGTAGCCCGTCGCGGTTGACAAGCGGGAACACGGCTACATCGAGAGGAGCTAGGTCCTTGGGTAGCCTTAAGACGACCCTGCCTTCGCGCTCGCTGTATGCGTACTCCAAGGTTACGTATATGAGACGTTCTGCCCCAAACGACGGTTCAGCTACGTGTGGTATGAAGCGGCGGCCTGTCTCCTTGACTAGCTCCTCCTTCAACACCAAGTGTTCTTTACCTAGCTTAAAGCCTCCAACCTCCACTACCCCCCTATCCTCGAGGGACTTAACCACCTCCTCGGGGCTTAGGGAAGCTAAAGCCTTCATGACCGCTCCGGCGTCTTGGCCAAAATCCCTCTTTATGGTGTCCACGTTCGGCTTAAGTATGAGCTTGCGCTCAACGATCGGCTTCTCAAGCTTACGGAAGACCCTCAGGTCCTCGCCGCTCATCGTCATGTGCCCCCTTAGGTCGTAGTCCGTGCGATAGGCATGTCCTGAAACCTCAACCCACCCCCACCTGTCAAGGTACACCACCTGGTCGTACACCTGGGCGGCATAGTGAGCTCGCTCTGAAGGAAGCTTGGCTATGAACATCTGCTTGTTAGCTGGCACCCCTAAGCTCTCGAGGAAGCCTTTGGAGAGAGTCATGAAGTAGGCGTTCCATTCAGTCTTAATCAACCCCTCAGCTACAGCCTCCTCTACGCTAACCTCCCTAGGCTCCTTGACCCCCCGCTCCACATCGTCCTCGGTGAGGAGCCTAAGCTTCTCGTCCTTGACCTCGTTTAGCAGTGGGCACCTAGGGTCCTCAGGGTCGAAGAAGAGCTCTATCTCCATTATTGTGAACTCCCTTAGCCTTATGGGGCCCTGCCTAGGCGATATCTCGTTCCTTAAAACTTTCCCTATCTGGGCTATTCCAAGGGGGAGCTTCTCCCTCATCACCCTGAAGACCTTGTTAAAGTTCACGAACATGCCTTGGGCCGCTTCAGGCCTAGCGTAGGCTACGTTCTCGCTGTAGGGGCCAATGTTGGTTCTGAAAAGTAGGTTAAACGACCTGACCTCGCCTAATCCTCCTCCACACTCAGGGCACTTCACTCCATGCTCCTTTATTAGCTGGGTTAGCTCAGCCGGCGAGAGGCCTTCAAGCCCCTTAAGCTCAGTCTGCTCTTCAATCACGTGGTCGGCCCTAAACTTCCTTCCACAGGCCTTACAGTCCACGACATAGTCGGTGAAGTGTTGTACGTGACCCGAGGCCTCAAACACCTTAGAGGGCATGACCACAGGGGTCTCGATTTCCACTACGAAGTCTTGATGCCTAAGTATGAACCACTTACGCCACTTCTCCTCCAATCTACGCTTCATAACAGTCCCTAGCGGGCCGAAGTCTAAGAAGCCCGATACTCCTCCATAGAGCTCTGAGGAGGGCCAGAAGAAGCCCCTTCTATGGGCTAGCTCCACCACCTTCTCATACAGCGATCTTTCCTCCCCCGACAAGCCTGAGACACCTGGCCTAGGGACTAATAGAGAAGTTTAAAAGCTCTTGTACGTCTAAGCACGACGCTGCGCTAAGCGTGAAGTTAGCCCAACCTCAAAGCTGTCTTAGACCCATGTAAGGCTTTTTAGCGCATGCGCCTTAAGAGCTAGGACCCACAAGGAGGGAGGACGTAGGTGCTAGGTGAAATCGAGCTCTACGTTAATACCAGCCCTTTAACCTTCAAGGGCTCTCAGGCGCCCTTCACCACGTCCACCTTCGTCGTGGTGGGGGTACCCTTCGACTCCACGTCCACTTATAGGCCGGGTTCAAGGTTTGCGCCACAAGCTGTAAGGGAGGCTAGCCTCAACATTGAGGGCTACAGCTGGAAGGTGGGGATGGACGTTGAGGAGGTGAGGACTCACGACCTAGGCGACCTGGCCGTGGTCTTGGGGGACGTGAAGGAGACCATTAATAGGGTGGAGAGGCTCGTCAGGGCGTTGAGGGCCTCGGGTAAGGTGCCCGTGCTCATAGGAGGAGAGCACACCATAACTTACGGGGCGTTTAGAGGGCTAGGGGAGGCCGCTCTGCTATGCTTTGACGCCCACCTAGACATGAGGGATGAGTACCCCGAGGGCGTCAAGATAAGCCACGCTACGTTCATGCGCAGGCTGATTGAAGCCTACGGGCCTGGGGCCGTGGTCGTAGTGGGGGCACGAGCCGCCTGCAAAGAGGAAGTTGAGTATGCTAGGCGTAGAGGGGTGGAGGTGATAACCAGCTGGGAATGTTTAAGGGGCGACCCCTTAAGGTTGGCGTCGAGGATTAGGGAGAGGCTTAGAGGTTATAATAAGGTGTACATCAGCGTCGACCTAGACGTCCTAGACCCCTCCTATGCACCTGGCGTAGCTAACCCTGAGCCCATGGGGTTGAGCCTGACAACACTCCTAGACATAGTAAGCCTGGTCTTAGATAACAGAGTGGCCTGCTTAGACGTTGTCGAGGTATGCCCACCCTATGATAACGGGCTAGCTGCCATCCACGCCGCTAAACTACTCTTCGAGGAATTAATACACCTCAGCAGGGGAGGAGCTGCTACTCAGCCTTAATCTTCTTAACCACTGGGGGCCTAACCTTATAAATGATCCTAGAATCGCAGTAGGGACACCTAACCCATGGTAGCCTTTGAAGCTCCTCGAGCGTAAAGACCTTGCCGCACCTACTGCACCTATATGGCATACCTAAGCCCTGAGTTGTTAAGCTTGGTAGAAGATAAATTTTCCCTCCCAGCATCTCAAGACCTCGAGAGCTTCCTTAACGAGGGGAGGAGGCGTTTAAGCGAAGAAGTTAGCTCCTCTAACATGAAGCTTAGCGACTTAGAGCTTGGACTAAGCTGCTCGAGCGCCTCAGTTAAGAGAGAGCCTAACTCCCTTCTCTTAAACCTCGAGTAGTTGTTGAGGAGGAGCAATAGCTTCTCACGGCTCTGGCTAGCTTTTCACCTAATAGAGACTCGCAGGGCTCCTCCTCTAAGCTAGCGTTGAGCGGGAGGAGCTTGATGACCGCCCCTAACACTAAGTGTAGCTTCCATAGATCTTGAGCCGCATAGAGCACCAACGCCTTAACGTAGGGCTCCTCTATCACCTTCAACAGCGAGTCTAAGACAAGGGCTAGCTTTGAAGCTACTTGAAGAGCACACTAGCTGACTTAGCTATCAACTTCTTAGCTCTTCACGGAGCTCCATTTAAGCCGCTGAGCCTCCATCTAAAGGCGGATTTAAGGCTTATCCCGTGCCTCCTGAAGTAAGGAAGAACCTTCAGTGCGACCACATGAACATGAAGTAACGCGATGCTCAAAATACACCTGACCAAGCGAAGCCTAGAGTAATTGGGGGCGCAACCAATAAATACCCACTTAAGCTAGGGTGGAGTAGAGGCGGATGAGCGAAACGGTATGTAGGATCTGCGGTCTACCAAAAGAGCTCTGCGTCTGCGAGGCCATAGCGAAGGAGCAGCAGATCATAAGAGTGTATGTAGAACGTAGAAAGTGGAACAGGGACGTAACGGTTATAGAAGGCATAAGCGGTAAAGACCTAGACTTGAGGGATATCGCCGGTAAGCTTAAGGCAGCATGCGCATGCGGAGGAACTGCTAAGAATGGTAGGATAGAGTTGCAGGGAGATCATAGACAGAAGGTTAAGGAGTTCCTGGTGGAGCTAGGGTTCTCGCCAGACAACATATCGGTTGAGTAAAAATATCAAGGGTCCATCTTTATTTTCGCGCACGTGTTACGTTAATCTATCTTTATCCTCTCGCCTCGAGGCTTCTCCTCGGCTTTATTCAGGATGACCTCCAACACGCCGTTTTTATAGGTGGCCTTAGCGCTCTTAGGATCTACCTTCGCGGGCAGCGAGACCACCTTATAGTACTTTCTGTTCTCAGATTCAGCTGAGATTACAAGCTCATCCTCGGTGGCCTCTAGCTTGATATCCTCCTTGTTGACCCCAGGCATCTCAGCTACTACCTGGATCACCTTGTCGCCCGGTATTACGTCAACGAGTGGTTCACGTTCCTCCACAGGCTTTAAGAGGCCTAACCTCGTAGGCCTTACGTTCCCAAACTCTCTGATGACCGGCTTACCATCAGGCCCCACGGTCATGGTATACCCGTAGACTACGGGTCCGAGGGTTCTCACGATGCTACCATCGGGCAGCTTATATTCACGGTATAGCTCCTTAGGTAGTGCCTCGAAGAGTTCCTTGAAGGCCTCCTCCATCATCTTGCTTATTTCCTCGAAGAAGGAGGTAAAGCCCCAGCGCCTCCTACGAAACCATTCATCCCAGAAGCCCACGCCTACCACCGATATGGATTAGCTTAGCGGAGCTTTATCTCTTGTCATCCTCCCATTAACGCGGGGCCTTAGAGCCTTGAGGCCCCGGAATTAGCAGCATATAAAAGCTTTTAAGCAATAAGGGACTAAGTGAGCTCGGCCTCTCAATAGGCGGGAGGGCTAGCCTTGTCGGCTCCAAAGAAGAAGATCTTTGGAACACTCGTGACCCAGGTCATTAAGCCTGGGCTTTGCACTGCCTGCGGCGGTTGTGTAGCTGCTTGTCCAGTCGGCGCCCTGGTCATGGAGAAGGAGGTGCCTAGGATCGTAGGTCAATGTGTAACCTGCGAGGTCTGTTATCATAGCTGTCCTCAGACAGAGGTGCCTTACTCGGACATAGAGAAGGCAGTATTTGGAAGGGAAAGGACGGCGGGCGATAACATAGGGATCTACCGAGAGGTATACTCAGTGAGGACGAAGCTGGAGGAGGTCGCTAAGGTGGCACAGGACGGTGGAGCTGTGACTACGATGCTAATTCATGCCCTAAACACGGGGATGGTGGACTGCGCGGTGGTGGCAGGGGTAAAGGATGAGCCTTGGAGAGCCTGGCCTAAAGTAGCCTTAAAGACAGAGGAAATCGTTAAGGCCGCTGGCACCAAGTATACGCCTAGCCCAAACCTGATAGGGCTCAGCGAGGCCGTCAACGGCTACTCTAAGCAGAGGATAGCCTTCGTGGGTACTCCCTGCCAGGTTAGGGCTGTGAGACAGATGCAGTTTAACGCCAAGGGGTGCTTGAAGTTAGGTGAGAGAGTCGCCGTGGTGATAGGGCTGTTCTGCATGGAGAGCTTTAACTACGAGAGGTTAATGGGAGAGTTCCTGAAGTCTAAGGGCTACGAGCCTAAGGACATAGGGAAGTTCGCCATAACGAAGGGCAAGTTCATAGCCTACTCCGGCGGTAATGATGTCATCAATGTCCCTCTATCTGAGGTAAAAGATTACGTTAGGAGCAGCTGTCACCACTGCCAAGACTTCACCGCTGAGTTAGCCGACATCTCGGTAGGGTCAGTAGGCAGCCCTGATGGATGGAGCACCGTGATAGTTAGGAGCAGCATAGGGGAGGAGTTATTTAAGAGCGCAGTGGAGGCTGGGCTCCTCGAGGTTAAGCCGATAAGCGAGGTTAAGCCAGGCTTAGATCTGGTGATTAAGCTGTCTAATAGGAAGAAGGAGCAGGCAGTTAAAGGAGAGGAGGCTAAGGCGGGCTAAACCTTCACCACCTTGTCGCTTCTCGTCAAGTCCCTTATCCTTTCAACCCCCCCAATCTCCTTAATGAATGAAGCCACCTCATCCGGCACGTAGCTCTCCCAGTCACCTCCCTCTATCATCAACCTCCTAATTCTAGTGGCGTCGTATACTTCACGGTTAAATTTTGGTATCTCCTCGACCCTAAACCCAGCCTCCAAGAACAACCTCCTAGTTAACGGCTCATTGGTGTAGACGACGTCGAACTTGGGGCAATATTGAAGAACCACGCTTACCCATAGGGCATGCTGGCCTATATCGGGGATGGGGACAATGAGACATCTATTGAGCAGCCCCTCCTTAGCTAAGACCCTCCTAATCATCTCTATACGCTCACCGACCGTGAACACGTTGTCCAGCTGGTGGCTGTATTGAGCCGATCCAACCCCCACGATAACCTCCTCGCACCTCTCTAAGATCCACTTTAAGGCCTTAAGGTGTCCTAGGTGGAAGGGCTGGTACTTACCGATGAAGAGCGCTCTAACCAAAGTTTCACCCAGGCTGGGAAAACAGAGTACTTGATATAAGTTTGGGGGTGAAGGGGGGAGCTCGCGTTGAGAATTTACCTCGATTAAGGCGCCGCGCGCTCAAGTAGGGTGTTCTTATTAGTTGCTAGCTCTCCTACCCTTAGCGATCTCCTTAAAGAGCTCTATAAAACGCTTCAATTACTTAGAGGCTTAAAGCTAAGAGTCTATGCATGTTAAGTTTTTAGGTTCCTTGAGAAGCTTACGAGATAAGCGGCTTTGAGGGCTGAGGAGAGGACTTTAAGGGTAATAAGGGAGACTATGAGGGTGTACGAGGAAATAGGCGAGGACTTCGACGCTAAACGTAGGAGACCTTGGAGTCAACTGCTTAGACATCTCGTTAGGCTACCCTTAGGCTCGATGGTCCTCGACGCGGGTTCAGGTGGTGGAAGACACGCTGTACCGTTAGTGGAGCAGGGGTTAGAGGTGGTATGTCTTGATTTAGCGTTTAACCTGCTCAGAAAAGCTAGGTCTAAGAGTAGAATGCTCCACTTAGTTAGGGGAGATCTCACTAAACCTCCCTTCAGGGATCACTGCTTTGAGGCTGTGTTGAGCATCGCCAGCCTACACCACATACCCACTAGGGAGTTGAGGAGGGCTTCATTAAGGGAGTTACACAGGGTGTTGAGGAGGGGAGGCTTATTAGTGGTGAGCGTATGGAGTAGGCGCCAGCTACGCTTCATTAAGCCCCTAATTAAGAGCCTAATCGATAAGGTTAGGGGGCGGCTCTTCGAGTACGGCGACGTGGAGGTGCCGTGGAGGTATAGAGGACACACTTACCAACGATTCTATCATCTATTCACTAAGTCAGAGCTGAGGGAAGTGCTGAGAGAAGCAGGGTTTAAAGTAAGCGAGCTCTATGGGTTCTCGCTAAGGAAGACTGTACTCCCACAAAACTACGTCGCGGTGGGCCTTAAACCGGTTGACTAAACATGTACGCGTTGAAGAAGCCTGTAAGGGCCTACTCAGGCATCAACATAGTAGCAGTGATGGCTAAGCCATGGCCCTGTCCCCACGGTAAATGCTTGTACTGCTTCGGTGGACCACCCGAGAACCCTCAAAGCTACGCTGGCGAGGAGCCAGCCTTAATGAGAGCTAAGAGAGTAAACTACGACCCATACCTACAGGTGCAGTCAAGGCTTAGACAGTATGAGGCTCTTGGACACATACTCAGTAAGGTTGAGCTGATAGTGATGGGCGGGACCTTCCCAGCTATGCCTACTGACTATCAAGAGTGGTTCATAACCATGTGCCTAGAGGCTATGAACCGCTATCCGGACCCACCCCCCACGACTAAGGTGAGCCTCGAAGAGGCCCAAGCTAGGAACGAGGAAGCCCAGATAAGATGTGTCGGACTAACCATCGAGACTAGGCCTGATTGGGCTAAGCCCAGCCACGTCGACTTCATGTTGAAGCTAGGGGCTACTAAGGTGGAGATAGGTGTACAGACCGTGTACGATGAGGTGTTGAGGCTCGTTAGGAGAGGGCATGGAGTTGAGGAGGTTGTCGAGGCTACAAGGGTGTTAAAGGACTCGGGGTTAAAGGTCACCTACCACATGATGCCGGGTCTTCCTGGGTCCACCGTGGACATGGACCTTAAGGCCTTCGAGACCATCTTCAATGACCCACGCTTTAAGCCCGACGCACTAAAGATCTACCCCACGCTGGTCATACCTGGCTCTGAGCTCTACGAAATGTGGAGAAGAGGGGAGTATAGACCACTCAGCGATGAGGAGGCCATCGAGCTGCTGTGTAAGATTAAATCCATGGTTCCTAGGTGGGTGAGGATCATGAGGGTACAGCGCGACGTGCCAGCGCCTATGATAGCCTCAGGTGTCAAAAAGAGTAATCTCAGGGAGCTCGCCGCCAAGAGGATGAACGAGCTTGGATTAAAGTGTCAATGTATAAGGTGCAGGGAGGTAGGGCTCTCTAAGCTAAAGAGAGGAGAGGACGCTAGGCCGGAGGACGTAAAGCTATTGAGGGAGAGATACGAGGCGAGCGAAGGCGTAGAGGAGTTCTTATCCTTCGAGGACGTTAAGAGGGGGCTGCTTATAGGCTTCCTTAGGCTCAGGCTACCCTCAGAAAAGGCCCATAGGCCTGAGGTGGACGGTAAAACCATGCTAGTTAGGGAGCTAAGGGTCTACGGCCTACAGGTGCCTGTAGGCTTACGCCTGGACGGGGCGTGGCAGCATAGAGGCTACGGAGCCGCGCTACTACGTGAAGCCGAGCGGATAGCTAGGGAGGAGTACGATGCTAGGAGGCTATTAGTGACTTCAGCTGTCGGCGCGAGGCCATACTACAGGAGACTAGGGTACTATAGGCCGCTTAGCAGCCCATACATGGTCAAGGAGCTGAGGTAGCTTGACGCTGTTCTTCGTCGGCATGGGGCTCCACGACCACCTAGACCTGACGTTTAAGGGCGTCGAGATAGCTAGGCGCTGCGATAAGGTGTACGTCGAGCTGTACACAAGCCTTATGGCCGGCCTAAACCTAAGAAACCTCGAGGAGATCTTGGGCAGAAAGGTCCACGTCCTAAGCAGGGGGGACCTAGAGGGGGCTAAGGCGCAGGAGATACTGAGGGAGGCTATGGAGGACGACGTCGCGTTACTGGTTCCAGGAGATCCCTTCATAGCCACCACTCACATAGCGTTGAAGATCGAGGCTAAGAAGCTAGGCGTAGAGGTTAAGACCGTGCATGCTGCCTCAATCGCCTCAGCTATACCTGGGCTGACAGGGTTATCGTTCTATAAGTTTGGTAGGAAGGCCACCGTGGTGTACCCTGAGCCTAACTACCGCCCCGAAGCCGCTTACGACGTGGTTAAGGAGAACTTGTTGAGGGGGCTTCACACGATGCTACTGCTCGACGTTAAGGCAGAGCAAGGACTCTACATGACCGTGCCTGAGGCCCTACGCATACTGCTGGATGTTGAGGAGAAACGCAGAGAGGGCGTCTTAAGCCCTGAGGCCCTGGCTGTAGGCGTCTCGAGGGCTGGCTCCCTTAACCCTGAGGTCAAGGCTTGCTCTATCGAGAGGCTCTTAAGCTTAGACTTGGGGCCTCCCCCTCATACACTGGTAATCCCCGGCGACCTCCACTTCATGGAGGAGGAGGCTCTCATGTATCTATGTGGGGCTACCAAGGACGAGGTAGAGGTGCATAAGCGTAGGCTTAAGTTGCTTAGGGAAGTTAGAGCTCTTTGACCTCGCGCTGGCTTAACCCCTGAGCTTTGAGAGTCTCTACGAGGAACCATAACATGGCGCTGCGCTCGACTAGGCAGGCGTACCTATAGGCTACGTCCATGACCTTAGCCGCCGTGAAGACGCCATGCCCCCTCACCACGACCGCGTGGTGATCCTTAAGCGCCTCAGCCACCCTCTCAGCTAGTTTAGCTGAGCCAGCAGGCCCCTCCACTATGGGTATGCTGCGTAGCACGTAGGCAGACTCTACGTCAAGGGGTTTAAGCTCATCTAGGAAGTACGACGCAGCCGTGGCGTAGAGGCTGTGCGTATGTACTATGGCTAGGTGTTGAGCTCCGTTTAAGTAGACAGCTCGGTGGAGGAGGATCTCGCTACTAGCGATGGCATCGAGGCTGGAGGGTCCCTCAAGTGGCACCTCAATTACGTCGTCCGGCCTTAGATCTTCGAGCCTCGCCCCATGCCTAGTTATGTATATGGACCCACCGCTCCTTAAACTGAGGTTGCCTCCATGCCCAGCCACATAGCCGTGCCTCGAGAGGAGGCCTCCATAGTACCTAAGCAGCCTGTAAACGTACTCTCTCAGTCCGCTACACCTCAACCCTCTCGCCGGGTAGCCCCAGCTCTATTAGTTTATCCTCGCTGGGTACGCCTTCCTCGCTCCAGCCTCTCACAGCATAGTAGGCTTTGAGCATGTCGGATAGGGGAGGAGCGTCGGGGGAGCATAGTATTCTCTCAGGAAGTGTATCATGTACCCGGCTGAAGCCCTCCTCTACATTAAATAGGCGCTCTAGGTTGTAGATCCTCTCGCCTATCTCGAGCAGAGAAGCCTTCGTGAAGGGTAGGCCCGTAGCTGCTTTAAGCGCCTCAGCGAAAACCTCCTCATCCAGCTCGAGCGCTAGAAACTTACATACCACCATGGAGTCTATGGCGGCGAAGAAATTCTCATAGAAAGCGACCAGCTCAGCCTTGCCTACAGGGTCCCTCCTATCGAGCAAGACAGGCACCCCTAGCACCTCGCCTGCCACCATGTAAGCCCTTAGGTGGCAGCCGCCTCTATTGGAGGTGGCATAGGCGAGGGCTTGTCCGTAGACCCCTCGAGGATCATAGGCCGGTAGCTCGAGGCCCTTAACGTTCATGGAGACTTCAGGCTTACCTAAACGTTCAGCCAGTCTACGAGAACCCTCTGCTAGCAGGTCTCCTAGTTCCCTCCTATTGGCGACGTCAACAAGCAGTTTCTTCATGGCCTCTGAGTCGCCCCACCCAACCCCAGGCCTGAGGAGACCTAGCTCGGTTAGCTCCATAGCGCAGGCTATCGTGGCCCCTGTGCTGATCGTGTCTAGGCCAAGCTTGTCGCATAGCCACGTAAGCTCGATAAGCTCCTTGGGTGAGCTGAGGCCGCACGCGGGCCCTAAGGCCCATAGGCTCTCGAATTCAGGCTGTGAGCCCTCGACGCCGTCGACCTCGACAAGTCGCTTACAGGCTATCGGGCAGTTGGGGCAGCCTTTTCTACGCTTATAGAAGGAGGACTTAAAGATCTCAGCCGATATTTCATGGGAGCCCTCAAAGAAGGGCTGCTTATAGTTATAGGCGGGAAGCATACGGTGTTCGTTTATTAGCCTCAGTAAGAAGGAGGTGCCCAAGCTAGGTAGAGCTTTACCCGTAATGGGGTTGCTCTGAAGCCTCTTAAAGGCGAGCAGGCACAGGTTTCTAAGCTTCTCCTCGTCGTGGACCTCTAGGCTCTTAGAGCCCCTCACCGCTATGGCCTTAACCCTCTTAGACCCCATCACAGCGCCCAGCCCGCCTCGGCCAGCTACGTGCCCCTCGCCGGCCCTAATACATGCCATCCTAACTAGGTTCTCGCCGGCGGGCCCTATGCAGACCACCCTGAACTCACGTCCAAGGTCTCGTTGAAGCTGGGCCTCCGCCTCAACAGTTGAGAGCCCGGCCATGTGCTCTACGTTGACCATCCTAGCCTCCCCCTCATCGATGATTAGGGCGGATAGAGCCTTAGCCCTCCCCCTAATGACTAGAGCGTCGAGGCCTGCAGCCTTCAACTGGCTACCCCATTCACCCCCACAGCTAGAGTCGAAGATCGTGCCTGTGAGAGGTGATTTAGACACCACGGCGAACCTATGACTACCGTAAAACTTGGTCCCTGTTAAGGGGCCCGTAGATAGGACTATGACGTTATCCTCGTGGTACGCATCAACTCTCCTCGGCGCTAAGTCGTAGACCAGCTTTACCCCCAGCCCCCTGCCCCCCATAAAGGACTCTAAGAGGCGGCGAGGTAGAGAAGCGGTCTTAATTAGGCCGCGTGTCAAGTCCACCACTAAGCACTTACCCCTCCAAGCCTTCAAGGCAGGTAGCCTCAGCTTTTTCTAAACGCTTTAAGCTAGTAAAACTGAGCGGGTGTGAGACGCGCTATAGCGATTGACGACCTTAAACTTAGCGAGGAGTTAACAGCTAGGCTAAAGGAGCTGGGCATACACTTAGTGGATGAGCTGGTCTTTACACCCCCCGCCGAGCTTAGCAAGGAGCTCGGCTTAGAGCTGAGAGAGGCTAGAGGGCTGGTTAAGCTAGCAGCTGAAGCACTGGGCTTAAACCTAAGTTGGCTTGACGAGGTTAAGCTACAGCAGCCTGAGCTCATAACCACTGGCAGTAAGGCCTTAGACGAGCTCACAGGAGGCGTTGAAGTAGGGTCCCTAACAGAGTTCTACGGTAGCTTTGCTACGGGTAAGACGCAGCTATGCCACCAGCTCTGCGTCAACGTACAGTTGCCGAGGAGCCAAGGAGGGGTTGAGGGGGAGGCGCTCTACATAGACTGCGACGGCACCTTTAGACCCGAGAGGCTCCGCGAGATGGCTGAGGCAGCAGGCTTGAGCCCAGAGGACGCCCTGAGGAGGGTCTACGTAGTAGAGCCTAAGGACGTAGACGAGCAGGTGGCTTCAGCTAAAATGGCTCAGCGGCTACCGAGCAAAGTAAAGCTGGTAGTGGTAGACACGGTAACCAGCCTCTTTAGGGCCGAGTACCAGGACGTCGTCGAGAGGCAGTGGAGGCTGCTACAACATATTAAGGACTTAGAGGCCGTGGCTCATAAGGGGACCGCCGTAGTGCTCGCCAACCAGGTCGTAGCTAGGCTGGGCGAGGAAGGAGAGGCCCCTGTAGGTGGCCCTATACTTGAAGCAGGAGTAGTCAGGGTTAGGCTAGTTAAGCTAAGGGAGGATTTAAGGCTGGCTAAGCTGGAAAATAGCCCTAGGAGGCCTGAAGGCGAGGCCTTATTTAGGATCTGTAGGGAAGGTATTAGGGACGCTTAGCCTATCGGTGGAGGACGTTGTCGTGGATCGAGGATAAGGTTAAGCAGTACGTGAGGAGCCTATACTTTGAGGCCTACGGAGAAGCCTCGAGGATCCTAGACAAACTCAAGGAGTTAAAGGGTAAAGGAGAGTACTCTGAGGGGAGGTTCTATGCCCTTCAAGGGCTACTCGTAGCCGCACAGAGAGGGGATAAAGAGGCGCTCTTCCTTAAAGTAAGGGACCAGATGGAGGTTAACGAGATTAGGAAGGTTAGGGAGGAGCTCTCAGCTAGAATTAAAAGCCCAGTGGTGGACGACTTCGATAGGGGGTTCTTTGAACAGTGGCTTGAAGTTCTAGACCAGCTAATCGAGCTGAAGGAGAAGGAGCCTAGAGGGCGGGGAGAGGGATCGTCGAAGTGAAGGTGGTCATAGAGCACCTAGAGCCTTGGCTAAGCAGGTGGCTATGGATAGAGTACAGCCATGCATGTAGGTTAGCTAGGGGGAAGCTGATGTTCACTAACGTTAAGAGGGAGGATCATAGACTCGCCCTTTCGACCATTGCCCCCGCGTTTGAGGAAAGTGCCTTAGAGCTGTACTCGCCGGATGAAGTCGTAATCCTCGACCCCCAAGCTGAGGAGAAGCTTGAGCCGTGGGAGATAGGAGCTGAGACCGTAATAGTGGTCGGGGGGATCTTGGGGGATCACCCTCCTAGAGGCAGGACACGTAAGCTGCTGACATCCAAGGCGCCTAGAGCTAAGGCTAGGAGCCTCGGTGAGGGCCAGTTCGCTATAGACGGAGCCGTGTACATGGCCTTAAAAGTTGCTGAGGGGACTAGGCTTGAGGAGATCCCGGTGAAGAAGGGGTTGACTGTGCGAGACGGCCCACTGACCATACACCTACCATACTTCTACCCGCTTAGGAATAGGAAACCCGTGGTGTCGAGGCAGCTCATAGACTACCTTAAGAGAGGGATCGTGGAGGACGAGGAGAGGCTGTTAAGGGGGGAGCCTCCCTACGAGGTAGTTAGGGAGGTATTAGAGGGGTCTGGAAGGAGGCCATTAGGGTCCACGTCATCAGCCAGAGCATGATGAAGGTGAAAATCCCCCCTCTCTTTAAGTATGATGGGTTATTTAGGTCGTCAGGTTTGACGCCGAGGACATGCTTAGCCAGTAGTATCGAGACGTAGTATAGGGCTATGGCCACCAGGATGGCTATAGCGTCATAGAGGGGGAGAGGAACTACGAGCGATAGAGGGTTATGGATTAAGCCGCATATTAAGCCGGCGAGGAGCCCCATGAAGGCCCTTGAGTAGTACACCTTAGAGCCAGGCCTCAAGCCCTACACCCCTAAACTGCCCATTATGCCCACCTGGTAGCTTAAATAGCTACCTTCATTAAGTGGGACTCCGAGTAAGGGAGAGGGGTCTAGGATAAAGAGGGAATTGACGTCGCTCGACCTGGCTGCCATAGTCAGGGAGCTATCAGGGAGGATAGTGGGGTGCTTCGTGGACAACGTCTATCAACTTGACGACGGCTCCATTCTGCTGAAGCTAAGGGGACCTGAAGGAGGACTAAGCTTGATAGGCGACGTTATGGGTAGGCTCAGCTTAACCCAAGCTGAGTATAGTAAACCGAAGAAGCCGCCGGCCTTCTGCTCGCTTCTTAGAAGTAGGGTTAGAGGCGGTAGAGTTGTAGGTGTAAGACAGCTAGGGGATGATAGGGTTGTGGAGCTGGAGGTGAGAGCTCGAGGAGAGGTGTATAGGGTTATCTTTGAGTTCGTGCGCGGCTTCAACGTGATACTCGTGGACAAGGAGGGCGTGATAGTAGGCTGCCTGCACCCTAAAAGAATGAGAGATCGTTCGCTCGTACCTAAGGAGGCCTATAGACCCCCGCCAACCAGGGGTCTAAGCCCCTCGTCAGCTAGCCTTGAGGAGTTTCTCGAAGCCCTTCAACGAGCTGGCGGGAAGCTGGCTGGAGCCCTAGTTAGAGGTTTAAATTTAGCGGGCGAGGTAGCTGAGGAGGTATGTGAGAGGGCTGGCTTAAGCAAGGACTTAAAGGTGGAGGAGCTATCTAGGGAGGAGGCTTCAAGGCTATTTGAGGAGGTCAAGCGGCTACTAGCTGAGGTTAGGGAGGGAGCTTTAACCCCACACGTATTAGCCGTTGACGGTAAGCCTACGACCGTGCTACCTTTGATCTTTAGATCGCTTAAAGGCGAGGTTCGACCGTACCCCTCCTTTAATGAAGCTGTCGACGCGTACTTCGTCCTCTTGAGGGCTGAGAAGGAGGCTGAAGCTAAGGAGGAGAGCCTGGAGAAGCGCATTAAGCAGCTAGAGGAGGTTATAGGTCAGCAGAGGGCCAAGGTTGAGGCGCTAAGGCGCGAGGCCGAGGCGAAGCGTAAGGCAGCTGAGGCCTTGATGTCTAAGTTACCCTTCGTGGAGGAGGTACTCACTAAGCTACGTGAAGAGCTTAAGGTTGGAGGCTCCCAGCGAGTGATGGACCTCGTGTCTAGGGGCTTGCTCAGGCCAATTGTAGCCGTGGACCTATCCTCGAAGAAGGCGTACGCCGAGCTTGAGGGTTTAAGGGCTGAGCTGAGCCTCGAGCTAAGCGCGGCTCAAAACGCCTCCAGGCTCTATGAGGAGGCTAAGGAGGACGAGAGGAAGGCGACCTCAGCTGAGAAGGTACTCGAGAGGACGATGGAGGAGCTAGAGAAGGTTAGGGCTGGAATCGTAAAGATTGAGGAGGCTAAGAGGAGAGTTGAAGAGCCTAGACCTAAGCCTTGGTACTACAAGTTTAGGTGGTTTATATCGTCTGACGGGCTGCTGGTAGTGGCTGGTAGAGATGCCTCACAGAACGAGGTGTTAGTTAGGAGGTACATGGAGCCTAACGACATCTTCGTACATGCTGAGGTACACGGAGCACCAGCGGTCGTCATTAAGGGGGCTGGGCCAAACCCTCCTGAGGCCACGGTGAAGGAGGCTGCTCAATTCGCCGTCTCATACTCTAGAGCGTGGAGAGAGGGTAGGTTGCTGGCAGACGCGTACTGGGTGTTGCCTAGCCAAGTCTCAAAGACCCCTCCCTCCGGCCAGTACCTAGCTAAGGGGGCGTTCATGGTTAGAGGGGAGCGAAACTACGTACGAGGGCTGCCCCTACAGGTAGCCGTGGGGGTAAATGAAGAGGGCGAGTTGATGGCCGGCCCACCGTCCGCCGTGGCTAAGAGGTCTAAGAGGTATGTAGTTCTCGTCCCAGGGGAATTAAGTAGCTCTAAGCTAGCTAAGGAGGTGGTTAAGGGACTCGGCTTAAATGACAGCTGGGTTAACGAAGTGCAGAGGCTAACCCCCCCTGGAGGGAGGATCTTAAGAGTGGTTAAAGTTTAAGTTAGTGAGAAAGCTCTTTTTAGCTGGATTAGCGATGAGTGAGGTTAAGCTAAAGGTCGCTGACGTAGCCACCCCCTCGCCGCTTAAGGCGAGACCTGAGGCCACGGTGAGAGAGGCTGCCTCAATGATGGCGGCTGAGGATCAGAGCTGTGTAATAGTGGTTGATAAGGAGGAGAGACCTATAGGCATAGTGACTGAGGGGGACTTGGTTTCAAGGGTTTTAGCTAAGGGGCTCAAGCCCGACGAGGTGAAGCTCGAGGAGGTGATGTCGAAACCGCTGATAACAGTTAAGCCAACTGACAGCGCTGTAGACGCGCTTAGGATAATGGCTAAGATGAGGGTCAGACACCTAGTGGTCATGGAGAGGGGGAGGCTGAGGGGGATAGTAACCGATAGGGACATTGTAAGGGTGGCTCCAGCCCTAGTTGAGATCTTAACCGAGAGAGCCTCAATGATGGAGGGGCCTCCCACTATAAAGGAAGGGCTGGCTGGGTATTGCGATAGCTGTGGAGAATGGTCCGATAACCTAGTCCAAATAGACGACCAAATGCTATGCGAGGAATGCCGCCTAGAATACGGCATCGAGAGGGCCTAGCCTTGCCCCCCAAAGAGAAGGTCTTGGTCGACGGTATGTGCGGACGGTTAGCTAGATGGTTACGCATGCTAGGCTTCGACGCTAGCTACGATAAGGAGCTAAGCGATGAGGGGCTGATGTTGAAGGCGGTCGAGGAGGGGAGAGTGCTTGTAACACGCGACGTGGAGCTACATGAAAGAGCGGTTAAGGCTGGTGTTAGGTCGATCCTAGTTAAGAGCCCAGACTACACAGTGCAGTTGGCCTTAGTAGCCACTGCGCTAGGAGGCGAGCTCGAGGTTAACCCAGATAGGTCGAGGTGTCCAGTCTGCAACTCCCCCTTAAGGAAGGTGGGGAAGGAGGAAGTGAAAGGCTTAGTGCCCGAGAAGTCGTTTAACCTGCACGACGAATACTGGATGTGTACAGGGTGCTCTAAGGTGTACTGGAGGGGTGCTCACTGGCGAGGGATCTCAAAGGTGCTTGAGAAGGCTAGAGAAATAGCCTATAGAGGCTTATCGACTGAAGCTTGCTCCTAGCTACTGCCACGCACTGCCTAAGCTTGGGTTGCCGCGTAGCCTTTAGGCCGAGCGATCATGAACATGCCCGCCTCGCTTCATTAAGCGGGAGGCAGCTAAGCAAAACGTGGAGAGTGAAAAGGTTTAGTAGCCTTAAAAGCTAGAGAACAATAACTGAGCAATTAGACTGGGGGGCGGTTTTGAGGTTAGCTGAGGGCGAGTTCTTGGTTAGGTTAGCCAGGAGAGCTGTTGAGGCTTACTTAGCTGAAGGCAAGCAGATTAAGCCACCGCCTGACACGCCAGAGAGGTTAATGGAGAAGAGAGGGGTCTTCGTCACGATAAATAGCTTCGAGAACATTGAGGGAAAAGTGTACAAGAGGCTTAGAGGTTGCATAGGATACCCTGAGCCCGTGGCTCCGCTAGCTGAGGCCACTATAGACGCCGCTATAAGCTCAGCTACGAGGGACCCCCGCTTCTACCCTTTAACGTTGAAGGAGTTAAATAACGTCGTCTTCGAGGTGAGCGTGCTCTCGCCGCTCGAATTAATAAAGGTCTCTAAGCCCTCAGATCTACCGAAGAAGATCAAGGTAGGTAGGGACGGGTTAGTGGTTGAAAGAGGGATCTTTCGGGGACTGCTGCTGCCGCAAGTGGCCGTGGAGTGGGGCTGGGATGAGGAGACATTCCTCTGCGAAGCTTGTATGAAAGCAGGCTTATTCCCTGACGCATGGCTCTTAGAGGGGACCAAGGTATATAGGTTTGAGGCTGAAATCTTCGAGGAACTTGAGCCAGGAGGCAAGGTTATCAGAAAAGAGTTAACTCCTCACCGTTAACTAAGCTCCACCCCCTTAGCTGGGGAAACCATAAGATGAAGCTATATATAGCGGTCTGCGGCATGGGACTAGGCCACGCATCAAGGTGTCTACCGCTAGCTAAAATCGCGTCGTTAAGGGGCGCAGAGGTGGTGTTCTCCACCTACGGCGAGGAGGCCCTCAACCTGATTAGAGACAAGGGATTTAGGGCCGTGAAAGTGCCAGGGGTTAGCTACTTAATAGGTAACGAGGGAGGAGTAGATTTTAGGCTCACCTTGGCTAAAGGTCCTCTCGAGCTCTACAAGTTTATCCGTCAAGTGGTTACCGAGGCCAAGTGCCTAATGTCGGAGAAACCGAGCGTGGTGATTTCAGACTCACGCCTATCAACCGTGTTGGCCGCGGAGGCCTTAGGCCTACCCTCAATATTAATACTGAACCAGGTTAAGGTGTTGATACCTAGGCGTAGACCCATTGGGCGGTTGGGGCTCAGGGTTAAGGCGTTCACTGAAAGGATGGGCTGCGAGGTTTTAAGCCTAGGTTGGAGCCGCGCTGAGAGCCTGCTAATAGCTGACTTCCCTCCTCCGTACACGATATCTAAGTTGAACTTGGAGCTACCCGCTAAGCTAGAGGTTAAAGCTAAGTTTGTGGGCCCTCTCATTGAGGCGGAGAAGTACATGGCCGTCGACGTGGAGGAGAAGTTGAGGGTTAAAGAAGAGCTGGGGCTAAGCGATAAGCCCTTAATTCTATTTTCAGCAGGGGGACTCAGTGGTGAGAGGCTGAAGCTGCTTAGGCTGGTGGTTAGCGCATTTAAGCGGAGGGACGACGTAAACGTAGTGGCCACGGCCAGCACGCCTGGAGGTAAAGTGAGCTTAAAGGTAGGCTCAGTCACTGTGCATGGTTGGCTTAGAGATAGGCACCTCCTGTTGAAGGCAGCCGACCTACTAATAACCCATGGAGGCCACACCTCAATAGCCGAAGCCGTATACGCGGCGACCCCCATGCTAATCATACCGACTCCTGGGCATACTGAGAGGGTTAACAACGCTAGGACGGCTGAGAAGCTTGGCGTGGCTAAGGTGCTTAGCTTAGAGGACGCTGAGCGCTCATTAGGTAGGGCCGTCGATGAAGTCCTATTAAACGAAGATTACGTTAAGAGGGCTTGGAGTTTAGCTAAGCGGGCGGCCAAGTTCAACGCGGTGGAAGAGGTCTATCGCGAGGCCCTAAAGTACAGTTAAAAGCAGAAGTCTACGTCCACCCCCTCATCCTTACAAAGCTTGATTAAGTGGAGCCTCAGCTCCTCGTAGTAGCGTGCGCTGAGAGCTCTACGCTTAAAGTCCGCGCCTTCACCGAGAGCCGCCGCCACTTTATCGACTAGGCGCGTGTCATGGGCCCTAAATTTGTCGACCACTACCCTCTTACACCTACGCTGCTTAATCTCCTTAATCAGCTCCTTAAGCTCCAGCTCCGCTACCCCCGGCATTAACGGGCCTAGGAATACGTAGGTAGTTAAGCCTAGCTCGCCAGCCTCCTCGATGGCCCCCAGCCTCTCATAGGGGCTAGGGGCTTTAGGCTCAAGCTCCCTGTGCCTATTGAGGGTAGTGATCGTTACACCTACCTCGCACCTCTTCAGCCTACCCAGTAGGTCTAGGTCTCTCCTAAGTAATGGAGACTTAGTGAGCAGAACCGCGTACAGCCCTCCATCGATTAACGCCTCTAAGCTGAGCCTAGTCAACCTGTACTTGGCCTCTATAGGCTGGTAAGGATCCGTTATGCTGCTAATTAACACGGTGGCTGGTTGACTAACTCTACGTACCTCGTGCTTAAGTAGCCTGGGAAGGTTGATCTTGACGTCTACGAAGTGGCCCCACAACCTGCCTCTAAGTAAGCGTGGATAGAGGTAGGGTACGTAGCAGTAGGTACATGCATGCTGACAGCCCACGTAGGGGTTTAAGGAGAAGTCTACGCTATAGATGCCGCTGGGGCTTAGTGCCCTCTTAACCTTAACCTCCCTAACGTCCAAGCTCAGCTACCACCGATAAAGTAAATAGTTAGAGTTGCGCGTTAAAGGACAGGCGATGGTTAAAGCTAAGAAGACTAAGTTTGTTAAGGTAGTTAAACGGAGGCTGCCTTGGCTGGAGCACTTAATAGAGCGCGAGGACGTGGCTAGGGACCTTAACTTAGAGGATACGCTGGCTACGAGAGTGCCTAGAGGAAGCTTATGTGTATACTGTAAGGCGTCCAAAATGCTCTGCGGCAAGCCCTCCTGCCCTATCCTAGTTAAGCTTAGGTGTTACATTAAGGTTGAGCCCAGTCTTAGAGGTTTAAGCGTCGAGGGCTCCTCCCCTCCAGCGGTCTTCGTAGGTAGGAGGGGCTACCCATACGTGAACGTAGGTCCTTTAGTGCCTCCTATGCGTGGGGACACTAGCTTGTATGATAGCCCCGAGCGCTGGCTCGAGGCTAACGTTAGCCTCGAGGACGTCGTAGACATGAGGATGAAGCTAGTTAGGGGGAAAGTTAAGGCCCGTGTAGACGAGGCGGATGAGCCTAGAGGGGTCCTACAGACTCTGCAGGAGATGGTTCTATCCTCTAGGCCCGTTGACGCGGAGATGCAACTTAAGAGGAGGCCCTTAGCCAGCTTGATCTTAGATGACGACGTACAGCCCATAGGCCCCTCCGCTCCCATGGAGGAGCTTAGAGTAGAGGCTGTAAGCACGTATAGGCTGCTTGAGAAAGTCTACGGAGACGTGGACTTAAAGGCGGAGGAGGCCATCTTAGAGCTGTATCGTAGGGGGACCCCAGTGACCTATATTCAACGGGCCCTGAGCGTAGGGATGATGGGCTTGAAGGGACGTAGGAAGCTGGTACCTACTAGGTGGAGCATAACCGCGGTTGATAGCATAGTTTCGCGTAGGTTAATAGACGAGGTCGTTAAGAGGTCAGAAGAGGTCGCCGAGTTTAGGGTGTACTCGCTGACAGTCATGGGGAACGAGTTCATCGTGCTAATGATACCCGGGAAGTGGAGCTACGAGTCCATAGAAGCATGGTACCCTGGAACTGCCTGGAACCCAGATCAAGAGTCCCTAGCCTTCTGCGGCGACTGGGAGGGATATTGGGGTAGGAGTAGCTATGCGTCTATGGGGGGCTGCTACTACGCTGCTAGGTTAGCTGTAGCTGAGGCCTTGGCTAGGGAGCATAGACAGGCGCAAGTCTTAGTATTACGTGAAGCCAGACCAGGCTACATCATGCCAGTGGGAGTATGGATAGTTAGAGAGGCCGTCCGCGAGGCTTTAAGAAGAAAGCCCGAGGTCTTCGATACAGCCCAGGAGGCCTTAGAGCATGCGTTTAAGAGGTTAATGATAAGGCCGGAGGAGTGGTTTAAGGTCAGTTGGACCCTCGACTCCCTAGTTAAGCAGGAGAAGATAACGAAGTACCTGGAGAGGAAGGCTTAAAAAAGGCTTAGTGGGAGGGTAGCCACGTGAGCTGCTTAGGATGTCCGATATGCCCCATAGGCTGGGTGGAGCTAGAGTACTTTAAGTGTCGCAGGTGCGGCAACGTGTGGTTGGACGACCCCCTCGACGCTGATGCATGGAGGTGCCCCAGCTGTAACGCTGAAGGAGATGAAGTAGAGCTCATTAAGGACGTAGATAAAACCTAAACACACATTCTTGGGCGCTAGGTCTTCTTTGAATTCTCTCAACCTTAAAGTTAGGGTCTACCTGCTTAGCCATGGCCTCGGCCATAGGTAAACATGCCTCCTCGCACCAAGCAGGGTAGATGGCGTAGACAGGGCACGTACTCCTGGTCTCGAGGATTACCCCCTCACCAGCTCTCTGAATGGTTGAGGTTATGTTCATGAACCTCGAGAGTATAACCTTAAGTGAGCTGTCTAGTCTCTCGATAGGCTCGCTGCCCTCTATCTCCTCGAGGGCCGCCTTCATTAACGAGGACCCTACTGCCCTACCAAGTATGGATAGAAAAGTAGGCATCAAAGTGAGAGATTTTGTGAGCACCTTTTTAAGTTGTTTGCAGGTTATCTATGGTCCCGGATAGGTCTAAGGTTGAATTTTAGGCTAATAACCTATAACTTAAGGACTCGCTTTGATGGTTGAGGACCGAGCATGATAAGTCTCCGCAACTGGTCTAAGGAAAGCTAGTCGCGTGCAAGTTACGTTTAAGGAAGAATCTCTTTTTAGCGAAACATTTTAGCTTTAGAGACGACTATACTTCGTAGGGCCCCTAGTAACCCTGGAGGATACTATATGAAGTTCTATGAATTCCGCAGTTTAAACATGCCAGTTTTGACGAGTGAGGCTGCTCAAGAACTCTTAAAGGCTAAGGAGGCTGGTGTAAGCAACTTACCTTTAACCTTCAACTTAGGGCTGACTAAGACCATGGCTGAGCTAAGAGGCGATGGAGTAGTTATAGAGGGACATTTTGTGCCCTACGAGGACTTAAGGTGGGCTTTAAAGGATGAGGACGCGTTATACATAGTTGAGCCGCCCGGTAAGCTGCGTAAGGCCGTCCTCTTCGCTGAAGGCAAATTCTATAAGTTAAAGAAGATAGCTGAGGATAAAGCCCCTACCCTAGAGATCAACGGGATACACATGCACCGAGTAGAGGGGACTACCCCTTGGGAAGACGCTAAGTCGAAGGTTGAAGCCGCTAACTTACGCAAAGGAGCTAAGGTTTTAGACGTCTGCACAGGTCTAGGCTACACGGCAATCATAACGCTTAGGAAGGGCGCCTCTGAGGTCTGGACGGTCGAAAAGGACGTAAACGTGCTTAGAATGGCTGAAGCTAATCCGTGGTCTAAAGGGCTTGAAAGCCCACAAATAAGGAAGATACTAGGCGACGCCACAGAGACCATAACAGAGTTTGGCAATGAAGAGTTTAATGTCATAATCCACGACCCACCAACCATAACTCAAGCAGGCGAGCTATATGGAGCCGACTTTTACAAGGAGTTATATCGCGTATTAAAGAAGGGGGGCACCCTATACCATTACACAGGGGCTCCAGGCTCTAGGAGCAGGGGCATAGATATAGTCCAAGGAGTCTCTAGGAGGCTTAAGATGGTGGGCTTCACGGTGAAGATTGTCCGAGAGCTTATGGGAGTTATTGCTTTTAAGGATTAATCGCGATAGTTGAACAGCCGAGAAAACTTTTAGTTAACTAGGTTCGTTAAGAAGGTCGATGAGCGAGGGGCTTGCCGAAGACTTAGCCTCAGTCTCTGATCTAAGAGAGTTAGCTAAGTGTGCCTTAGGGCTACAGGATGTTGAGCTGCAGGCTTACATAGCTCTACTGCGTAGAGGGAGGATGACGGTAAAGGAGCTAACTAAGGTGCTCGGTAAAAGCAGGCCGACGGTGCAAAGAGCTGTTAAGAATCTCGTTAACAGGGGTTTGGCCGTTAGGAAGGAGGGTATCATAAGTAGGGGGGGTTATTACTACATTTACGAGGCAGCTCCTCCAGAGAAAGTTAAGATGATGATTAAGGCTAAGCTCGATGAGTACTATAATAAGGTGCTTAAGATATTGGAGATGGAGGAGTTTAAGTAATGAGGATCAAGGTCGAGGAAGAGGCGATTTTCAAGGTTAAAGGAGGTAAGGTTAAGGTGGATTTAGTCGAGGACGTATATGAATGGACGCTATGCTGTTATGGAGAGGCCTGCGTCATAAAGCCTAGGGTGGTCGTGGAGGAGGTCGATGACGTGAAGGGACTGGTTAAGCTAGGCGAGGATAGAGGAGTCGAAGTCTACGCGAGGCCAAACCTAGCTGATAAACTGGACGAAGAGTTAACCATATGCGTAAATGAGGAAGGTGAGCTTGTCGCTAAGGGCTTAAGGACCGAGATTTCATTCAACGTAAAGCGAGCTCCCACCTTGTGAGGGAGGCCTTGAAGACTACGCTGAGCCTTGAGGTACATAGAAGACTAGTCGAGGACTTGGGGGTCTCTGCTAAGGCGGCTCTAATATTGAGCCGCTTACTTGAAAAAGGTAAGACCACGGTGAGGACTGTAGAGTTGTTGGCGTTAATGGAGGAGGAGGGGTTAAGCGAGGAGGACTTGGAGGAGGCCTTAATAGAGCTTGAAGGGCTTAGAGCGCTACTGCCCGCTAGGTCTAAGGTGGGTAGAGGGTTAGCGTGGGAGTTTAGGGTGCTTAGCTTAAGGGTGGACGAGGAGTTCGAGATGCCTCTATCAATTTACTACGCCCTCGAGGGGCTAGCCTCTACAGGCACATGGAGCTACGAGTACGCAGCTCAGCGATACTTTGAGGCTATAAAGGAGCCCCTAGCCGATCTATTCATTGACGCCCTAAAGAGGCTGCTATCCAAGTGTACAGCTATGATGGTGAGCGCCGAGGATATAAAGGAGGCCGTGGTGGAGGCAGGTCTGCCCATCGAGAAGGTAGGCATCTTCATCTCAGAGCTTAAGGGTGGAGGTTTTATAAGCCCCATTATAACCATGACCCAGCTACAGCGCTCAATCAGAAGTCCACTCTATGAATTAAACCCCCTCTTATTTAGGAGAAGTGGAGGTTAACGCGACCTTAAAGTCGGGGTAGAGCGTCTTAAGGACGCTCAAGACGATGACAAGGTCCTTGTCATCCATGCATATTAAATGCAGCTTCTCAAGCTTAGGCTCCATGAGTATCACGTAGGCAAAGCCTTCACCGTCCCCCTTAGCTACGAGGTATTCATACGAGTGTCTTCTTACGTAGAAGCCGGCTCTCCTTAACTCTCGCGATAAGGCATTAAGGTCAAGCTGAGCTGGCATCTACATACCCTTAGCGAGACGCATTATCAGCGCATTGATCTCGTCAGCTAGCTCCTTAGGTAAGCCTAGTAGCTCAACATTCAGGAAACCTCTCACAAGTACTGAGACAGCGTCCTCTCTTGAAAGACCCCTCGACATTAGGTAGGCTATCTCATGGTCAGCCAGTTTACCCACAGCGGCTTCATGGGAGAGGTCCACGTCCCTCTTAGACCCGACGAGCTCTGGTATGGCGTGTATCGAGGAGTCGTCGTCTAATATAAGTCCCTTGCATTCTAGGTGAGCTTTGACAGGTGAGGCCGAGGCTATGAGCATCCCCCTAGCCACCACCTTAGAGCCGCTGGAGGCAACAGCCCTAGATGTAACTTCACTTCTAGCCTCGGGGGCCACCAACTCCACCCTGGAGCCTATGTCCATGAAGGAGGACCTAGCTGCGTAAAGTATACTATTGAATACAGCGATCCCTCGACGGCCGGCTACGTACGCCACTGGGTAGGCTTGCACCTCCTTAACAGGGTTTAAACAAATATAATTTGAGATGAACGTGGCTCCTTCTTCAATTAGTGCAGCACTCCTAGGCTTAACCACAGTGCCTTGGCTCCAACTATGGACCATGGTGAAGTTTAGCTTAGCCCCTCTCTTAACAAAGAATTCCGACACCCCGATATGTAGGCTGGAGTTTACATGCGGGTGTAGGGTGCACCCAGTTATTATGTGGGCGTCTGACCCCTCCTCAGCTATGATCACGTTGTGGACAGCCTGTTCAAAGCCCTCCTTAGCGATTACCAGGCAGGCCTGTAGAGGAAGGTCTACTTTAACTCCAGGTAGGATCCTTATGAAGTAGCCTCCGCCAAGCTCGCTGTGTACGCGATGAGTATACTCGTCCTTGTCGGGGGGTATGAGCCTCCACAGATAATCTTTAAGCCAATCATACTTCTTTACGGCGTCAACTATGCTTAACACCTCAACCTTACCTTTATAGTACTCGTTGACGGCCGCAAGTACCTTAGAGTGGTCTATTTGGAAGTACGTGGCGCTTCTCTTAGATTCATCAGCCTCCACCCCCACCTTGGAGGCCGCCTTAAGTATCTGATGAGGAATGTCGTACAGGGGGCTTTTAGCCAAAGCCTTCACCCACGTTAAGCCCTACCCATACACTCAACGCAGGCCTTATACCCTACCTCCCTAATGGTGTTGAATATTCTTCGAGGTTCTCTGTAACAATATACTGAGCCACCAAAGAGTACACATGCTTTCTCGGCGTCTATGTATTCCAGGATCTGACCTTGGTGGGTCACGATAATGGACGAGGCGTTGTGCGTCTTAAGGTAGTTCTGTATCTCCTCGCTAATCAGCTTGAGGCTCTCTACGTCGACGCCTGAGTCGGGTTCGTCCAGCAGGAGGAGCTTGGGCTTCATGGCCAGCACCAGCATGACCTCGACCCTCTTACGCTCTCCTCCTGAGAAGCCTACGTGAATCTCACGCTCTAGCAGCTCGTAGACCCTTAACTTCTTAGCTAAGTCTAGTAGCTCCTCGCTAAGCTTGTCCTCGGGCTTAAGCCCCCCACATATTTTTAATAGGTCCTTTAGCTTAACCCCCTTGATCTCAGGGGGATATTGGAAGGCCAAGGCAATACCCATTCTGGCCCTAACGTCGGCTGGTAGGGGGGTTAAGTCCTTACCCTCGAACAGTATTCTCCCCTTAACCACCTTGTAGGAAGGGATCCCAGCTATACTCATAAGCAGGGAGGTTTTCCCTGAGCCGTTGGGGCCGAAGATCACATAGGTCTCGCCCCTTGGAACCTCCAGAGTTAGGTCCCTGACAACCTGCCTCCCTCCAACCTCAACGGTAAGGTCCTCGACTTTAAGTAGAGGCTCCACGGTGATAGAACCCCCAGGCTAACCCCCTAAGCTAAAGGTAATAAACGCTCCGCTAAACGCATGCTTTAAGCTTGTCTATGAGTGACGTTAAGAGCCTAGCCGTTAACCCCCATACAACGTAGCCACCGTATACGTAACCCTCCACGCTTAATGGACCCCAGGGGGTGTTGACTGTGACCTGCTCCTTGTTCAAATTACTTAGGTGGGCCCAGAACGCGTCTTCAACCTCTAGGCCGAGAGCTAGGCTCGGCTCCTCATTTAGGTAAGCTACGTAGGGTGCAACCTTAACCTCAGGCCTATTTATAGGCGAGGCCACATCCAACATACCCACTATGTCCTCAGGCTTAATTTCAACACCCACCTCCTCAGACGCCTCTCTAATAGCGGTGATCAAGGTGTTAGCATCGTGAAGAGTATAGAAGCCTCCAGGAAAGGCCACGTGGCCTGACCATGGATCGTTCTCCCTCGGCCTCCTCTTTATCAGTAACACCTTCAGCTCCTTAAGGTCGTCGCCCGTCAGAATAGCTACTACGGCCGCCCAGGGCTCCTCTGCGCTCGGACTTATAGCCCTAGGAGGGTTGAAGCACGAAGCTAACTTGGATCTTAGGTCAGGTCTCCGCATGTACACCATACCTCGTGGAGGAGGTCGTAGAGGGAGTCCATGCCTGTACCCTCCTTCGCCGATACCTTGACTACCCTCGCCGCCTGTGAAAGCTTCCTTATGATAGAGGCGCAGCTTAAGGCTAAGTCAGTAAAGGTGCCCTGCTGAGCCTTTAGAGCCCTCTTAAGCTTAGTGTAGCTACTCAATAGCTCATCCACGTTTACCTTTAGCTCCACGTCAGATTTGTTGACTACCATCACCGTGGGCGTCTCTAACCTTAGCTGCGACGCCACCCCCAACATTAGTGAGACCACGAGCTCCGAGGGGGAGCTGGCTAGCGTGGGGTCTATTATGAAGACGGAGGCCGTAGGCCTAACAAGCTTCAGCCTCCTTAATACGCTTGGCCCTGAAGGCCTAAAGACGAAAATCTCCATCTGCCCGGGGGTGTCAATGAGGTTGATGTCTGCCTCTATAGAGGCGAGCGCCTCTACAATCTCATGCACTCTCTCCTCCATGAGCTCTGAGGCCCTTATCATGGCCCCATTGGGGCCTAGCCCCTCAGCCTTCATTATACCCTGGACCGTAAACATCCTCCTAACGTCAAAGTCTGGGCTATATGGAGTGCTTTCACAGCCGGGGTCCAAGTTAACGTAGCCAACTTTGAAGTCCATGTGTTTAGAGAGCCACTCACCAAACGCGTAGGTTAATAAGCTCTTACCACACCCTGCAGGCCCCAAGAAGACTACGTTCAGCTTAGGCCACCCCTAGCTATAAGCAGCTTAAACGCGGTTACGCTGTGAACGCACGCCTACTTAAGCCTCCTGCCTCTTAGAGGCCTAAGCGGCGGCACATCAACTATGGAGGGTGAGGTTTTTAGCTAGCTACGCTCTAAGTGCCCGCGGCTATGAGGTTGAAGGGTAGGGTGTTAAGCATTAGGAGGGGGCTTAATAGGCAATACCAGAACGAGGCTATATTGGAGGTGGAGGGAGTTAAGGGCAGAAGCGGAGCTTGCAGCTTAGTAGGCTGCAAAGTTAGGTGGGTAAGCCCGAAGGGAAAGGTGTTCATAGGCTCAGTGCTAGGACCACACGGAGACAGCGGAGCTGTGGTAGTGAGGTTTAGGAAAGCTCTGCCAGGACAAATACTTGGAGCTACGGTTGAAATCGAGGAACCTCAACGCCCACTCGAAGCAGCCCAAAGCTAGTGAGCTCTAGCGCCAAGAAGCCCTCAGCCTAGCCGCGTAGTCTTCAGGGGCCTCAACTATCTCGTTCTCACCCAGCAGAGCTGGCATAGCCCAGTAGTCGTTTAGGAAGGGTTCCTTTAAGCCGAACCTTGAACACATCCTGAGCAAAAGCCTAAAGTACTCAGCTCTAGAATCGAGGGGCGCGGAGTATATAGCGAAGTTAAAGCTTAGTAGGCCTTCGCGCTCGTAAAAGCTAAGCACGTTCACGAGGCCCCTAGATAGGCCCTTTAGGTCTTCATCGCTTAGCGATAGGAGGTCTGAGGTCCCCTCGACTATGGCCCATACTTCATGCTGCCTCTGCGGGGCGAATGGAACAAGCCAATGAACCCCGCCTATTGAGGCTACGTATCGCTCACCTAGCTCTCTCTCAACTTTAACTAGCTCCTCCCAGAAGCACGACGAGTAAGTGGCGTAATACCTGAAGCTATACTCTAAAAGCTCTCTAAGGTAGTTGAAGGCCTCAGTAGACGCCAACACCTGCATGTGAGGATGTACTATGCTGGACCCAGCTGGCGGTAGGTAGTTCATGATCACCGAGGCATACTTCAACGTAGGGTTAAACTTGTAGACCCTACGTAGGACCTCAAGACTAGCCTTCAACCCCTCGGCGATAACCTCATTGGTAAACTCGCTTGGCTTAACGAAGTGCTCTCTCCCCAGCACGACCACAGCATTGAAGTCTGAGTGTGCATGTAGGCTAGGGAAAGCTACGCAGCTGCCTACCTTTATTCTCCCCTCAGCTACGACGTTGAGTGGGAACTTAGGGGTGACCTCCTCAACTTTCCCTGGACAGAAGGGGCAGTTTTGACGGGTGGCTTCAGCCAGCCTCCTTAGTAGTTGCTCGTCGTGCTCCATGAAGGGCTTGACATACGGCAGCCTCCCTCTGGCTACGATGGTGGAGAGGCCAGTGAGGGGGTCAAGTCTATGCTCTAGCTCCTGCACCTCTAGCTCAAAGCCTTTAAGAGGGTTTAAGATACAGGTCTCTCTCACCCAGCGCTCAAACCTCATAGATTAGCGCCCCTCAATACTTTTCGAGTTGTTCTTCCTCGGCCTCTATCCTCTTTAACTGCGACTTATACATGTTGAGTAGCTCGTTGACAGTAGTGGCGTCCTCAGGTCTTTTATCAGGCCTCCACCTCATGAAGCGAGGGAATCTGATTGATAGCCCAGCGCCCTCCTTAATGGCGCCCATGGCCGCGGTGGCCATTGGTGAGAGCGTTATCTCGTCGCCTAATACCTCAGCTACGAGGGCGGGTACAAACCATACGTCTGGCTTAGCCCTTGAGTCCACGCGGGGGTGCTGGTGGGAAATTATGTAAGGTTTAAAGAGTTCAGGTAGCTTAGCCAGCTCCTCATCACTAAAGCCTGAACCACACTTGCAGACGGTCTTAAAGGTGTCGGTCTCGGGATCGTAGGCTGCTAGTAGCAAGGCGCCATACGTACCAGCCCTCCTACCTCGCCCATAGAAAGCTCCTACGGGGACTAAGTCCACGGTGTCCTGCATCTTAGACTGGTAAGATCTCTTCAGCTTTATCCATAGCCACCCTCTAGCTCCCGCCTGGTATATGGAGTTGGCGGTTAGGGACTTACATATCACGCCTTCACAGCCATTAGCCACAGCCTCCTCGAAGAACTTCTCGAGCTCCTCAGGGCTATCGATGAACTTATACTCGGCTATCTTGATGCGCTCTGCCTCCTCCACGATCTTCATTAAATACTCCCTCCTCTCAGGGTAGGGCTTGAGGGTTAAGTCGAGGCCGTCGACGTAGAGCACGTCGAAGAGGAAGAGAGATACGGGGAAGAGCTTCATAGCCTCCTCAACGCCATATTTACGCCTCCTATGCATCAGCTCCTGGAAGGGTCTAAGCTCGCCCGTGTCAGGGTCTATCGCTACGCACTCGCACTCTATTATTGCCTCCTTCGCCTTGAGGTGTTCCCTCAGTAGGTCGCAGGCGTCAGGGTAGTGATGGGTTATGTTCTCTAAACGCCGCGAGAACAACATCACCTTATCCCCCTGTTTATGGGCCTGTATACGCTCACCGTCATACTTATACTCAGCTATGCATTTGCCTCCAAGCTTCGCTAAGATCTCCTCAGGGGTGGCTAGCCGCTCAGCTAACATAGGCCTTATGGGCCTACCGATGGTTATCTTAAACCGCTTGATCCCCTCTAAGCCCTCCGTAGCTGCTACCTTAGCGACGAAGCCTAGGTCGCTCGATAGGTTGTAGGCCCTCTCGATGAAAGGCCTAGCCTCTTTACCTCCACAGAAGCTTATGGCCAGCGCATCGAGTATGGTCATGTCGGCGACGCCTAGCCTAAGCTTGCCGGTGACCGTCCTTACTAAATATCTAGCCTCCTTAGGAGTAGCATCCTTTAGTAGGGCGGTTAAAAGAGCTACCTTGGTCTCCTGCGCCCCTTCACCTGAAGCCTTAGCTATCTTGTCTAGAGTCTCGTAGACCCTGAGCACAGTCAATGGTTGAGGTTTATGCTCAGCCCCCATGAATAATAATAGCGAGACCGCCTTACGTTTACTCAAAATGTTCTCAGCGGCCTTACCGATGTCGCCTACCCTCTTTAGTTCGTCCTCAACGACCTTCACCTGGGTGGCGGAGGCCTCAGCTATGCTTCTCATAGCTAGTTTCTCAGCGATTCCGAGCTCCACCCCCATGTAGTCTGGATAGAGCTTTCCTTGAGTTAAGTACACGACTTTATCTATCAAGTCAACGGGGACCTTCTTGAAAAGCGAGACTAAGATTTCGGTCATTTCAAGCCTCTTGGTCGTCCTTTCCAGGTTCTCGTAAGCGTCTACTAAGGTTGAGTAGAGCAAGCCTTACCCCTGAGATGACTAGGTAAGGGGACATTAATTTTTGTCCCAGTATCACTTAGCGCTACCTAAACAAGCGTAAGGCCACGGTAAAGGTCTCAAGAGCCTCATTCACTGAGGCTACGCCCAACGCTATAGCGGTAATCTCGGGATAGTTAGCCACGAACTCTATAGCTTCCTCGGGTTTTAACCTCCCAGCCGCCAGCACCTTCATGGCTATGACAGGTATCCCTAACTGCCTTAGCAGCTTACATAGCTCTGCGGCCGGCATGTCCATGAAGTAAGAGGCCTTGTTGAAGGGTACCATGATGAAGTCTACGTCCACCCTCTCCTTAATAAGCCATGGTACCACCACGCCTGGGCTATGGATAGCTAGCCCTGCTTTACATCCAAGCTCCCTAATGACTCGTATCAACTCTGTGACCAGTTCTCTATTGAGCTTATCGCTAGTCTCCCCGTGTATCGCTACCCCCTTAGGCTCAAGCCTCTCTAAGACCTTCAAGCTCTGTTCAGGTTTCTTAGGCATCAAGGAGCCCCAGACCTCTAAGTGGTACCCCTGCTTCCTCATTGACAACACTGCTTCGACTATGTGCTTAAAGGGTAGGCACTGTACAGCTCTTACGCCCGCCTCATACGAGGCTTCGAGGACCTCTCTGACCCTATGTGGTTTTCCGTAGAATCTTTCATAGTAAATGAGGGACCTATGACCAAATTGCCCCGCTGCTATAAAGGGGCTCGTGCCCACCATAACCCTCGGAAGGAACATTATTACAGTAGGAGGGGTAACAAGTTGATAGCTATTGCGGCTGAGGCTAGACAGATCAATGCGTGTCTAAAGCTTAGGAAGGTGAGGTCAGCCACCTTAGCCACTATCACCCCTATGGCTATCGATATGAGAACGACGGTCACCATTATCGAGGACAGAACTTGGGAGAACAGTTGAAGGCCTTGTAGTAGAGGCGTGGTGAGCGATGATGTCGCCGTAGAGAGGGCATAGACTGCTTGACCACCAAGAGACCTCATCATCATCGCCGAAGCGGCCATAAAGAGGGGGGCACCATAGCCTATGTATGCCTGAAACCTTACACTGGACTTACCCATGACCTTAGCGGTGTAGTAATCGTTCACATAATTAGTAAGGTCCTCTAACACTGCAGGACTACCACCGCCGCTCTCGATTATCTGGTTTATGGAGGCTAGGACGGCCTTAACCATCCACGACGGGGTCTTTAAGGACTCGATAACCTCACTCAACGGAACCCCGTAGTCGAGGGCCTGCCTTATCTTAGCTAGCAGAAGATCGAAGTAATTATTGTATCTCCTCGAGGAAAGCTTAACTAAAGCCTCCTTAACGTCGAAGCCTAACTTCCTATACTCTGTGACGTCCCTTAGGAAATCTGGAAGAGCCCTCTCCACGCTTGAGCATACCTTTAACTGTCGGTGGGAGATAAGAGCAAGAGGAGCAACCACAGCCATCGACGAGTAGAGCAGACTTAAGTGAAGCTCGAGCCTCAATACGTGCATAGACGCGAAGAACAGGACAGCCCCCAACATGAAGGAGAGGAAAGGCCAGTTCCCTAGTTCGTAGCGATCGAAGGTCTTAGGCTGGTAGATATGAATAAAGAGGGCGGCCAGCAGCACCGTTAGAGGGATTACCGCTAAGTTGTATAGGGTGTTTAACCATATGCTAAGCTCGCTAGCGAAGACCAAGGCCATTATTGATAAGGCCATGGGCGCTAGGAGAAAGAGAGCGAGCACAGCTTCACCTAGCAAGTTAGTAACGTTGGCATAGTTCATCCACCTGCGTTCAAGTTGCCTTAGGAAGTCCTTAGCCTTGGACGCTAAGTAGGATGCTACGTCTCCTCCGCTCCTCAGTATGCTGCTGTAGCCTAAGATCCACGACCTGAATCTCTCCGATGGATGGTCCCTCGCAACCTCCTCTAAGGCCTCAATAGGACTGCGGTTGAAGTATAGAGAATTGCGCTTAATGAGTAACGCTTCGCGTGATAGACTTGGGAACACCTTGCTGTTGATTATAGCCTCGAAGGCTCTCACTAAGGAGAGGCCAGAGACCGCCATTAAGGAGGCCATGACGCTAAACATCGGCAGCTCAGCTTCAACGGAGGTCCTACGTGATGTCGAGGCGAGCTTAGGCGCCGCCACCGAGGTCGTTAAGATGAGGGAGGGTATAGCCCCAGCTACGAGTAGGACGTAGAGGGGGGCCCTTACCGTGAACGTGAGGAATACTGTGAAGGCGAACATAACTAAGGAGAAAGCTAAATACTTAGCAGCTCTACGTGCATAAGCCCTGGGGTTGATAAACCATAAGGTTCTGGGTATGTGTTTCTCAGCCTGCTTTAAAATGAAGGAGCTTAAGCTAGAAAAGCTCAGTTTAAGTGCGACCATAGCTAAGATGGAAGCTAAGAGAATTACGAGCATCAAGTTACGTCACCTGACGTAGAAGCTTCTTATCTCCGAGACCACGTCGTTAAAGGAGAAGACCCCTCGCTTCACCAAGTCTTTAAGGAACTCTGAGCGCTCAATCAACTCCTTCTTAAGGTCATCCTTGTTCCAGCCGCAGAGGTCCATGATTCGCGACAAGACGAAGCTGTTCTCTACTAACTCCTCAGCAGTTAACGGTAAGTGTAGATCTAGGTGAGGCTCCCACGTGAAGATGGGCTTACATTCCTTAGAGCTTACGACCTCCGATACCTCCACTACCCTCCTCGCAGGCTTTCCTCCGAGAGGGGTTAACCTCTTTATGATGATGACGTTACTTATTAACGGTATGAAGGACTCACCTACGTTTATCGGCGGAGAAGTTAGGCGTTGGACCATGGTATGGAAGCTATCTCCGTGGAAGGTACAAGCACAGCCATGACCCGAGGCTGCAGCCTGTACTAAGGCATATGCTTCCTCACCCCTCACCTCGCCCACTATAATGAAATCTGCCCGCTCCCTTAAGCTAAGCTTGACCAGGTCAAAGAGCTTTATCTCAGTTTTGGACTCGCCGTAGGTGTATGTGTGCCTAGCTACTAAGGGTTTCCAGCCTATGTGCGGTAACCTTAGTTCAGGATTGTCCTCTATGGAGACCACCTTCCAGTTAGGTTTAAGGAGCGTAGCCAAAGCATTGAGCAGCGTAGTTTTGCCACTAGCCATAGGCCCGACTATCATTATGAACATCTTATTCTCGAGCAACAGCCACCAATAGGCCGCCATTAAGGGCGATATGGTTCTCCACTTAATTAGATGACATATCGTCAGTGGCTCCTCCCTAAACTTCCTGATGGTTATGGACGAGCCGAAGGGTGTTATCTCCCTCGAGTAAGTGGCCGTAATCCTATGTTTCTCTGGGAGCGAGGCATCTACCATGGGGAAAGCCGTGCTTACGTGCTTGCCAGCTACGTGGACAAGCTTAACGACAAGATGGTCCATGAAGTGTTCATCGCTGAATTTGAGGTTTGTTATTAGCCAGTCGAGGTCGTTGAAATCGCGGTGAAAGACCCTTACCGGCTTACTTACCCCCTCTATTGAGATGTCCTCTATTCGAGGGTCCTCGATGAGAGGGTTTAAGGGGCCGTAGCCTAGGGTGTCGCGTTTAATGTAGTACAGTATTTTATCCTTCACATGCTTTGAGAGCTCAGTTAGGCCGTGTTCCTTCACTATTAGATCGATATAGGATTGTAGGTATCCTGAGGGGTCCTTAATCATTTTAGGGTCAGGTTTAACCTCGGCCTTTAAGGCCTTCATTAAGGTTGAGTAACATAGGAGCTCGCTATAACTCAGCTTAGGCTCATCTATGAGGTAATAACCTGTACCCCCCTTGACGCCAATGGTCACCTTAACCATACCGTCACTCAGTTCGTAGGCTTCCACAATCTCTAAGCCCTTAATGTCGTCTGTGAACTGAGCTGCAAGAGGAGACTCTACGGGGGGTGCTTCAGCTTCCACGTAGCCTCCACCTATCTTCCTGCGCCTTAGGCGCAGGAACAAAGAGCAACACCCACCTTAGCCTTGACAAAGCACAGACACTGTGTACGAGGTTTGGCTGCCTCCACTTGAGGTATATACCCTGATTACGTAGCTGCTTCCAACGTTAAAGTCAGAGGCATTTAGCACGCATCCGTGGTTAGCTAGGTCCTCCTCGGTGATGGTGTAGGATTGGCCTGGGGACAGCGGGATATTTAATGGGTCGCTGCTCTGTGACCCACTAGGTAGGTAGATTGTAACCTTGCCTATGTTCACGGGCGTGCTCCCAGTATTCCTTAGAGTGATGGCTAGGTATACGTGGTCGCCGTTCTTTAAGAGGAGCGCGTCTGAGACTGAAAGGCTAACTATCCTAGACGATGAGGTGACGTATGAAGTCATGTAGAGGCTGACGAACCCTCCCAGTGCGAGGGCCACCCCCACCATTAATAGCACTGAAACTATAGGCGATACCCCTCGACAATTACCTAACAAAAAATACGTGGGAGGCCTCAAGACTAACCCCCCATGCAATAGGCCGTGGAGGTGAAGTTTCCTTGGGATGTAGTAACTACGATGGTGTAGCTGTGACCTGGCGTGAAGCTTAGGCCTGGCACCTTACCCTCGTCGACAACCACAGATATGGAGTCGCCAGGGTTAAGCTGCTTATTGATCTTTACGCTACCGTGTCCAGCGTCGTGGTACACTACAACCTCGTTTATATTTATGGGCAGGGAGCCCGTGTTTCTTATGATGGCGTTTAGGAAGGAGCCTGTGTCGCTAGTTGTAGCTGTGGCGTCTACGGCTAAGAAGGCAGTCTTAGAGGTTGCTTTAACATAGCTCACAGAGTACCAGTAGGCGAAGGAGCCCACCGAGATGGCTACGGCTATCATTATAAGGGTGGCTACAACCGGCGAAACCGCTCTTTTCCCGTTTAGCTTTGTCCTCCTCAGTCACACCACCCACCCCTGCCTTTGAGGAAGCCTTATAACCCCCGCTGATCTTCACCTACGCATCCTTTCAAGCATGCGCTCGAAGGTCCACCTAATGGAGCTTCTAAGTTCCCTTATCCGTCTATCGTCGACCACGTTCTTAATGAGGATATACTTCAACTTATCTCCTTCAGTATGTACATAGTAATCCATCACCTTATCTGGGTCTAACAACCCTCTCTCGGCGGCCTCTTTGTCTTTAGCTTTCATGGATTCGAGGACCTTATCTATGAGGAAGGGCTTAAAGGGGGATACATTGACGTCTAGGTTTAGCTCAGGCGCGGGCTCCACTCTCACGTAGTTCTCGCCTACGAACATCCTCCCCAAGACCTTTCCGTCCCTGGCAGTTATCATCATCACGTTCTCCTCAGGCGAAGGTTGATGTATAAGTTCTAAGGCCGGCCTAAAGCTTGACTTAGACAGCGCTTCGTCGACCAACTTAATTAAGTGTCTAAGTAGTTCAAGTTCTCTCTGTAAGGAGGAGGCCCTGTCCTCTAGGTACTTCTTTAATTCAGCCAGCGACTTAGCCTCCTCTGAAGACAATAGTAATCCCTCAATATCGGTTGAGGTGGATTACCTCCTTCGCCCCTCTTCGAGGAGGGGGTGGAGGGGACTCGGCTGGATAACCTATAGGTAGTATGGCTATAGGCCTAACTCCTGGAGGGAGTTCGAGGAGCTCGGCTACCTCATCGTCATGGAAAGCGCCAACCCAGCAGCTAGCTAATCCAAGAGCATGAGCTGTGAGTAACATGTTCTGCACTGCAGCTGAAACATCGCATATACAGTATAGCCTCCTACCTCGCTCGCCATAACCTAGCTGAGACCTCCTTTCATTAGCACAGGCCACTATGACTACGGGAGCCTCAGCTATCCACATTTGATGCAACGCCGCTTTCGCTAGCCTAAGTTTAAGGTCCTCGTCCTTGACTATGACGAACTCCCAGGGCTGTAGGTTGCCGGCTGAGGGAGCCCATATACCCGACTCTATTATCATGTTGATTAAGTCATCAGGTACGGGTTGCCTCTTAAACCTCCTAACGCTTCTCCTAGTCTTAATGGCTTCAATAACATCCATGCCTCTCGTCGATAACCCTAGCACTACTCCCACTTAAAGCTGCTTATAGCCTACTAGGCTTTAACGCTAAGTTCTTCGTTCTCCACTAGGTACGCCTCATATTTAGCCAGTAACTCTAGGAGGCTCCTATTGGATGCCATGTAGTCAGTGACGGTTATATTACCGGCGATTATTATAGGCTCCCTAGCTACTAGGGCACCAGTTATGTGCATTAATGGATCCTCGCACCTCACATATATGGAGCCCTCAACCTCCACCTTAGAAGCCCCTTCAAAATAAGTCAAGTCCACGGGCAGCCAGCCCCAGGGAGGTACGTAGACCATGGCCCACCCATGCCACCCCATGGACCTAGAGGTTCTATAGAAGTTCTTGGAGTACGACGTCCGTTTAATAACGCCGGGCTCGTATATCACTCCGTACTGTAAGTAGCTCGGTATGCCGACGCAACGACATAGTGTTATGAGTAGGTTGGCCCTATCATCGCAGTCTCCTTCAAGTTCTAAGTAGGTCTGATTAGGGTACCAAACTAGATGTCTATCTAGCTTTTTTGGATACCTCACGTTAAAGTCGATCCACTTAGCAAAAGAAAGCACTGTTTGGAGGGCGTTGCTATCGTTCAGCAACTTATACGCTAAACTCTTTACGTGGAAGTCCTCAACGTTCCATAGCGGCGTAGAGGTGCAGTAAACCTCCTTGAGGTCCCTTGGCACGTCACTTAAACCCCCTGAGTGACCTACATTGATCTCCGGCTCAAGTTTTAAGGGAGCCACCCTTATTTCCATCGTTAACTGGACGTTGAAAGTCGAGTTAGGGTAAAGAAGAGTAGGGGCTCTAGTTAAGTTTACTACTACGTTGCCGTCGCGATCTCGCTGAAGGAGATACTCATAGTATATCCTACCATTCACGCTATAACATATGTATTGAATCCTTGAGAACTGGCTTGTAGTATTAGGGAAAATCCTAAGGATAGTTAGCTCTCGTAGCGGCATGGGTGAGGTTCCATTGTTCATCAAGGTAGCGTTGAACCTGTAAAGATAGACGTGAACCTCGCTGCGCTTAAGGTGTAGTAGGTATGCTAACGATAACGCTAACAAGATTATGCTGAGCGCTACGATGAGAGAACGCGACGCCACGGTTCACGGTACCCTTATTCGACATTCTTTAGACCCTCTTAAACATTAATGGTGGCCTAGGCTCATCGAGCTAAGCCCTAGACAGGTGAGGATATTCCCAATATATTCCCGCCGAGTATTTGACCTAGTTCAGCTCACCACCCTTATTAATCATTCAATCCAACTCACCGTATGGGGATCATAAATTGATAGAGGAGGCAAGTCTCATAGCCACCTATGTAACCATGGGGCTCACCCCCATAGTCTACAACATACTCACAGCTAGGAGAGCCTTGAAAAAGAGGAAAAAGGGGGAGGTGAGAGAAGAAGTTAATGAGGAGCCTGCAAGAAACCATGAGGAGGTAAGCCCCAAGGACTTCACGCTGACCATCCCCTGCAGCATAACGTTTACCCACTCCGACACCTATGGCCATGCCGTACACCTGAGCATACGGTCAATACACCCCCTGCCTGCCTCCCATGTGAGGAAGTTGTTCAAGCAGAGTTAAGATTTCTTAAAAGAGCGTGAGGGGGGTTGAGGCAGCGGGCTGGGCTGTTCAAGGTTATAGCTCCGGGGCTCCTTGCAGGGATATCTAACGTTGACGCCTGCGCTATATTGTGCCTATTATCGATAGGTGCCGTGTATAGGTACTCGCTGCTATGGGCGCTAACGCTGGGACTACTGCTCTACACCTTTACCTTACAGGTGGCGTCTGAGGTAGCATTGGTTACAGGTAAAGGGTTAGCTGAAAATATAAGGGAGCGTTTTGGGGGCGGAGCTTCCTCGATCACGGTCCTAACATCGATGGCTGCCAACATCTCCTTGATATCAGCGGAAATAGCAGGAGCCGCCGTGGCGATAACAGCCTTGACAGAAGCCCCCCTACAGCTATCCGCCGCCATAGCCGCTCTCATCCTACTCGTCATAGCTTGCACTAAGACCGTGGACTTGGTGGATGAGGTCCTGATAGTGTTGAGCATGACATTGGTGGCCTACTTGGTCTTAGTATTTACGGTGGGGGTAGACTATACGGGCCTGTTAAGCGGCTTAATTAAGCCCGGCCTACAGCTGGACGCGGAGTATTGGGTAGCGGTGCTGGCTATCATAGGCATGGCGATAGGCCCTAACGTGTTGCTATACGAGGCAAGTGACCTAGTTGAGAAGGGGGTCGGAGAAAAGGCGTTGCCTCACGCTATGGTTAGCAGCTTTATAGGGTCAATGGTGAGCTTGGTTATATGCGTGGCCATCGTGGTATGCGGAGGCTACTTAGGGAAAGCCTCAGAGACCATGATTGAGGCTGTAGACGCCTTTAGAGCAGTGTTTGGCCAAGCCTCCACCCCCCTCTTCTCACTGGGGCTCTTCGCTGGGTCGATGCTGGCAGCCGTCATAACGCTACATTCAACCATAGCCCTCCTTTCAGAAACCTACGGGTGGGCTAAGGTCGGCGGCCGTGCCACGTGGCCTACATGGGCTACGATTATAACTCTGGCCTCCTTAACCCCTACGCTGCTCGTAGCCAAGCCGGTTAAGGTGGCCATCGTCTCATCAGTGCTCTCGAGTATAGCTACAATACCCCCCTTCGTATTCTTAGCTAAGCTCTTCTGCGATAGCAACCTTATGAGGGGCCTAGAGGCTAGGGGATACATAAAGGCGGTTACTTGGATAATAGTGGCCGTCTTCGTGTCCATAAACGTAGGAGGGCTACTCGTAGCGGTCTTAGAGAAGCCCGTCTTAGGCTACATTAACGTGCCCGCGGACCTCCTAGTGTTACTATTAGGAGCTTCGTTAGCCCCCTATATGATCAAGGGGTTGAGGGGGCTCTTTAACAGGAGGGGGTTGATTGAGGCATAAACTTTCAAGAGATACTGCTACCCCTATTTTGGGGGGGCTCCCTTAATGACCATTAAGGTAGGTTGCTGTGGTTGGGCTGTTAAGGGAGGTATGGACGCTTATTTCAAGACGTTTAAGCTAATAGAGATTCAAAGTACATTCTACAAGCTACCCAACCCATCAACCGCGGAGGGATGGAGGACTAAAGCACCAGAGGACTTCGAGTTTACTTTAAAGAGCTGGCAGGCTGTGACACATCCTACTTCCAGCCCTACATGGAGGAAGGCTGGGGTAAAGATACCCCCAGACAGGGCAGATAGATACGGCCACCTCAAGCCCACGGAGGAGAACTTTGAGGCATGGAGTAAGACTATGGAAATAGCCAGGGCCTTGAGAGCTAAGATAATAGTCGTACAGCTACCTCCATCGTTCGACGCCTCAGAGGAAAACATTAAGAATATGCAGGAGTTCTTCTCAACCATCGATCGAGGGGGGGTCCTTATAACCGTGGAGTTTAGGCATAATAGCTGGACAGCTGACAAGGTAGCTGAGGTGTGTAGAAGGCTAGACTTAATCCACACCGTAGACCCCTTTAAGGCCGAGACTGTGACGAAAGATAAGGACGTGATATACTATAGACTTCACGGGTTGGGGAAGAAAATGTACGTCTACAATTATAGTGACGAGGAGCTTTTAAAGCTCTACGAGAACTGGGTCAAACCATACTCCTTAAAGGGGGTCGAGGTATACGTGTTATTCAACAACACGGCCATGGCTGAGGACGCAAAACGTTTCCAAGAAATAATCGAGGCTACTCATGCCTAGTCTTCATTCTCTGCAAGAGTTTCTCTACCTCCTCAAAGGCCTTAGCCAGAGCCTCATCCCTAAATAGATTACTCACGCCATCCCTAAGCCCACCCTCAACAAGTATCCACAGCTCCTCTAGATCTGAACCAAGCGGTATCCTCCCCAAACTCTCCTTGAATCTACGCATAAAGTACTCCTCTAACTTAACATCCATCCTTCCAATACCCTTAGCTAGCCTCAGCCAACCACGATCCTCCTTAATGACCCCCTTAGCTACTAGGTCGTCGATGGCCTTATAGACCACGGGTCGAGAGACCCTAAGACCCCTTGAAGCCCTATCAACTAAGCGTTCCCTACGCGCTTCACCCACAACATTAAGTTCATCTAATATGTAAAGAGATACTTTTTCAATTAAGCTTCCAGTTAAATCCTCCCCCCTCGTGGAGAGTGTTAAGCTACTTTTTAGCGACTCTATCTCCTCCTCCAATACTTTGAGCCTCTCAGACCACCTCCTGCTTTCAAGAGCAAGGTTTACTAGTAACTGGTACTCGTCCTCTCTTAAGACCCTATAGCCATGGAGGTGTTTGTTAGGAGATCTCTCTGAGGTCAACGGTCCAACCACTACATGGCTAGCTTCGACTTGCGGGACCCCTATAGGGGACCCCCCAGTCCTTAATACCTTTTCAACCTCCCCTACAACTCTCTTAATGTCTTCAGCTATCTCTCTAAGCTTAGCTCTAAGGCTATCCGTTGACATAAACTCGAGGGGAATATAGGAGGACCTTGAAGTTTAATCTTCCGCTGGGAGAAAGAACTTACCTGGCATGGGACGTTGAAAAATTAGGGAAAAGAGTTCAGGTTACTCGCTCTCGGTCTTCTCTCCTTCCTCCTCGCCACCGGTCTTGCCGGGCGTCTCACCGGTCTTGGTCTCGCTCTTAGCGGCAGCTATTACGTCATCGATCCTTAGAATCATGGATGCAGCCTCGGTAGCAGACTTTATAGCCATGGACTTGACGTTCAGAGGCTCTATGACGCCTAAGTCAAGCATGTTCGCTGGCTTGCCAGCGAAGACATCAACGCCCATCGCCTCGTTGCCAGGCTTCTCATGTAGAGCCCTTAGCTCCATGATTATGTCAAGTGGATCGAGGCCAGCGTTCTCAGCTAAGGTCTTAGGTATGATCTCTAGGGCGTTAGCGAAGGCCTCTATAGCTAGCTGCTCCTTACCTCCAACCGATGGAGCATACTCGCGTAGCCTCTTGGCTAGCTCCATCTCAATGGCTCCGCCGCCGGGAAGTATCTTGCCACACTCTATGGCGTCAGCAACTGTTGAGAGAGCGTCGGTTAAGGCTCGCTCAGCTTCGTCTACAAACTTCTCTAGGCCGCCCCTTATGAGTATGGCCACAGCTCTGGGGTTCTTGCAACCCTCGACGAAGATCATCTTCTCATCAGCAATCTTACGCTCCTCCACAAGCTCAGCCTCACCTAAATCAGCCGAGGTTAGATCCTCTATGTTAGTCACTATTCTACCGCCCGTAGCCCTAGCCAGCTTCTCCATGTCTGACTTCTTTACCCTCCTAGCGGCCAGAATACCCTCCTTAGCTAAGTAGTGCTGGGCCACGTCGTCTATACCCTTCTGGCAGAACACCACATTGGCCCCGGAAGCCTTGATTTTGTCTACCATGTTCTTCAGCATCTTCTCTTCTTCCTCTAAGAAGGCCTTCATCTGCTCAGGCGTCGAAATCCTGATTTCAGCGTCCATCTCGGTCTTCTCTATCTCCAATGGACAATCGAGCAGAGCTATCTTAGCCTTCTCGATCCTCCTAGGCATCCCTGAGTGCACTACTTCCTTGTCTACTATGACGCCGTTGATGAGTCTTGAATCTGCTAGGCTTGCGCCTTGTCTCTTCACCAGCTGTATAAAGTCAATGTCGGCCACCAGCTTCTCATCCCTCTTCTCCACGATCTGTCTGACAGCCTTAACGGCCATGTCTGCCAGCATCTCCTTGGACCCAGCCACGGTCTTAGCTGACATCGAGGTCATGGCTATCTTCTTCAGTGTGACCTCGTCGTCCATGGACACCGGCATGGCCAGCTCCTGAAGGGTCTTTAGACAGAACTCTAAGGCTTTACCATAGCCGCTTATGATCACGGTGGGGTGTATGTTCTTGGCCATTAACTCCTCCGCTTTCTTGAGGAGTTCGCCGGCGAGGACCACGGTAGTGGTGGTGCCGTCGCCCACCTCATCGTCCTGGGCCTTAGCAACCTCAACCATCATCTTAGCCGCAGGATGCTGCACCTCTATTTCATCTAGGATGGTGGCACCATCGTTAGTCACGGTTATGTCGCCGAGGCTGTCGACGAGCATCTTATCCATGCCTCTTGGACCTAGGGTTGATCGAACTGCCTCAGCTATGGCCTTGGCCGCGGCGATGTTAGCTCGCTGCGCTTCCCTACCCACTGTGCGTGTAGCCCCCTCCTTTAAGATTAGGACCGGTATACCTCCAAGCTGAGCGACCGCCAAGTTTCTCACCCTAGCCCGTTATCCACAGGGGTCAAAAAGGCGCTTCCATATATACTTTTTCTACTTCAGTTGGCTTGTGAACTCCTCGTAGAGCCTTAGTAGGTCCTCTCTTAAACTAGGCTTGACGGCCTTTAAGGCCTCCTCAAAGTCCTCCATAGAGACTTCTTCTGCGTCCCTCCTCATAGCGTTCATGGCTGCCTCTCTACATAGAGCCGCTAAGTCAGCGCCTGAGTACCGTTCAGTGCGTTTAGCGAGGCTCTCAAGGCTAACGCTCTTAGCTAAGGGCATCCCTTTAGTATGTACCCTTAGTATCTCAAGCCTAGTAGCGTAGTCGGGGGGAGGAATGTATATTAGTCGATCAAACCTCCCAGGCCTAAGTAGCGCGTCGTCTATCAAATGAGGCTTATTGGTAGCTGCTAACACAACCACATCCTCTAAGGATACCAGCCCGTCCATCTCTGTGAGTAGCTGGCTAACGACCCTGTCAGTGACACCCGAGTCGCCATAGCCATAGCCCCTCTTGGGGGCTATAGCGTCTATCTCATCTAAGAAGATAACACAGGGTGCTGCCATTCGTGCTTTTCTGAAGATTTCTCTTATGGCTTTTTCTGATTCACCTACCCATTTACTGAAGATTTCAGGGCCCTTAACGCTTATGAAGTTAGCTTCACTCTCCGTAGCCACCGCCTTAGCCAATAAAGTCTTACCGCAGCCAGGAGGACCATAAAGCAATACGCCCTTAGGGGGCTCTATACCAAGCCTCTTAAACGCCTCAGGGTGTTTAAGAGGCCACTCCACAGCCTCTTTTAATTCCTGCTTTACGTCTTCAAGCCCACCGATATCACTCCACTTAACCGCCGGAACCTCAACATAAACCTCCCTCATAGCTGAGGGGGTTATCTCCTTGAAGGCGTTAAGGAAGTCCTCCATTTTAACTACCATTTTTTCTAGCACATGTGGAGGTATACGCTCCTCCTCTAAGTTAATCTCCGGCAGGTACCTTCTTAGAGCCTTCATGGCTGCCTCTCTACATAGAGCCGCTAAGTCAGCGCCCGTGTAGCCATGCGTCATTTCAGCTAGCCTTCTGAGGTCTACGTCGTCGGCCAGTGGCATTCCGCGGGTGTGTATCTGAAGGATCTCATAGCGGCCTTGTTTATCTGGTACCTTGATCTCTATTTCGCGGTCAAAGCGGCCAGGTCTACGCAGAGCTGGGTCTAATATCCCAGGTACATTAGTAGCCCCTATGACCACCACGTTGCCCCTAGACTGTAGCCCGTCCATTAAGGTCAGTAACTGGGCTACGACCCTCCTCTCTACCTCGCCGTGGACCTCCTCCCTCTTGGGGGCTATAGCGTCTATCTCATCGATGAATATAATGGAGGGAGCCTTCTCCTGCGCCTCCTTGAATATTTGACGAAGCCTCTCCTCGGATTCACCGTAAAACTTACTCATAATCTCAGGGCCGTTAATGGCGAAGAAGTTCGCGTCAGCCTCGTTAGCTACTGCCTTGGCTAGCAGAGTTTTACCGCAGCCAGGAGGACCATAAAGCAGCACGCCCTTAGGAGGCTCTATGCCGAGCCTCTGGAAGAGTTCGGGGTGGCGAAGGGGTAGTTCCACCATCTCCCTTATGCGCTGGATCTCCTCCTTGAGCCCTCCGATATCCTCGTAAGTGACCCTAGCTATGCCCATAGCCTCCCTTGAAGGCTCCTGGAGCACCCTGACCACGGTGTTCTCGGTCACCTTAACTACGCCGTGAGGCCTAGCCTTAACCACCGTTAAAGTTAATGACCCGCCGCCGAATACCGGTAGGCTTACGTCGTCGCCTTCAACTAAGGCCGTGTCTATTAACCTAGACTTAACGTAGTACTCCAAGTCTGCATCCACGCTCGATAACTTAACCCCTGAGGGGGCCAGGACAACCTCATGAGCCTCCTTAACCACGGCCTTCTTTAAGGTTACAAGCTCACCAATAGCCACTCCAGCGTTCTTCCTAGTCACTCCGTCGATCCTAGCGATGCGTTGCCCTTCATCTTCAGGGTAAGCTGGCCATACAACAGCGCAGGTGGTCTTCTTACCCTTAATCTCAACTATGTCTCCAGGCTCTACACCCAGTCTTCTCATCACTCCTCTATCTATCCTGACAATGCGACGTCCAACGTCTCTCTGCCTAGCCTCAGCTACAGTTAATTGAACCTCCTCTACCATGCATAGCCCCTTAAGGGGCCAGGCTGTCTTAGGGAGGAGTTAATAAAAAAGCGTTTAGGTTTAGTCATTAAAATTCGCTAAACTTCGAGGAGCTGCTTTCCTTACCTTTCTCCTTTTCCTTCTCCTCCTTCTTTAAGGCCGAGGCTGCTATGATGTCGTCTATCTTCAGTATCATTACCGCTGCCTCGGTAGCGGACTTAATCACCTGTTTCTTGACTAGTAGAGGCTCTATCACGTTGAGGCTATACATGTCGGCCACGGTGCCCTCCTTCACATTGATGCCAGCGCTCATGTTACCTTTCTCGTGCTCGGCCCTCAGCTTCACCATTATGTCTATCGGGTCGAGGCCAGCGTTCTCAGCCAATATGGTAGGTATCGCCTCGAGGGCCTCAGCGAACTTGAGGGCTGCTAGCTGTTCGCGACCTGGTAGACCTCTAGCCCAGTCCTTGAGCCTAAGCGCTACCTCAACCTCAACCGCTCCACCACCAGGGAGTATCTTGGGCTCCTGCACCACGTTACGCACGACGCAGAGAGCGTCGTGGACTGAGCGCTCGGCCTCCTTAATCATCATGTCGCTGCTGCCCCTAACTAGTATCGACACAGCCTTGGGGTTCTTGCAACCCTCGACGAAGATCATCTTCTCATCAGCAATCTTACGCTCCTCCACAAGCTCAGCCTCACCTAGGTCGCTGGGCTTAAGGTCATCAATGCTCGTCACTATCCTAGCGCCAGTGGCCTTGGCTAGCTTCTCCATGTCGGAGTGCTTGATCCTCCTAGCCGCCAGGATACCCTTCTTGGCTAAGAAGTGCTGAGCAGCGTCATCTATACCCTTCTCGCAGAGCACTACGTTAGCTCCTACCGAGGCTATCTTGTCCACCATGTTCCTAAGTATCTTGATCTCCTCGTCCAAGAAGGCCTTCATCTGCTCAGGCGTCGAAATCCTGATTTTAGCTGTAATTTCGGTCTTCTCTATCTCTAGTGGGCACTCCAGCAGAGCTATCTTAGCCTTCTCGATCCTCTTGGGCATTCCTGGGTGCACTACTTCCTTGTCTATGACTATACCCTTGACTAGCTGCGTCTCGGCCAGCGACTCGCCCCTCTTCTTCTCGACCTTTACATCGTCGACGTCGACCTGGTACTTACTGTCTACCTTCTTAGCTACCTGTAAGATGGCCTCTACGGCGAGGTCCGCCAGTAGGTCCTTGGCAGCGGCTACAGCTGCCTTGCCTGAGAGCGTGGTTAAGGCTACCTTCTTCAGGATGTCCTTGTCAGTGGGCTCTACAGGCTTAGCTATCTCGTCTAGTATCTCTAGGGCCTTGTTCATGGCCTTGCGGTAGCCGTCCATGATCACCGTGGCGTGAATGTCTTGGTCGAGGAGCTCCTCGGCGTTCTTGAGGAGCTCCCCGGTTAATACTACGGCTGTGGTGGTGCCGTCGCCCACCTCGGCGTCCTGGGCCTTAGCAACCTCAACCATCATCTTAGCCGCAGGATGCTGTATGTCCATCTCCTTTAGGATGGTGGCACCATCGTTAGTCACGGTTACGTCGCCGAAGCTGCTGACAAGCATCTTATCCATGCCCATGGGTCCTAGCGAGGTCTTGACGGCCTCAGCTATGACCCTGACAGCCATGATATTAGCCCTTTGAGCGTCCCTGCCGACGGTCCTAGAGGTGCCCTCCTTTAGGATTAAGACTGGCATCGACGACATAGCGCACCCTCACCCTCAGCGGGAGGGCAAATAGCGGGCTTCTATAAAAACTTCTCGCACTACTTCAGCATCTTCTCCTCGTACTCCTTTAAGTAGGCCATGGACTGCTTGACGTCGACAAAAAGCCTCCTAGCCTCCTCTACGTCCTCTAAGCTCACCTTATCCCTGCCGCGTAGCTTCGCGACCTCTAGCGATGGAGTTAGTAACTGCACAGCATATCTTAGAGAGTTCTCCACTCCCAGCTTAACTAGGAGGGATAGGGCGCCCTCCTCGAGCTGGACACCCTCTTCAGCCGCCCTTATCTTCAATATCTCCCTGACCTCGTCCTCCGTGTACTCCCTGGTCGTTATAATGAGGAGCCTGTCAAGTAGGTCTAATGGGATTCCGTGGGGAGAGACTATGTCGGTCCCCCTAACCTTAGTCACGCCTCTATTAGTGGCTAGTATTATTACGGGGGCCAGTTCAGCCTCCATGGCCCTGCCCAAGAATGAGAAGGCCTCTATATCAAGCGCGGACACCTCATCTATGAAGAGGACCCCCGGTATGATCTCAGCTCTACCCTCCTCGACCCACCTTTTGACTTTCTCATCTACATCTTGGCGAACCTCTGGAGGAATCTCGCGTTCCTCCCTACCGCCGAAGAGCAACGTGAAGACGCTTCCTCGCTGAGCACGCGTTTCATCTAAATCGTGTAAGGTTACGGTATGCACGAACTCCCTCTCCTTGGCTATCGAGCCTCCAGGTAAGGGTACACGTGGAGCTGCCTCGATGTCGTACTTAACCTCCTCAGGAGCCTCGGTACAGCGTCCAAGCTTAGTTACCCGCCCGGTCTCAGCGTCGATCCATATGACATCCCCCCTAGAGACCCCCTTAACTATCAGCTCCTGAGCTACAGTCTCGTCCACATTGAAAGTCCTCTCCTCATTACTGGTTTTGAGCCTAAGCTTAGCGCCTATTGGGACCTGCTGATACGGATTGTAGGGATGTCGGCCTGTCTTTATTTCAAGGTCGGTTACCATTCCCTCATAGATCTTGCGCACTTCCTTTAACCTGACGCCTATGGCCTTCCTCATGGCCTGCATTAATACCTCGGTCTTCTTCATCTCGGCTGAGTAAATCTCAGAGGCGGTTATCATCATGAAGGGCACGTCCTCGCCTAGCTCCTTGGCGATGGCAGAGGCTAGGGCTGTCTTACCGGTTCCCGGTGGACCAGCCAGTAACACAGCCCTCCCAGCCATCTTGCCTTCCTTAACCATGCTAACTATTATGCCCGCCGCCTCCCTAGCCTGAAGCTGGCCCACCATGCCAGCCGCGACGGGGAGCGCCTTGCCATCCTTTAAGCCGAGCCCCTTAATGTGGCTATGAGCCCCAATACGCTCCCAGCGTCTAGCCTCAACTACCCTGCTCATGTAGCATCCAGAGTTACGGTTTTAATGAGTGGCTCAAAAACTCTACGCGCCCTCAATCAATAGGTCTGGTAGCTCCCTCAACGAGCTAAGCACGACGTCCGGCGCAGTGGGTAAACCGCCATCTACGGGCTTCCTCCTAATCAACACTGCAGCCATACCAGCGGACCTAGCACCATGTACGTCAGCCCAGGGGTCATCGCCCACGAAGACAGCCTCCGAGGGCTTAACCTCGAGCCTCCTAAGCGCCTCAGCAAATATAGCTGGATGGGGCTTACGCCAGCCAACCTCGGCTGAGGTCACCAAGGTTTTAAAGTAGCGCGAGAGGCCTAGCTTGTTGAGGGTCTCCTCAGCCATACGGTGGTCGCTAACGTTAGAGACCACAGCCATAGGGTAGCCTAAGCTCTTAAGGCGCTCCAAACACTCGGGTACGTCGGGGTAGACGAAGCGTAAGCTGACCACCGCGTCTAAGTGCGCCTTCAACGCCTCCTCGACTAGCTCAGGAGTGACCTGCACCCCTACGTCTTCCAAGTCCTTCCTCATCCACTCCACGCCTAAAACCTCCCTCAGCGTGGACCTGCGTAGGTCATTGAAGAAGGCTCTATTCCTAAGCCTAACCTCAGCCAGCCGCCTAGGGTCTACCTCCACCCCCAGTTCGCTAAGTCTACGTACCACGGCCCTTACCGAGGCCTTAAAGGCCTCAGGAGTGTCTGAGCCCCCTGCCAACGTATTGCCTAAGTCGAAGAAGACCGCTGAGGCTTTAGGGAGCCCCCTCATCCTCGCGCAGCCTCCATCCACTTACGTCGACCCTTTCGAGCACATTCATCGAGGGCCCCCTTAACGTTTTTCCTAGAGAGGACTGTAAAAGTTAGCGGTATGAGAGTCGATGAGGAGGTCGCTAGCTGCTTAGCCGAGAAGATGAGGTCCTTAGACCTCAAGGTAAGCTCCTTCGACGACCCCCGGCTCTACCCTCCCAGGAACTTAGACTTGGAGCTGCAGCTAAACTACTTTATATTCATGTGCTCGATAGACCATAGGACGGGGGCTGGATTTGGGGGCCTAGTTCAAGGCGAGTGGTTTAGAGGCTCAGAGCTACTGTGGAGGCTAGGCAAAGCTAAGCTCGACGAAGACCCCTCCTTCTTCACGGTCGACCACATGAGCCGAGTGAGCTGCGATACCGTGGTGTCGTGGCTGTCGGTTAAGGAGCCCCGTGAGACGGTCATTAAGGGGCCCAGGCTTAGAACTGAGCTACTTAGAGACACCGCCAAATGGCTGGCTAGGATGTTTGAAGGGGACCCTCGACGCTTAATTGAGCTCTCTGAAGAGAGCTGTGTCAGGCTTATTGAGCTGCTTAGGCCCTTTAAGGCCTTCAACGACCCCGTGGCTAAGAAGGCTTATCTCCTCGTTAAATTCCTGGAGAGGAGAGGGCTATTTAAGGTGAGAGACGAGGAGAACTTAGAGGTGCCCGTGGATAACCACCTTACCAGGGTGGCGTTAAGGCTGGGCCTAGTGGAGGTTAATAGCCCGCGCGCGATTGGAGGTCGCGTTGGGCTAGGCTTTGACGTGAAGTTGAGGTTGACCGTGCGTTTAGGGTATAAGTTGGTCGCTAGAAGAGCGGGGTTGAGACCTACCTACCTAGACGACCTGCTATGGTCTCTAGGTAGGGAGCTCTGTCTTAGGAAGAAGCCTCGCTGCACCGCTAGCTCCACGCTGCTTGCTCTAGGGGGGGTGGAGGGATGTCCCTTCAAGGAGTGCTGTAGGGGCTTTAAGGACGAAAATAGGAGGAAGCTGAAAGAACCTGTCGTGAACACTTGGTGGTATTGACCTCAGGAGGTTTTTTATAACGAAGCAGGCTTCTACGGTTAGGCTATGAGTAGCGTTAAGAAGCCCTCATGCCTCTCCATAGCTGGGCTTGATCCTTCAGGGGGCGCCGGCGTAATAGCCGACGCCAAGACCTTCATCGCCCTGGGCTTCCACGCAGCCTGCATAGTCGCCGCTTTAACCTTCCAGAATACACGTCTCGTTAAAGGCGTTATACCTATCCCCTCAGCCCACCTGACCCAGCAGATCGAGGCAGTGTTGGAGGATCTTCACGTGGTGGGAGTGAAGGTGGGCGTGCTGTATAGCGCCGAGAACATCGAGGCCGTGTCAGAGGTGTTATCCAAGAAGAAGGTGGGCCCACTGGTGGTTGACCCTGTAATCAAGGCTAAGAGGGGAGAGAGGCTGATAGAGGATGAGGGGGTCGAGAGGCTTAGGCGTAGACTGTTGCCCTTGGCTGACGTCGCAACCCCCAACGTTGAGGAGGCTGAAGAATTAGTGGGATTTAAGCTAACAGACGGCGACAAGGTCGCTGAGGCCCTAAGGTGCATGAGGAGGATGGGGGTCAAGACGCCGGTGATCAAGGGGTGGAGGCGAGGATGCTTAGTTGAGGACCTAGTGCTACACGAAGACAGAATTTACCGGTTTGAGAGGCCTCGACATACTGAAGCTAGAGGTGGAGGCTGCGTATTTTCAGCCGCTGTGGCCTCGTTTATGGCTAAGGGGCTAGACGCCGTTGAGGCTGTTAGAGAGGCGGGCGAGTTTACGCGTAGGTCCATCGAGGCCGCCATAGAGGTGGGAGGAGGCTTTAAGGTAACCAATCCTCTCGTAGAGCTTCAAAGAGCTAAATTGAGGCTTGAGGCGCTCGATGACTTAAGGAGGGCGCTAAGGATAATGGAAGATAGCCCCGAGCTCGCGCTGTTAATGCCCGAGGTGAGGATGAACCTGGCTGTGGCCATCCCGGGAGCCGAGGGGGTGCATGACGTATGCGCCGTTGAAGGAAGGATCACTGAGGTAGCCGGCAAGCTAAGGGCTGTAGGGTGCCCCAGTTTCGGGGCGTCAAGCCACATGGCGAGGCTGCTCTTAGAGGTCATAAAGAGGTACCCTCAGTTAAAGGCGGCCTTGAACGTCAAGTTTAGCCCTAAACACCTTGAAGCCTGTAAGAGGCTAGGCTTTAGGCTCGCGCGCTTCGAGAGAGCTAAGGAGCCCGAAGAGGTCAGGGTTGAGGAGGGTAGAAGCTTAGTCTGGGGGGTGCAGGAGGCGTTAAAGACGTGTCTTGAGCCGCCCGACGCTATATACGATGAGGGAGGGTGGGGAAAGGAAGCTATGATAAGGCTACTGGGGGAGAGTGCCGTCGACGTGGTAAATAAGGCTAGGAGGCTGGCTGCCACTATAGTGGAGGGTAAAGCTTAAGTCGAAGCTATAGTTTGCCTAAGCCCACATGAGCCTGGAGGAGAGACTAGCCAAGCTAAGGGCTTGGGCTGAGGAGTACGCTAGGAGCAAGGGCTTTAAGGTCAATCCCGACGAGAAGCTGGTCGAGGCCATATTGAGGGGCTTACTAAGGAACGAAGATAAATACGGAGCCAGGTACTGCCCATGTAGGGTAGTTACGGGAGACCCTGAAAAGGATAGACCTAAGATATGCCCCTGCGCCTGGATGGAGGAGGAGGTTAAGGAGAAAGGTAGGTGCCATTGCGGCTTATTTGTAAAGTGAACGAACAGCTGTTCAAACGGATTCGCACCGGAGGAAGACATATCTGGGGGGTAGCCATAGCCTACATACCTCGTAGAGGTGAACGATCTGAGCGAAGATAAGGAGCTTGAGATGATCAAGCACAGGATGTTAAAGAGGCTACTCAACGAGGCCAAAGAGGAGAAGGTCTTAGATCATCCAGTGGAGGTTAACGATGCAAACCTAGATGATCTTGTTAGAAAACATCCCGTAGTGGTCGTGGATTGCTGGGCTACCTGGTGTCCTCCTTGTAGGATGCTTGAGCCTGTAATAGAGGAGCTAGCTAGGAGGCTGGCAGGCAAAGTAGTGTTCGGCAAGTTGGATGTCGACTTAAACCCCTTGACCGTGCAGAGGTACTCCATCATGGAGGTACCCACTCTCCTAATATTCAAGAACGGGGGCTTTATGGGTAAGGTGATCGGCTACCGTCCCCTACCGCAGCTAGAGGAGATAATAAGGAGGTACCTGGATTAATACAAGGCGAGATGGATGGAAGCCCACGTTGAGAGAGTATCGACTGGGGTAGCTAAGCTAGATGAAATGCTTAGCGGGGGCATACCCAAGGGCTTCGTAGTGGCGGTGACAGGAGAACCTGGGACAGGTAAAACTGTGCTATGCATCCACTTCATAGCTAAGGGGGTGGAGGAGGGGGATAAGTGCATATACGTCACGACTGAGGAGAGTAGAGAGTCCATAATTAAGCAGGCCGCCCAGTTTGGCTTCGACTTTAAAAAGGCCATTCTAGATAAGAGGCTAGTCATCATCGACGCGCTGATGAGGCCTAGTGGGGAGCCCTGGTCGCTTCAGTCATTAAACCCCGAGGAGCTAGTAAACAAGGTCATTGAGGCTAAGAAGTACTTAGGCTATGGGGATGGTAGGCTCGTCGTAGATAGCATGTCGGCCTTTTGGCTTGACGCCCCAGCCATGGCTAGGAGGCACTCCTATTACGTTAAGAAGGTGCTCTCCCAGTGGGGCTTCACCATACTATTGACTTCACAGTATGCGATTACGACGAGCGAGGCCTTTGGCTTCGGGGTCGAGCACATAAGCGACGGCATAATTAGGTTTAGAAGAATGGTTAGGGGAGGGAGGTTAAGGAGGTTCATAATAATAGAGAAGATGCGGCAGACACCCCACGACCTGAGGCTCTACGAGATAGATATTAGAGATGGCGAGGGGCTAGTCATACTGGGCCCCGTCGAGCTTAGGAGGGAGGACGTAGCCTTACCTTGGAGCGTGGTTAGGAAGGTCTTAGAGGCTAAGCGCGAGGAAACTTTAGAGGAAGTTAACGGTTGAGAGCCCAATATTAGTATAACTTATATGTCTTGGAGAGCTTAACACTCGGTGGCGCTTAGACTTGGAGGTCAAGCTGTACGGCAAGCCTAAAGCCGAGGAGCTAGTGATGGTAGCTGGGCTACCGGGTATGGGGTACGTGGCCAAACAGGCCGTTGACTATCTTATAGAGGAGCTTAAGGCCTCCCCCTTTGGCGAAGTCTCCTCGCTCCACCTATACCCCTCGGTCGTGCTGTTTAACGACGGCCTCATGGAGTCGTTCCTCGAGAAGAGGTTCTATAGGTTCTACTTAAGCGAGGTGGGGCGAAGAGGGTTCATATTCTTCACCGGCGAGGCTCAACCCAGCTCAGCTGAAGGACAGCGAGCACTAGCCGATAAAGTGGCTGAGGCTGTGGCTAAGCTAGGGGTCAAGAAGGTCTTTACCATGGCCGCCTACCCGGTGCCCAGGTACGTGGAAGAGCCCAAGGTATACGCGGTAGCTACAAATAGCTCGCTACTCCAACACCTAGTTAGCAAGGGCATCTCCGTAATGCCTGGCAGGAGCAGTATTAGCGGTATGAACGGCCTCCTGCTGGAGTACATGGCCTATAGGGGCGTCGAAGGAGCCTGCTTGTTAAGTGAAACCTACGTGATTGATTCAGCTGATGTCAAGGCGGCCGCTGCCCTCGTTAAGAAGCTTAAGGAAATCCTAGAGGTGGACGTGAACACCGCCAGAATAGAGGAGATGGCTGCTAGGTTCGACGAGGACCTACATAGGCAGTATGAGGGCTTAAGGAAAGCTAAGGAAGTCGAGAAGGGGCTAGGCTACATCTATTAGCGCTTGTAGAGGATAGATAATGTACGACTTAATCAAAAGACACTACCTTAGAGAGGAAGTCCGAGAGGAGATCGCTGACTACGCTAGGGATCGATGGGTCGGGCTACACTGTCAGGCTAGGGATGAGAAGGGGAGAATGTTGCTTGTGAGGTACACCGAGGGCAGAAGACCTCTAACCATAAGGGAGAAGGGAGATGTGCTGAAGGCTCTTCAAAAATACTCAAGGCTAAGGCCTAGAACCTTCTACGCCTCCTCAAACCTATACTGGAAGATGGAGAGGGAGGGTGACGTAGCATCTCTAGCTAACGTTAAGGCCTGCACCCCCTGCTGGGACATAGACAATACGTTCGACAGCTGGAGGAGCACCATAACCGCGTGCCAAGAGATAGTCTCCGCGCTAGATAAGATGGGCGTCGCTAAGTCCGTGTCAGTGTATTGGAGCGGCGAAGGCGCCCACGTGAGGATACACCACGAGGCGTTCTCGCCCGAGCTTAGATCTAAGATACATCCCCTAGACCTAGCCTTCGCCGTAGTCGAGTTCATAGCTAGGAAAGTGGAGCCCAAGATAATTGAAGAACAAGTTAAGTCAGAAGGTAAATTGAAGGTAGAGAATAAGATGGACCCACAGAGGCTCTTCACCTGCCCCTTAAGTTTACACAGAGAGCTAGATGTGGTCTGCGTATGTATACCTCTAAACAAGCTAAGCTCGTTCGATCCTGAATGGGTTAGGCCCGATGTATATAGGCATAGTAGGGATTGGCGTAGATTTGAGGTAGGTGAAGCTGACGAGCTAGCTCAGAGAGCGTATGAGGCAGTGGGAGGATATCCTAGAGCTGTTGGTGGTAGGTGTAGACGTAGAAAGTATCGGAGGGTCGATGAAGCCATTAAAAGTAGCTTAAGTAAGCTTTTGCGGGAAGACCACTTTTAAACCTCAGCCTCCTACAGAATAGGTAGACCTTGACGAAAGTGGAGCTCGACCAGCTAGACTTAAAGATCCTTAAGATGCTATCAAACGACGCTAGAAGGAGTCTTAGGGATATAGCTAAGGAGCTAGGGCTCTCGCCCGCCACGGTGCATAATAGGGTGCGGAGGCTAATCGAAGAGGGGGTAATTAAAAGCTTCAGCCCCATCATAGACTACTCTAAGCTAGGCTACGACCTCACAGCCCTCATACTGCTTCAGGCGGAGGGTAGCCACCTCGTCGAAGTAGAAAACGAGGTAGCTAAGCTTGAGAACACCTGCGCGGTCTACGACATAACCGGCGAGTTTGACATAGCGGTCATAGCCAGGTTTAAAAGCAGAGACGCCCTCAACAAGTTCATTAAGAGGTTATTGAAGATCCCCCATGTTAAGCGCACGTCTACTAGCATGGTTTTGAACGTGGTCAAGGAGGACTTTAAGCTTAGCTTAGAGGAAGAGACCTGAGCGAAAGAGTTAAGGAGCGGGGGTCCTTCAGAGGGTAAAGGTGGCCGGAGACGACTAAGGCCTATAAATGCCCACTCTGTGGCTATGTTCTACCCACTGGGCCATACGATTGGATGTTAGAGCTTGAGGAAAACGGAGGGATCGTCTGTCCAAGGTGTAAGAAGGCGAAGTTAGTGCTAGAGGGATAATTACTAGCAGTAATCATAGTAAAGAGACAAGTTTTAAATACTAGGTATTGGAGAGGAGGGAGATAATTATGGAGGAGCCTAGAGGAGCTGAGACTCTGCGTAGGTATGAGGAGATAAACGAGAAGATTAAGCGTGGAGACGCGGTGGTAATGACCGCGGATGAATTCGTTGAATACGCTAAGAGGTACGGCGTTGAGAGGGCCGCCAAGGAGGTGGACGTAGTCACCACAGGGACCTTTGGCGCCATGTGTAGCTCAGGAGCCTTCCTAAACTTTGGACACGCCGATCCTCCCATAAAGATGTTTAAGTGCTGGCTTAACGACGTCCCAGCCTACAAGGGCCTAGCAGCGGTGGACGCCTACATAGGGGCGACGGCGATAAGCGAGACACGGGGACTCGAGTATGGAGGAGGACACGTCATAGAGGACCTTGTCAGCCACAAGGAGATAGAGCTGAGGGCTGAAGGTTACCCAACTGACTGTTACCCCCGTAGGTACGTTGAGACCACCATAACCATAGACGACCTGAACCAAGCGATCTTAGTCAACCCCCGAAACGCCTATCAGCGCTACAACGCCGCCACCAACAGTACAGACCGCGTACTCTATACTTACTTAGGCACCCTCCTACCTAGGTTCGGCAACGTTATGTATAGCGGGTCGGGACAGCTAAGCCCACTCTACAAAGATAGGTGGCTCGACACTATAGGGATAGGCACACGCATATTCCTTGGAGGAGGAGTAGGTTATGTTATAGGTGAGGGCACTCAGCATAAACCGCAGGATGCCCTAGCCACCTTGATGGTCAAGGGCGATCTTAAACAGATGAAGCCTAAGTTCCTTAGGGGGGCTACCATCCATAGGTATGGGGTCACGCTCTATGTCGGCGTAGGCATACCCATACCCATCATTAACATGAGGGTTGCTAAGTCAGCCGCCGCCTCTGACGAGGAGATCTTCACCGAGATACTGGACTATGGCATCCCCTCCAGGAATAGACCTGTAGTTAGGAGGGTCAGCTACGCGGAGTTGAAGTCGGGAAAGGTGTTGATAGGCGACCGAGAGGTACCTTCATCCTCCATGTCCAGCTTAGCTTACGCTAAAATGATAGCTGAGGAGCTGAAGAAGTGGATAGAGGAAGGATCCTTCCTACTAACTAGGCCCGTGGAGCTCCTACCTAACTATAGCGAGTTTAAACCCATGCCTCTAAGGAGGTATGAGCCGAAGGTCAGGGACGTGATGACAACGAAGGTGGTTAGCGCTAGGCCTGAGGATGGACTCAAGGACGTAGCCAAGCTGATAGTCAACTACGGCATAGACCACGTGCCCATCGTCGACGCCAGCGGTAGACTTGTAGGGATAGTTACGTCGTGGGACCTAGCCAAGGCGATAGCGCTAGGCAAGGAGAAGCTCGAAGAGATCATGACCACGAGGGTCATAACCGCTAGGCCTGAGGAACCACTGGATCTAGTGGTAACTAGGCTGCAGCAACACAGGATTTCAGGTATGCCCGTGGTTGACGGGGAGGGTAAGCTAGTAGGCATAGTGACTAGCGATGATATAGCTAGGCTACTTAGGGGGAGGCCTCTTTGAAGCTAAAGATAACTTATAACAAGCAACACGTGGATAAACCAGTACTCTCCAACGTCGTGTTGAGGACAGGGGTTCCCATAAACATATTGGATGCTAAGGTGTCGCCGGGCGGAGGAGAGGTTATAGTGGATGTGCTAGCCCCTCCCAGTAAGGTCAAGGAGGTAGTGGACGCCTTCATTAGCGAGGGCGTCGGGGTGAAGGAGATAACCAAGGCCATTGAGGCAGACGCCTCGCGATGTATAGCCTGTGGCGCCTGCGTATCTCCTTGCCCTGTCGGAGCCATCTCGCTGAGGGAAGGTATGGTGGAGGTGGACGAGGCCAAGTGCGTGAGGTGCCAAGCATGTGTCAACGCGTGCCCCATGAAGGCTATAAGGGTCCTATGAAAGCAGTCTTTAAGGCTAAGTACGTGATAAGACAGTCGAACGTAACGGTGGCCGTGGACAGAGAGAACTTATTAACCGAGGCCTTAAGGTCCCTTTTATTCCATCGTCTCGCGCTCGACGCTTACGTCAAACTACACCCAGAGTTCAAGTACTCATTGCAGCCTATTAAGGTTGAGAGCCACGCCCCCAAGGTTGCGAGGCTGGCCGCTGAGGCTGCTGAAATAGCGGGCGTCGGTCCCTTAGCCGCTGTGGCAGGGGCTCTAGCTGAGGCTGTAATGTGGGACTTAGTTTCGGCGGGGGCTAAGCTATGCGTAGTCGAGAACGGGGGAGAGATCTCAGCTCTCTCTCCGGGGACCATGATCATAGGCGTATATGCCGGCCCTTCACCACTCTCAGGTAAGGTGGGGCTTGAGCTGGTGAAGGAGGATTTCCCAGTCGGCGTAGCTACGAGCTCGGCTAGCGTGAGCAAGGCGATAAACTTCGGTAAAGCGGACGCGGCCGTAGCCGTAGCCGATGAGGCATCCATAGCAGACGCAGCGGCTAAAGCCATATGTAACGCCGTCATGGGAGATGACGTGGAGGCCTCAGTTAAACGCGGGCTTGACGTCGCCGACGACTTAAGGCCCTACATTAGAGGAGCCTTAGTTGTAAGAGGAAGCTACCTGGGCGTCACGGGGAGACTACCCAAAGTAGTTAGGATATCATAATTCAACGAAGCTAGAGATAATTAACCCCCTCCGCCTTACCTCTCCGCCTTAAACTATCAGCTCCACGGTCGAGGGGGCTCTATGTATGCTAATCAAGGTGCCCTTCGACCTCATGAGGAGGAGCTTAAGCGTCGAGGTACCCGACAAGGCTTTCGAGTCCTTCATCAAGCCAGCTAATGTAGACGCCTTCGAGGAGCTCAGCTATATCAGGGCTAAGCTTAGGAGGGAGCTTGAACTTAGAGGAGGGAAGAGGATTGAGCGGGCGGCCATCTTAATAGACGACCACACGAGGCCTACCCCTACAAACCAGCTCTTACCCTTAATCATCGAGGAACTGCAGAGCTTGGGGGTTAAGGACCTAGACGTGATACTGGCCTTGGGCACCCACGAAGCTCCGCCCCCTGAGTACCTGGATATGAAGATAGAGCCCTCGCTAAGGTCTAAGGTAAACTTCACACTACATAACGCCTACGACAAGGATTTACATCGCTTCGTAGGGATAACAAGGTTTGGCACCCCTTTATGGCTGAATAAACAGTTCGTGGAGGCTGACTTCTCCATAGGCGTCGGGTCCATATTTCCGTCCGAGGTAGCTGGATTTACCGGCGGCGGTAAAATAGTGCTGCCGGGGATAGCCTCCTATGAGACCATTAATCGAAACCATTCAATGACGCTGTCGCCTAAGGTGGACGTTGGGAAGTTAAACGACAACGTCGTGAGGGCTGATATAGACGACGCTGCCAAGATAGCGGGGCTAGACCTAATCGTAGACGTCGTCTTAGACTGCAAGGGAAGCATAGTGGAGGCATTCGTAGGAGATCCTATAGCCTCTCACCGTGAAGGAGTTAAGCTCTGCTCTAGAATTTACCGAGTTAAGAGGCCCCGTAGAAGGGCAGATATCGTAATAGCGTCTCCTGGAGGTACCGAGGACATAGACTTCGTACAGGCTATAAAGGCGCTTACCGTAGCCAAGAAGCTATGCAAGGACGACGGAGTGATAATACTCGCCGCGGCCTGCCCCTTGGGGGCCCAGTGGCCTGAACTCGAGGACTACGTAGCTAGAGCCAGGGAGGCTAGGTATAGCAGAGAAGAAGTAGTCCTAGACGTAGTTAAGGGTAGGGTCGAAGCCGTGGCGGGAGGAATGGTGTATAGGCTGTATGATCTATTCATTGAGGGGAGGCCCAGGGTGGTTATGGTGTCAAGGAGCGAGATGGCTGATACCTGCGCTAAGCTTGGCTTCACATGGCATGAGGACCTACAGGAGGCTGTGGATGAGGAGTTGAGTAGACGTAGACGCCCTAGGGTAGTTGTAGCCCCCTTCGCTGCCTACACCTGGGTCTATTAAGGGGGTTACAAGATCTTGTAAAAAAGCTAGGTGAGCCTACAAGCCCACGTCAAACCTAGAGGAGAGCCGTTGGGAACAAGTTCAAACCCTCCATGGTGCACTGCGAAACATTTATTTTTAGGGGGGTTACGTCCTCTCGGATTTCCCCGGCCTTCACCGGAAAAACAAGGTGGGGGTTGTGGGGGTGGAATTAGGCAGGCACCTCATATTGGAAATACAAGGCTGCGATCCTGAGAAGCTCGCTAAGGCAGAGGAGATTGAGAGGCTGCTAGTGGAGGCTGCTCGCAAATCCCAGCTAACTATCATGGGGGTTAAGACCCACTACTTTAATCCTGGGGCCACGAGCATGGTTATTATAGGGGAGAGCCATCTCTCGATCCACACCTGGCCTGAGTATGGCTATGCAGCCGTGGACATCTTCGTATGTAGAGGTAAGGACCCCTGGAAGGCGTGTAAGGTCATAATCGAGGCTTTAAAGCCTGAGAAAGTTAGGGCCCTAGAGATAAAGAGAGGCGTCGACACTCTGATAGTCGAGGATGTGCCCAGCTTCTTCGAGAAGTTAAGCGAATTAGAGAGGAATGAAGAAGTGAAGCGCTCCATTAGAGAAAGCTAAGCGGCCAAATTTTTCGAAAAATCTTTTACGCTCTTTAAAGCCCTCCGGGTTTAAGTCTAAGCAGCCAACTACCTCTATGAATCCACGTGACTTAGCGTAGGCTTTAACCCGTTCAATAAGCCTAGTCCCATAGCCCCTACCGCGGTCCTTTTCATACACGCTTATCCACACCAGCCGTAGATAAGGTCCCTCAGGCTCGACCAACGCGTACCCTGCTCTCTCGTCCTTCTCGTTGTAGATCTCGAACCTCAGCCTCACTTTAAGCCCCGCGAGGGCAAGGAGCGCTGATATATTAACTTGTCTATCGCTAAGGCTTCCACCAAGAGAACATGTAGTAGTTTAGCTCCTTGGTGTGAGGGTTGACCGTAGCAAGTATGAAGCGCTTCCTTACGCTATGAGAGAGCCTTCCTGCCCTCACGACTTCTATGGGGTCCATTTTGACATCTGGAGGAACAACATGGACTAGGAAGGGCGCATGGTCTATGCCGGGGCCGTACCTATACACAGCGAACGTAGCCCCAAACTTTAGTCCAGGTCTAACTACGTAGCCCTTCTCCCTCAGGTCCTTATAGACCCTATAGTGGTCGAGGAATCCTGAGTATCTCTCCTCAGCTACCCTCTTAAGCTCCTCGACGCTTAGCTCCTTACCGCTTTCATCCACTATCCTCAGCCTGTTCTTTTCAGCTAGGTAGAGGGCCTCTATGAGGGATAGTTCTAGGGGCCTCTCTATGTCAGGTGTCTTTGGTTTATCTACACCTACAAACTTCCCATAGAAACCCTCCTTATACAGCCTCGAGGCCTCCTTAAGGTCCCAGACTATCGCTCTAGCCCCTACTAGTAACGCTGTAGGCCTCTCGCTCATAGTACGTGCCCCTATAGATGCCTTGAGGCGTGGTTGGTTAAGCTTACTCTCTACGTGGCTCTATGGAAGGCTATCAACCTAAGGTCCTGCACTGCATCTAAGATTAGGTCAGATAAGTTCTCGATGCGCTCGCTTACATCCCTAAGCAGTAGGGTTAAGGGTAACGGAGCCGATACCTCGAGTATCTTCATCTCTAGGTCCCGGTGAAGCCTATCTACAGCCTCCTCCTCGCTCTCGATCTCGCGGCATACGTTCAACGCCCTCTCAGCGTTGTAAGCATAGGTGAAGAGGGCTTCCTTCAACTTCTCACACAGCTGAAGGCTGGCCTCAGCCATCTCGCTTAATTTCGAAGCCACCTCGACTGGCGGCAGCCATCCTTTCTCGCAGGCTATAGACACTCTATATGCTACGCTGTAAGCTAAGTCAGCCACTTTATCCAGGTCTATGGAGAGCCTAACCCAGTCCTCACGGTTAAGCAGCGCAGGTGAAGCCCTGGCTAAATATTCATATACGTTCCTACGGTAGTCATCGGCCTCGCTCTCCATCTGTTTTGTCCTCGACAGGTATAAGGCTACACTCCTAGAATCGCCTGCCAGATAACCCTCAATGGTCAACACCATCCCCCTAACTGCCTCGCTAACCCTCCTTACATGTTCCAGGACTAAGTCCCTAACCTTACGCTCCACAACCGTAGGCGCGTGTTCCATCGACATTACACGAACCCCTTAAACACCACGACCACCACGCCCCCCTTAGATAAATATTATTTCAAATCTCTATGATCCTTTAAGCGAGGGGCCGCTTAGGCTTAGAGTAAGCCTTATTAGAAGCCGGTGAAACCTGGAGAGAGCTGGGTTTTAGCCATCCAGCAGAGGGAGAGGGTTAAGGAGCTTAAAGCTCTATTAGTGCTCGAAGACGGCACGGTCCTTGAAGGTAGAGGTTTCGGTTCCCCTGGGGCTAAGGTAGGAGAGGTGGTCTTCAACACAGGTATGGTTGGTTATCCTGAAGCCTTAACCGACCCATCGTATAGGGGGCAGATTCTGTGCTTCACATACCCTTTGATAGGGAATTACGGTGTGCCGCCCTATAGCTTGGTCGACGAGTTCGGACTACCTTTACACTTTGAGTCGGAGAGAATCCAGGTTAGAGGCGTAGTGATACATGAGCTATGCGAGGAGCCGAACCACTGGGCTATGACTAAGAGCTTCGACCAATGGCTACGCGAGGAGGGAATACCGGGCATAGCCAGGGTCGATACAAGGAGGTTGACAAGGAAGCTGAGGGCACAGGGGGTTATGATGGGTGCCTTAGTGGTCGATGAAGAACCTAAGCTGGACGAGGCAATAGAGTCGCTGGAGAAGGCACCTAAGTATGGTGAGGTTAACTACGTGGATGAAGTGACAGTGAAAGAGCCCATTATACACCGCGGGCCCGGCAAGACTGTGGTGATCTTAGACTGCGGGGTTAAGGTAGGTATCGTGAGGGCGTTGCTTAGTAGGGGCTACACGGTTGTGAGGCTGCCCTACAACGCCTCGGTTGATGACGTATTAAGCTACGATCCTCAAGGGGTCTTAGTCAGCAACGGTCCAGGGGATCCGAAGCGGTGTGAGGCCACGATCAAGACTGTTAGGGAGCTCTTCGAGCTGGGCGTACCTATGCTTGGGATATGCCTAGGGAATCAGATAATATCGCTGGCCCTTGGAGGTAACACCTATAAGCTGAAGTACGGGCATAGAGGGCAGAATAAGCCATGCATAGACCTTGAAACAAAGCTATGCTACGTGACCAGCCAAAACCACGGCTACGCCGTGGATCCTTCATCACTCGAGGGGACCGGGCTGAAGGTGTGGTTCATTAACGCAGACGATAAAACCGTCGAGGGGATTAAGCATGTCTCTAAGCCATGTATAGCCGTCCAGTTCCACCCTGAGGCTAGGCCAGGTCCATACGATACGGATTGGGTCTTCGACGAGTTCTCAAGGCTCATGGAGGGGGGTGGACATGCCTAAGTTCGAGTGGATAAAGAAGACCTTGATACTTGGCTCAGGGGCCATCAAGATAGCTGAGGCAGGAGAGTTTGATTACAGCGGGTCTCAGGCCATAAAGGCGTTGAAGGAGGAGGGAGTTAAGACCATACTGGTCAACCCCAACATAGCCACCATACAGACAGACCCCCAATTAGCAGATAAGGTGTACCTTCTACCCGTCACCCCTAAGTTCGTGGAGAAGGTCATAGCCAGGGAAAGACCAGATAGCATCTTATTGGGCTTCGGGGGGCAGACCGCCCTCAACTGCGGAGTGCAGTTAGCTAAACAAGGTATACTGGAGAAGTATGAGGTACAGATCATAGGAACTTCACTGAGAGGTATAGAGGTCACCGAGGATAGGGATCTGTTCTGCAAGGTGATGAACGAGGCTGGGGTGCCGACCCCTCGTAGTAGAGCCGTAAGCTCGGTGGAGGAAGCCAGAGAGGCGGCTGAGGAGCTAGGCTACCCAGTGATGGTGAGGGTGGCCTATAACCTAGGCGGTAGAGGGTCTGGGGTAGCATACAACGAGTACGAGCTAGACGAGATCGTGAGGAGAGGGCTAGCTAACAGCATGATAGGGCAGGTGCTCATAGAGGAGTACGTGGGCCACTGGAAGCAGATAGAGTACGAGGTCATGAGGGACTACGACGACAACTGCATCATAGTGTGTAACATGGAGAACGTCTTCGGCATGCGTGTCCACACCGGCGACAATGTAGTAGTAGCCCCCTCTCAGACCCTAACCAATAGAGAGTACCACCTGCTTAGGACAGCCTCCATTAAGGCTGTCAGGGCCTGCGGCATAGTGGGGGAGTGCAACATTCAGTTCGCCTTAGACCCTAAGTCGGAGAGGTTCTATGCCATTGAGATAAACCCTCGACTCTCTAGGTCCTCGGCTCTGGCGTCTAAGGCAACAGGGTATCCGCTGGCGTACATGGCCGCTAAGCTGGCGCTAGGATACAGGCTGCCTGAGTTAATCAACAAGGTAACCGGCATGACCACCGCTTGCTTTGAGCCAGCTCTCGACTACGTGGTGGTGAAGATACCTAGATGGGACCTAGATAAGTTCGAGAGAGCCACGCGGAAAATAGGGACCCAGATGAAGTCGGTGGGCGAGGTAATGGCAGTGGGCAGGTGTTTCGAGGAGGCGCTACAAAAAGCGATAAGAATGCTCGATAAGGGCAAGCTGGGTCTCGTAGCCAACCTAGAGGACGAGGAGGCCTACACCATAGAGGAGCTAGAGCACTTATTGTTAATGACAACCGATGAGCACCTATTCAACGTGGTCAGGGCGTTAAAGGCGGGGATACCTATTGAGAGAGTGAGCAAGCTATCCAACATCGACGAGTGGTTCCTCAGGAAGATAATGAATATCATAGAGATGGAGCGCATGCTAAAGAGCTGTAAGAGCCTAAGCGAGGAGGAACTTAAGCCTATCCTAAGGGAGGCTAAGAGGCTGGGCTTCTCAGATAAACAGATAGCCGTGCTATGGGGGGTCGAGGAGGAGGAAGTTCGTAAGCTACGCTTAAAGCTCGGGATTAAGCCCGTCGTTAAGCAAATCGACACCCTAGCCGCCGAGTGGCCTGCTAAAACCAACTACTTGTATGTGACCTACGGAGGGGACGAGGACGACATAGACTTCTCTGAGGGTAAGAACAAGGTCATAGTGCTCGGAGCAGGCACTTACAGGATAGGTAGCTCAGTGGAATTTGACTGGTGCACCATGAACATGGTGTGGGCCTTAAAGAGTCAGGGGATCGACCAGGTGATAGTCATAAACTGCAACCCTGAGACCGTGTCGACCGACTACGACATGAGCGATAAGCTATACTTCGATGAGCTCACCTTAGAGAGGGTCCTAGACATATACGAGAAGGAGAAGCCGCTGGGTGTCATAACTTGCGTAGGAGGACAAACCCCCAACAACTTAGCCCCGAAGCTAGCTAGGGCGGGCGTGCCTATCCTAGGCACCGCCGGCGAGGATGTAGATAGGGCTGAGGACAGGTCTAAGTTCAGTAAGCTCCTAGACGAGCTAGGGATTCCTCAGCCTAAGTGGAGCAAGTTTACCTCCATAGAGGACGCTGAGCGCTTCGCTGAGGAAGTAGGATACCCCGTGCTAGTAAGGCCATCCTACGTGCTAAGTGGAGCAGCCATGAGAGTGGCGTGGACCAAAGAGCAGCTAAGAGAATACCTGCTTCGAGCAGCTAAGGTAAGCCCTGAATACCCCGTGGTGATAAGCAAGTTCATAGAGGGGGCCCTTGAGGTCGAGGTCGATGGCGTATCTGACGGCGAGAGAGTGCTCATTGGAGCGGTCATAGAGCACATTGAGAGGGCTGGCGTACATTCAGGCGACGCCATAATGGTGATACCCCCTCAAAGGCTGCCCGAGGAGGTAATGGAGGTAGTTAAGGACTACGCGACTAAGATAGCTAGGGCCCTAAGGATTAAGGGCCCCTTCAACATACAGTTCATAGTCAAGGACGACAAGGTCTACGTCATAGAGTGCAACTTGAGGGCCTCTAGATCTATGCCCTTCGTCTCCAAGGTCAAGTCCGTCAACCTCATGAAACTCTCAGCCCCCATACTGCTAGGTAAACCCATGGAGCCTTTACCCTTCAACGAGCCGCCCTCACCCTGTGTGGGTATAAAGGCGCCTCAGTTCTCCTTCATGCAGGTGGAGGGAGCCGACCCTATACTGGGCGTCGAGATGAGATCCACGGGCGAAGTAGCATGTCTCGGAGAGAACTTCTTCGACGCCTTCCTAAAGGCCCTAATAGCGGCTGGCTTTAGGATTCCTGAACCTGGAGACAACATACTCTTAACCATAGGCGGGGTCAAGGAGAAGGAAGAAGCAGTACCTATAGCTAAGACCCTTAGGAGCTTAGGATACAACATATATGCAACTGAGCACACAGCTGAACACTTAATTAAAGCCGGCGTAGACGGCGTAAAAGTGGTCTACAAGGTTAGGGAGCGCGATAAGAAACCTAACATAGCCGACCTACTGGCTGAAAGAGCTATTCACCTAGTCATAAACATACCCCTCACGACCCCAGAGAGACAGGCAGACGTGTTAGAGGATGAGTACGCTATTAGGAGGAAGGCGGTGGAGCTCGGAGTGCCAGTCATAACCACCATGGAGGGAGCGGTAGCCTTAGTGAAGGCGCTCACCTGGCTAAGGTGGAACGAGTTAACGGTTAACTCGCTAAATGAGTATCAGGAGAAAGCCCCCTTAAGGATCTGGTAAGGAAAAAAAGTTACCTGAAAAGAGTAGAGAAATAGGTAAAGCCGTTGTCGTCACTCTAACTTTATAACCCTACGTGCCTTGCCCTCAAATCTCGGTAGCGAGCCTACGTCCACAAACTCGAGCTCTGGCCTAACGAACACTGCCTTATCTATTTCTGACAGTATGGCCTCCTTTAACTCTGGAGATCTCTTCTCAGGTGGTACCTCGATCTTAACTATGAGCCTATATGGCATGACCGTCTTGTCGAAGACTATCTGGAACTCCTGTACCTCTGGGAACTTTAAGAGACGCTCAGCTATGGCGGTGGGGTAGATCTTGGTACCCTTATAGGAGAAGGCATCGTCAACCCTACCTAGGACTCCAGGCATACGGGGGAAGGCCTTCCTACCGCACTCACATGGATCCCATATCAGCTTAGTGATGTCTCTGGTCCTATACCTAATTAAGGGCATGGCCTCGGCTACGAGGTTCGTTAAGACGAGTTCTCCCTGCTCGTCAGGACCTACAGGCTCTCCGGTGTCTGGATCTATGAGCTCAGGGTAGTAATAGTCAGCCCATATATGCATCCCCTGCTCGTACTCACACTCTGTAGCTACTCCTGGACCGAACATTTCTGTTAAGCCGTACATCATCCTGGCTCCGCCGCCGTGAGCTTTCAGCCCTAGCCATTCCTCAATCCTCTTACGCATCTCCTCGGTCCAGGTCTCAGCTCCAGGGATAGCGACCCTTAGGTTAAGGTCCTTCTCGGGGTCTAGGCCCCTCTTCTTAATGAGCTCGCCTATGTAGTAGTCGTAGGAGGGGGTACCGGTTATGACTGTGCACTTGAAGTCCCTCAAGGTTTCAATGAGGGCTTCGGTCCTGCCTATACTCCAAGGTATCACCGTGGCCCCTATCCTAATAGCCCCGTAGTGAAAACCAAGTCCTCCAGTGAAGAGGCCGTAGCCATAGTTATTCAACATGATGTCGCCCTTCCTAACGCCTGTGCCATAAAGGGCCCTGGCCAAAACGTTAGTCCACATCTCTTGGTCCTTCCTAGTGTAATACATTACTGTAGGCTTACCCGTAGTACCTGACGTACAGTGGAAGTATGGGGTCTCCTCAATGGGTACACACCTTAGGTCTCCTCCATGTGGGTAAGCGTACTGCCTTAAGTCCATCTTAGTGGTGAAGGGGAACTTCTTTAGGTCCTCTAGAGTCTTAAGATCGTCGGGCTTGACGCCAGCTTCGTCAAACTTCTTCCTATAGAAAGGACTACGTTCGTATACATACTTCAACTGGGCCTTTAGCCTCTTCAGCTGGAGCTTCCTTAAGTCGTCGAGCGACATGGTTTCGATGCTGGGCTCCCAGTATTTACTTTCAGCTGACATATGCACCCCACCACATTCTTTATAGGTCCACCAACTTTTAAGGGATATATGATCCGTATAAAACCGTTACGGAGGCGCGTGTAGCCGTTAGCTATAAGGAGGAGTTAAGGCGTTAGCTCGTGGCTGGCTATGGGGTTAGCTAAGTCGCTTAAATGTATTGAGTGCAGCCGGACATACAGCCTTGACCACGTAATTTACACGTGTACTAGTTGCGGAGGATTGCTGGACGTAGTCTACGATTACAGCGAAGTCGACGCTGAACGCTTAAGGGGGTTATGGGCCCGTAGACCCATGAACGTGTGGAGGTACCAAGAGCTGCTTCCAGTCAACTCAGCGCTGGCTGTCTCACTGGGTGAAGGAGGTACGGGACTACATCGCTGTGACAGGCTGGCTCAGAAGCTGGGAGTCAAGGAGCTCTACGTCAAGAATGAGGGAGAGAACCCTACAGGCTCATTTAAGGATAGAGGGATGACCGTGGGGGTTACGAGGGCCGTTGAGCTGGGAGTTAAGGCGACCGCCTGCGCATCAACGGGCAACACCTCAGCCTCGCTAGCCGCCTACTCAGCTAAGGCAGGGTTGACCTGCGTTGTGCTGGTACCGAGCGGTAAGATAGCCAGAGGGAAGCTCGTCCAGGCTATAGCGCATGGAGCAAAGGTCCTAGCGATTAAGGGGAGCTTTGACGACGCCTTGAGGGAGGTAAGGAGGCTGTGCGAGCAGCGTAGGCTCTACCTGTTAAACTCCATCAACCCCTTTAGGCTTGAGGGACAGAAGACCTTAGCCTACGAGGTGTTTGAACAGCTAGGCATGAAGGTTCCTGACCGTGTGGTGTTGCCTGTCGGCAACGCAGGCAACATAAGCGCAATATGGAAGGGGTTCAAGGAGCTACGTGAGATTGGGCTTAGCGAGGGGGCCCCCAAGATGATGGGTGTCCAAGCTGAGGGGGCTTCCCCCTTCGCCTCTATGATTATTGAAGGGAGGGATAAGCTAAAGCCCGTGGAGAAGCCTGAAACTGTGGCCTCAGCGATAAGGATAGGCTTCCCAGTCAACTGGCCTAAGGCCAGGATGGCTGTGGTGGAGTCGGGAGGGTGGGTGACCATAGTGAGCGACAAGGAGATCATCAAGGCGCAGAAGGACCTAGCGAGGCTTGAGGGGCTCTTCGTGGAGCCTGCCAGCGCGGCCTCCATAGCCGGCCTAGCCAAGATGCTCGAGGAAGGACTCGTGGACAAGGATGAGACTGTCGTGTGCGTGACCACCGGGCATGGATTAAAGGATCCGGACGTAGTCCTTAAGTTCTACGAGGAGGTAGTTGAGGTCTCGCCTGGAGAAGTTGAAGAGGCGCTAGGCGAGGTGCTAGCTTGAGGCTCGAGTTAACCGTCAAGCTACCCGATAAGCCAGGGGAGCTGCTTAAGGTCCTCGAGGCATTGGCGAGTGAGGGCGTAAACATAGTGTCGATAGTGCATGAGCGGGAGAAGGCTGTGGAGGAAGTGGTCCCTGTAGACCTAGTGGTAGAGCTTCCCTCCCACGTTTCAGCCCAGAGAGTGAGAGAGGCCTTGGAGAGCAAGGGGGTCACGTTGGTTAGGATAGAGGAGGCCGTGGAAAAAGTTAAGGTCACAGCGATAGCTGTAGGAAAAGTCAACTCGGGGCTGCTGTCTAAGGTTAAGCTCGCTGGGTTTGAAGGCGAGGTGAAGCCTAGTGGGGAAGGAGCCGTAAAGCTGGCGTTTGAGGGCGAGCCCGATGAGGTTAGGAGCGTTATACGCGAATTAAAGAGGGAGATAGAAGAGCGCTGCGGGATCCTCATTCTACCTATAGGTGAGGAAGATTGAAGGCGATAATTGTAGGCTTTGGCTTCATCGGGAGGAGCTTCGCTAAGGCTATTAGGGAGAAGCTAGACACGATAAGGTCCCTAGACCCAGGCTTTAAGCTCGTCGGCGTCGCTGACATAGAGGGCTACCTGCTAGACCCTAACGGCCTCGACGTAGACAGGCTGTCCTTAATAACTAGGGTGAGCGAGTATCCGGGGAGGCTCTATGAGGGAAACGCCTTAGAGCTTATCGAGAAGAGTGAGGCCGATATCCTCGTTGAGGCCACACCAACCAACGTGGTGGACGGCCAGCCTGGGCTTTCACATATCGAGAAAGCTCTCAGCCTCGGCATGCACGTCGTGACCTCGAATAAGGGCCCTCTCGTAGTGGCCTATAGGAAGCTGACAGAGCTAGCTAAGTCTAAAGGGGTAAGGCTCCTCTTCGAGGCCACCGTCGCCGGGGCCATCCCGGTGTTCTCACTCGTTAAGAGGTGCTTAAGGGGAGATAGGATTAGGAGAATCTACGGTATCCTCAACGGCACAACCAACTATATACTGTCGAGGATGTACTTCGACGACGTAAGCTTCGAGATCGCGTTAAAGGAGGCCCAAGAGAGAGGGTTAGCTGAGAGAGATCCTTCATACGACGTTGAGGGGATAGATGCGGCATGTAAAGTGGTGATCTTAGCTAACGAGCTTATGGGGATGGACGTGAAGCTAAGCGAAGTGAAGAGAGTAGGTATAACTAGGATCAACAGGGAGGCCATTAAGCTAGCTAAGAAAGCGGGGTATGCTATCAAGCTTATAGCCTATGTAGGCGATAGGCTCGAAGTGACCCCTAGGCTTGTACCCTTAAACCACCCGATATGTGTCCACGGCACCTTAAACGCCCTCCACTTCGAGACCGACTTAGCCAGGGAGCTAACGTTAATAGGGCCAGGAGCAGGAAAGGAGACGGTCTCAGCCATGATGAACGACCTACTATCGATCCTAGGAGGGGAGGCACGATAAGGGCTGTAATGAAGTTTGGCGGCAAGTGCGTAGAGGACGGCTACATGATTAGGAGGTCTTCGAGTGTAGTTAAGGAGTACGTGGAGAGAGGTTGGAGAGTGGTGGCCGTGGTCTCAGCCATGGCTGGGATTACCGACTCCATACTTAACTGCCTTGGGAAAGCTGAAAGAGGGGATCTAAGGTATGTCGAGGAGTTCATGGACACGTTGAGGAGAAGACATGAGGAGGCGTTGAGGGAGGCGGTCAAAGACTCCTCGTTAAGGAGAGAAGTCGGCGAGGAGCTAACGAAGGACGAAGAAGAACTTGAAAAGCTTCTCTCAGTCGTGGCCTACCTCAAGGAGGTTACCCCAAGAACTAGGGACTACGCCCTATCCTTCGGCGAGAGACTATCTACTAGGCTGTTCTGGGGGGCTCTGAGAGATCAGGGGGTAGAGGCCGTCTACCTTACAGGCTGGGAGGCTGGAATAGTAACCGACGACTGCTTTGGCTCCGCTAGGCCTATCATGGCGTTGACCACTAGGCTTGTGCGCGAACGCCTAGAGCCCATTTTAAGTAGAGGCGCGGTACCCACGGTCACCGGCTTCGTAGCCGCCACGTCGGACGGCATCATCACCACGCTCGGTAGAGGCGGGTCAGACTACACAGCCACCATCATCGGAGCCTCGCTTAAAGTGGACGAGGTGGTGGTGTGGAAGGACGTGGAGGGGATCATGACCGCTGACCCTAAGCTGGTACCTGAGGCCAACACAATACCCGTGATGTCGTATGAGGAGGTGACGGAGCTAGCCTACTTCGGGGCCAAGGTAATGCACCCCCTCGCCCTGGAGCCAGCCATGAAGGAGGGGGTACCCATAAGGGTGAAGAGCATCTACCATCCCGAGAAGGAGGGAACCTTGATAACCAAGGTGGAGGCTACGGGCGTAGTTAAGGCAGTGACCGCCGTGAAGGACGCCGCCATAGTCACGGTCAGCGGAGCCAGCATGGTCGAGGCCCCCACCATAAGCGTAGAGGTGTTGAAAGCCCTAAGCGAGGTGGGCATACAGGCGATAATGGTATCTCAGGGCTCGTCTCAGGCTAGCATATCGCTGGCTATACCGAGGACCGCCTTGGAAAAGGCCGTGAGGAGCATTAAGAGGAGGCTTGGAGGGGAGGGTTATAGAATTGAGTTTGAGGACGACGTGTGCGTGATAGCAGCCATAGGCGCCGGTATGAGGGGGAAGCCTGGCGTCGCCGCTAGGATCTTTAAGGCGGTGGCGGAGGAGGGGGTCAACGTAAGGATGATAGCTCAAGGGAGCTCTGAGCTTAATATATCGTTCGTCGTCAAGGAGGAGGATGGAATCAAGGCCCTGAAGGCTATACACCGCGAGTTTAAGCTGGGCACTGGCTGAAAACATATTTTAAGCCCAGAAATTCCTAGCTGTCTCCGGCTGGTGTCCATGGACAGGCTCAGGGCAGTAGTCCTAGGAGCCACCGGCATGGTTGGCCAGAGGCTAGTTAAGCTGCTTAGCCACCACGAGTACTTCGAGCTAGCCGTGGTTGCCGCTTCTCCCTCCTCAGCCGGCAAGAAGTACCGTGAGGCGGCGCATTGGTACATTGAGGGAAGTATGCCTGAAAAAGCTGCTGAGCTTAGGGTCGTTGAAACCACCGTCGAGGCGGTTAAGAGAGAGGGGGGTGTTGACGTGGCGTTCTCAGCCTTACCCGCCGACGTGGCCTTAAAGGTCGAGGCAGAGTTCGCTAAGGAGGGCGTCCCAGTCGTAAGCGACGCGAGCAGCTACCGAATGGAGCCCGACGTACCCATACTAGTGGCTGAGGTAAACCCAGAACACCTGGGCGTAGTGAAGCTTCAGTCCAAGAGGGGATGGAAGAGCTTCATAGTAACTAACCCCAACTGCACCACTACGGTCTTGGTCATGGCTCTTAAGCCTATTATCGACGAGTTCGGCGTAAAGAAGGTACTCGTGTCAACTATGCAGGCTGTCTCCGGCGCTGGGTGGAGTGGCGTCCCATCCATGGCCATATTGGACAACGTGATACCGTACATAGCTAAGGAGGAGGAGAAGGTGCAGGCTGAGAGCTTAAAGATCCTAGGGACCTTTACGGGTGACTCTATTAAGCCGGCCGAGTTTAAGGTCTCAGCTAGCTGCCATAGAGTACACGTGCTGGACGGACACACAGAGGCCGTGTTCGTGGAGCTTAAGCGTGGAGCCAGTGCCCAGGAGGTCGCTGAGGTGTTAAGGAAGTTTAAGGGAAAGCCTCAAGAGCTTAAGCTGCCCACAGCTCCTCCACAGCCGATAGTGGTTAAGGACGAGCCTGACCGACCACAGCCGCGCTTCGATAGGTACGAAGGCGGCGGGATGGCGGTGGTTGTAGGCAGGATAAGGGAGGATCCAGCCTTAGACAACGGGATCAAGTTCGTGGTCCTAGGGCATAACACGATCAGAGGGGCTGCGGGTAACGCGGTACTGAACGCAGAGCTTATGGTTAAAGAGGGGGTCATTTAGTAGGATGGGATCGTGAAGGCGATCGTGGTAATAGGGGACGGCATGCCAGACCTACCTGACGATAGAGGTAAAACGCCGCTAGAAGAGGCCTACCATCCAAACATGGATGAGATAGCCTCTCGAGGGATCGTAGGAGCCGTAGACCCCATACCTGACGGAATGTATCCTGGGTCCGACGTAGCTATATTAGGGTTAATGGGCTACGATCCTAAAAGGTACTATACCGGTAGAGGGCCCCTGGAAGCAGCAGGAACAGGCGTAGAGCTACGTGAAGGAGATTTAGCCTTTAGGTGCAACTTAATAACGGTAGACCAAGGATTACTCATTGACTATTCGGCTGGGCATATAAGCGACGAGGAGGCTAAGGAGTTAGTAGCCTACTTAAACAGCAGTCTATTAACAGATGGGTACGCTAGACTATACGTAGGCGTAAGCTATAGACACACACTTATACTTAGAGGCGGATTCTCAGACCATATCAAGTGCACACCTCCTCATGAAGCTGTCGGTAAACGCATTGAGGACATCTTAGCGGCGCCCTTAAGTAAAGATGGAGAGCACACCGCCAAGTACCTCAACAAGCTGATCTTGAAGAGTTATGAGTTACTGGCCGAGCATGAATTAAACTTGAAGAGGGTTAAGAGGGGGTTAAAGCCGGCCAACATGATGTGGCCCTGGGGCTTTGGGAGGAAGCCGAGCTTACCGTCCTTTAAGACCCTTCACGGCTTAAGCTCGGCCGTCATATCGGCTGTAAGCCTCGTAAAGGGGATAGGGGTCCTAGCTGAGATGAAGCTCCTCGAGGTTCCAGGAGCTACAGGTTACCTAGACACTAACTATGAGGGGAAGGCCGACTACGCGTTAAGAGCTCTCGAGGAGGGCGTGGACGTCGTGTTCATCCACGTGGAGGCCCCCGACGAGGCTGGTCATCAAGGCAGCTTTGAGCTAAAGGTTAAGGCTATAGAGGACCTGGATAAAAGGCTGCTGGGCAGGCTTCTCGATAGAGTCGGCGAGGACGTGCTCATAGCCTTGCTAAGTGACCACCTAACACCCGTATCGCTAAGAGTCCACGTCAAGGGCCCCGTGCCCTTCGCGGCAGCCAAGGCCAAGTGGGTAAAGAAGGGGGAGAAGAGGTTCCATGAAGGCTTAGTTAATGGGCTCAGCCCTCTTGACGGCCCGAGCCTACTTAAGCTCCTCCTTAACCTAAGAGCTTCTTAAACATCTTCGTGATCTCCTCGTACCTCTTTATGTCCTCGGCGGTCACGCTAGGAGGCACTATCTTAAGCGCTTCCTCGAAGTCCTTCATTGACACCCTAGAAGGCTTACCCTCCCTCCTCAAGGTGATCATGGCTGCCTCGCGGCACACAGCCTCTATGTCAGCTCCTGTGTATCCCTCAGTGCGTTTTGCTAGCTCATCAAGGTTGACGTCCTCGGCTAGAGGCATCCTGCGCGTGTGTACCTTGAATATCTCTAGCCTAGCTGCTAAGTCTGGGGGCGGCACGTAGATCAATCTGTCAAACCTGCCGGGCCTAATGAGAGCAGTGTCGAGTATATCTGGCCTGTTGGTGGCTGCTAACACGACCACGTTCTTAAGCGCCGTAATCCCGTCTAGCTCGGTTAGCAGCTGATTGACGAGGCGCTCAGTTACTCCTGAATCACTATATCTCATGCCCCTCGCGGGGGCTATGGCGTCTATCTCGTCGAAGAACACCACGCAGGGGGCTACTTGCCTAGCCTTCCTGAAGATCTCCCTTATTGCTCTCTCCGACTCGCCTACCCACTTACTGAGCACCTCAGGGCCCTTGACGGTTATGAAGTTAGCCTCGCTCTCCGTAGCTACTGCTTTAGCAAGTAGGGTTTTGCCCGTGCCTGGAGGTCCATAAAGCAGTATGCCCTTAGGCGGCCTTATACCCATCTGCTCGAAGAACTCAGGGTGCTTCAACGGCCATTCCACTGCCTCGATAAGCTGCTGTTTAACTTCGCTTAAGCCTCCAATATCCTCCCAGTGTACTTCGGGCACCTCGACGTAGACTTCCCTTAGGGCTGAGGGCTGTACCTCCTTGAGGGCGTCTAGGAAGTCTTGCCTCGTAACCTTTAGCTTCTGTAGGACCTCGGCGGGTATAGTGCCCGTCTTGAGGTCTATTTGAGGTAGGAAGTTACGCAGAGCATTCATGGCCGCCTCGCGGGCTAAGGCCGCTAAATCGGCGCCCGTGTAGCCATGCGTTATCTCAGCTAGCTCATCAAGGTTGACGTCCTCGGCTAGAGGCATGCCTCGAGTGTGAATCTGAAGAATCTCCTTGCGCCCCCTCTTATCCGGGACGCCTATAGCTATCTCGCGGTCAAAGCGGCCAGGCCTACGCAGAGCTGCGTCTACGGCCTCAGGCCTATTGGTGGCCCCTATAACTATTACTTGACCCCTACTCTTTAACCCGTCCATTAGGGCCAGCAGCTGGGCTACCACTCTCCTCTCTACCTCGCCGGTCACCTCCTCTCTCCTAGGAGCTATAGCGTCTATCTCATCGATGAATATAATGGAGGGTGCGTTCTCCTCGGCCTCCTTGAATATTTGACGAAGCCTCTCCTCGGATTCACCGTAAAACTTACTCATAATCTCGGGGCCGTTGATGGATATGAAGTTGGCCCCAGACTCATTGGCTACAGCCTTAGCTAGCAGAGTTTTACCGCAGCCAGGAGGTCCGTAGAGCAGCACGCCCTTAGGGGGCTCTATGCCTAAGTGCTTGAACAGCTCAGGGTGTTTAAGTGGGAGCTCGATCATCTCCCTTATTCTAGCCTTAGCGTCCTCCAGGTCGCCTATGTCCTCGTAAGTTATCCTAGGTACTGCCAGCTCTATCTCCTTGACAGGCTCTTCCCTAACCACGATCTCTGTGCCCTCAGTTACCTGGACTGCTCCAGCTGGCTGAGTTGAGGATACCACCAGCCTTAGGGCCATGCCTAAGACCGGTATGTCAACGGCGTCACCCCTGGTAAGGGGCTTACCGAGCAGCTGGTTCTTAACGTAGATGTTGAAGTCCGGGCTAAATCTATACGGCTCAGTAGGGGCTAGAACCACCCTAGACGCTGGTGAGACCTGGGCCTTTCTGACTGTAACCTCGTCGCCAAGCGATACCTTAGCGTTCTGGCGTATAGTGCCGTCCATCCTTATGATGCCTAGGCCCTCGTCCTCAGGGTAAGCCGGCCATGCAATAGCCACCGTGCTTCTACCGCCAGTTATTTCCACGAAGTCGCCGGGCGTTAGCTTAAGGGCCTCCATGGATTTATGGTCCAGCCTGACGATACCCCTACCTACATCCCTCGGCCTAGCCTCAGCTACCCTTAATGTAAGCTTATCACTCATAGCGCCCACAGCTAGCTATCCTATTCCGCTCACTATTAAGCGTGGTGTAGGCTAATTAGCTGGGGTTAAGAGCAAGGGTTAAATGGGGGTCCCTTGAAACCCTACCCTGCTCCCAGTGGGGGTATTAAGGTTGGGTGATCACGTTCCAGAGGAGGTTGCGGTTCGACGGCTCCAAGTGCATTAGCTGTAGGGCCTGTCAGTTTGTTTGTTCACAACAACTTGGCACCAGTAGCTTCCTGTTCTCCGGTATCAAGGTGCCAGCTCCCTACGAGAGTACTGAGGCTACTTTCTGTAAACAGTGTAGGGAGCCTTCATGTATGGAGAGCTGCGACCTCAACGCCATCTATCAGCGAGGAGGCGTAGTCCTAATAGACTACAATAGCTGTGAAGGCTGTGGGCTATGCGTTAAGGCATGTCCATACCACGCCATGTTCTGGTCTGAAGAACTTAGGAAGCCGTTTAAGTGTACGCTGTGTAATGGCGGAGAGCCTAAGTGCGTCCAAGTCTGTCCCACGGGAGCTTTAGGGGTTGAGGAGGCTTGATTAAGGGAGGATACCTGGGCAGGGTCTTGAGGGTCAACTTAACCACAAAGGAGGCTAGGGAGGAGAGGCTAAGCGAGGAGTTCATGGTGAAGTACGTGGGTGGTAGGGGATGGGCGTCAAGGATCATATGGGATGAGTCCCTCAACGTAAAGAGCGCATTTGACCCAGACAACAAGCTAATAGTAATGACAGGGCCCTTAACAGGCCTAATGGTGCCGGGCGCGTGTAAAGTGACGGTGGCCTCCATAAGTCCAGCTACGGGAATCTATGGCGACAGCAACGTGGGCGGCCTCTTCGGGGTTCAACTTAAACAGGCCGGCTTTGACGGAGTGATTATTGAGGGGGTCAGCGAAAAACCGGTCTACCTATGGATTAACCGCAGAGGCGCCGAGTTAAGGAGCGCTGAGCATCTATGGGGTAAGGGGTCTTTAACCACTGAGTCCATGCTTAAGAAGGAGCTAGGCGACAACTCAGTGAGCATGTTGACCATTGGGCCCGCTGGGGAGAATCTCGTAGCCTTCGCCTGCATAACCTGCGACTACGGGAACCAGGCTGGGAGGACAGGGATGGGGGCGGTGATGGGGGCTAAGAGGCTCAAGGCTATAGCCGTCAAGGGCGAGGATGGCATCCCAGTAGCCGACCCAGCTACCATGGAGAAGCTCTACACCGAGGCCCTCGACTACTTGAAGAGCAAGGACGAGTTGAGAGTATGGTGGGACCAAGGATTAATGCAAGTGATTGAGTGGGCGCAGGAAGCCTCCTGCCTACCCACCCACAACTTTCAGCTGGCCACCTTCATTCACGCTAAGCGGATAGGCGGCGAGGCCATCTCTAAGGCTAAGATCAGGGACGTGTCCTGCTACCTCTGCCCCATGGCGTGTAAGAAGCTAGTTGAGGCTAAAGGTAAGCTGGTGATAGGGCCTGAATATGAGACCGCCGTCTTCTTAGGCTCCAACGTAGGGTTATCGTCACTCGAGGACGTAGCCTACGCCAACTGGTTATGCGACGAACTCGGGATGGACACCATATCGGCGGGCTCGCTCATAGCCTTCGCCATGGAGTGCTGGGAGAGAGGACTGCTAAGAGACGATCAGGTCGAAGGGCTGGATCTAAGCTTCGGTAACGCTGAGACAGTCTTTAAGCTGCTAGAGATGATGGCGCACAGAGAGGGTCTAGGCGCAGTGCTAGCCGATGGGGTTAAGGAAGCCGCTAAGCGGATAGGTGGAGACTCCGAGAGGTACGCTTTACATGTTAAGGGGCTCGAAGTGTCAGGGTACGACGTTAGGGCTGCACCGGCCATGGCGCTGGCCTATGCCACCGCAGATATTGGGGCTCATCACAACAGGGCTTGGGCTATAACCTACGACTTAAAGGTTGGCAGAGACAAGTATACCGAGGACAAGGTTAAGTGGGTGATATACCTACAGCACGTGAGGCCGCTTTTCGACTGCCTAGGAGTATGTAGACTGCCCTGGGTTGAATTAGGCCTCGATCTAAGGTTCTACGAGAAGTTCTACGTAGCCGCCACTGGCATCCAGGTCGCGCTCGAGGAGTTATTGAAAGCCTCAGAGCGTATCTACAACCTGACCAGAGCCATAGGCGGAGTGAGGGGGGTCGCTAAGAAGGACGACAGTCTGCCTAGGAGGTTCTTCGAGGACCCTATACCTGAAGGACCTCTTAAAGGAGCTAAGCTAAGCAGGGAGAAGTTCAATCAGATGCTCACCAAATATTACGAGCTAAGGGGATGGGATCCCGAGACCGGTTTACCCACCAGGGCTAAGCTTATTGAGCTCGGCCTCGAGGACGTGGCCGATAAACTGTACGGAGGAGGTTAGGGGTTGAAGGTAGGGGTTATAGGGGCCGGTAAGATAGGAGAGGCCTTGATATCAGGGCTGATAAAGGCTGGCTACGCTAAGCCAGAGGACCTCATAGCCAGCGACATTAACGACGAGCGGCGGAGGCACATAGCCAGCGCCTACGGAGTGAGGTGCACTAAGGACAATGTGGAGGTAGCTAGGAGCAGCGAGGTGATCATTCTATCGGTCAAGCCTAAGGACGTAGCCAGCGTATTAGAGGAGATTAAGGAAGCCTTAACGCCCAGCCACCTGCTCATCTCAGTGGCTGCGGGGGTCGCTACAAGCTACATAGCTAGGGTTCTAGGCAAACCCATACCCATAGTTAGGGCCATGCCTAACGTGGCAGTGTTGGTTAGAGAGGGCATGACCGCCATCACCGCTGGGCCCAACGCTAATGAGAGACACTTGAAGGTGGCTGAGGAGCTGTTTAGCGCCGTGGGTAAAACCGTTAGGCTGAGGGAGGAGTACTTCGACGCGGTGACAGCGCTAAGCGGCAGTGGACCAGCTTACATGTTCCTGATAATAGAGGCTATGACCGACGCTGGGGTGAGGGTTGGGCTACCTAGGGACATGGCGAGCTTACTCTCCTCGCAGACAGCCCTTGGAGCTGCTAAGCTACTACTTGAGACTGGCGAGCACCCAGCGAAGCTTAGGGAGATGGTGACCACGCCGGCAGGGGTAACCATAGAGGGGCTCATAGAGCTGGAGAGAGGGGGTATAAGGACAACGATAATCGAGGCGGTCACGAGGGCTACACGTAGATCCAAGGAGCTACTCGCCAGCTGAAT
>CAZVDL010000005.1:0-68621 GCA_964626365.1 uncultured Nitrososphaerota archaeon
AAGGAGGGTCGGCAGGGATAATATATTGGTGATAGCTACGAGGAGGAAGATGAAGGAGCTAGAGACGTTGAGAGTGGACACGGGCGATGCTGAGCTTGATGCTCAGCTGAGGGGTAGGATCAAGGTGTGGGTGGGCGAACAGGAGGAGGTGGAGGTGGAAGTCTCTTAGAGCTCAAGGAGCTTCTTCTAGTTCTCCTCGGCCATGGTTTAAGGAGGCTTCAAGTAGCCTATTTTTGACGCCTGGCCGCTGTAGCGAGCCCCAGCCCTCCTTCGACTCTCTAATTAGCTCTCCTTCCCTCTATCTTTAGTTTTTGGAGCGGTTTACATAGGGTAGGTTTATTCCGCCCTGCACTATATATACTGTGGCGTTGTCTACGGAGAAGCCCCTTATCGAGCGTGGTGCACCATGGCTGTGTTCCTGGTGGCCACGCTGGGTAAGGGGTCGATGGACCTATACAGCCTGCGACTAGCTAAACACCTAAAGGTGCCCATAATCTACACCGACGTGTATGAGAAGGTCTTCGAGAGGTTCAATAAGCCTCTCTTAAGCCTCTCCTTCATCGAGGAGCTCCTGAACACTTGGAGCTTCGCTAAGAGGCTGGACGCCATTGACGGGATTCCGCACCTGCCTAACCACCACTTTGGTAGGGTTGGGCTGCTGCTTAGGAAACCATTCATCATAACGGTCCACGACTTGATAAGGTACTTCGACATGAAGGGTTACGGTCCTCTAATCCATAGGCCTAACCTTAAAGACAAGTTCTGGCTAAGCTTAGACTACCTCGGCGTTAAGAGGGCGGCCAGGATAATAACGCCATCCTTTAAGACCAAGATGGACCTAGTCAAGCACCTAAAGGTACCCGAGGACAAGGTGCGAGTGGTCTATCACGGCGTGGACGAGGTCTTTAAGCCTACCAAGGGCTGGAGGCCCTGTGAGGAGCCTTACGTGCTCTACGTAGGCTCAGAGCACCCCAGAAAGAACCTAGCAACACTACTTAAAGCCTTCAGCATACTTAAACGCGAACACCCCGAGTTTAAGGATGTTAAGCTGGTTAAAGCTGGCAGGGTTGGCGGAGGAGAGCTCTGTTACAGGGAACAAACCCTAAACTTGATTAAGACGCTAGGCCTCGAGGACGACGTCATCTTCCTTGAATGGATCTCCCAGCGCGACCTAGCCAGCCTCTATAGTCAAGCTGAGCTCTTTGCTTTCCCGTCTATCTATGAGGGTTTTGGCTGGCCTCCACTTGAAGCTATGGCCTGTGGCTGCCCAGTAATAGCATCAAACACCTCCTGTACACCCGAAATACTAGGCGACGCAGCGATCTACGTGAGCCCCAGGGACGTTGAGGGCTGGTATAAGGCTTTAGCCATGCTCCTGGGCGACGAGAGCCTGAGGAAGAAACTAGCGTCCAAGGGGCTAGAGAGGGCTAAAACCTTCACCTGGAGGAGGGCAGCCGAAGAGACGCTTAATGTGTACAAGGAGGTTGAGGAGGAGCTAGGGGCTTAAGGCTGGCTAGGCAGAGCCCTCGCTGATAGAGTTACGGCCGATACGATGAAGGCTGCGCCCAGCATCTGAGGGAGTGTTAAGGCTTCTCCTATGATTAGGGCGGAGAGGAGGGCCGCAAAAACCGGCTCAAGAGTGTATGTCACGGCGGCGTTAACGCTGGCTACATATTTCTGGCCGTAGAGCTGAAGCGCGTTAGTCGCTAACGTGCATATCAAGGCTAGGTATAGCAGAGGGATCAAGGCCGCGCTGAGGGCTCCGGGCGATGGAGGTTTAAGAGGTGCTACGAGCAGCCAGCCTCCAAGCATTGTAAAGAATACCTCGAGAAAGAGGAGAGATAGGAAATCGTACTTGACGGTATAGGTGCTCACAGCCATTATCTGAAGAGCCCAGAAGAGAGCACCCACCAACACTATTAAGTCGCCTAGGTTCATAGCAAGCCCGGCTCCATAACATGACAATAGGTAGACTCCAGCCACTGACAGGGCTACTGAGGCGGTTAAGTTAAGGTTCAAGCGAGCTCTTCCTCTCGCCGCCTCGAGGACGTAAACCATGACCACGCTCAGGCTAGTTATAAAGGCGGCGTTCGAGGCGGTAGTCAGCTCCATACCCCATCCTTGAAGCGTTATACCTCCAAAGTAAAGCGCGCCTAGGACGGCTCCAGGAGCTAAGCTCCATCTAAGCTTACGCCGCGCCGCCACGGCAGCAGGGGCTAAGGCGAGGACGGCGATTAAATGCCTTAGCGCTACGTAGTAGGCGAAGCCTAAGGCCACCACTACGATCTTAATGAAGGGGAAGGTGCTACCCCATAAAAAGGTGAGCAGTAGTAGGGCTACGTAGCCTTTCAGCTGCAGCGAGCTTCTCGACGCCGCGGCTTTCATGACGATGAGGGCCAGACCTAGGCTGATTTAGCGTAGGCCACAGCCGCCAGGGCGGCTGCCTTAGCTTGGGCAACGGCCTCAGCTATATCCTTGGGGCTGTGGCAGGCTCCAGCTACGAATACGCCCGGCACCTTCGTGCTCCAGATATCCACCCTCGGGTCGGCCTCGGCGATGAAGCCGTCTGGACCCAGCTCGACGCCAAACGCCTTAGCTACCTTCGCTGACCCCTCACTGGGTACGATTCCTGCCTCGAGCACTACGAGGTCTACGTTGAGCCTTAGAAGCTTGTTGGTGGACTCGTCAAACACCTTCATCGTTAAGCCCTTCTCCGCCGGCCTAATCTCTGAGGGTTGCCCCCTAACCATGGTTATCCCGCTCCTCCTAACCTCCCTGTAGAACTCCTCGTAGCCTTTACCGGCGGCTCTGATGTCGTTGAAGCACAGGTAGACCTCGACCTCATCGCCGTACTTCTTCTTGACCTCATAGGCGTGTTTAAGCCCAGCCATACAGCCTACCCTGCAGCAGTAAGGTAAGGCGGTCTCGTCCCTAGACCCCGCGCACAGCACTATGGCGACGCTCTTAGGTCTCTCTCCGGTGGAGGGCTTCACCACCTCGCCCTTAGTTGGGCCGTTGGGGCTAAGCATCCTCTCAAGCTGTAGGCCGTTTATCACGTCAGCGTAGAGCCCAAAGCCGTACTCTGCTCTACCCCTCATGTCGTAGGGGTCGTAGCCAGTGGCTATCACGACGGCGTCCACGGCCAGCTCGACCTCCACAGGCTGCTCGTCCAGGTTTATGGCGGCCTTAGGGCATGCGTCGCGGCAGACCGTACACGACTTGTCCTTCACGTATAGGCAGGCCTGCTCATCGATCACATAGGCTCTCGGGAAGGCCTTGTCGAAGGGCGTGTACACGGCTTTACGCTTACTTAAGCCTAGGTCGAACTCGTTACTGACCTCTACGGGGCAAGCCTCTGAGCATTTACCGCAGGCGTCGCATTTGCTCAGGTCTACGCGCCTAGCCCTCCTCAACACCTTAACCTTAAACCCTTTACCCTCTCTCTTAGCCTCTAGGACCTCTGAGCATGTTAAGACCTCCACGTTGGACGCCTTGGCTAGCGCGTCCATCCTAGCGGCCACCATGTCGAGCGCGGGGTCGAGCTTAGGGTAGAGCAGGCTTAGCTGGGCCGCCCTCCCCCCTAAGCTAGGCTTAGACTCGACCAGGTAGACCTTGGCCCCCAGCGAGGCCGCGCCGAGCGCAGCCTCTATCCCAGCAATGCCTCCTCCAACCACGAGTATGGACGGGGCGTCGCGCCTCTCCAAACTACATCCCCTTGGTAGAGGGCTCTACCAGGCGTAGCCTTTTTAAGCTTTAAGCGTTGTAGTGGGGCCGGTGGCTTCCCTTGGCCTCCGTAGCCCTCCTAGACCTCATGACCAACAAGCCCTCGGAGCCGGAGGCCAAGAAGCGCTTCGCTGAGATTATAGGTTCACAGGACCCAAACGCCTGCTTCGTGTGCGCGAGATGCACAACGGGCTGCGAGGCTATGGAGCTCCTCGAAAACTTCCCCCACCAGGTCGTCAATCTAGTGAGGCTAGGGCTCATTGACGAGCTCATCAACAGCGAGAAGATATGGGCATGCATGCAGTGCCTGAAGTGCACAGAGCGCTGCCCCCAGAACGTAGCTCCCTCCGACGTCTTCCTAGCCCTACGCAACCTGGCCGTCAAGGCTGGGGCTAAGGTGCCTGACGGCTTCTTTAAGGCCCTGGAGATGATAATGGAGACGGGATACCTACAGCCGGTCCAGGAGGTAGTGTCTAGGACCTTTGAGACCTACAACCGGAAGTCCTTAAACCTACGCGAGAACATACCTCAGCCAGCTAACCTGGAGAAGTTTAAGGAGGCGTTTATGGCCACCATGGAGGGGATGTTCTAGTGGTCCAGGCTAAGCTAACCCTGTATTTAGGATGTACCGTAGCCACCGACGAGTACGCCTACGAGTTATCCACCATAAACACCCTGCCGAAGCTAGGGGTCGAGCTAGAGTACTTAGAGGGGACTACGTGCTGTGGCTCCCCCTTAATGTCGGTGAACATGAAAAGCTTCGTCTACCTAGCGCTCAGAAACGTGGCCTTAGCCGATCAGCAAGGCCTAGACATGTTGACGCTATGTCCAGGTTGCCATCTCTCCTTCTTCGAGGCTAGACACTACGCTGAGCATAGCCCTCAGCTAAAGGACGAGATCAACGCCCTCCTAAGCAACGAGGGACTTAAGTACGAGGGGAAGGTTAAGGTCAGGCACCTCGTCGACCTGCTTCACGATGTCGTAGGCCTCGACAAGATAAGATCGGCTGCGTCCAAGCCGTTGAAGGGACTTAGGTTAGCTACCCACATAGGCTGCCATGCCATTAGGCCTAGTAGGCTTGAGCGGATAGACGACCCCGAGAAGCCGGTAAAGCTCGACAGACTCGTGGAGGCCCTAGGAGCCGAGGTAGTTGACTACCCTGAGAAGCTTGACTGCTGTGGAGCAGGCTTCCTATTATCCAACCCCCAGGCAGGGTTGACGGTGGCTGGAGTTAAGATTAAGGCGCTGCAGGCCAGAGGCGTCGATGGGTTGGTTGTGGCGTGCCCTCTATGCCATAAAATGCTAGGGCAGAAGCAGCAGTCGGCTAGCCAAGTTGTAGGCGCGGAGCTGAATCTGCCGGTGATCTACTATACGCAGCTGCTAGGCTTAGCTATGGGGGAGAGCGAGGATAAACTTGGATTGATGTTAAACCAGAGCCCCGTAGACTCGCTGCTTGAGAAGCTCAAGTAGCCTTCATCCTCTCCTCTTTAAGCCACCTATAGATGGTCTTCAGGGGTACCTTAACCTCCGACGCTATTTCCTTAACCGTCAAACCCCTCCTACTAAGCTCCACGACTCTTCCCTTAAGCGTCCTCCTCTCAGCTTTATGGTAACGGGCCCTCTCCTCAAACATCAACCTCTCCTTGAACCCTAAGAACTCCACGGCAAACATGAAAGCCTCGAGGGCCTCACTCCTACGTGAAAGATACCCCTTGATGCGCACCCTATAGCCTTCATCGAAGAACTCCTTAACCTCGCTCAAAGCCTCCTTGACCTGCTCAAAGGTAACTGTAGCTCCCTCGAAGTAGAGCTCTACTTCCTTCTCCTCGTCCCGCCTATTCACTCTGTACAGCGCCCTAGCCATAGCTCTTCCTCCTTATTCAAGGGCCGAGGCTTATAAACTTTCTCACTTTAACATCAATCCTTAAAACGAGAAAAATTTATAAACCCCTCTTCTCACTTCTATAAGCAGAGAAACTGAGAACATGGAGGTGGTGGACGTGATCTTGGCGCGCGCCGTGATCATGGGAGGGTTGATGGTTAAAATCACCGATAGAGGCCCTCCGATAGAAACCTAAACCCCCCGAGCGCTTTTTCCCTAGGTGCTACGTATGGTTGTCGTGGCTGAATTGACGGTTACGCCTCTAGGCTCAGGTGTAAGCGTTAGCTCCCTGGTGGCCGAGGCCGTTAAGGTGCTTAAAGAAGCTGGGGTTAAATACGAGGTGACTCCCATGTGCACAGTCTTCGAGGCCCCGACGGCTGAGGAGGCCTTTAAGCTAGCTTTAAAGGCCCACGAGGCGGTATTTAAGGCTGGAGCCGTGAGGGTGTTAACATCGATCAAAATAGACGAGCGTAGAGACGTCGAGCACTCAATGAAGAGAAAGATCGAGAGTTTAAGGTCTAAGCTCTAGGCGTTATGGCCACGGCCGCCTCGATGGCTAAGCCTGAAGACGCCTCTTGGGGACTTAACGCCGCCAGCCTCCCTTTGATATTGACGCCCTCCAGCTGCTTTGAGGCCAAAAGCCTCGCTAGGTCCACGTAGTAAAGGAAACTCCAGGGCTTCTCATCTCCCTTAGCTAACCTCCAATACCTGGCCTTATCTCGGCTCACCCTCTTACGGCGCTCCTCAATGAAGAGGTTGAGGTCTACGTCCCTCCATAGCTCCTCGGCGTGCTCAGTGCTCCATCTATATAGGTCTAACACCGTGTAGTCAGCGATCCTTAGATGGAGCTTCCACCCTTTTAAGTCGAGTTTAGCTCTAGATTCGACGGTGTCGACGGCTATCTTGGCTAGCTGCTGCTTCACCCCGTCGCCTATAGCTAGGATGGGGGAGACGTAGGCTGAGGCTAAGATTACGCCTTCAACAACCCTCTCCTCTACTCCTAATAGCTCAGTGCATAGCTCCTTGAGCTTCTCCAAGGACTTAGTGGGGTAGACGAGCTCCACGAATGGCTTACCCTCCATCTTACCCTTAAAGAAGTCTCCAGCCCCTCTAAGCATGGTTGGCGGCACGCCGAGGTTCCTGTACTTAAACCTGTCCTTAAGCCACTTAACCCCCTCCTCGCCCTCCTCAGGGTCTATGAGGACCACGCCTCTAAGGTTCTTGACTAGGGAGGCGTACCTAGAAAACAAGGGGTGTTAACCTCTCAGGCGCCGAAGCAGCTTTTGTTCCACTCACACTCTGAACAGTACTTTGACCTCCACTCGCCGATCACGTTGGAGACCTTCTCCTTGACATAGCTCCACGTAGTCACCGCGCCCTTCTCTAGGCCCAGCAGCTTCAGGGCGTCCCGGTCCATAGCCTTAATCTCCTCCTCAGCGCCCTCGCTGTAAGCGCACTCGTCTCCTCTAAGGTAGGGGCAGGCGCTACATACCTCGTCGGCGTCGTCGACGACTATAATAGGCTCGCCACTCTCAAGCCTAGACAGTACATGTCTAGCCTTGGAGGCGAAGGCCTCACCTAGGGCCTCAGGCTTAAAGAAGTGTAAACATATCAGGTGGTGCCCTCTCAGCCTAGCCAAGCCTCACACCCATAGGTCGATAGCTGTGAGGGGGCTATTAAACCAGCGGCATCGAGATTTAATAGGCTAAAAGAGGCTTTAATTAGCCGCTGTTGAAGGTGGGACGATGAGGGCCGACGTCGACGAGGCGCTGATAACGAGGATTATAGTTGAGGACTCGCTTAGACACTTATCCAGCCTAACAGAGCTCGACGTAGCGGTGGTTGGAGCGGGGCCCGCTGGCTTAACGGTTGCCCGCCTCCTAGCTAAGCGGGGCTTTAAGACCGCGGTTTTCGAGCGTAGGCTATCCTTCGGCGGGGGGATGGGAGGCGGAGGTATGCAGCTGCCTAGGATAGTCGTAGAGGAGGAGGCCGCGGCTCTCTTGGCTGAGCTGGGGTGCAGGTTATCGAGGGCCTCTAACGGCCTCTATGTAGCTGACGCCGCTGAGGCGCTAGCTAGGCTAGCGGCTGGGGCTGTTGAGGCTGGAGCCAACATACTGCTGGGCGTCTCGGTCGAGGATGTCGTCTACAGGGGGGCGCCGCCGAGGATAGTGGGCGTAGTGATCCAGTGGTCCTCGGTGCAGCTCTCAGGGCTCCACGTAGACCCCCTAGCTTTCAAGGCTAGGGCCACGGTCGACTGCACGGGCCACGAGGCCTCAGTAATCGCCGTGGCCTCTAGGAAGGTGCCTGGGCTAGGCGTACAGCTCAAAGGAGAGGGGGCTATGTGGGCCGGGGAGGGCGAGCGCCTCGTAGTTGAACGTAGCGGACGTGTATGCCCAGGCCTTTACGCCGCCGGCATGTCGGTGGCCGCGCTCTATGGTCTTCCGAGGATGGGCCCTATATTTGGGGGCATGCTCCTCTCAGGTAGGAAGGCGGCCGAGGAGGTGGCTAGGGACCTAGCTGAGGGCGGTTAAATGAGGGTGGTCAGGTCAGTATGCAGGATGTGTCACGGTGGCTGTGGGGCTCTCATATACGTGGAGGACGGCAGGGCGGTTAGGGTCGAGGGCGACCCCCAACATCCAGTTAGTAGGGGCTACATGTGCGCTAAGGGCTTAGCCTCCATCCAGCTAGCCTACCACCCTGATAGGCTTCGCTACCCGTTGAAGAGAGCTGGGGATAGGGGTGGAGGCAGCTGGGTTAGGGTCTCGTGGAATGAGGCGCTGAGCGACATAGCTAAGAGGCTCTTGGAGATAAAGGAGCGCTACGGCGCTGAGGCGGTGGTCTTTGCCCACGGCACCAACAGGGAGTACCTACACATGGTCTATAGGCTAGCCCACGCTTTCGGATCACCTAACGTGACCTCCCCAGGCTATGTCTGCTACTACCCTAGGGTAGCGGCCTCCATCCTGACCTGCGGCGGGCTACCCATAGCCGACTACGACGGCGAGCCGAAGTGCATAATGGTGTGGGGGTGCAACCCTCTCCACACAAGCCCAGACGAGTACTGCGCCGCTCAGCTATGCAGAGCGCTGGAACGCGGCCCCAAGTTAATAGTGGTCGACCCTAGACCCACGTGGCTAGCGTCTAGAGCTGACGTATGGCTTAGGATAAGGCCTGGCAGCGACGTGGCCTTAGCCCTAGGCCTCCTCAACGTCATAATCGAGGAGGGTCTCTATGATAGGGGTTTTGTTGAGCGGTGGACTGTGGGCTTCGATAAGCTGGCTAGCCACGTAAAGAAGTACACGCCTGAGAAGGTTGAGGGGTTGACTTGGGTTTCGGCTGGTTTGATTAGGGAGGCTGCTAGGCTTTATGCGTTGTCTAAGCCTGCCTGCATCCAATGGGGGGTTAAGATAGAGCAGAACGTGAACTGCACTAGCTGTATTAGGGCGCTAGTCGCGCTAATGGCTATAACCGGGAACCTGGACGTCCCTGGAGGCAACGTCTTATGCTCGCCTCCTCCCGTAACCAGGTTCACCGAGTTCATGTTGACTAGCGCCTTGAGCGAGGAGCAGCGGCGTAAGAGGTTGGGAGGAGAACATAAGCTGTCCTCGATGGGCTCGGTCGTACCGCCTATGCACGTGGTTAAGGCCATACTTGAAGGAGACCCATACCCGGTTAAAGCCATGGTGGTGTTCGGCAGTAACCCCCTACTAACCTGGCCTAACTCCAAGCTGGTCAAGGAGGCCTTAATGAAGCTGGACTTCTTGGTGGTTGTGGACTTGTTTATGACTCCTACGGCTGAGTTGGCTGATTATGTGCTTCCTGCTGCCACCTGGCTGGAAATAGACGACGTGGCCTTCTACTTCTACAGGGCGGGCTACGTGATGGCCAGGCGTAAGGCCATAGAGGTAGACGAGTGTTGGCCAGACCACAAGATAATCATAGAGTTAGCTAAGAGGCTAGGCCTACGCGAGTGCTTCTGGGAGGACGTGGAGGAGTACTTGAACTACGTCTTAAAGCCTTCAGGCTTAACTTGGCGTGAGTTCGCTGAGCGAGGATGGCTTGAAGCTCCCAAGCGCTACCGTAAATACGAGGAGGAGGGCTTTAGGACGCTCTCAGGTAAAGTCGAGCTCTACTCTGAGACCTTAGAGAGGATGGGTTATAGCCCTCTGCCAGACTACGTGGAGCCTCCTGAGACCCCGCTAAGTAACCCTAAGCTAGCTGAGGAGTACCCCTTCATCCTAACCACCGGCCATAGAAGCCCCGCGTACTTCCATAGCGAGTACCGCCAGCTTCCCTGGCTTAGATCCATTCAACCGGACCCCATAGTCGAGCTGAGCCCTGAAGCAGCTAAGGAAATAGGGGTTGAGGATGGGGACTGGGTGTGGATTGAGACGCCTAGGGGTAGAGTTAAACAGAGGGTTAAGGTGGTCCCTGGGATGCACCCTAAGGTGGTTAGTGCCCAGCACGGCTGGTGGTTCCCTGAGAAGCCTGGGCCTGAGCATGGCTGCTTCGAGTCCAACATCAACGTGGTGACTAGTAGCGAACCCCCCTACGATCCCTGCTTTGGGGCTGTAACCTTCAACGCCTTGCTATGCAGGGTGTATAAGGCGGAGGGGTGAATGTGGTTAAGCTAACCCTCCTCATTGACCCCTCCAAGTGTATAGGCTGCTACGCCTGCGAAGTCGCCTGTAAGCAGGAGCATGGGTTAAGTGGGTGGGCTGAGCCCTTCATCAAGGTGAAGGAAGTTAGGCGGCTGCATGGAACCTATGTAAGCTACGTCCCGGTGGTGTGTAGACATTGCGGGCGCCCTCCATGCATCGAAGTGTGTCCCACCGGCGCCCTTGAGAAGACGAAGGAGGGCGCGGTCCTTCTCGACGTCGAGAAGTGTATTGGCTGTGGTGCATGTATACCTGTATGTCCGTTCAAGGCCCTAGTCTTCGACCCTGAGGAGGGCGTTGTTAAGAAATGCGATCTTTGCGTTGAGAGGGTTAAGGAGGGCTTAGAGCCCAGCTGCGTAGCTCACTGCCCGTCGAGCGCGCTGGTCTTTGGGGAAACCTCCTCGCTAATCGACGAGCTAAGATCCAAGTCTGCTGGCCAGCTGGCCAAGTAGTGTTCCAATTACTCGTACACCTAAACAGTGAACTGCCAGCGTGCCCTCTGAGCTAGGGGGTCCCTGTGAGGACGTCGGCCTTAATGCTCGTCTTGCTGCTGCTGTTTAGCCTACAGCTTGCGTACGCCGATAAACTCTATGTACGCATCACGCAGCCAGCTAATGAGCTATGCATAGAGGTGTCTAATGCCTCGTGCGTGGTGGCTAAGGCCACACTAGACGGTAGGGTCTCTGCCGTGGTCTTTGAGCTACCGCCCGGGCGCTACTTAGTTAAGGTCTCGGCCTCGGGGCGCATTGTTGATGCCAGGGAGGTTGAGTTGCCCGGCGAGTCGTCGCTGGAGTTCGATGTAGCTAAGCACGCGGCTCCCTCGGGTACTGTGAGGGAGTTTAGCTCGTCAGGCCTGAAGCAGCTAGGCGGCGTTGAGGGGGCGGTGCCCTCAGCTCTAGGGGCCGTTAACGCTCTGTTGTTGCTAGCCGCGTCGGCTATGCTGGCCGCGGTGTTATCTTTAACAGTCAAGCTGCTCAAGAAGCTTTAGCGCCGGCAGGGGTCGATCTTGGCTAAGCGGCTTCTGCCTCAAGGTACGACACTGAGGGTCTACGTGGCTATGCTGAGGGCAGGTAGGCCTCTCGGCGTTAGGGAGGTGCAGCGCATGTTGGGGTTTAAGAGCCCCTCAACGGCCCTCTATCACATAAACAAGTTGTTGGACATGGGCTACGTGGTTAAGGCGGAGGAGGGCTACGAGGCCTTGGCGGTTAAGGGGGAGGCTGGCATATTGGGCCTCTTCAACCGCGTAGGGACCCTCTTAGTGCCTAGGGTGCTGTTCTATGCCCTCTTCTTCACGACCTCGCTCGTGCTCTTCTTAACGGCCTCCCTCGCCCAGCAGGCAACTTATCAATTCCTTTACACCTACGCCCTAGCTTTAACCTCCACCGCCGCGGCGCTGATGTGGTATGAAGCGTTTAAGCTATGGAGAGGGCTCGAGTTTGAAGTCAGGCGTCACGCCAGCTCAATACCGTAGAGGCTCGACGCGTTCGATGAGGTCAACTTTGCTACCTCCTCAACGCTGACCTCCTTCATTGAGGCCAGCATTTTGACCACCTCCACCACGTCAGCCGGCTCAGCCTCCCTGTTGAACTTGCCCTTGTACTTGACTGGGCTGTCGGTCTCGACGAGGAGTTTGGTGAGCGGGGTGTGTTTAACCACGTTTATGTGCTCCTCGCTGTAGTCTATGGCGGGCGTGGCCGACACATAATATCCACATGAAAGCAGGTCCTTAAGCACGTCGAGGGGGCCGCTAAACCAGTGGAAGAGGGCCTCTACGCCGGCCTCCTTAACCATGTCTAGGCAGTCTCTCCATGCCCCCCTGCTGTGGACGACCACGGGCTTGCCTGCGTCCTTGGCAGCTCTAAGCTGCCTGGCAAACACCTTACGTTGAAGCTCCCTGCCTGCTCCCTCCTTTCTAGCTTCAGGTAGCCAGTAGTCGAGTCCGATCTCACCCACGGCGACGGCCTCTTTCGCCTTAGCCTCCACGAACCTGAGGACCTCCTCGACACCCCCGGGGCTTAGCTCCTTTAAGCTCCATGGATGTAGGCCCACAGCGCCGTAGACCTTTACCCCAAGCCTCTCCACCCTGCGGCCAACCTCGAGCGCAAACACGCTCGACTCTAGGTCTGAGCCAGCTGTGACCACTGCCACCACGCCTAGGTTAAACGCCTTAGTCAGCTTAGCTTCTAAGTCCTCTAACTCCTCTAGGTGCGCGTGAGCGTCAACGACTTTGAGCTTCACGGGGGAACGTGACATTGGGGAGATATTTTAGCTTATCGCCTAGTTCACATACTTTGAGTTAAATACCCCCCTCGCAAAGTTTATAACTCGTCGCCGTTAGGCGGCCCTTCGACTTTGAGGGCATATCTATGGCAAAACCCCCTAATCCCATAAAGTCTTTTATGGAATCTAGGAAGGAGCGTAAGCTCAGGGACGAAGTTGAAGAACTGATATCTAAGCTTAAGGATGAATCCTCAAACTTGAAGGCTTACGCCGTCCTCATCGAGAGGTTAAAGGAAGCTCTAGGCGAGGAGCTCGATAGACTGGTAGGCCCTCCTCCTTCACTGCCTAAGGAGCTTCTTGAGCCCTCGACCGTGGTCGTAAGCCCTGAGGACAAGGAGATCAAGCTCGACTTAGAGGGGCTAGAAAGGGAGGTGCAGGAGGGCTTTAGGCACGTATCAGGAGAGAAGCTTAAAGCCATCATTAACGGGGCGGTGAACGCTGCTGAAGCGACCGAGGACGAGTGCATTAAGTACTTGGAGACAGCGGTCAATGCCCTCTTAACGGACACCGAGAACCTGCTTAGGCCGTTTAAGGGGGATGCTAGATTCAACGACTTGCTGGCCACCGTGGAGAAGGCCAAGTCGCTACTGAGCTCCACCTTAAACCTTAAGTCCTTGGACGAAGCCATAGGCCTCTTGCTCTGCGTTAGAGGTGTGCTCGACAAGCTAAAGCCCGAGGCCTTAATGATGCTTAGATCCACGGCTTCAAGCCTATTAAACGAGAGCAGGGCGGTCAAGGAGGAGGCTGAGAGGGTAGGAGTGAGGCCTCCTGACACCGAGGAGGCTACCTCGCTAGCTGAGAAGATGGTGGAGGTTACATCTGAGGCTAGCTGGGAAAGCATATCTTATTATCAGAGGGAGCTTGAAGAGACGCTTAAGCAGTTAAGGGACTTCAAGGACAGCATGTCGAGGCTAGAGGTACTAAGACACATAGATGAGGCGGTAGACTACGTGACCTCCAAGCTACCTGAGCTGAGAGGCGAGGTGGTCGAAGCTAAGCGCAAGCTGAAGGACCTAATAGAGGAGGCTAAGCAGGGCAGAATGTTAAGCAGTAGCGACGTTGACGAGGCGGTGGGCGAGGTAGAGGAGGCATTCATGAAGGCCGGGGCCAATAAGCTGTTGAAGGAGGTTAAGGAGCTCTACAGGGAGTTAAGGAAGAAGCTAGGGGGGCGATGTGAGGTTGAGGAGCCTCCTCAGGAGCTTAAAGGCAGAGCTCTCATTGAAAGGCTGGAGGAGATGGCTAAGTGTAAGGAGAAGCTTGAACGCCTAGTTAAATCCATGGTGGGCGGCCCAGCTCGAACATCCTCGGTGGAGGAGTTGAGGGAAGCCTTAAAGGAGGCTAAGGAAGGTCCTCCTTCAACCTCTTAATCCTACCGTTCTCCACCCTAAACCCACCTCTCTCCTCAAGCCTCCTAGCAACCCTCGCAGCCCAGTATTCATGTACCTTTAGCCTCCTGCTCAGTTCATCGACGGCGAGCTCATCCAGATCCTCAAGCGCCTCTAAAGCCTTGGGTAGGAGGTGGTCAACTACCTCCTCCTCGTTCATTAGGGCGTGCTCGACTAACGCTAAGGCCACCCTCCAGTCCACGTTCAACACCTCACACACCGCCTCCACGGTAGGCTTAGCGGGCAGCCAGCCCCTACTCAACGACCTTTCAACGTACTCGTGTAGTAGCTCGTCGAACTTCTGTTTGCTTGGCAGCCTAGCGTAGGAGTCTAGGTCCAGTTGGAGGCTGATCTTTCTATCCACTACGCTGTATACCTTAAGCTGCCTACCGCCGACCGTCCTCCACTCCCACTTGACTAGGCCCGCGCTCATCAACGCTGATAGGTGTTCCATCACGGTGGGTATGCTTAAGTTTAATCTCTTAGCCAGCTCGCTAGCGGATAACCCTTCTTCATCAAGTAGATGCCTGACTATGTTAACCCTAGTTGGGCTGGCTAAGGCTTCGATTACTAGCTTAGCTTCTAATGGGCGGCTCCAGGGAACCACCTTCACCAAACCACTTTCACCGATCCACTTTAAGGTCTACTGAGGCTGCTGAAGCCTGGACGTCTATGACTAGCCCCTCCCTGAAGCCGGGGTCCGCGATTACACGCTCCTCGAAACCGCTCACTGAGGTCTTAGCCAGCTCCTTTACGTTCACGTCTACCTCGGCGGCGTCGGCCGAGGCCTTAATGTAGACCTTTGACTCCTTGGGTACCTTAATCCTTAGCTCAACTCCCCCCGCGCTAACGTCTATGTTTAATGAGGACGTAGCGTTGCTGTACTCTAGGGTTCCTTCAAGGCTCCCTGCGCTAACCCTAAAGGAGAAGACGGTCCTGTTAAGTCCTCCTAGCTCCACGGTGCCTGAGCCCGCGCTCACTTTTACCTCGATCTCCCTTAGGATGGAGGGGTTGAGGTACACCACCACCGACCCAGCTTTAACCTCCACCTCTAAGCGCCCCCCTTCCTCCACCACCGAGTAGTCCGTGGAGCTCCAGGGCATGAGGGCTCCGTAGACCTCGACCCTATACGCTAGGCTCTCCTCCGCTTCCTCAACCCTTAGGTTACCAGCGCTCAGCTCAGCCCTAACCCTTAGTTCTTGGACCTCGGTCATATTCTTCTCGTAGCTGGCTAACAGCTTACCCTTACCCCATGCCACGGTCCAGGCCCCTTCAACCTTTAAGCTGGGGTAGAAGCCTATGGCTGGGGACACTAAGGCTATGAGAAGCGAGGACCCTAAAATGGCCGCGACTAAGAGACCCGCAACCTCCTCAGCCCTCATGTCCACCACGCCTCCCATGACGTCGCTAAGAAAAAGATGGCTGAACCCACCACGGCCAGTATCAGCCAAGGGAAGAACGATGAGGCGAGGCCCTTGCCCAGTGATATCCCATGCGCCTCAGACATCCCTATGCCGACCACGACGCCCTTCCACACCCAAGCCACGAAGGCTCCAAGCAGCGCTATTAGTGCTAGCCTAGGGGACGCCACCGCCACTAGCAGCGATGCCAGGGAGGCGGAGTCAGTCACCCAAGCATACCCCACCGCGTTCAGGCTATGCGCGTACTCTCCTCCTCCATTGAAGGACTTGGCAAGGGCGTGAGCGAAAAGGCTCCACATGAACCATAGGAAGAGCTCAAAAAGCACCCCAATGGCCATGGCTCCATAGACCAACAGGCTCGTAAGCCACGGCGCAGCCCAGTCCGTCACTGCTTCTAACGGAGTTACACCGAAGCTTCCAATGGCCGAGGCCGCTAAGCCGGCTACGAGGAGGCCACGTAGCCCCCACTTAGAGGCCGAGAAGAGGATCACATATGCTAGGGGTTCTAAAGGCCCTCGCCTCTCGTGTATCGCTATGCTTAAGTACACCCTAGGAGAAGTTATGAAGCCGCCAACTCTAACGAGAGCTCCCGGAATCTTCATCTCCGCTAGCTGCCAGTGGAGAAGCCTATAAAAAACTTAGGTTTACATTAATGTTCAGCCTAACCTGACATGTAGGGGGAGGCTTTATATCGGCTCCGCACGGCATATTCGGGGGCGCGCATGAGTTTATGGAAGCTTAGGCTATCCATGCTAGGTACCTTAGCGGCCCTCATAGGTCTAAGCACGCTGTTCTTCGCCTTGATCCTAAACTGGCTCGGCGTAGCTGACCTTACCAGTGCTCCAGGGCTCTTGACCCTCATAGTGTTGGTAGTCTTCTTTAACCTAATGCAGTGGCTCCTAGCCCCTTACATGATAGACTCGATGTATAGAGTGAGGGAGGCCGATAGGACGAGGTACGCTAGGCTCTACGACATGGTTGAGAGGTTATGTAACAGAATGAGGGTGAAGACGCCTAAGTTGATGATAGCCGACCTCCCCATACCCAATGCCTTCGCCTACGGCTCACCCTTAACAGGTAGCCGTGTAGCGGTCACCACGGGGCTACTAAGAGAGCTTGAAGAGGAGGAGGTAGAGGCGGTCATAGGCCATGAGCTTGGACATCTTAAACACAGGGACGTGCAGGTAATGATGTTCGCCTCCGTGCTACCAGCGATCTTCTACCTACTTGGATACAGCCTTCTATGGTCATCTTGGCTTGGAGGACGCGATGAGAGGGGAGGCGCTGGGGCCTTAGCGCTAGTGGGCTTAGCGAGCATAGCGATCTACTGGGTGCTATCGCTCTTCGTGTTACACCTTAGCAGGCTGCGCGAGTACTACGCTGATCGTGAGAGCGCGGTCAACGTCGACGACGGGGCGCGTAAGCTATCAGAGGCGCTAGCCAAGATAGTACACTCCACCAGCAGGGCCCATTTAGCCCGCAACGCCCAGGGCTTTAGCGCCTTCAAGGCGCTATTTATAGAGGACCCCGACAGGGCGCCGTCAAGCATGCTCGCTATATCTAGCGTGAGGAGGCTCGGCGATCAAGCGCTGGTTAAGAGCATACTAAGCAGGAGGATCACGTGGGCTGACCGTATAGCTGAGCTGTTCTCCACGCACCCCAACATAGTTAAGAGGCTTAGGGCACTCCAAGAGCTAGCAGCCTAGCTCTCTTCAAACAGTTTTCTCCCCTCCCCCACTACCATGACTGGGTAGGCCTCTAGCTCGAAGGGGTCTCCTTTCCACACTATGAAGGAGGCCCACTTACCAGGCTCCAAGGTGCCTAAGAGATCGTCCACGCCCACGATCTTGGCGTTCCTGTAGGTTATCAGCGATATACAGTCCTCTCTGCTCATGCCGTAGCGCCTAAAGAACCTTAGCTGCAAGTATAGGTTTCGCTGTAAGACCACTGGGTGGTCGCTCATTAAGCCGAAGAACGGCGAGGCCTCTATCAATAGCTTGACGTTCCTGTAGCTCTCGTTTTTAAGCTCGGTCTTATATGGGAAGGCGTCAACAGGCCCATAAACCAAGGGGACCTTCTCGTCCCTAAGCCTCTCAAAGGTGTGCTTAGAGGCTACGTCGCATAGGTGCTCAGCCACGGCCTTAAGCCCGTACGCCCTCTTGAGCTTTATGAGGGCGGCCACGTCGTCTGATCGATGCACGTGCACCCTTAAGGGCTCTTCCCCCCTCAACACAGGGAACATCATCCTGAGCTCTGGGTCCACCTCGTCAAGGTCCTTCTTCCCCGACTCGATAAGCCTCATTGAAGACTTAGCCCTCTCTAGCCACCTCTGCAGGATAGCCATGGCCCCCATCCTAGTGTGGGGTCTCGTGCCCTCCCAGTCCTCAGTGCTCCTAGGGTTGTAGCCGAGCGCGGCCTTAACGCCGGCGTAACGTATGAAGGCGTCCTCGATGTCCCTTCCATAGTTCCTGATGACGGCGCCCCTACCACCCACTATGTTACCGCTCCCCGGCAATATGCACGAGTAGAGCACGCCGAACTCTATGGACTCTTGGAAGGCCTTATCGTCCATGTACACCGAGTACAGCGCGTCCACCATGGGTAACACGGACTCGTAATGCTCGTTAACCTCAGCCTCCCTGCTCGGCTCACCGGCCCTCTCCATCCCTACGTGGCAGTGTGCGTCTATGAAGGCAGGGGTTACCACATGTCCCGAGTAGTCGAGTAGCTCTGCCTCCTTGGGCCTCTCAGGGCCCACGTAGCTTATCCTTCCCTCCTCGTAGGCTATGAAGGAATCCCTAAGCACCTCGCCAGGCCTGCCCGTGTATATTAAGCTGGCCTTAAGGCATATCATGTAGCCCACCGCCTAACGATACGCTAACCCCTAATTCTCGCTTTCCCTTAACGCTGAGTCGGCGGCGCGTTAACCTGAAATAACCCCCTCTATGAAGGGGGCATGGTGCTGCTCAATGACTGAGCGTAGGGTGGAGGAGCTTAGGAGGAGTATGGCTGAGGCCGGTGTGGACGTCGCCGTCATAACCCACATCATTGACGTCTACTACTTCTCGGGCACGGGCAACCGCTCAACGCTCATAGTCCCCCTTGAAGGAGAGCCTAAACTGCTGGTCCAGGTGGGCTACGAGAGGGCTAAGGAGGACTCCTGGATAAGCGACGTTAGGAGAGCTGGAGGCACCTCTGACATAAAGCGCGTGTTGGATGAGCTTGGCCTTAGTAGGGGCGTCGTGGGCCTAAACATGGACACCATCTCAGCTGGCTTCTACCTTAAGCTTTCATCCATCCTCAAGGAGGCTAAGCTCGTGAACGTGTCGCCCCTCGTACTCGACGTTAGGTCGGTGAAGGATAAGAACGAGGTCGAGTTGATAGAGAAGGCGGCCGAGATTTCCAGGATTGGCCATAAGAGGGTGGAGGAGGTCCTAGAGCCGGGGATCACTGAATTAGAGCTGGCTGTAGAGGTGGAGTGTACGCTTCGCCGAGCTGGCCACGACGGCTTTATTAGACACCGTACATGGCGCTTTAACGCCTACGGTGTCATAGGGCCTTCAGGCCCCAACCTCGGAGTCATCACGGGCCCCGGGGCTATAACCATCACGGGGCCGGGTACTTGTCCAGCTCTACCTTACGGGGCCTCTAATAGGAGGATCGAGAAGGGGGACATGGTGCTAGTGGACTTCGTGGTCAGCTACATGGGCTACCACCACGACGAGGCCAGGATGTACGCGGTGGGCGACGTAGATAGCCGGAAGGTTAAGTCCTTTAAGCTGGTCAAGGAAGCTGAGGAGCAGGCCCTCGAAGCCATTAAACCGGGTAGGCCGGTGAGCGACCTTTACTGGGCGGCTCGCTCAGTCTTCGAACGCGAAGGCCTTCTCGACTACTTCGCGGCCTACTCAGAGTATCCGCAGTACACCTACCTAGGCCACGGCATAGGGCTGGAGGTTGTCGAGGAGCCCAGCATAACCCCCGGCAACGATAAGCTGTTAAGGCCTGGCATGACTATCTGCATAGAGCCCAAGCTGATAGCCCCTGATTGGGGGGCCAGCTTTGAGGACACCGTGCTGGTGGAGGAGGATGGCCCGCGCATACTGAGTAAGACGCCCAGGGAGTTAATCTACGTCTAGGCCGTTTTTAATGGCGGCTCCATCAAGCCCGGCGGGCCTGTTTTAACCCCCTCCTCGTTAAGGGTGAACGGTGGCTGAGTTTGTTGAGTGAGAGCCTCACGTTACTGAGGGACACCGCTAGGCAGTTCGCTGAGAAAGAAGTGGAGCCGCTAGCGAGCGAAATTGATAGAACGGCTAGGATACCCGACGAGCTGCGCCGCCGCTTAGCTGAGCTAGGCTTCTACGCGGTTCCCTTCCCGCAGAAGTATGGAGGAGCAGGAGCCGGCTACTTCGCCTTAATGTTGGTGCTGGAGGAGATAGCTAAGGCTTCTATGGCGGTGAGTCTAAACATAGGGGTCCAGTTCCTAGTTTCCAACGCCATCTATCAATATGGCAGCGAGGACCAGAAGGCCAAGTACCTGCCTAAGATGCTGCGCGGCGAGCTACTAGGCTGCTTCGCCTTCACGGAGGCGTCTACTGGCAGCGACCCTGAAATGATCGAGACGGTCGCCAAGAAAGTCGAGGGGGGCTTTAGGCTTAGGGGCTCCAAGCAGCTAATATGTAATGCTCCCATAGCAGATCTAGCCATAGTGTTCGCCAAGGACCCCGAGGCTGGAGGCTTAACGGCTTTCATAGTGGAGGCTGACCGCCCTGGCTTTGAAAGGCTGGGCGAGGAGAGCTTCATGGGCCTTAGGGGGATGAGAATCGGGAGCTTCGCGTTAAACGACGTCGAGGTCCCAGAGGAGAACGTGCTGGGCAGGCGGGGAGAGGGGTTCAGGATGCTTAGGAGGCTCATAGCTCACAGCAAGGTGGCCCTATCAGCCCAGGCTGTAGGCGTAGCCCAGGCAGCCCTGGATGAGGCCGTAAAGTACGCTAAAACTAGGGTTCAGAGAGGTAAGCCCATAGCTGAGTTTCAGACAATACAATGGCTCTTGGCCGAGATGGCCACCTTGATCGAGGCCGCTAGGTCTCTGGTCTACAGGTCAGCCCAATTAATGGATGAGGGAAGGGAGGTCGTAAAGGAGGCCGCCATGTGTAAGCTACTAGCCTCCGAGGTAGCTGAGCGCGTAACGAGCATGGCTATACAGGTGCATGGCAGCTACGGCTACTCTAAGGAGTTTAAGGTGGAGAGGCTGTATCGCGACGCTAAGTCTATAGGGGTGACCGAGGGCTCCTCGGAGATACAGAGAGTAATCATAGCCTCCACCCTGTTAAGGTAAGGTTGAAGCTTCTAAACCTCAACGAAGTACACTTCGACTCCTTCCTTGCCCAGCACTAGAAGGGCCACGGTGGGCTTAACTAAGAAAGGCGGCATAGGGTCCACGGGGCTACCAGGGTTCACTAGCAGCACGTCTCCATACTCCTTAAGCAGCGGCTTATGAGTATGCCCGAAGACCAGGACATCAAGGTCGAGGCCCTCAATGAGCCTCTCAACCTTAGGGTGATTCCAGAGCGGAGGGATGCCTAATACGTGCGTGACGCCGACTCTATAGCCATCAACCTTCACGACCTCGACTGTGGACAGCGTACGTCGAAGCTCCGGTGGGTCAGCGTTCCCCCAAACCACAATTACAGGGGCCACTCTGCTGAGCTCGTAGATGATGGAGGGGTCGACGACGTCTCCAGCGTGTATGATTAAGCTCACGTTAGCCTCCCTAAACACCTCAACCGCTCTCCTAGGTAGTACGCCTCTCACGTAGGGTAGGTGGACGTGGGTATCGGCAATTAGGCCCACGACCACTCCCTCGCTTAGCTTAGGCACTTCACGGCATGTAGCCGGTAAGTCCCACTGAGAGTAGGCTGTTAAGACGAGCGTTGATAGTATCAAGGCAGCGGTTAGAGCCAGTAGCCAAGCCTTAACTCTGCGAGGCGTCAAGGTGTTCTCAGCTCAGTAGACTCCTGGAATGAACCTCCACTTAACCCTCCTCCTATACTCCTCGTACTCCCTACCAAACTTTTTGAGGAGAAGCTCCTCCTCTTTAACCGCGGTCAACACGTGCAGCGCCGCCAACATGGATGCGACTATAAGGGCTGGCACGTTTCCAAGGCAAAGAGAGGCTCCGAAATAAACCAGCATTATCCCTAAGTAGCCTGGATGCCTAACCTTAGAGTAGATACCCGTCGTCACGAGCTTCTCAACCTCCTCGACCTTAGCGTGGGCCTGCCGGTGCTCCTTATGTGACAGGCCGTGGATGAACATGCCGACGATAAACAGTGTTACGCCCAACGCTGTAAAGATCGAGGTGAAGGGTAACGTTAAGGTCTTAGTGAGGTAACAAGGAAGGCCTACGACGATCAGTAGAAGCCACTCTATAGTAGCCCTTAGGCCGGGCTTCATTAGGAGATACCTGTCTAGCGTCCTCATCTATGCGCCTTAAGGCAGGTTTAAGGTAAAATTTTTACGATCCTTGAACCTAAGGGCTCGTCAACCAAGCTTAAAGCTTGCTCTCTCCGCGTTTTTTAGTAGGTGGATGGTTGAGGCGTATCGTCCTGCTAGCGCTATTGTTATGCCTGACCCTGTTCGCTGCGGTATGTGTCCTTGTAAGACAACGCGAGGCTCCCAGTTTCATCGACGCTAAGCGTGCATGTAGCTTCCTTGAATCTCAGTACGTACCCGAGGTGGGTTTACTAAGGGCCTCGGTTGAAGCTTACCCCGAAAACATAACGATATACGTAACCTCAGATAACCTGTTAGCAGTTAAAGCCTTAGAGCTCTGCAGCTCTCCTTTATCTCGAGAGGTCAAGAAGGTATTGGCTTCCAGTTATCCGAGGCTGGCTCATGGAGATGGGCTTCATGAAGTACTCCTAGGCAGGACGATAGGGGCGTTTAGGTCTCAGAGAGAGCTGCTCTTCGGCGTATTTAATGGCTACCTAGTTAAAGCTCACGTCTTTGATGGCGCGGTTATGGCCGACTGGTACGAGTACGCTGATCTAGTGGCGTATAGGGGGCTTAATGCTACATGGTCCAGCCGCTTAAAGGAGGCAGAACTTGCATGGTCAAACCTAACCAGGATGTGGGACGGCTACGGTTTTAAGGATAAAGCCTTTGACGGCAGGTATGAGTCGTATAAGCTTGCATTGGCTTATCTTCTCGCCAAAAACCTTAAGGTTGAAGACCCTATAGCAAAGAGCCTAGAGGAGGTCATGTCCAAGCTCCAAGCGGATAATGGCGGGATCTACACCCACTATGTCGCCGTAGACGGGAAGATAGTACCGGCTGGAGACGTTAACGTGGAGACAACCTCCATCTTCATAATCGCGTGCCTATCAACGAAGCACTAATCGCGTTGAGATCGCTAAACCTGACGTTACGCCGTTAGCGGTGGTCGCGCCATTAATCATCTCTTGCATCCTACAATGGTCACGCCCCTAATAATTGCGAGGAAAACTAAGGCCCTTCTCTAAGGCAGGTGGTTAAGGGGGCGTCGAGGGAGGTTATGGAAATTCAACCCTGTCCACGTTTGCCCCCCTCGCCTTGGCCTGTTCTAAGAGCCAGTTTAATGCGCCCTCTACCATAGCTTTAGCCTCGTTTAAGTTGGCGACTCGACAGGCTACGTGTAGTTGTATAACTGATAACCCTTCCTCGAGCCTCGGATGGGACTTTATGTATACCTTAGGGTATCGCCGCATGGCCTCCTCTATGTAGGGGGCTAAGGTGGCCTCATAGATCCCTGTGATCGTGGCCTCAGCTTGATAGAAGGCCTCCTTTACCCGCTCCCTTAGCAGAGGCTCCACGTGCACCTCAAACATGGCCTTCATCTCGGCTGGCACGCCTGGTAACACGGTGATTAGCGTGGAGCCCAGCTTAACCATGGCTCCAGGGGCGGCGCCCACAGGGTTGTAGAGTGGCTTGGCTCCACGTGGGAGGTAGGCCATCTTTTTAACTTGGGGCGCCTCGACGTGCCTGCCCACCCTCTCCTCCAGCATTCTAAGCGCCTCTTGGTTAAGCTCAGTCTCCACGCCTAGCGCCCTAGCCACCCCCTCCATGGTCATGTCGTCGGGGGTTGGGCCTAAGCCGCCGGTCGTTATCACCAGCTCGGCTCCACGTGAAGAGGCCTCCCTGAGCGACGATGAGATTTCATCTAGGTTGTCGCCAACCACCGTGATCCTCTTTACCACTCCTCCAAGCCTAGTTACGCGGTCAGCCAGCCAGGAGGCGTTGGTGTTCACCGTCCTACCTATGAGCAGCTCGTTGCCTATAGAGACAAGCTCGACGATCAAGCTTACCGCCCCCCTAGAGCATAACTTCAGCTAGGTCCTCAGGTCTAATGAACCTGCTCTCCTCCACTTCAAGGGCCCTATCCACCGCCTTTAGGATCTCCTCCTTCTCGTCTGGGAGCTTGTAGCCCTCGTGGTCCTGGCTGAACACGTGCACTAGACCCATCCTCGTTTTATACGCTGGGTTACAGAAATGGTCGAAGCTGATGCGGCTGTCTACGTCGAGCTTCTCGACGAGAAGCCTTATTTCCTTAAGGTAGCCGTGGGGGGTTAGTAGCTTGAAGCGCCCCTGGACGAAGTCGTCGTAGAGCGGGGTTCCTTTACGTGGAACTAGGCTTCGGACCCTTATGTAGTGGGGGTTGATCTCGTTTAACACCTTGGCGGTGTTTAAGGCGTGCTCCCTCCACCTATCAGCTCCGCCTAGCCCAGGCATAACGTACTCGGACAGCTCAAACCCAGCCTCTATGGCCTTCCTCCCAGCCTCCACGTGTTCCTGGCTCGTAACCCCCTTGTTAACGTAGGCCAACACCTCGTCATCTCCGCTTTCAAGCCCCACGTGTAGCCTAGTTAAGCCGGAGGCCCTTAGCTCCTTCAGCTCCTCGAGGCTCTTCCTATATAGGGTCTTAGCTCTAGCGTAGGAGGTCACCCTCTCGATAGTAGGGAACTTAGCTCTCAGGTACCTTATTATTTCACATAGCCTATCCGTCTTCATTATGAGGCTATCGGCGTCCTGTATAAACACGGTCCTACAGCCTGACCTAGCCCAGTTAAACACCAAGCTGAACCATGGGCTATAGGCCAGGGCAGGCTCGATGGCTATGAGGGTTAGGGCGAGCCTATCATTGACCTCGCCCTTAAAGCCCAACTCCTTAGATAACATCCTAAGCTCGTTCAACATAAGCTCCACGGAGTCTATATCGGCCTTGACCTCGTCCACAAACCTGATCTGGAAGGGCTTCCTATCGTAGGGCAGCCCGTAGCAGAACTTACACTTGCTCCACGGGCAGTTCCTAGTAGCCCTAATCAACAGGGAGTGGCTGCCCCCCTCACTTGGAGGCCTTATGGGGCCTACCTCAAACTTAAGCGTAGCTAGCAGTTGAAGGGACGCCTTAACAGCCTCGCTTAACAACCCAAGTCACCTTAACTGGAGGTCCGCTTAGAACCTGGCGGCTAGGTATTTAAAGCATGGCGTGGCCGCCTTGCCACTTAGGCCTATGAACAGCTGGCGTCGCCCTCCACCGCCCTCGACCTGCTCCAAAACGAAGCTAACATCTCGGCCACCTCGTCGTCGCTTAAGTCCCGCCACTCCACGTAGGCGTCAGCCACCGCATAAACAGGCCCTCCTCTCACGTTTAAGGCCACCAATAGGTCGACTTCAGGTAACAGGAGCTCCACAGCGGAGATGGACGAAGTAGGGGCTGCGATCACTACCCTGGCGGCCTCTTTATCCTTAACCGCTCTCACCGCGGTGAGCATGGTGAAGCCTGAGGCCAGCCCATCATCAATCAACACGACCTCCCTGCCCTTAATCTGAGGCATAGGCCTGCCTCCTCTAAGCCTAGCCATCCTAGCCTCCACGCTGCGCCTAGCCTCCTCCACCTTAGCCTTGACAACCTTGCCCGGTAGCCCTAAGGCCTCGATAGCTCCCTGGTCCAGTATGACTCTTCCATCCCAAGCCACAGCTCCAAAGCCAGCCTCGGTGGTCCAGGGGTATAGCACCTTCCTAACTATGGCTAAATCAAGCTCCAGGCCTAGTTTCTCCGCCACCTTTAAGCCTATGGGTACCCCTCCGGCAGGTATAGCCAATACTAGCGAGCTACTTGAAACCAGCCTCTCTAAGGCTTCAGCTAGCTTCAGCCCAGCTTCAACCCTATCCTTAAACACGTACAACTTCTCTCTCAGCGTAGGGTCCTCCACTAGTTTGCCCATCCTACATATTTTAGGGTGTAGCTGGAACTTAAAGGCTTGTACGTGGACCCAGCTTTACACTTGATCGAAGGAGCCAGGCCGATAGCCCTCTAAGTCGAGGGCTACAAACCTATAACCTAGCTTTTTAAGCTCAGAAGCCACCTTTAAGGCCACCTTAGGCCTAGCTAAAATCTCCACGAGCCCTTGGTCGACTTCGATCCTGGCCAAGTCCCCGTGGTCCCTAACCCTCACGTGGCCACGCGCTCCCACCACCTCGACGACCACTCTTTCGGCCTCAGCTACTTTCCTAAGCGCCTCCAAAGTCAACGTCCTCCCGTAAGGGAAGCGTGTAGCTAGACACGCGGATGAAGGCCTATAGGCTGAGGGTAGCCCCCACCGCATAGCAAGTCCTCTTACCTCTTTTCTGCCCAGCCCGGCCTCAATGAGTGGGCTGGCTATGCCCAGCTCCTTTAAGGCCTTGAGGCCCGGCCTATGCTCGGAGAAGTCGTCGACGTTGGTCCCATCAGCTACGTACTTAAGCCCAAGTTCCTCAGCTAGCTTCAAGGCCAAGGTGAACCTTAAGCGTTTACACGCATAACAGCGGTCACGCTGGTTGCCAGCTACGCTCGGGAGCTCAAGCTCGTTTAGGTCTAAGACCACGTGCTTAACCCCTATATGCTCAGCTACCCGCCTAGCCTCCTCGACTTCCCAAGGAGGGTGTAACGGCGAGTTAAAGGTGACAGCTGCACAGCGCCCCTTTAAGGCCTTGAAGGCTGCCGCGGCCACGACGGAGCTGTCAACGCCCCCTGAGAGGGCTACGAGGAGGGAGCCCTTAGACTCGATGACTCTTAGTAGGCGCTCCTCAGCCTCCTTCAACCACGAGCTCCTCAAGCCCCTCAACCTCCATGGACACCAGCCCCCCAGCGTCCACCTTGGCCTCGGCCTCCTCAACCTCCCCAAGGTCCACTCTGGTCGCTGCCCTTTTAGGCGAGGCCTTACACCCCTCCTCGGGCCTCGAGGAGATCTCGTAGGTCCCTATGCGCTGAGCAAGCCTCTCTACCTCGGCCTTATCCATGCCTAAGAGGGGCCTAAACACCGGGCACCCTTTAACCGCCGAGTCGATGACGTAGAGGTTGCTCAACGTCTGGCTGGCCTGCTCCCCTAAAATGTCCCCCGTGACTACGCCTTTAGCCCTCCTAAGCGAAGCCAGCCTACAAGCCACCCCTAACATCACCCTCTTACATAGCACGCAGGTCAACCTCTCAGGGGCGGCCTCCTTAATCCTCCTCAACGCCTCGCCGTGCCTAGCCACGTAGAACCTAAGCCTATTGCCCGGCATCCAACCAGCCAGCCTCTTAGCCAAGTCGAGCGCCTTAGCCCTCGTCTCGGGACCCGCAAAATCCTCAAGGTCGAAGTGTAGCAACGCAGGTATGCATCCTCTCCTCATGGACATCCAGGCGGCCACGGGAGAGTCTATCCCCCCGCTTATCAGGCACACTACTCTCCCCTGGCTGCCTGTCGGTAGGCCTCCTGGCCCTTCAACCTCATCCACGTACACGTAGGCGTCCCCCTCCCTGACTTCGACGCCCACAATGATGTCAGGCCTATCCAGGTCCACCTTCACCCCTTTACCCTTAAGGGACCTTAGTATGGCCGAGCCTACGGCCTTGACCACGTCGGGGCTACGGTAAGGGTGCTCGCCCACCCTCCTACATTTAACAGCGAAGCGTGTACCCTCTTTGAAGGTGGAGAGGGCCACCTTAACCCCAAGGTCCACGATGTCTTCAAGCTTAGAGCTTGCCTTAACGGCCGGCGAAACTGAGGAGACGCCGAAGACCTTGGCAGCCTCGTTAACCGCTGCATCAGGGTCCTCGACAGGGACATAGATCCTGCCGAAGACGTAAGTGGGCTCGTGGCTAAACGCCCCAGCCCTCTTAAGCCTCTTAACGAGGTCCCTTAAGACTCTCCTCTCGTACCTAACCCTAACCCTGCTACTCTTAACCCCTATCTCCCCACTAAACCTGATGATTAAGTATACGGGCGCTCCAAGGCGCTTAGTCCATGTATACGACACAGCGATCAGGCTTCAAGGATTTGAGCCTCCTAATATTCTTTGGTCAGGGCCTTCCTCACAGCTCCCTCGACGCTCCTCTTAAACGCTTCCACCCCCTCGTAGCTGCCCGTAGCCCTATAAATCAACCTGCAGAAGGCGCAGACATCGGTTGAGGTCGGCATATCACACACTGAACACTTTTTAACCTCCCCCTCTACGTGCGTGCTTAGCTTCTCCCTAAGCCTCCTGAGAAACGACAGCTTAAAGCCGGGCCTCTCGGCCTCTAGGGTGTTTAGGAACTCCTTAGCCTTGAACTCAAGCCCCTCCCTGTTAACGTAGGGACACTCCTCGTGGTGGAAGGGCAGCCCGCTAGTCAACGCGTACACTAGGGCTTCGCGCTCGCTCACCTCGAGGAGCGGCCTAAGCCTACCCACTAGGCCGTCCTTAGTCTCGCTGTGACCTACAAGCTTAGCTAGCTCCCCTTCTCCCCCCACTAGGAAGGCCTTAACCGCGTAGGCAGCGATATCGTCTAAGTTATGCCCTGTGGCTAGCCTCGAAGCGCCGGCCAGGTTAGCCGCCAAGTTCAATGTGTAGCGCTTAACGAGACCGCACACGGAGCACACAGGCCTCTTAGCCAGCTTAGCGGCCTTGTCTACACTTAACCCGAGCGCCTGTTCAAGGCCCACTAGGATTAAGGGGCGCTCAAGCTTTTCAGCCAGCGCTTCAGCGGCGCGGCAGCACTCCTCAGAGTACCCTTGAATCCCCAGGTTTAAGTGCACCAAGAGGACCCTTGTCGCCAGCTCGTTCTCTAACAGCTTCAATAAGCTAGCCGCTGAGGCGCTATCCTTACCTCCTGAGACCGCAACTAATACTAGCGAGCTTCTTGGAACCGCGTCTCTGACTACGCTGGACACCTTCCTTGCCAGGTAGCTTTCTAAGTGGTCCCTACATAGGGCCAGCTTAGCGTACCTAAGGTATATGACCGCCCTCGACCCACATCGGCTACACTTCACCTCAAGCCACCCGAGATAGCCTCGTAAACCTCAACCTCATCGCCGTCCATTAAGGCTTCGTCCTCAGTTAACACGACCCCCTCCCGGACAACCACGGCTGACTCCTCACTATACCCTAAAAGCCTAAGAAGGTCCCTTACCTTAGCCTTGCCCTTCAGCTCCACGTCCCTAACGGCGCCTCCAGGCCTAACCCTCACTCTAAGCCTAATCAATTTGGGGCCTCTTAGCTGACGCGTAAAGGGCTGCTTAAACGTTTACGCTCAAAGATAACCTTTTTCTTCTTCCACAGCTCTCACCCACCGAGCTAAGATGTCGGTGAAGGCTGTGGAAAGCCTGTTTGAGGCCCTCTTCGCCTTAATCGACCTTAGGCAGCTGTTCAGGGAGACGAAGCCTAGCTACAGGTTTAACGAGGACCAGAGGGCTAAGGCGTTAAACAGCATTGAGAGAGCTAGACGCTGTCTAGACCTGCTTGAGGAGTTCGTCAAGGAGCCAAGGCCCTCGGACACCGAGTTTTCCATGTACCTAGCTGATAAAGTGGAGGTTAGGGCTAGGGAGGAGCTCTTCGTCAACATCGACCCCATTCAGCCAGGAGGTAGGTTAACGGCTGAGGCTATGAAGGCGCTGATAGCCTACGGCGACGGCTACTCCACCTGCGACTGGTGCATGAAGCCCTTCAGGCTTGACACCATTAAGCGCCCCCCTCTGGCCGAGTTCCACGCCGAGCTAGCCGAGTTCCTAGGGATGGACGAGGCCAGGCTTATGCCTGGGGCTAGGAGAGCGTTCCAAGCGGTCACCTCAACTCTCCTTGAGAGAGGGGACGTAGCGCTGGTCTCCTCGCTAGCTCATTACACCGAGGTGTTAGCAGTTGAGGAGGCTGGAGGAGTTGTCAAGGAGGTCCCGGTTAACGAGAAGAACGTGTTGACTGGCGAGGCCGTCGAGGCCAAGATAGAGGAAGTGAAGAGGGAGCTCGGTAAGCCACCTAAGCTGGTCATAGTCGACCACTTCGACTACGTGTACGGGAACGAGCACGACGTTAAAGGGGTCGTGGAGGCTGCCCACCGCTACGACGTCCCAGTGCTATGTAATGGCGCCTACTCAGTGGGCATCATGCCGGTGAACGGGAGGGAGCTAGGCGTCGATTTCCTCGCGGGTTCAGGTCATAAGAGCTTCGCCTCCCCAGCACCCTCAGGGATCTTAGCTACCACCGAGGAGTGGGCTAAGAAGGTGTTTAGGCGCTCGAGTACGGTCTGCGACGTAACCGGCAGGCGCTTCGACAATAAGGAGGTGGAGCTGCTAGGGTGCACGTTGATGGGAGCGGTGGCCATAGCTATGATGCTGAGCTTCCCCCACGTCAAGGAGAGGGTTAAGAGGTGGGGGGAGGAGGTGGAGAGATCTAACTTCTTCGTCAAGGAGTTCATGAAGATAGAGGGGTGTAGGATCCTAAGCGAGCTCCCAAGGAAGCACACCTTAACCTACGTAGACACCACCGAGAGCTTCGACAAAGTGGCCAGGACGCATAGGCGTAGAGGGTACTTCCTCTTCGACGAGCTGGTTAAGCGGAGGGTTATAGGGGTGTTCCCTGGCTCCACGAGGAGGTGGAAGCTCAACGTGTACGGCTTAACGTGGGATCAGGTTAGGCACGTAGCCTGGGCCTTCAAGGACATCGCCAGGAGCTACGGGCTTAAGGTTGAGGAGTCCTAGTAGGCTCTAACCTTAAGTAGCTCAGCTACACGGTGGGTTAAAGGACGTTTAGGTGGGCTGAGAGGCCAAGGTGAATAGCTTGAAGGTGGGGGTCATAGGGAGAAAGCTGATGATGAAGGGGGAGTTCGTAGAGCTAGTACTCAAGGGTATAAAGAAGACCACGATCAGGCTTGGCCTCGTTAAGCCGAAGCATAAGGTCGTCATCCTGCACGGAGGAGGCAAGGACGTAGCTAAGGTGAGGATAACTAAGGTCGAACACAAGAGGGTTAAGGACCTTACTGAGGCTGACGCTCGGCGAGATGGTTTCAACAGCCTCGAGGACCTACTGAAGGCGCTAAAGAGGGTTTACGGTGCCATAGACCCCAACGAACCGGTCACCATAATAGGCTTCGAGGTGCTAAATCTTCTAGACGAGAAGCCCCACGACATCATATCGCCGGCCGAGGTGGCCAGGGCTACCCTAGATAGCGGCATAGAGCTCTCCAGCGAGGAGCGGAGGGTGTTGAGCGAGGTAGCTAGGAAGGGGAGCATAAGGAAGGCCGCGGTGGCCCTATACGGCGACGTGAGCAGGAGGTGGCTTGTTAGGAGGGTGTTGAGGAAGGCCTTAAAGGCCTTAGCGGAGAGAGAGTTAAAGGGCGAAGTTAAGGGCGGAGAAAGCTAGGAGGGCCTGGCCTTGAAGGTGAGGGCCCACGTCTTCATAAGTGGAAGGGTTCAGGGAGTTTTCTTTAGGGCTTGGACTGAGGACGAAGCGGTCAAGAGAGGGTTGACTGGATGGGTGAGGAACCTAGCTGACGGCAGGGTGGAGGCCGTGTTTGAGGGTGATAAGGAGGCCGTAGAGGAGATGGTTAAGCTATGTTGGAAGGGCCCCCCTGGAGCTAGGGTCACCAACGTCGAGGTTAAATGGGAGCCCTACACGGGCGAGTTTACAGACTTCAGGATAATCTACGGGAGATGGTAAGTCTCAGCGCCTAAGCACCTCCCTGATTATCTCCAAGAACTTCCTGCTGTATGGGACCTCGATTTTATAGTAGAGCTCGCAGGGGAAGTCCTCACAGTCCCTTGAACAGTGGTCTACTCCTTTCTTAAGCGCGCACTCTAGGATGGGACATGTGAAGCCGAGGACTCTCCTCTGCTCCTCAAGCTTACTTGAAGCTTGGCTTCCAGGAGCGCACCCATTTATGGGACAGAGGCTACGGGTCTTGCCGCCACAGACCTCGCATGCAAGGCCGCAGGCCGACGGCATGATTAAATCCTTCGCGTCTTAAAGCTATAAGCCTTGATCGCCTTCTTAGCCGAGAAGGCTAAGGACGTTAACAGCTTGATGATAGGAGCTAGGCTGTCTGAGCTGATGCAGAGGTCGGCTTCGGCTCTAACCTCCTGGCTCCAGGGGTTGAAGGCTACAGCCACGTCGGACATCCTAAACATCTCCACGTCCGGCCTCCCATCACCTACGGAGACTAGGAGCGCTGGCCTAATACTTAACCTCTCCAAGAGCCTCCTTAACGCTCCTCCCTTGCCCCAGTACTCGACGTTGACCTTCACCCCTCCGGTTAAACGGCCCTCCACGACCTCAAGCTCGTTGGCGAGCACATAGTCGAAGCCTAGCTCGGCTAGGGTCCTCGAGGCTAGCTCCCATATGCCCGTGGTGATGGCTATTAAGGTGTAGCCAAGCTCCTTAAGCCTGCTTAAGTTCCAGGCGCCGCTACGCCACGGTATGCTCCCTGCCAGCTCAGCTATACGGCTAGCCGACACCCCCCTCCACAGCCCTACGTCTAGCCTAGCCCACTCCAAGTAATCAATAGCTCCTGAAAAGAAAAGCTCAGCGTGGCGCTTAGCTTGGTCCCACGTGCCTAAAGCCTTATGGTAATACCTCCAAGAGTCCGCTACGGGCGTCAACGTGCCGTCCACGTCGAAGACAGCTACGAGGCCGTCCCCTATGCTCTTAACCCCCTGAGAATTAAAGGGTTTATATCTGGGCAGTTTAAGTAGTCTACGAGCCTCATGTATCCTGCCCAGTGGGCTAGGGAGCGACTACTAACCTCGAGGATACTGAGAAGACTCTCAGAACACATCCCCGGCTTCAAGCACCACGAGCCCGAGGGCCGCATGCTGGCTAACGTGGCAGTCAACGACTTCAGGAACTACGTTAAATACAAGCCTCCCTCGCCCAACGTGGACCAAGGCGAGTATGCAGACTGCTGGGCTGAGAGGTGGCTTGACAAGTGGAGAGAGCGTGTCAAGCTGGTGTTTAGGCCCCAGGACGGTCACGTCTTCGCTAAGCACGAGAAGCTGATTAGGGACACAAGCTTCCTATGGAGCAGGTTCCCCCACTTAAACGAGGCCTTAGAGCTCGTAGTTGACGCGTTAATCGACGTCGGCGAGATCTGCTTCACCAACCTCCTAGCTGAGAGCACCCTGCGAGGGGAGCTATTGAGATACAAGCAGCTATGTAGGTCTGACGAGGAGGCGCTGCGGAGGATCCAGGTGGACCCGTTAAAGGTGGTGAAGGAAGCCATGTACAGGGCTAAGTCGCTGCGCCACGTCAAAGGCCCTCTCGTGTGGCTGAGGGTTGATGAGCACATATGGCGCAGCTCAACGGGCAAGATCGTGGAGGAGCCTCCAGGGAACGGCGAGGAAGAATGGGAGCAGGCGGTCTTCGGGATCTTTTAGCCGCGGCCTAAGAGGAGCTCACCTTTGAAGAACCCCTCGCTTCCCAAGATAGACCTTCACATACACACTAACTACTCCGACGGTCTTCCTACCATGGCCGAGGTGGCCAAGGCTGCCAGGCTTAAGAGATTGGCCCTAGCTGGGGTGGCTGATCACTACGGCTACGCCAAGGGGAGGATGAAGCCTTGGAGGCTAAGGGCCTACCTAGCTGAGGCCGAGGCTGAGGGTTTACTTAAGGGCGTCGAGGTTGATATATTCGAGGATGGCCACGTAGATCTTGCTGCCTCCGAGAGGCGCCTCTTCGACTACGTGATAGGGGGCGTTCACGAAGTTGCAGGTGTCGCCTTCTGGGGGGATCCCTCGCCTATACCAGACCCTAAGGGCTTCGTGGAGACGGTTAGGGTGGCGGTCATAGAGGCCATAGAGTCTGGCCTCATCGACATCGTAGCCCACCTCACTTGGCTACCCGAGGACATAAGGAGCGAAGTAAACAGCCTGATTACACCTGACTGGGTGGACAGCGTCGTTAAGGCCGCAGCCTCTAAGGGCGTAGCGATAGAGGTCAGCGGAGCATGGCTGGTCCCAGACGAGTGGGTGGTTAAGAGGTGTTTGAAGGAGGGTGTGAAGCTGTCTATGGGCAGCGACGCCCATAGGGTTGAGGACGTAGGCAACCTAAGCTACCCGCTAAGCCTGTTTAAGAGGCTGGGGGTTAAGCTGGAGGACCTGTTTATACCTAGGCCTCTAGCGCCTGAAGCGTAGTATGGCAGCTATGCCTCCAAGCGCTTTTAGCTGCCTGTAAGTGTCGTGGAGCGAGCTGAACACCTTAACCTTAGCCCCTAGGCTCTCAGCCATCTTGACAACCTCCTCCACCCTTCTACGCAGGTCTAGGTCCATGCTCCTTAGAAGCTCGCTGGTCACCAACAGCTTCTCCACGGCTCCCATCCTAACTGCGGCCTCCACGTCGCTAAGGGAGTAAGCTACGCGCCTCTCGTCCCTAGCTAGCGTCGACATGAGCTCCTCCATCAACCTCTCCTCCACCACCAGCTCGTGGTCCCTTAAGACCTTGGTCATCACTCCCCTCTTAATGGCCTCGTAGACCCCGCTAACCCCGCCGGATGACGCGTTCTCCCTGTACACCTTCCCCTTAAAATCCTTGGACAGCTCGGCGGCCACGTCGTCCTTCACGAAGCCAGGCCCAGCCACCACGACCACATCCACTCCGTGCCTCTCAGCGCTCGACTTGACTAGGCTGGCGAGCTCCTTAACCTTGGCCTCGAGCTCCCTCCTCCTAGCTTCAGGGTCCCTCTTGCCTGGCAGGTTTAACGTGAACTCCATCAACACCTCGACCCCGTAGTCCCTGATGAGCGCTATAGCCGCCTCCTCAGCGTCCACTCCCACCGCCAGCGCCTTGACGCTGGCCCTAGAGCAAGCCTCCTTAACTCTCTTAAGCGCATGTAGGGGCCACCCATCCTCCTTGTAAACCACCACCTCATCGTTTACGTCTACCGCCACCGTGTGCCGCTGCCCCTCCAAGTCTAGCTCCCTGGGCCCCTCCACTATGAAGCCATGGACCCTGAGCCTCGTAGTAAAGGGTTGAAACTCAGCCTTCTCGACTCTCAGCGCCACTCTCATCGCCTTACGCCTGCTCCCTGAGTCGGCCTTGAGCTCCCTCGTGGTCCAGGCCCTAATCACGTCGCCTTTCTCAAGCACGTTGTAAAGAGTCCAGAGGTCGTCCTCGCTCTCCACCTTAATCTCCAACTCTCTGCCTTTCTCATCCAGGAACCTAGCCTTCAAGGGCACCACTTCAAGCGGTCTACGTAGCTTATAGGCGAGGCCTACATAAACCTGCCTAGCGACCCCCACACGTTGGGCAACGGGGCGACCTCTCGACGAGCAGGTGGTCAAAGGTCATGGTGAGCCCATTGAACACGAGCAGCTTTCCAATTAAGGCTTCGCCTACGCCCGTCAACAGCTTTATAGTCTCCACCACTTGGAGGGCTGCCATGACGGCTGGAGTGGCCCCAAAGACTGGGATGGGCCTAGGCTCCTTAGGATCCACGGGCACCAGGCAGCGTAGGCATGGACCCTTGCCGGGCACGATTGTCATGAGCCTGCCCTCGAAGCCCCGCACGCCAGCGTAGATGAAAGGTTTGCCCAGCCTCACACAGGCCTCGTTAACCATGAACCTGGTCCTGAAGTTGTCTAAGCCGTCGACAACCACGTCGGCCTCCTTAACTAGGCCTTGAACGTTGTCCTCATCGACCCTAGCGGCTACGGCCTCGACCTTGACCTCGGGGTTTAGCTGGCGGAGCTTCTCAGCGGCTGAATCCACCTTAAGCCTGCCGAGGTCCTTGGTCCAATGGAGCACCTGCCTATTGAGATTGCTTAGCTCAACCGCCTCGCTGTCAACTATGATAAGCTTACCAACTCCAGCGGCAGCTAGATACATGGACGACGCGCTGCCTAAGCCCCCTACGCCCACTACGAGGACCGTGGCGTTCTTCAGTTTAGCCTGGCCTTCAACGCCGAAGCCGGGTATACGTATCTGCCTATCATACCTCTCGAGCTCGTGGACGGTGAACTGTAAGCCTCGGCTTGTCTCCGAGCGAATGTTCATCCCCCACCCAAGGAGACCTCTATGAGGTCCGATATTATGACCCTGTCACCGTCCTTCAACTTGCGGTCCAGCTTGAACACAAAAGCGTTGTTGACTATCAACGCTACGTCGCGGCTGACCTCTCCACTTCGACCCGCTATGTCCTCGAACAGGTCATCGTACCTAGAGGCTAAGGCTGAGATCAAGTCCTTTAAGCTAGCTCCTTCGGGCAGCTCCTCAATTAGCTCCTTTTCGCCGGCGACCTCCCTGAAGGCGCCAGCCAGCACCACGGTAATCTTCATAGCCTCACGCCTATAGGAAGTCCACGTGACGTTAATTAAAGCTCTGCTCCTAAAGACCTTTTAGCCCTAGGCCTTAGACCTTTACTTTGGGGCTCAGGTTGAGGATCATTAAGACAGCCTGCGAGCTCTGCGCTTGGAGCTGCGGCATGGAGGTTTACGTGGAGAGCGGCAGAGTGGTTAAGGTCAAGGGAATGAAGGAACACCCTCTCAATAGGGGTCGGCTTTGCCCTAAAGCTCCAGCCATAGTCGACTTAATGTACCACGGTGAGAGAGTCTTAACCCCCATGGTAAGGGAGGGGGCTAAGTGGAGGAAGGTGGACTGGGACTACGCGTTGGAGCTCTTAGTGGAGAACCTTAAGGAGGTGAGGGAGGAGGACCCTCGCTCCTTCGCCATGATAATAGGGATGCCCATTCTACTTGGCGGCTCCTCCACGGTAGGCTTAATAAGGCGCTTCATGGACGTCTACGGCTCCCCTAACTGCTTCTCCCCTGAAAGCATGTGCTATAGGCACCAGATCATAGGTTACATTCTAACGCTGGGCAAGTTCCCGGTCCCGGAAGTCGAAAACTCCAACTGCATAGTGGTGTGGGGCCATAACCCCCACGAATCTAAGCCCCCCTTAGCTTGGAGGATCGAGGAAGCTAGGAGGAGGGGGGCTAAACTCATAGTCATAGATCCCCGTAGGACCAAGGTAGCTGAGATGGCTGACATACACGCCCCGATTAGGCCTGGAAGCGACATATACCTGGCCGTGGGGATGATGAAGGTCATAATCGAGGAGGGTCTCTATGATAGGGGTTTTGTTGAGCGGTGGACTGTGGGCTTTGATAAGTTGAAGGAGCATCTATCCAAGTACAGCTTGTCCTACATAGCTGAGAGGACGTGGCTCGACGAGGAGCTCATAGCTAAGATGGCCAGGGTCTTCGCCACGGTCAAGCCTGCCTGCATAGTTCAAGGCGTAAACACCTTGGATCAGGTGCTCGTAGGTGTACAGAACGCTAGGAGCATAGCTATGCTCCATGCGCTTACAGGCAACGTTGACGTTAAGGGCGGCCTCGTAAGGGCCTCGAGGAGCCACATAGCCTCTCTTCGCCTACCGCACCTGCTAAGGGATGAGCCCCTGGGCATTAAGGAGCACCCTCTCTTCTATCAAGTGTGGGAGACCCATCTAGGCGAGGGGCAGGCAATGTACCTCTACGACGCCATCTTAGAGGGGAGGCCCTACCAGGTGAAGTCACTCTTCATAGCCGGCTCAAATCCCCTTCTCACCTGGCCCGAAGCGTCTAAACTGGCTGAAGCCTTAGGGAAGGTCAAGTTCCTAGCCGTGATGGACCTCTTTATGACCGACACCGCTAAGCATGCCCACCTCCTCTTGCCCGCGGCTACCTTCCTAGAGAGGTATGAGCTCTGCGACTATTACAGCGTGATCTTCGGCATACCCTACATGATGCTGAGGAAGAAATGCGTAGAGCCTATAGGGGGGTCTAAGAGCGACGTGGAGCTCTGGCTCGAGGTAGCTAGGAGGATGGGCTACACCGAGCACTTCCCTTGGAGGAGCGTCGAGGAGGTCTTAGACTACGTCTTGAAGCCCACGGGCTACACCTTTAAGGATCTCGAGGAGGTGTACCCTTCAGGGGTCTGGGTAGGCAAGGTGAACTACGGCGAATACCTCAGTAAGGGGTTTAGGACGCCCTCAGGTAAAGTCGAGCTCTACTCTGAGACCTTAGCTAGGCAAGGCTACGACCCCCTACCTACGCCGAGGGAGCCCTACGAGTCGCCCTTCAACGAGGATTCCAAGGAGTACCCCCTCATACTGACCACAGGCTCTAGGTTAATCTACTACACGCATTCACAGCTTAGAAACGTGGAGAGGCTTAGGAAGCAGTGCCCTGAGCCCTACGTTGAAATGAACCCTGACACCGCGCGCAGGTATGGTTTAAGGGACGGGGGCGTGGTCGTGATTAAAACTAGGAGGGGTAGCATAAAGGTGAAGGTGAGGACGACCCCCACTATACTGCCCGGTGTCATAAACATGTCTCATGGGTGGAACGAAGCCAACGTAAACCTGCTAACCTCAAGTAGGCCAGCAGACCCCGTCTCCGGATGTCCTGAACTTAAAGCTCTATTAGCTAGGGTATCACGATAAGATTTTAATGCTAAGGCTCCAGCCCTTAAGAAGAGATGAAGGTTCTCCTAGTATGCGACAAACACCCCTCAACAATAGGGGGCGTTGAAGAACATGTTAGAGGGCTTGCTGGGCAGCTGGCAGCGAGAGGCTTTGAGGTCGTAATCGCCTATAGGAAGGAGGGTAGAGCCTTCATCAATCAATTAGACTTCGACTCGGTACGGGTTGGCTTAGACCTTCTAAGGCTTAAAAGGAGGATTTCCAGCCTTAACCCTGACGTAGTCCACGCTCATTACTCTTTCAACTGGCTACCTCTTCTGGCCATAGCAGCCGCCAGCCAGCTTAGGTTAAAGGTCGTGGTCACGTGTCATAGTGTGCTTCCAGGCTATGACCAAGACTTTTTAGGCCATCTCTACGCGCTAACACCTCATCGACCCCTACTCTCTAAGGCTGATGCGTTGATCTCAGTGAGCAGGGCTGTAGATTTACTTATGTCGAGGATCGTTGGTAGCAAGGTTAGGAGAGCTGTCATACCCAACGCCGTGGACATAAACGTATACGCCCCTTCGCCCAGAGAGCCTAAGGACCCCCTAGTGCTCTACGTTGGGAGGTTAATATACCGTAAAGGAGTCCATGTCCTACTTCAAGCTTTCAGGCAGGTGGTTAAGGAGGAGCGAGATGCCAAGCTAGTTGTGGTTGGAGGAGGCTACCTTGAACCTCTACTAAGGACTATGGCCTCGAAGTTTAACCTTAAAGGAAGGGTGGAGTTTAAGGGTTTAGTACCCGACCAGGAGAAAGCCTCACTTTACAGGTCTGCTTGGGCTGTAGCTGTACCTACGCTATACGCTGAGGGCTTCGGGATAGTAGCCATCGAGGCCATGGCTTCGGGGGCCCCTGTCGTAGCCTCTAAGGTGGGTGGGCTTAAGGAAGTGGTTGAGGATAGGGTGACAGGGCTACTTGTCAAGCCGGGGTCGGCTAAGGAGCTAGCTAGAGTCCTCCTCTCGCTAATCCAAGACCCCTCGCTGCGCAGAAAGCTTTCGTCCAACGCCAGGGCTAAGGCTGTTAGTAATTACTCGTGGAGGACCGTGGCTGGGAGGGTCGTCGACGCGTACATGGATCTTAGGGCCAGCCCTACTTAGATGATAAGTTGAACGGCTTACCCTCGGTTAGTACACGGCTAGGTATCTTATCCCTCCATTTCTCTAGGAAGGCTCGGTCCTCCTTAGCATCACGTAGGTCGTCCGGCAACATGTGAGGTATCTCCTCAATTATAGGGTACCAGCGGCCGCAGTTATCGCATATTAATATCCCTTCAGCTACTTCACGGGCAAAGCATTCATGACAGTTGCCTTTACCCTCCTTAACCCACTTTCTAAGCCATCCACAGTACTCCTCACAGGTCCTTGAGGGTATACGCTCAGGCTTTTCGTAGAGGTTCTCTTGGAACACCACCAGCTGAAGGGGGAACCGCTTACATATGGGACATGCAAGGAGGTCCATTAACCTATACTTCAACTTACGCCCCCTCTACCCTCTACGCCGGTACGATTTAAGATTTAACGTCCTACGCAAGCTTTATTAACAACCCCAGCTCGGGGCTACGTCAAGCTGGAAGTGTAGCTGATGAAGATAGCTGACCTGAAACCCGGTATGAGTAGGGTCAACTTAAAGGTGACCGTGGTCGAGGTCTCGAGACCGCGCCTCGTAAACACCAGGTTCGGCTTAGCCAAGGTAGCTGACGCGGTGATTGAGGACGATACGGGCAGGGCTAAGATGAGCCTATGGAACGAGCAGATAAGCCTGGTATCGCCGGGCGACGAGATAACCATCGAGAACGGCTACACGACCCAGTTCAGGGGAGAGGTCCAAGTAAACGTGGGGAGGTATGGCAGGATAGTTAAGGGGTAGGCTCTATGAGGACCTGCCCCAAGTGCGGCTCACTTATGGAGCAGCGCTGGGTATCCTTCTGCGCCGGCATAGTGGTGCTGCCCCCAGGCCAAGCAGGCTCTTTAAAGGCTTGGATCTGTGAGAGCTGTGGGTACATGGAGGCCGAGGAGCATGGAGGACGTCAGGAGGTATAAGCTTGATTGTCCTAGCTGCGGCTCCAAGGACATGGAGGTCGTAGAGGTCATCTACGACATCCCGATCTTCGGTAAGGCCCTGCTGTCGTCCATGCTATGCCCTAGCTGTGGCTATAGGAGGAGTGACGTGATGAGCTTGGAGTTTAAGCCTCCAGCGCGCTACGAGGTGAAGGTAGAGGGCCCCGAGGACCTGTGCTTAAGGGTCGTCAGGTCGTCGACGGCTACCATATTGATCCCTGAGCTGGGCGTCGAGGTTAAGCCTGGCCCAGCGTCGGAGGGCTTCATCTCCAACGTGGAGGGGGTGCTTCATAGAGTCAGGAGGGTGGCTGAGCAGTTACTACGTGACAGTGAGACCCCTGAGGAGAGGAGAGCTGCTGAGGAGATCCTACGCAAGATCGATGAGGCTCTCGAGGGAAGACTTTCCTTCACCTTGATCGTAGACGACCCGTATGGCAACAGCTTCATAGCTCCTAAGCAGCCTAAGCAGCCCTCGTAGACTCCAGCTTCATCGCGTCCTTGAGTATCCTAGCGTGGTCGAAGGCGAGCTTGTCGGGCGGATCCTTAAACACGGCCACCTCCTTAGCGTCGCTCGAGGCCTTAAGCTCACCTCCCACAGCCTCGGCTAGGAAGGCCACCGACACGTAGTGGCCCCTAGGGTCCCTATTCGGCTCGGAGTACACGCCTACGAGACCGATCAGCTTTACGTCGAGCCCTGTCTCCTCCTTAGCTTCTCTAACTGCCGCCTCCTCCACGGTCTCTCCGTACTCGACTATGCCGCCCGGTATAGCCCAGTACCCCTTGAAAGGCTCATTCAGCCTCTTAACGAGCACGTAGCCTCCACGGTACTTAATAACCACGTCTACGGTCAGGACAGGCCCCCTCTCGTTCATAGCCTCTCCCGTTAGGGTAAAGTTAATGTGTAGCTTAAGTTTTCCTTCACACAAGGTGGCGCCTTATGGGCTTAAGCGAGGACGTAAAGTTCGCGATTAAGCTGGCCGTGGCCCTATGCGCGGCCGTGCTTATAATAGGCTACGCCCTCTTTGGGGAGGAGCTATTCTATAAAATAGCTGAGCTACTCAGCCTCGCCCCTTAGGGTGGTGGGGTTGAAGGTGCTAGCCCTGTCTGACATCCATAGGAGTGTATACATGGTGAAGAAGGCGCTAGAGTTTGCTGCAGCCAACGCCTTAGAGGTGGTGACTTGCTCAGGCGACTTTCAAAGCCTCGAGGCCATCAAGGTCCTCTCAGGCTTCAAGGGCAAGGTCTTTGCCGTCCCCGGCAACATGGATGGAGGCGAGGAGCTCGAGGCACTTGAGGAGGCTGGGGTGAGCCTACATGGCAAGGTAGCTGAACACGGAGGCTTCCTCTTCGCGGGCGCAGGAGCCCTAAACTTTAAGTGGGCTCTTCAGGCGGTGACGAGCCAGCTAAACAACATTGAGCCTAACAAGTTCGTGTTTATCACGCACTACCCGCCGAAGGACTCAAAGGTAGACGTGGCCTTCAACCTCGCTCACGTAGGCAGTAGCTCAGTGAGGGAGTTCATAGAGTCGTATAGGCCGGCGGTTTGCCTATGTGGCCATATACATGAGGCTAGAGGGGTAGATTGGCTGGGCGAAACTCTGCTCGTTAACCCAGGCCCGCTGGCTAGGGGGTACGCGGCTATAGTGGACGTGGCTAAGCGTCAAGCTGAGCTAATCGAGGTTGGAACCCTAGAGTAGGGCTGCGTAGTCCTTATTAAAAGTAGGGGACGAGGTTTAACCGGGGTTTAGGTTGCCCGACGAGATTGAGGTCGTGGAGACGAGGCCGGTTAAGCCGGGGGCCAAGGCGATTGAGGGATTGCCCGACGTGGGCTTGGTGGGGGCGATAGCTACATCCTACCTCGTCGACTTATTGAACCTTGGCGAGGTGGCCTACATAGACTCAGAGCTCCTACCGCCCATAATGGTGTTGCATAAGGGGAGGCTTAAGAGCCCCATTAGGATCTACGGGGACAACGACCTGCTAGTCTTGGTCTCTGAGATCGCTATACCCCCCGACGTTCTAAGCCCCCTCGTGAAGGCCTTAGCCGACTGGTTTAAGTCCAAGGGAGTGAGGTTAATGGTGTCCCTGGGCGGAATACCCGTACCTAACAGGCTTGACATCGAGACCCCAGCGGTGTATGGAGTGCCAAACGGCGACGAGGCGATGGAGCTCCTCAAGAACAAGGGGATAGAGCTTATGGAGGAGGGCTTCGTGGCCGGGGCCTACGCCCTCTTCCTACGTGAATCAACTAAGCGTGAGGTTCCAGCTCTAGCTCTGCTAGCCCAATGCTTCCTTCAATACCCCGATCCAGGGGCTGCCGCGGCCACGATAAGCGCGCTCGGGAAACTCCTCGATAGGGACTTCGACATTAAGCCGTTGATAGAGAGAGCCGAGGAGATTAGGATTAAGACTAGGGACTTGATGAAGCAGGCAAGGACAGCTATGGTTGGCATGCAGAAGCCTAGGGAGCACGAGGTGCCCTTGATGTACACGTGAGGTGGTGGAGTTGTGGAGGCGTAGGAGATCTCTCTTGGACTGGATCGACGAGTTCTTTGAGAGGTTTGAGGAGGAGTTCTTTAAGCCTAGCTGGGATGCTGAGTCCTGTTGCCTTGAGCCCTTGGTGGACGTCGAAGAGCGCGACGACGTCATCGTGGTGACCGCGGACCTCCCCTTCGTGGAGCGTAAGGAGGATATCAGGCTAGATGTGACTGAGAACACCTTGACCATAGAGGCCACCATGGTTAGAGGCTTTAGGCTCGAGAGATGGGGCACTGTTCAGCGCAACGTCGAGTTTAAGAGCTTTAGGAAGCTGGTTAAGCTCCCAGCCCCAGTAGACCCTGAGGGTGCGAGGGCTACGTTCAGGCGTGGGATACTGAGAGTGGTGTTGCCTAAAAAAGTGAGGAGGTTTACCATCAAGATCGAATAACTATTCTCCTCCCTCCTCCTCGACGGCCTCGCTGAAAGTCTCGAGGAAGATTTCATAGTACTCCCTTGCGAGCTCGCGCTCCTCTTTACGCTGTTTCTCTAAGGCTGGGAGCTCCTCCACCACGGCGGTCCCTCTACGTTTAGAGTCGTCTATTTTCTCAGTCCACGTGTAGCCCTTAGACCTAGATAGCGGCTTAGAGTAGCCGCAGACCCTGCATGTTAAAATGACCTCTCCCTTATCTGAGGAAGGGACAAGTAGTTTACCACATTTCGGGCAAAACTCCATGAATATGACCTCTAGCTTTGATTCGAGGCAGGTTCCAATAAGCTAACACCTTTATATACTTTTTAGTCTTCACAGAAGGCGTCTATACATCATGGTGCGCGGAGGGGGCCCTAGCCATTTTAATAGGCTTGCTTAAAAGTTGAGTGGGGTAAGCTACTTGATACCGCTGGGAGTTGAAGGTGTCCGTAAAAAGCCCTACGTTACGTGGATGTTGGTGATAACCAACACCGCAGTGTTCTTCCTCCTGTTCCTCTCAGAGGCCTTGCCCTCAGCTATAGCTCTTTACGGGCTGACCCCCCTGAAGCTGATTAAGGGCAAGGGCCTCTACACGCTTATAACCTCGCTGTTTCTTCACGCTGATATACTCCACTTAGCTAGCAATATGATCTACCTGTACGTGTTTGGAGGGGCAGTCGAGGCGCGGCTTGGATCCAAGTACTTCCTGCTATTCTACTTGCTATGCGGCATAGACGCCTCACTCATACATACATGCATCGAGCTCGTGGTTGGCCACCCACTGAACATACCATGCATCGGAGCCAGTGGAGCTATCTCAGGGGTGCTAGGGGCTTACTTAGTGCTGTTTCCAGGGTCCTTCGTCAACATAATGACGTTGACCCTCCTAGGACTCCCGCTAATCATACCGGTCCCAGCTTTCCTCTTCTTAGCCATATGGTTCATATACCAGCTCTGGATGGGCATGATCAGCTTATCGCTACCTTACTTCATAGGGGTAGCCTTCTGGGCACATATAGGCGGCTTCCTATCAGGCATGATAGCGGCGCTGCCGCTTAGGCGTAAAAGGTACGTGGTCCGTTACGGGAAGGTCTGGTATGAGGTGCCAGTTAGGTTTAACACCGGTAGCTTAGCCGTTAAAGTCTGGAGGAGTGGTTTTGGAGAGGCCTCGATGTAAGGAGTGTGGAGCCCCCTTAGACCCTTTAAGTGGGCGTAGATGTAGGTACTGCGGCGAATGGGTATGTATGGCCCACCTCCTCCCCGAGTTACACCACTGTACAGGTCTAGTTAGGGGGCCGACCACTAAGGGGGCCTGGTTTAGGACGTTTGAGGTCGAAGCTCCAGCCTATGTGCACTTTAAGCCTGCTAGGAAGCTAACCCTAGCCGAGGTTAAGGACCTAGCCTACTCCATAGCGGCGCTAACTGCCGCCTTCACCATACTGGGGGCTAGGACTTACCTGTTCATCGACCCTCTACGCCTCTTATTCATTGTTCCTATCGCCTTCCTCGCCGTGCTCACCGCCTTCGCCTTCCACGAGCTAGCCCATCGCTTCGTGGCCAGGGGCATGGGGTACTGGGCTGAGTATAGGGCGTGGCCCCTAGGGCTACTGCTAGCTGTGGCTACATCGTTCTTGGGCATGATCTTCGCGGCCCCTGGAGCAGTATACGTGGAGGGAGTGACTAGTCGGAGGGACTACGGCGTGATCTCGTTGGTGGGCCCCTTAGTTAATTTATTCGTGGCGGGGCTCCTTAAGTTAACCTCGGTATTCATTCATGTCGGGGGCCTGCTTGGGCTGGGGCTGTGGTATCTAGCTGACGTTAACCTCTGGCTAGGCGTCTTCAACCTTCTGCCCATACCCCCCTTGGATGGCTCAAAAGTCTTTAGCTGGAGCCCGGTAGCCTGGGTGGCGTCGATAGGCCTCGGAGTAGCCCTCTTCATACTTTGAGGGACACAAAGTTAATATGGTGGCACGTGGCTCCTGGGCTGAGGTCCAAGATGACCGAGGTAGTCGTAGCCGAAGAGGGAGAAGCACTAGACATAGAGCTAGAGGAGGACTTCATTAAGAGGAATGAGGAGCTAGCGGCGGACAATCGTAAGTTGGTGGACGAGCATGGCGTTAAGCTAATCGACGTCATGGGCTCCGTGGGCTCGGGGAAGACCACGCTCATAGAGGCCTTGACTCAGAGACTGAGGGGTAAGTATAGGATAGCGGTGATAGCCGGGGACGTAGCTACCACGGTGGACGCTGATAGAATTAGGAGGTTGAATGTGTCCTCCATCCAGGTCAACACGGGCAGGGAGTGTCATTTAGACGCTAACTTGGTCAGGAAGGCTTTAATGAAGCTAGACCTCAAGGACTTAGACCTCGTGTTCATAGAGAACGTAGGCAACCTGATATGCCCAGCCGACTTTAAGCTGGGCGCCCATGTAAGGGTCGTGGTTGTAAGCGTAACGGAGGGTCCCTACGTGGTGGTTAAGCACCCCTTAATTTTCAGGGAGGCCGACGTCGCCGTAGTCAACAAGGTCGACCTAGCTGAGGCCATGGAGGTGGACCCTGATAGGCTCGTAAATGAAATTAAGAGCGTTAAGCCAGGCATCGAGGTAGTGAAGGCTAGTTTAAAGAGAGGAGTGGGTGTGGACGAAGTTATAAGGGCCCTTAAACTGTAACTCTCGCAGGGCCGATGAAGAGGCGTGTAAGGGTAGAACGGTGATAGCAGGACCGGGACGGAGGCCTACCTCCAGTATTTTCTTGGGTCTGTGATCCTGCCCTCCACGGCGGAGGCAGCCACGGTGGCTGGGGACGCCAAGTAGATTTTGGCCTTGGTGCTCCCCATCCTGCCCACGAAGTTCCTATTGGCGGCGCTGATACATACCTCCCCGTCGCCAAGTAGGCCTAGATGGCTGCCTAGGCAAGGCCCACACGTAGGGTTGCAGACCATGGCTCCAGCCTCCAAGAACACCTCTATTAGCCCCCTCCTTAGCGCCTCGCGGTATATGCGCTGAGAGGCGGGTATCACGATAAGCCTCGTCCGCGGGTGTACCTTCCTCCCTCTCAGGATCTTAGCCGCGACCTCTAGGTCCTCAAGCCTGCCGTTGGTGCATGAACCTATGAAGGCCTGGTCTACCTCCACCCCTTCGACCTCGGTCACCGCCTTTACGTTATCCACGGAGTGAGGACAGGCGACCACGGGCTCAAGCTTGTTGGCATCTAAGACTAGCTCGTCGGCGTAGTGGGCGTCCGGATCGCTCCTAACCGCCTTGTAGGGAAACTTAGCCCTCCCAGCCAAGTAAGCCTCGGTCTTAGCGTCGGCCTCAATTATACCGTTCTTGGCGCCCATCTCGACGGCCATGTTGCACATGGTCATCCTGCCGTCTACGCTTATGTCCTCAACGGCCTCCCCCCTATACTCGACGGCCATGTAGGTCGCCCCGTCAGCCTTAACCTGGCCTATAATCGCCAGTACGAGGTCCTTAGCAGACACGGGCGGCTTCAGCTTGCCCTCTGCCTGCACCTTTAAGGTCTCAGGGACCCTAAACCACAGCTCCCCCGTCGCCATCGCCGCCGCCATGTCTGTAGACCCTAGGCCCGTGGCGAAGGCTCCTAGCGCCCCATAGGTCGTGGTATGTGAGTCCGCGCCCACTATAACAAAGCCCGGCACGGCGTAGCCCTCCTCGGGCACGACTTGATGGCATATGCCTCCCCTGCCTACGTCATAGAAGCTGGTTATGCCCTGCTCCTCTACGAAGCTCCTAAGCATTTTATGGAACTCCGCGGCTTGAAGAGTGCTGGCAGGGACCTGGTGATCAAACACGACGACGATCCTTGAGGGGTCCCAAACCCTGATCGCACCCATGGCCTTAAGCGACTTGATAGCCATGGGCCCTGTGAAATCGTGAATCATGGCTAGGTCGACTTTGGCTACCACTACCTCGCCAGCTGAGACCTCTCTCTTACCCGAGGCCCTAGCAAGTATCTTCTCAGTTATGGTCATCCCCAAGCCGTCCACCCCTTAAGCCGTGCATAGCGTCCACGCAGCCTTTAAGCTTACATGGGGAGGGGGCTGGAGAAGCCTTATCTACTCTTCCTTTTTGACAATGAGAACAGCTTAAGGTGGAGGGGCTTTGAGCAAAAGCCTTAGCGGGGTCCCAGAGCTCTCGGTAATAGTTCCCACTTACAACGAGAGGGAGAACTTACCGCTGCTCGTTGAGAGGGTAGAGGAGGCGCTTAAAGGCAGAAGCTTTGAGCTTATAGTAGTTGATGACAATAGCCCCGACGGCACAGCCGAAGAAGCATTAAGGCTCGCCGAAAAGTACGGCAACCTGAAGGTCATACGGAGGCCGGGCAAGCTGGGGCTAAGTTCAGCCGTGCTCGACGGCGTCAGGGAGGCTAGAGCCGGCGTCATCGCGGTCATGGACGCCGACCTACAGCACCCTCCGGAGCTGCTACCTAAGATGCTGGGGAAGATAGGGGAGGGCTTCGACCTAGTGGTAGCTTCAAGGTATATTGAGGGAGGAGGAGTTGAGGGGTGGAGCTTCTGGAGGAGGTTGATTTCTCGGGCCGCCACGTTGATGGCTAAGCTAGCTCTCCCAAGAGTTAGGGGCTTAAGAGACCTAATGTCGGGCTTCTTCATGTTTAAGAGGGAGGTCATAGAGGGGGTCGAGCTAAGGCCTAGAGGGTTTAAGGTCCTACTCGAGATACTGGTTAAAGGTAGGTGGAGCCGAGCCGCTGAGGTCCCATACCTCTTTAAGCCTAGAGAGAGGGGTAAAAGTAAGCTAGGAGCTAGGGTCATGTGGAACTACGTCGAACAACTCTTAGAGTTAAGCAGTTATAGACCTCTTAAGTTCGCTGCAGTGGGCTCCATCGGGGTGGCCGTGAACGAAGGCCTACTCCATGTACTAATGCACTTCCTGCCCCTCCAGCTAGCTGGCGCCATCGCTATAGAGACCTCTATCTTAAACAACTTCATCCTCAACGATCAGTGGACGTTCAAGGATAGGAAGGTGGGGAGGTGGGCTTATAGGTGCCTAAAGTATCACGGAGCGGTGGCCGTAGGGGGGCTAGTGAACTACGTCGTGCTCCTGGCTCTAACCTTACTCTTCGGCGTACATTATCTCATCTCAAACCTAATCGGCATATTGATGGGCTTCCTCGCCAACTACGCTGTGAGTGAAGTCTTCGTGTGGAGGTCAAGGCAATGAAGGACTCTAAGCAATCATTGATGAGCAGGGCCATAAAGGTGCTGACAGCGGCGCTTCTACTGAGGACTGGCTTCTGGATGCACTTAGAGCTTAACATGGTGGAGAACCTCCCCGGCCTCTTATGCGCCCTCCTACTGTACGTGTTATCCTTCGTGTTGATTGTGGAGGCCTTCACCGACTTAGACCTGACCAGGGTGACTAGGTCCCTGACCGTAGTCGTTATAGCGCTCTTCGCGGCCGCCTTCGTTTTCTCCGCCCCTAACGCTCCTCGATACTGTACCGACGCCATGCTGTTTACCAGGTACGCCGTAGAGCTTCTCCTTGAGGGGCATAACCCTTACGCCTACTCCATGCAGCAGGCTCTGTTGAAGTACGCCACCATGGATTATCGGTGGCTGACGGAGACTCTTGAGGGGGCCCCCGTGTCCACATACAGTTACCCCTCGCTAAGCTTCCTAATCTATGTCCCAGCCTTCCTGGCTGGTTTAAGGGATGTAGGGGCAGTTATGGCAGCCTTTTTCTGCTTGACGGCCTTCTTCCTCGTCAAGGAGACCCCTCAGGAGTACAGGTTGCTCCCCATCTTAATCCTATTCTTAGACCCTATGTTAGCTGTGCTCTCTTACGTAGGGGCTCACGACGTGGTCTGGATGTTCTTCCTCCTCCTGGCCATGAAGTACTTTAACCCCCGCTCTAAGGATAGCTTGAGGGTTAGTGCTATACTCCTTGGGGTTGCCTTCGCTGTAAAGCAGACCCCTTGGTTAATACTCCCCTTCCTCGTTATCTGGACAGTTAAGGAGGCTGGTGTTAAAAGGGCGGCTGAACTCATATCCATAGCCGCGCTGGTCTTCTTAGCCCCTAACCTCCCCTTCATGTTGTGGGACTTTAACTCGTGGCTTGAGGGGGTGTTGACGCCCGTAGCTAAGCCTCTTATACCTCAGGGCTATGGGCTGGTGGCCTTAGTCTATGAAGGCTACGTGTACCTCCCCAAGGAGTTCTTCACGGTCGCCACGGTGACGGTGGCAGCTACCCTCCTAGCCCTTTACTGGCTTAACTTTAACGACAAGGTGAAATACCTAGCCTGGGTAGTACCCATGTTCGTGTTGTTCTTTGCCTGGCGAAGCTTACCCAGCTACTTCATGTTCTTCATACCGGTAGCCTACTATGCCGCCCTGTTAATGGTGAAGGAACATGGCCTCCTTAAGGCTTAACCTAGCCGTGCTCCTCCTAGCGTCGCTGATAATAGCTTCCTCGGCCATAGTACTGGTCGGTAGGCCTCCGGTGGAGGTTGAGCTGAGGGTCGTCGACGCCTACGACTCAGCTAAAATAGGGAGGCTAGACACGCTGGTCGTAGAGGTCAGGAACCTAGGAGGCTCAGAGCTTAGCCCCGTGTTCTTCGTGACGGACGGAAGCCCTGGAGGGTATAAGGCCTGGAAGATCGTGGAGGGGCCCAGGCTGGTTGAGCCCGGCGCCAAGGCCCGCTTCGTCATTAAGTCCCCTTACCCCTTAAACGCCATACCCCCTAGCAGGGGCTTCATCGTCCTCCTGCTGGACCCTTCCAACGAGACGGTCAAGGCCAAGAGCCGCCTATGTAGGTTCAACCTACCGTTCACCCCTCTACGCAACCCTAACTTAGATTACTGGGTCTACGATGTCAAGAAGGGGTATAGCGAACCCTTCGCCTGGTCCTTCATCTACTGTAAGGAGGGCGTCGAGCATGCCTACCTTGAGAAGGTGGACGACACGGCTAGGTTGGTCGTAGCTAACCTGTCCAGGAGGAAGGGGGATTGGTTAATGAGCGGGCTGTGGCAAACCGTGGAGTTTCCGGAGGTAGTCGAGGTTAAGGTCAAACCCATGTTCAGCACGCCGGTGAGCAGAAGACCTTCAAGGGTGGTGGCTGTAGAGGTGGGCTATGGCCACTGGGACTGGGATGAACATAGGAGGATAAGCAACTACACTGTGATACCCTACAAAGGCCTATGGATAGCTTTCACCAACGACACCGAGGAGCCAATCCTGTTGAGGAACTGCATGTGGGAAGGAGTGGCTATATACTTCGTGCCCGTTAAGGTGGGAGAGTGGAACGTGGTTAAGGTAAACGTTACCAGGCTACTGCTTGAGCTTGGATGGGAACTGCCTGAGCCGCAGCCGTACACCTATGAAGGCAACCTCTACGTGATTAGGAGGGCTGAGCTCACGTTATTCGTGGCTAAGTACCCTTGGACCCTACACCCCAAGGAGCCCTTAGAGGCATACTTCGATTACGTCAAAATAACCCCCCATAGAGGCTAGCCCAGCCCTCCACGTCGAGGTTGACTCGCCAGCCTATGCTTTAAGCACAGCGCCCTCATCAGCTGAGGAGGCCATCTTAGCGTACCTTACTAGGCAGCCTCCCTCTACCTTGGGTTTTGGAGGGGTCCACCGCCTCCTCCTAGCCTCAAGCTCGTCTGAGCTTACGTCCAAGTCTATCCTCCTAGCCTCAACATCTATGACCACGCGGTCGCCCTCCTCGACCAGTGCTATAGGCCCGCCCTCAGCTGCTTCAGGCGATACGTGGCCTATACAGAGCCCCCTCGTGGCGCCCGAGAACCGTCCATCGGTTACGAGGGCAACTCTCCCCGACATACCCATCCCCGCTATGATGGCGGTGGCCTGTAGCATCTCTCTCATCCCCGGGCCTCCTTTAGGCCCCTCATACCTGATTATGACCACGTCGCCTTCCTCAACATCGCCGTTAAGTAGCGCCTTAACCGCTTCTTCCTCACCGTCATACACTTTAGCTCTACCTTCGAACTTCATGGCCTCCTTGGGGACCGCCGCGGTCTTTAACACGGACCCTCGAGGCGCCAAGCTCCCCTTCAACACTGCTATACCTCCAACGGTCGACACCGGGCGGTTCAACGGCCTTATCACGGCGGGGTCTCGTACTGTTACCCCCTCGAGGTTCTCCTTAACTGTTCTCCCCGTCACGGTCAGGGCTTCAAGGTTTAGGAGAGGGGACAACTCAGACATTAAGGCGGGTACGCCACCAGCCGCCTCCAAGTCCTCCATGGTATGCGGCCCTCCTGGAACCATGGTGCATAGCTGAGGCACCCTCCTACTCATGTAGTCAAAGTCGTCTAGGCTAAGCTCCACCCCAGCCTCCCTGGCTATGGCTGGTAGATGGAGCACGGTGTTAGTCGAGCCTCCAAGCGCCAGGTCGACGGCTATGGCGTTCTCGAAAGCCTTCCTGATCATTATTCGCCTCGCCGTCAACCCCTCCTTAACCATCTCCACGGCCCTAACCCCGCTGCGGAAGGCTATCTCCAGCTTCTTAGCCGTGTCAGCGTGCGCCGTGGCGCAGCCCGGCAGAGACATCCCTAGGGCCTCAGTGAGGCAGGCCATGGTATTGGCGGTGAACATGCCGTTGCAGGAGCCGGGCCCTGGACAAGCCGCCTTCTCCAGCTCCGCTAGCTCCTCCTCCTTGAGCTCGCCCCTCTTCACCCTCCCGACGGCCTCGAACACCGAGGCTACGCCCACCTTAGACCCCCTATAGAGCCCGGACCTCATGGGTCCGCCGGTCACTACTATGGATGGTATGTCTAGCCTAGCCGCCGCCATTAACATCCCAGGCGTTATCTTGTCGCAGTTGGTGACTAGCACCATGCCGTCGAACCTATGCGCCTCGACCACCATCTCCACTGAGTCAGCTATCAGGTCGCGTGAAGGCAACGAGTACTTCATGCCCCTGTGGCCCATGGCTATGCCGTCGCAGATGGCTATGGTGTTGACCTCGAAGGGCACGCCCCCGGCAGCCCTAACACCCTGCTTCACGGCCTCAGCGAGCCTACGTAGATGTATGTGGCCTGGGACCACCTCAGAGTAGCTGTTGACGACCGCTATGAAGGGCCTCGCGAAGTCCTCGTCGCTTAGCCCTAGCGCCCTAAGCAGAGCTCTATGGGGGGCTCTCTCTAAGCCCTCTTTAGCCTCAGAGCTTCTCATAGCGCTGTTCCTAAGCGCTTAGCTGGGATTAACGCGTTACGCCCAGCTTATCTGCTCGGCTTAAAGCCGGCCTTGCCTAGGCTCTCTATGAAGCTAAGCAGCTTCTTTAAGGTCTCCTCGCTTATCGAGTGTTCAAGGGCGCAGCTATCGCGCTCGGCTGTCTCTCTGTCGACGCCTAGGACCTCGTGTAGGAACTTCAGGAGGACCAAGTGTCGGTTATAGATCCTCTTGGCTAGATCCTCGCCCTCCTTGGTCAGCACTATGGACCCATACCTTTCATGTTTAACTAGGTTGCGCTCAGCCAACTTCTCGATAGCCTCGTTGGCGCTGGACGCCCTTACGTTAAGCCTCGCCGCTAAGTCCTTCATCCTCGCCTCGCCCTTCTCCCTCTGCAATATATAGACGGCCTCTAAGTAGTCCTCCAGGCTCCTCGTCAGCTTAGGCTCCTCGCCCAAGACTCTTCAACCCACTGCTGGCTGACTGAGCAGTTAACCTTTTCGTCGCCTTTCTGTGCATAGTTCAATAATTAGCTTTAAATAGGATGACCTCCTCCTCGGCGCTAGAAGTTAGGGGTGCCTAACTAGCGTGGGGCAGGCCGAGTTAATGGAGGAGCTCCTAGAGGCCATCCTAACCATGGAGATTAGGGGGATGAGGGCTACGCCTAAAGAGTTAGCTGAGGAGCTAAAGGTAGATGTTAGCGCTGTCGAGGAGCTGCTGAGGAAAGCCTTGGATAAGGGGCTCGTGGCCGAGGATCAGGGACGCTACCTGCTAACCCCCAAAGGGCTCGAGGAGGTACATGTACACAGGGAGCGCTACATCCATGACAGGCTACTCCACGGCTCCACCATCCTAGGCAGGCTAAGCAAGGTGGTTGAAGGCAGAGTGTACGACCTCGACGCGCACTGGCACCATAGACACGGCATCAACGGCCCAGCGCTTAGCGCCCTACACCGGGGCTTTATGGGGGTTGAAGGCAGGGTGGAGGAGCTTGTACCCTTAACGTGGCTTAGGCCAGGCTCCCGGGGCGTAGTGGTCTTCGCCCTTGGAGGCTACGGCTTAGTGAGGAGACTGGCCGAGATGGGCTTGACCCCGGGCACGGAGGTCCGAGTTACGCGCAGGGCCCCATTGAGGGGGCCCATTGAGGTCCAAGTTAGAGGCGTGTCGCTGGCGTTAGGCTTCGGCGTAGCCTCGAAGGTAATAGTTAAGCCTCTAGAGTGAAGGGCCTGCTATGAGGACCCTGTCGATAGCCTTAGCCGGCAACTCTAACGTAGGTAAGAGTGCTCTCTTTAACCAGCTGACAGGGTTAAGGCAGAACGTAGGCAACTGGCCGGGCACCACCGTGGAGAAGGTCGAGGGGGCCCTCTACTTCCAGGGGTTCAAGATAAAGGTGGTCGACTTACCGGGCGTCTACTCGCTCTCGGCATTTTCAGCTGACGAGAGGGTCGCTAGAGAATACATAGCGTCGGGCGAGCCAGACGTGGTTATAGACGTGGTCGACGCTACGGCCCTAGAGAGGAACCTGTACTTGACGCTGCAGCTGCTCGAGCTGAGCGCCCCCATGGTCGTGGCGCTTAATCAAGTTGACGCTGCGGCTAGAAAGGGGCTGGTTATAGACGTCGAAGCCCTATCGAGGGAGCTAGGCGTGCCCGTCGCTCCCACGGTGGCTATAACAGGCCAGGGAGTCAAGGAGCTCCTCGCCCTAGCCGTGAAGGCGGCTCAGGAGAAGGTTAGACCTCCCTCCCCTAAGTATGGCAGGGAGGTTGAGGAGAGGGTTGCGAGGCTAGCCCTCGAGGTTGAACGTAGGAGCGAGCAGCTTGGGTTAAGGTACCCAGCTAGGTGGGTGGCACTCAAACTCCTAGAGCGCGATGAAGAGATAACGAAGCTCCTGCTCAGCCGCCCTCAAGGGCGCGAGCTGGTGATGTTAGCTGAGGCCCTAGCGGAGGAGCTTGAGGAGATCCACGGTGAGCCCTCGCCTATGGTTATCGCTGCGGAGCGCTACAACGTGGCGGCTAGGATAGCTAGGCTTTGCGTTAAGGCTGTAGCCCCGCCTAAGCCCTCCCTCACCGATAGACTCGACTCGCTATTAATGCACAGGGTTTTAGGGTACCCTATACTGGCAGGGGTCCTAGTGTCGGTCTTTGCTTTCATCTTCCACGTTGGAAGCCTGCTCGCAAGTCCATTAGAGGCTCTATTCAGCGACTTCGTGGCTCCAGCGGTTCGAAGCACTCTATCAGCCACCCTGCCTGAGGCGGGGGTTGACCTCGTGGTGAACGGCGTAGTGATGGGGGTGGCCGCGGGGATCACGGTGATCCTTCCCTTCATCCTCCCGTTCTACCTAGCCTTGGCTATCCTGGAGGACTCGGGCTACCTGCCTAGGGCGGCTTTCCTTACTGACACCTTGATGCATAAGCTGGGCCTTCACGGTAGGGCCGTGGTCCCGATGGTGCTAGGGTACGGGTGTAACGTGCCGGCGGTGATGGCGTGCCGAGTGCTTGAGACTGAGCGTGAGCGCCTGATAGCTGGTCTCCTCGTGGTGTTGATACCCTGTGCAGCGAGGACGGTGGTGATCTTGGGCCTCGTGGGCAGGTTTATAGGAGTACACGCGGCCTTAGCCCTCTACCTCCTGGACTTGGCGGTCGTGGTGCTTCTTGGCAGAGCGGCCTTTAAGCTGCTGCCAGGCGAGGCTCTAGGCCTCATCATGGAGATCCCTCCCTACAGGGTGCCGTCGCCTAAGTCGGTGCTAACTAAGACCCTGACTAGGACCTGGTCCTTCATTTACATAGCCTTCCCCCTCATAGTGGGGGGCAGTGTAGCTATAGAGGGCCTAAGGCTGACAGGCCTCCTAGAGCTGTTCGTGGAGACCTCAAAGCCCTTCATGGAGGGCCTGCTGGGCCTGCCAGCGATGTGCGCTGTGCCCATAGTCTTCGGGGTGTTGAGGAAGGAGCTCACCCTCATAATGCTGGCTGAAGTGGCGGGGACCACAAATCTGGCCTCGGTGCTGACCGCCCATCAAATGCTGGTGTTCACGGCGGTGGTAATGCTGTATGTGCCCTGCGTAGCTACCATAGCCTCGCTCGTACATGAGTTCGGCGCTAAGAGAGCCCTGTACATGACCCTGCTCTACGTGGGCCTAGCGTTGGCTGCGGGGGCGCTACTCAACTTTACCTTGGCTCTCCTCGGGATTTAGCCTTCCCTCCACATTAACTTCCTTAGCTCCCTACCCACCTTCTCTATTGGGTGCTCCTCGAGCTCCCTCATGTACTTATTGAAGGCCTCAGGACCCTCACGCCTCCAAGCTTCAACCCACTCCCTAGCGAACTCGCCTGACTGCACCTCCGATAGGACCTTTCTCATGGCCTCCTTGACCCCCTCGCCGATAACCCTTCCTCCCCTCGTAAGCCCCCCGTAGCGGGCGGTCTCGCTCACCCTCCTATACATGCCCGCTATGCCGTAGCGCTGGATAAGGTCCACTATCAGCTTAAGCTCATGGAGGCACTCGAAGTATGCAACCTCAGGCTGGTATCCAGCCTCCACGAGGACCTCGAAGGCCGTCCTGATGAGCCTATCCACGCCGCCGCATAGGTCTACCTGCTCGCCGAACCAGTCGGTCTCGACCTCCTCCTTGAACGTGGTCTCTATAACTCCGGCCCTCGTGGCGCCTATGCCCTTAGCTAGGGCTAAGACACGCTGCCAAGCCCTGCCCGTGTAGTCTTGTTGAACCGCCACCAGCGCTGGTGCCCCAAAGCCCTCAAGGTACAGCTCGCGTACACGCTGGCCTGGAGCCTTGGGAGCCACCATAATCACGTCCACGTACTCGGGGGGCTTGATCCACCTCCAATGTATGGCTGCGCCATGGGAGAAGCATAGGGCCTTGCCGGGCTTAAGGTGGTCCTTAACCTGGCTCTCATACACCTCAGCCTGAACCATGTCTGGGATCAGGAAGTGTATGATGTCGCCCCGCTTAGCGGCCTCAGGTATATCGTAGACCTCGAAGCCATCTCGCCTAGCCATCTCCCTCGTCTCGTCGCCCCTTAAGCCCAGTATCACGTTGAGCCCCGAGTCCCTTAGGTTATTGGCTTGGGCGTAGCCCTGGTTCCCATAGCCTATTATAGCTATGACCTCCCCCTTTAATGGGTCCAGGCTTACCTCCTCATCCCTCCATATCCTAGCCAAGGAAGGCCACCTACGAGCACTCCTCTCAGCTGAGCTTTAAAACCGCTTCCTCCCCAATACCCCCAGTTTCCTAAGGAGCCTCAACACCTTGGGCGCCGCCCTAGCCACGTCCTCCTCAGTGGCCGTGTAGGCAGCGCTACACTCTGGGTCTACGGTGACTCCAACTCCCTCCACGTATATGAAGGGGTAGACCCTGCAGCCCTCAGGTCTATCTGGGTACACCCTACAGGTCCTCGATTTAGGGTCATAGAAGAAGCAGTGGCCATCTACGTTCTTAAGCCTTAAGAGCCCGTCCCTAAGCTCGTAGAAGCCTCTATAGCCTAACCTCTCAAGGCGCCTCACGTCGTCCTCGGTCAAGGGCATCTCGGTGTCTAAGCAGCACCTCCCGCATCTGAGGCAGGTAAAGGGCATAGTTAGCCCGCCACTATCGAGTACACTTTCTTGAGGAGCTCGACGACCTCCTCTACTCCCCTAACGTAAAACTTGGCAGTACTCCTCTTCTTAGCTCCGACCACCACAGTGATTCCCAGGTGCTTGAGCGCCTTAAACGCGGCCTCGTCGGTCTCATCGTCGCCTACATACACCGGCACACGGTCAGTTCCTCCAGCCTTACTGAGCAGCAATAGAGCCGCCTTACCTTTATCCCAGTCCACGTCCGGTAGTAGCTCTACCACCTTCTTGCCTCTCAATGCTCTTAGACCTTCGCTTGAAGCCAAGATGGCATTGAGTTCCCTAGCCACGCGCTTAACGTAACCTCTAGGCACTAACCTATAATGCACGGCTACGCTGAAGCCCTTATCTTCAATTAGGACCCCTGGGACCCCTGAAAGCCTATCGTTAAGCCTGTCTTTGACCTCCTCAACCGCCCTTCTAGCCTCGTCGAGCCCCTCAACCATAAACCTTAAGCCCGGCCCCTCTATGACCATCCCGTGGAGGCCAGCATAGTAAGCTTCCTCCAGCCCCACTAAACCTTTCAGCTGGTCCAGCCCCCTACCGCTTATGATAGCCAGCTTAACCCACTTACTGAGGGCAAGCTTCCTAAGCAGCGCTTTAACGTCGCCACTTAACACCGCCTCTTCAGGCCTGCTAGCTATGGGGGTCAGGGTGCCGTCGTAATCTAGCATCAAGAACACGCCTAGCGAAGCCCTTAAGGTGCCCTCGACCTCAAGCCAATGCCTAAATAAGTACAGGGGCATCCTGTCAACCTTGCCCCCTCATTCCTAATAAAGCCTAAACAGAAAAAAAGAGGCGGAGTTTAAGGCTACTCGAACCTCGGCTTCTCGTCGGTCTTCTCATAGAATAGGAGACCACACTTACCACACACGTTTATGCTAGCTGAGACTGAGCGAGTCTTCCCTACCTTTAATAGCACAACTCCATACTTCACCGAGTCATTACCGCACCTAGGGCATTTGCCGAGGCTTATTACAGGTTCCACATAGATTATATACATTTATAGAGTTTATATAGTTTTTCCTACAAGAAAAGCTAACTAACCTCTCTTTGTAACCCTCTGAGAGCCGTAGATGAAGGTCTTGCTCAAGCTTAGGGAGCGTGGTGGTCGACTTTCAGGGCAGGCCTACTGGTATTTTGACGGAACGTGACATTCTTAGGAAGGTAGTGTCCACGTGTAGGGACGCCATGAACGTCAAGGTGAAGGAGGCCACGTCTAAGCCCTAATCGCAGGGGGCCCCGACATGGACGTTGTGAGCGCGGCCACCTTAATGACCTCTAAGGGGATTAAACGCCTCCCCCCGTGATTGAAGGTGGACAGCTACTAGGCATCTTGACCTTCACAGACCTCGTAAAACATCAGCCCGAGGTCATAGACCTGCTGGAGAAGGAGGTTGCATCGGGCGAGCTGCTGTTACTGAGCCTACTAAAGTGGTTAAGGAAGAGGATGCTCTATACTTAGGGCCGCATACGCCACGCGGCTAGCCATGCTAGTAACACGGTGGCCGAGGCCGCGATGGATAACGCACCTACAGGTAGACCTACGAGCCTATTTACGAGCACCGTGTACAGCATTAGCCCAGCTAGAGCGTTCATCGTGCCGTGCATCACTGAGGATGGAACTACGCTGCCGCTCTTAAGCTTCAGAATCGACATCATCACTGACCATAGCACGCAGAGAGCTACATAGGTAGCTAGCCCGAGCAGCCTTTGTTCAGGGTAGTTGTAGCCGAAAAATAGTATGAGAGGGGCGTGCCAGAGAGCCCACACTACGCCCGCCGCTATCGCCGAGGTCCAGAAACCTACCCTAAGCCTAAGCTCGTCGAGCATTAAGCCCCTCCACCCTATCTCCTCGCCCAAGGCCACCGCGGCGTTGAGCGTAGCTCCAGCTAGAGCCCCTAGAGCTAGGAAGGCAGCTAGTAGCAAGTAGGGGTCTAAGGGAGGGGTCAAGCCTAGGCTACGGAAAACCAAGACCGCTGGGTTGTATATGGGCAAGTCCAAGGCTAGGGCGTAGGTCACCCCCACCGCATACACCATGAAGGGGAGAGCTAAGCCCACAGCCGCCCACTTAAGACACGACGGGCTCCACTTGAAGCCGTAGCCTCTCAGCCCCTCCAAGATAGGCTGGCCGCTTAGAGCTAGGGTCAAGGCGACAGCGAGGAGGGGGGTGAACATCCGGGGCAGGGCGAAGAGAGGAAAGATGTCGACGCGGCTTAGGTAGAAGGCCAAGTCTATGGCGTACGCCAACGAGAAGGACAGCGACACGAAGACTACTACCCTCGAAGCCCCGCCCATGCAGGTCTATGTAGATAGGCGTAGAGGGCTCTTAAAAAGCTCCCTAGGCTCAGCATCGTGTCCTTAAAGCTCGTGAGCTGGCGCCATGGCTTAGGCAGACCCAGCTTGCCAGGTCAAGGTCAGAAGGGCACCCTTTCTCCCACCTAAGGAGAAAGGGGTCTTACGTGGTGGAAGCGTCTATACTTTATGGTAATAATGGGGCCTGAAATTTTGACCAAGTCCTCTCGTTGGCCGACCGCCGTGAACCTGGGGGCAAGGCCTTAAGTGTCCAGCTAGCCGTTAAAGTTATTGAGCCGAGTGCGCCTAAGTCGCATTGTTGCAAGGTGGGCTTTGTGAAACCTGTCGTCGCGTATCTTAGAGTGAGTACCGAGGAGCAAAGCCTAGAAAATCAGCGGCTAGCGGTTGAGCAGTGGGCTAAGGAGAACGGGTACCTCGTCATCAGGTACTACGAGGACCAAGCTAAGAGCGGCGCCATACCCCCCTTAAGGAGGGATGGCTTTAGGCAGTTGATCGAGGACATACCTAGGCTTAACCCTAGGCCGGTAGCGGTGCTAACCTACGAGCTCAGCAGGGTGGGGAGGACGTTTTACGAAACCTTAGAGGCCATTAGCTCGCTGGAAGCCCTCGGAGCCCCCCTCATAAGCATTAGCCCTAAGGAGGGCTTCCTTCAAACTCTCGATCCGTCCATCAGGAAGCTGATACTGGCCATACTAACATGGGTAGCTGAGCGCGAACGCGACTTAATCTCGCAGCGAACCAAGGAGGGGATGAGGAGGGCTAAGCATGAGGGTAAGAGGGTGGGTAGGCCTAGAAAGGAGGTTTCAAGGGTGAGGGTGGAGGAATACCTGCGTAAGGGCCTAAGCCTCTCAGCCATCAGTAAGATCTTAGGGGTATCTACTAAAACGCTGAAACGGAGGCTGGCGGAGTGGTCCTTAACCACCAAGTAGAAGCTGCATAGCAATGATCCAGGAAGCGAGGCGGCTAAGAGCGTGTGAACCTCAGCTCGAACCTCACGGACGCGGAGGATGTTCGGCGGTCTACGCCTTCTATTCTCATCTAGTCCGGCTTCTTCACGAGTGGGGGTTTTTAAAGTCGGAGAGCTTGCTTCTTAGCCTCTAGCTCAAATAGGCTGCTCTTTCAGGTTCTCTAGGGATGCTCCCAGGAATACGCGTGTATTACCATTAGATCAGCGAAGCCCACCTAGCGCCGCTCCTAGTTATAGGCCCCACTATGTTTAGCTGAAAGCCGCAGTTAGCGCACCTAGAACCCTCCTCCACCCTCCACGAGGCGAGGTAGAAGCTGTACCTCTCAATGACCAGCTGGCCGCAATTGGGACAATACGTGTGCTCCAGCTTGTGCCCAGGCACGTTGCCTATGTAAACGTGCTTTAAGCCGGCGTCCATGGCCTTCTCGGCTGCGGCTTCCAGCGTGCTCAACGGGGTTGAGGGCACATCGATTAGCTGATAGTCGGGGTGGAACCTTAAAATGTGGAAGGGCGTGTAGGGGCCTAACACTTCCTTTATCCTCGAGGCAAGCCCGTAGACGTCGTCCAGGTTATCGCCGTACTTAGTGACTATGAGGTCAGTGACCTCCACGAATATCCCTGAGGCCTTCATCTCCCTTAAGGTCTCGAAGATGGGCTCCGGGCTGGGAACCGACATAAACTCTCGGTAGAAGGAGGGGTTGCCCGAGGCCTTGAAGTCTACGGTGGCCGCGTCTAGGTAGGGCGCTATCGCCTTGACGGCCTCGGGGGTCATGTAGCCGTTGGTGACGAAGGTATTGAAGAGCCCCCTCTCCTTAGCCAGCTTGGCTGAGTCATAGGCGTACTCGAAGAATATCGTGGGCTCGGTGTACGTGTAGCTAATCCCCTCGCACCTGTGTTTAACCGCCTGCTCCACTAACTGCTCGGGTGGCAGGTTCTTCCCTATAACCTCCTCCTCCTGGCTAATCACCCAGTTATCGCAGAAGCGGCATCGAAAGTTACAGCCTATAGTGGCCACGGAGAACACGGCGGAGCCCGGGCGGTAGTGGTACAGCGGCTTCTTCTCTATGGGGTCTACGTTGGCGGCTATGGCCTTACCGTAGACTAGGCTGTAGAGCCTGCCCTCCTTATTGCGCCTCACTCTACAAAAGCCCGTAGAGCCCTCGGGTACTGTGCAGCGCCTATGGCAAAGATTGCACCTAACCTTCCCTCCACCCAGCTCCTCGTATAACATAGCTTCCTTCAAATCCTAGCCCCAAGCTAAGTTAGCCTACGTGGTTTAAACGGTTTTGGTTAAAGGCTCCTCGGCTAAGGCTTAAAAACCCCCCATTCAACCCTAAACTGAGGCTCAACTACATCTCGGCGCGCCTTCCACCTCTCCAAGGAAGAATACACCGCGAGGTGTTTAGCGTTGGTGTACCTGGTAGTCACCCACGGGACGAGCTCCATAGATCTATACAGCGTCAGGCTCGCCAATTACCTGAAGGTGCCGCTGCTCCACACCGACATCTACCAGCGCATTAGGAGACTCTTCAATAAGCCGCTCCTAAGCCCCTACCTCTTCGAGGGCTTCATGTTGCTAAAGGACTTCGTTAAGAGGCTACGCGAGACACCTGGCATACCCCACCTACCCAACCACCACCTAGGTAGGTTCGGCTACTTTCTAGGCAAGCCCTTCATTATAACCGTCCACGACTTAATGAGGTACCTAGACCTTGTAGGAGGCGGGCCCTGCTTAATCCGTAAGCCCAACCTACAGGACGCACTGTGGCTACACCTCGACTACCTCGGTGCCGTCAAGGCGGCTAAAATAGTCGTCCCCTCCAATCACACTAAGAACGACCTCGTAAGGTACCTTAAGGTGCCCGAGGAGAAGGTGGTGGTCATATACCACGGCATCGACGAGGCCTTCAAGCCCGTGGAGGGCCCTAGGCCCTGCGAGGAGCCCTACGTGCTCTATGTAGGCTCAGAACACCCCAGAAAAAACCTAGCAACGCTACTTAAAGCCTTCAAGCTGTTGAAGCAGGACCCCAAGTTTAGGGAGCTGAAGCTCGTTAAGGCCGGCCCCGCGGGCGGGGAGGAGAAGAGCTTTAGGAGCGACACCATGTCCGTGGTCGAGGCCCTAGGCCTAAAGGGCGACGTGATCTTCGTGGATAGGTGGTTAAGCGTGGAGGAGCTCGCCGCGCTCTATAGTCAGGCTGAGCTCTTTGCTTTCCCGTCTATCTATGAGGGTTTTGGCTGGCCTCCACTTGAAGCTATGGCCTGTGGCTGCCCAGTAATAGCATCAAACACCACCAGCCTGCCTGAGGTGCTGGGCGACGCAGCCATGTACGCGGACCCAGCCAGCCCTGAAGCCTGGGCTGAGGCCATGGAGCGCGTGCTGACTGACGATAGGCTCCGCAGAAAGCTGGCGTCCATGGGGCTGGAGAGGGCTAAGCAGTTCACTTGGAGGAGAGCGGCTGAGCAGCTGCTTAGGGTGTATGAGGAGGTGGAGGAGCTCTACGGGGCTTAGGCTTGTACTCGCTTGGCGCAGCCTGCTTCACGGTCCTCCAAGTCCTCCTAACGCAGTCGGGGAGCGAGCCATGCTCCTCGTAGTAACGGCGGATCCATTCCTCAGTCTTACGGTCTGAGGGGTAGCCACTGCCAAAATCGCCTAGCCGTCTCTTAAGTTCGTCTATGTGTCGGTCCCTAAGCACCTTAGCTACTATGGACGCCGCCGAACACTCAACAAACTTCTCGTCGGCGTCGTGCTCGAGTATAAGCTCAGCTTCGGGACAAGCCTCCCTCACAGCGCCCTCCACGAGCCTCCTAGGACCGAAGAGATCGACCACCACTCTAGCCACCTCGTAGCCCTGAACCCTAAGCTTCACGACCAGCAGCTTCAAGGCCTTCTTGACCGCCTCAGCCTCGGCCAGGTTTAAGTTCATGGAGTCTATGACGCTGGGCTCGATGGCCACGACCTCTACGGCGGCCGCCAGCTTCTTTATGGTAGCCGCTAGCTCCTCCCTCCTAGCTCTAGTCAGCTTCTTGCTGTCCACCACCCCCATGTAGCGTAGGCTGTCTAAGTCCTCCTCCTTAAAGGCGGCGGCCGCCACGAAGAGGCAGCCAATAGCGCAGCCTCTGCCAGCCTCGTCTACACCAATGGACACCCTCAACGTAAGCTACCTTTTTAAGGTGAGCAGGCCACCACCCCTTTAAGCTTAGCCTCGAGGGGTCTTATTGGCCGAGTTCCGATGCTTAGGCTGTGCTCGCTGTTGTTCAAGCCTCTTAGTGCCGGTTACGAGAGTCGACCTAGCTAGGTGGATAGCCGTGGGGAGGTTCGACGTGGCGGCCTCCGTGGTGGAGGTGAGAGGGCTGGAGGCCTTAAGGTTCGGCTCCACGCTGATATACGCCCTACCGCACGACGAAAGGGGCAGATGTCTCTACCTCGTCGATGGGAGGTGCTCGATCTACAAGGTTAAGCCGCTGGTATGCGACATCTTCCCCTTCGCCTACGACCACGCTGCCGATAGGCTTGACCTACACCCTTGGGCCCTAGCCAGGTGCGAGGCTATAGCTAAGGGCTTCTCTGAGGTTAGGGTAGAGGAGAGGGGGAGGCTCCTAGCTGAGGCTAGAACTGTTTCAAGGGAGCTTAGGAGGGTCGATGAGGTTAAGGGGGAGTACGAGCAGCTCATCGAGGAGGCGCGTAGGAGGGCGGGCAGAACCCTCAACACGCTAAGCGCTCGACACAAGCCTAGCCCATTCCTCGGCCTTTGATCTACCATAAGCCTTTTCCACAGCCTCCACGTCCACGAGTTTGCCCGCGTCCTCCCTGCCCAGGGCGTCGATGACGGCGCGAGCCGCATCCTCGAAGCTAAGCCCGCTGACACTGGCCACCTCGAAGACGCCGCTCGCTAGGTCGCGGAGGTTTTCATACACCGCCTCGCTTGGAAGGCCTGAGGACTTGAGGGCCTCTAGGACCTCCTTAAGCTGCCTTAGCAGGGAGTCCACTATATCCCTCCTAAGGTAGGCGGGCATACCTTGAAGTTAGCGCCACTAAGGCTTAAAATTCTTCCAGCAGCGGGTAAACCTCTACCTCGCTTATACCTAGGCTTCTCCCAGCTTTCATGAGCTTCTTCCTACACTTCTTCATGACCACGGAGGCGTAGCTCTTAGGGACATAGATGGCCACTATGCCCTTCTCGTCTATCTCCACCCTGTACTCAGGTACATACCTCTTAACTATGTTCTCCACCACCCTCCTAGCCGCCTCCTTGCCCTTAGCCTCCCTCTTAACGGGCACGACGAACGTCTTCTCTCCGAACACGTACATCTCATACTCAGGCTCCTCGGTTAGGAAATCCCTAACCACGACGACCGGCCTAGCTAAGTCGGCCTCCCTTAGCCCGTGGGGGACCTTGATGACCGTCTCAAGGGCGTACACTTTGTCCACCCTTCCGTCCTTTATGAAGATCACGGTGTCGATCACTGAGGGTATCATGCCGAGCTCGACCCTGCCCACGAAGCGCTGGATGGCATCTATAGGCGTGGTTGCGTGCACCACGCCCACCATGCCCACGCCGGCCAGCCTAAGGTCCGCGAAGAGCTTGAAGTCCTCGGTGTCCCTCATCTCGTCGAAGATCGTGTAGTCGGGCCTGCTAAGCAGCAATACGTCGTGTATCTCCTCGGAGGTCCCCTTAGACTTGGAGTACTGGGTGACCTCGCATGGGAGCTGTAAGTCCCTGGGGGCCTCCACCGTCTTGACCACCTTGCCCTTCCTTAAGTAGAACTCGGCCAGCGCCTGGGCGAAGGTGGTCTTCCCCATCCCCGGCGCGCCGGCTATGAGTATGCCTTCGGCCTGGGCCTCAAGCCTGTTGAGGAGCTTCTTGGGCAGGTTGTAGTCCTCGAGGCCCAACTTGACTATGGGCCTAACCGCGGTGAGCTCGAGGCCGTCGGAGAACGGCGGCTTAGTTATGACTATCCTGTAGGGGCCGAGCTGGACTATTGTGGAGCCCTCGCGGTCAGCCTCTATGAAGCCGTCCTCGAAGGTCCTAGCTCTCTCTAAGACCTCCTCAATGAGGCTTTCGAGCTCAGCTCTACTAAAGGGCCACTCCCTGATGGTCTCGAACACCCATTTACCGGGGGCTCCACGCTTAACCCTGGGCGGCATGCCCTCCTTGATGTGCACCGACATTACGTCGCCGCTCTCGAAGAACTCCTCGAGCTTAAGCCTACCTGAAGGCTTCTCGTAAAGCACCCTAATGCCTAGGGCCTCCGCCGTCTTCGCCACCACGTAGTCGCAGGTCACTAGGACAGCGTCCAGGGAGGCCGCCTTGCTCCTAACCTTCATGTTCAGCTCCTCCACATCCCTAGCTCCACCTCTACCCGTCAACTTGACGTCTACGCCGCACTTTACGGCGGTTTCCCTAAGCCTCCTGACCTCCTCGAGCCCCCTAAAGTCGCCCATGGCAGCTCTGCGCTCGAACTCCGAGATTATGCCTCTATGTAGCAGTATTTCCCCGCTAATCCTACCTTCCTCTACCAGCCTAGTTACGGCTCCAGACCTTATAGCTGAGAGATCGGGAATGAACCTATCCATCTTCCACGTACTACCCTCTTTCCTTTTTAGCCACTGACCTCTGGGCTAGGCCGATATAAAGGTTTCCTATCATCGAGACCTCGAAGCTTTTTCAGGAAGCTGGCCTCGCTTTAAGCGAGCACTATGAGCCCAGCGGTGCTAGGCGTCGATCTAGCTGGCAGTGAAAGAAGACCTACAGGGCTATGCCTGCTGAGGGGGCTTAAAGTAGAGCTGGGCATAGCTTGGACCGACCGTGAGATCGTGGAAGCGGCGGTTAAAGGGGCCGCCGACCTCATAGCCATAGACGCCCCCTTAAGCCTACCTAGAGGTAGGCGGAGTCTGGAGGAGCATAGCCCCCACCATTTAAGGGAATGCGACAGGGAGCTCCTTAAGCGTAGGATAAAGTTCTTTCCCGTCACCCTGGGGCCCATGAGGAAGCTTACAGCTAGGGGGATGAGGTTGAAGGCTGAGCTGGAGAGCCTAGGCTTCAAGGTCATCGAGGTCTACCCTGGAGGAGCACAAGACGTGCTGGGCATACCTAGGAAGAGCGAGGGCAAGGATAAGCTGTATGAGGGGCTCGCTAAGCTAGGCCTGGAAGGGCTTAAGCCCGACGCCTCGGACCACGAGCTCGACGCCGTAACCGCGGCTATAGTGGGAGCTCTCTACCTGCTGGGCCTACACGAGGACTACGGCGACCCTAAGGAGGGGATCATAGTGATGCCCAAGCAGGGCTTAACGTCGGAGCTCCTAGCATCAAAGCTCAGGACTCTAGCTTAGAGAGGACCCCTTAGCCTCCCTAAGCTTTATCGCGGAGACCGCCTCTGAGGCCTCCCTCGCGCTCGACGCGTAGGCCAACACCTGGACCTTCGACACCTCGTTGACCTGGCCACAGTATGGGCAGCGCCTCTTAGAGTACGAGGCCATGGTCGCCTGGACCTGGCCACAGTGGCGACACCTAAAGACCACGTACCTGGACATCAGGCCTGGTTAGCGGCGCTCGACTTATTAACTTTCAACTTGAAGCTTAAGGAGAGCGGAGTTGACGTCGATAGCTGACATGGTCAGGGACTCCGTTAAGCCGCTAAGGCCCTACGAGGCCTTCGAGCCTCCTCCAGGCGTCATCGAGCTAGACGCCAACGAAAACCTGGTGATCGACGAGGCCTGGGCTAAGGCCGTGCTCATCGAGGCGGCTAAATCGGTGGACCCTAGGCTCTACCCTAAGGCCTATGGAGGGGAGGCGTTAAGGGCGCTTAGCGAGCACCTAGGAGTTGATGAGCGTAACCTGGCGGTCAGCAACGGCTCAGACGAACTGATAGAGATGGCCGTGAAGGCTTTCATAGACCGAGGCAACACGGCTGTGATTGTCGAGCCCACCTTCGAGGTCTACGGTCTAGTGGTGTCGGCCGCTGGAGGGCTTGTTAAGCCCGTCCTCGTTAAGCCTGAGAGCTTTGAGCTCGACGTGGACAGCATCGTGGAGGCCTCAAGAGAGGCCAAGCTGGTCTTCCTATGCTCACCCAACAATCCTACGGGCGTTCAGTATAGAGAAGAACAGGTAGCTGAGATCGCTGAGCGCTGTCGTCGTAGCCTTGTGGTCGTGGACGAAGCCTACGCTGACTTCGCCGGGAGCTCGCTGATGGAACTGGCCCTCAGGCTAGACAACGTGCTAGTGTTGAGGTCGCTCTCTAAGTCAGCTGGGATGGCTGGGCTTAGGATAGGCTACGCAGTGTCGTCCCCTCAAGTCATAGAGGCCCTACGCAAGGTGGACCTACCCTTTAGGGTTAACAGCGTGGCCCAGAGGGCCTTAGGCTTAGTCCTAGCTGATTGGCGTAGGGTGGAGGGCTTCCTAGAGAGGGTGAGGAAGCTTCGCGAGGAGCTGTTTAAGGCCCTCTCATCCATTGAAGGGGTTAAGCCGTACCCCTCCAAGGCGAACTTCCTGCTAGTGAGGGTGGTTAAGCAGGGCTTAACGTCGAGCAAGGTCTACGCTAAGTTGTTAAGCAAAGGTTTCTTGGTTAGGGATAGAGGGAAGCTCCCTCTCCTCGAGAATTGCCTACGTATAACCGTTGGGCCTAAGGAGGTAAACGAGAGGCTGGTGGAGGCGTTAAGGGAGGTGGTGGAGGCTGCGTAGAGCCAAGGTTAGAAGGGAGACCAGGGAGACGAAGGTTGAGGTGGAGGTAAACCTGGACGGCGAAGGCCTCTTCGAGGTCTCCGTTAAACCCCTCTTCCTGAAGCATATGCTGGAGACCTTAGCTAAACACTCGCTGATCGACCTGAGGATCGAGGCCGAAGGTGACTTAGAGCACCACGTGGTCGAGGACGTAGCTCTGACGTTAGGCAAAGCCATAGATGAGGCCCTGGGGGCTAGGGAGGGGATCACTAGGTTTGGCTTCGCCTACGTCCCCATGGACGACGCCCTCGCAAGGGCTGTTGTAGACTTAAGCGGGAGGAGCTACGCAGTGGTAGACCTTAAGCTTCGAGGGCCCAGCGTCGAGGACGCTAAGGCAAGCGACCTAGCTCACTTCTTCAGGTCGCTGGCTGACGCTGGCAGGCTAAACTTACACTTGAAGGTGATATATGGCAGGGACGACCATCATAAGGTCGAGGCCTGCTTTAAAGCGCTAGCCCTCGCCCTTAGACAGGCGGTCTCAGTAGACCCTAGGGTTAAGGGGGCGGCGAGCGTTAAGGGGACGCTTAAGTAAAGCAGCTAAGCGGTCTCCACAGACTCTACGTCTGGGACCTCTCTCTTCAGTATGGTCTCAACGAACTGCTTAACCGTAAACTGCCTCATGGGGCACATGGCGCAGGCACCGCTGAGCTTAACTTTGACCTTGCCTCCCTCCACGCTGACTAGGTCTATGCCGCCTCCCTCAAAGGCTAGCATGGGGTTGA
>CAZVDL010000006.1:0-67895 GCA_964626365.1 uncultured Nitrososphaerota archaeon
GCTGAGAGGCTTCGTAGGTATCTTTGGACTACATATTCGGCGGTGAACTTCTTCGTCTTCGGTATGGCTATAGCCGCCTATTGGCTTATAGGCGTCTCCCTGGGCTTGAAGGGGGTTGAGTACAGCTACTGGGCGGCTGGCATGGCGGCTGTAGTGGTCCTCTGCGTGGCGGTGTTGGAGGGGGTTGAGCCTAGGCGTGGGGTTAAGGAGGAGCTTAGCCGTGAGGGTTTAAGGTGGGCCGCCTCCTTCATCCTCCCGTTTATAGCTGTGTACGCTGTGGCTTGCTGGTATCCGTCTCTCTTCGTCAACGGGTGGTACTTGGCCTTAGGCTTAGCTATGCTGCTAGCCCACTTAACGTTGGAGAGGCCTTGGGTGTCTAGGGGATCGATGGTGGCTAAGCCCTTCCTGTTCTCCGCGGCTTTAATCCTTCCCAGCTACGTGTTGGTGGAGTGGAGCTACGTGGCTATGGGGGCTACGTCCTCCTGGCTCTTAGCCCTAGGGTTGATGTTAACGTCCTACTTCACCGCCGGCGTCTACGCGCTGCTTAAGGCTGCTAGGCTGTTTAGGTGAAGGTGTCTTTCATGGAAGGCTCCTTGGTGGAGGAGCTTGACCCTGAGCTTATGAACCCTAAGCGCTTCCTGATAGCTACGCTGCTCTACGTCCTGGGGCCTAGGACCATGGGGGACCTGGTTAAGTCCTTAGGGTTGACGTGGGGGGACCTAGACAGCCACGTTAGGAGGCTTAGGGAGAAGGGTTACGTGGAGGTTAGGAAGGCCTTGACCCTTAGGGGGCCTAGGACCGTCGTCAAGCTGACTGGGAGGGGCGTGGAGGAGTATGAGAGGCTGGCTGAGAGGCTTAGGAGGCTTCTTAGCGCTGCTCAGCGCTAGCAGGTTAAATGTAGCGCTGCAATCACCTTTCTGCCTTCGCCCAGCAGCTTATTGAACGTGGAGCAAGCCTCCTTGGTAGGCTGGGCTATGAGCTCTATGCCCTTCTCGGCTAGGTAGCGTTTAACCTCGTCGGGTACCTTGACTAGGCCGTAGTACCCGGTCCCTATGACGAGGACCTCGGGCTTCTCGGCTACGACCTCCTCGAGGTCCTCTACGTGCACTGCGTGGCTCTCTCTACGCCACCATCCATCCTTGACCCTGTCGGGGAAGATCAATACGTCCGAGGAGTACCTTCTACCCTTCACCACGATCAACCCGAAGTCGTAGCGCTCAATCATCACTTAGAGGCTAGCGTCCTGCAGGGCTATTTAGTTTAGGGCGGTCTTAGCCTCCTTAGGGCTAAAGTGGGGCTGGCGTGAGTTTCCTTGGAGGGCTTTAAGCCCGTCGTAGAGCACCTTACATCCTTCAAGCATCTTCGAGGTGAGGGGGTCTGAAAGCTCGTCTACTTGGAACACGACTAGGTCGAGAGGTAGGCCTCTAGGCTTCAGCCTCCTAAGCTCCTCTATGGCTGTGAACCTGTCGTCTACCTCCCTTAACACGACAGCTACGTCGTAGTCGCTGTAGGGGAGGTGTCGTCCAAGGGCCCTGGAGCCAAAGAGTATCACCGTCGAGTCGGGGTGTCTCTCTGAGATCCTCTCCACGAACTCCTGTAGGAGCTTGGGCCTCGCCTTAACCTTGTTGGTGCTCGACCTTAGAAGCTTGCTCCTTAACCCACTCGATGATCCTCCTCGCATACCTGATACACCTCTCAGCTAGGCCTCTGTTATAGGTTAAGGGCTTCCTGCCCGGGTACCTCGACATGGTGTAGTGGGGGGTGAGGGCGTCGGCGTAGAGGTATAGGTCTTGCGGAGGCTCTAAGCCTAGGTCCCTGAACGCTTCTAGGAGCTCGACTAAATCGTGGGTGTAGCTCGGTTAAGGCTAAGTGTAAGGCTTTTAAGTAGAGCTCGGCGGCTTGTTGAGCCTCGAAGCACGTGATCCAGTATACGCCCTCCTCTAGGTGTCGCTCTGCGTCCTTGATTAGGAAGTCCGCCTTCTCCACCCACTCATCGGGTAGCTTCAAGCCTTACACGGCACGTTAGACGCGGCCTCCCCCTTATTACGTTGCCGTTCCCTGTGTCCCTTAGTCCTCTATGGCTATGGCGAAGTCTGGGCATAGGAGCTCGCATAGCCTACATTTAAGGCACCTCTCATCCACGGTTTTAGGGGGCTCTCCCTCGACCTCCGGGGGCTGGAGCGCTTTACTAGGGCAGAACTCGACGCAGATCCCGCAGCGCTTACACAGCCTGTCGTCGATGGTTATCCTGGCCAAGCTCCCACCGAGCGCCGCGTCGACGTGGCTTAAAGCGGCTCTAATACCTTAGTCTGCTTGCTTTAAACCTTCCTAGGGCCTATATCTCGACGCCGAAGGCCTCGCTGAACGCCTCGATCCTCCTAAACTCAGCTAGGAAGTCTAGGCCTTTCTCGGTGAGCTCGTAGGCTGTACGGTCCCCTATTTTAAGGCTCTTGATGAGGCCTAGCTCCTCGAGCCTTTTAAGGTACTTGACCAGCCGCTCATGCGAGAGGTTGGCCCCGTACATTATCCTGGTGGGGCCCGCCCTGCCCTCGGAGGCGATGATGGAGAGTATGTCGGCTACTATTCTTAGCCTCGACCTATACCTCTTCATCTCGTCCTCGCCACCCTGACCAGCATGGCTAGGAACATAGCCGAGCCGACTAGCTGGGCCAGGTGGCCGGCTAGGTAGAGGGCGGGCGCAGCCGCGGAGGCTAGGAACAGCACGTGGCCTGCTAGGAGGCAGGCGAAGCCTAGGAGCACCAGGGCTAGGTCGAGGTTCCTCGACGACGCGAGGAGCATGGATAGGTGGGCCACCAGGTATATGAGCATGAACACGCAGAGGAGCTCGATGGTGGGGACGATGAGCAGCAGGAGGGCGGCTAAAGCCCTCTCCCCTCTCCCTTCAGGCCTCTTAACGTAGGCGGCTATGAATAGGGCGTAGCTTAAGGCCCTCACGCCCTCGACTATCCACGAGGCCGCCTTAATCGCCTGGACGGCTAGCGGAGGCGCCAGCTTAACCAGTACGGGTATCGAGGACGCCCTGAAGAGCATGGCTGAGCCTAGGGCTAGGAAGCCGAGGTACAGGAGCTTGAAGAACCCCTCGCCCAGGAACCTATAGGCCCTGAAGGCGTAGTAGGCCACCAGGAAGCTGACTATCGAGCAGGCGGCCTCCATTAACACGTCCGCGCCCAGGAACAGTAGCACGCGCATCGGGCTCTGTGCCCCCAGCTCCTCTATTGGGGTTGTGGACGAGTGGTCTAGACTCTTCATGCCTAAGCTATTTAACAAGCCCTGGGGCCCCAGCCTAGGCGAGGAGGTTGGTGGAGGTGTTGAAGGGAGGCTTAACGGCCAGCTTCATCCTGCTGCTGGCGTTAATGTCCCCCGCCGTGGTGGCTCCGCTCGTCCACGGCGGCTCCAGGCAGCTGGCTCAGGGCCATAACCTGCCCAGCGTCGAGTTCATGGAGGTTAGGGTGGTGTCGGTGGACGACCAGGCGGTGACCGTCGTTAAGGGCGGCGAGGCTCTAAGGCTCCTGGTTAAGGGGGGCTGGATAGCTGTAACCGAGGAGCGCGTTGAGAGGGGCCCTTGGGCCGAGGTTAAGGGCCTCGTGGAGGAGGGCCCAGCCACGGTAGCCGTGGCCTCTGTGGGTGAGGGCGACGAGCAGCTGCTACTAGGACTTAAGCAGGGCGACGTCGCGCTGTTGAGCCCAGCCTTAATAAGGCGCTGCGCTGAGAGGCGCGTCCACACCAGGCTGTACATGGGCGTTAGGGGCGAGGTGGTTCACGTAGGGGGCAACTACCTGGTGGTGGAGAGGGACGGGCGTAGGGCGCTGGCGATCACTGAGGGCAGGTGGCTTAAAGCTGGAGGCGGAGAAGTGGCCTGGAGCGAGGTGGCCGATGAGTTTAGGGAGGGCGACGTGGTTAGGCTGTTCTGCCACAACGTCCTAATCATGGAGGACGAGTTCGCCGAGGCCTTCGGCCTAAATGCCTTTATCTGGGGTTATAGCGGCGCCATCATAGACTTGACCTCAGGCGTAGCGCTGCAGCGAATACCTTCAGGGGCCTAACCTAAGACCCCTTCTTCTTTTTATCGGGCGGGCTAAAGCCCCAGCCTAGCCTTAAAGCCTCCACCGCAGCCTCCCTACCAACCCTAGCTCGGGCCTCAGGTAGCTCTTCGACCACCGCCCTCTCAAGGCTCTTTAAGCTTGGCAGCCCTAACTCCTTGGCCAGCGCTCCTACCAGGACGAGGTTGCCTAGTAGAGGTCTACCGAGCTTCTCCCTAGCCAGCTTAAAGGCTGGGACGCTTAGGACCTTGTAGCTCTCCGCGTAGCTGAGGTCGAAGGCCTCCTCGTCGGCCACCAACACCCCTCCACGCTTAAGCCTCCTCGTAGCCTTAGCCGCCCTCACGCTCATGAGGGCTAGGGCGTCAAGCCTAGACGAGAACGGGTAAAGTATTGGGGTGTCTGAGACGACTACTTCGCTGAGGCTTAATGTCCCCCTTACCTCAGCTCCATAGCTTACGCTCTGGGCCGCGTAGAGCCCGTCGAGCACCGCCGCCTTACCTATGATCGACCCCGCTACTAGGACTCCCTGTCCACCTACCCCAGCTAGGCCTACCTCGATCCTCAACTTACCATCCCCCTGACCCTCTCCACCATGGCCCAGTAGGACTCCACGAAGCCGGGACTATCTCTGTCCACGTAGACGCCCACCGGTATCTTCCCTGGCTCTTCGCCCGCCTTCTCGAGGGGGACGCTGTTGGCTAGCATCCACCTCATCATCTCCCCCGGCTTAGCCATGCGGTTGCGCCTACCGTAGTGAGTGGGGCACTGTGACACAGCCTCGACGTAGGCGAACCCCTTCTTGGTCAGCGCCCTCTTAATGGAGTCCTTGAGCTTCAGGGCGTGCGCCACCGTCCACCTAGCTGAGTAGTTGGCGCCGGCGTCAGCGACCACCCTGGCCACGTCCATGCTGGGCTCGGGGTTCCCGTAGGGAGTGGTGCTCGTGTAGGATCCTTGAGGAGTGGTCGGCGCAGTTTGTCCGCCGGTCATCCCGTAGATCATGTTGTTCACCATGATGACGACGAGCTCCAGGTTCCTCCTAGCTGCGTGGATTAAGTGGCCTAGGCCTATACCTGCCAGGTCGCCGTCGCCGCCGAAGACTACCACCTTCTTCTCGGGCCTGACGAGCTTTACGCCCATCGCCACGGGTATGCTCCTGCCGTGGAGCGTGTGTATGGTGTCCGCCTTGAAGTGAGGGGAGGGTATCCAGGAGGAGCAGCCTATCCCGCTGCAGAAAATGAAGTCCCTTAGGTCCTCGTAGCCCAGCTCCTCCACCGCCTTGAAGAAGCAGTTGGCCACTATGCCGCATCCGCAGCCTGGGCAGAAAGGGGTGGGTAGGACCTCCTCGCGCAGGTACTTTAAGGCGAAGTGTCTAGCCATGCTCGCACCTACCTGCGGGCCCACGCCGTTAAAGCGTTGAGCACCTCCCTCGGCGTTATAGGCCTGCCGCCGCCCACCTTATTGAGCTGCACCACCCTACACGACTCCCGCGAGACCCTCCTAACCTCCAAGGCCACCTGGCCTAGGTTGAGCTCGGGCACCACTATCACGTTGACCCTCTCAGAGAGCTCCCTTACAGCCTTCTCTGGGAAGGGCCATATGGTCTTAAGCCTCACGTGGCCCACCTTAACCCCCCTAGCCTCAGCCATCCTCGCGGCCTCGTAGACGCTCCTCGACGTGCAGCCGTAGGAGACCACTCCTACCTCGGCCTCCTCGAGGCCCTGCACCTCCACCTTAACTATGTAGTCGGCGTTGTCCATCACCTTCCTGACTAGCCTACGCACCAGCTTGCTGTGGACTAGGGGCGTTGAGGTATGCCTGTAGCCCCACTCGTCGTGGGTGGAGCCTGTGACGAGGAGGTTGAAGCCGTCGCCCAGCCTAGGCATAGCTGGGACCCCTGAAGGCCTAACTGAGCCGAAGGGGGGCTCGTCTGGGGTGTAGGGCCTACGCCTATTCACTACGAAGAGCCTGTCCTCAGGGGGTACCTCTACGCGCTCACGTAGGTGGGCCACTACCTCGTCGGCTAGCAATATCACGGGCACCCTAAACTGCTCGGAGAGGTTGAAGGCCTCCACGGTTAGGTCGAACATCTCCTGGGCTGAGTTTGGGCAGAGCGCTATCACGGCTTGGTCGCCGTGTCTACCCCACCTAGCCTGCATGACGTCTCCCTGGCCGCACTTAGTGGCCTGCCCCGTGGCTGGGCCTAGGCGCTGCACGTCTACTATGACGCCGGGGGTCTCGGTCATAACCATGTAGCCTATCCCCTCCTGCATTAAGCTGAAGCCCGGCCCGCTGGTCGCCGTCATGGCTTTAGCCCCAGCCCAGGACGCCCCTACCACCGCGTTTATAGCGGCTATCTCGTCCTCAGCCTGTATGAAGACTCCTCCAAGCTTAGGCATCCTCAGGGCCATTCTCTCCATGATCTCCCTCTGCGGCGTTATAGGGTAGCCCGCGAAGAAATTGCAGCCAGCAGCTAGGGCCCCCTCAGCGCAGGCTATATTGCCCTCCCAGAAGTGGACCCCTGATAGCACCCTACCCTCCATGCTAACTCTCTGCCAAGTGGTGCTTTCTCAAACTTTAGCTTTCCTCCACCGCGAGCTCTAGCTGAGGGCCTTATTGCGCGGGCGTTTTTCATTACTGGAGTTCTAAGGATGGAGCCTACGCGTCGAGGCATGTCAATCAGCTCGCCGTCTTCTCCTAAGCCTCTCCACCAAGTATTCACTCCATTTTCTGGCCTCAACGGCTATGAAGCCCGCTATCGACGCCGCTAAGACGTAGCCCCAGCCTTTAATCGGCAGGGGCATTGCGTGGAACCAGTCCGGCACTAAGTATACCGCTATCATTTGTAGGGCTAAGCCGGCGCCTATGCCTATGAATATGTAGGGGTTTATCGTTAAGCTCCTCTTGATGTTCCTGAAGAAGGGCTCCTTTTCCTTCTGGGCTTGGAGGCCGTTAAACCACTGCGATACGACGACCGCGGTGAAGACTATCGATATCGCCATCTCAACGTCGTACAGCCCTAATAGGTAGTTGAAGAGGGCGAAGCACACGAAGCCCATTACCAGCCCGAACAGCAGTATCCTAGCTATCTGGGTTAAGTCGAAGAACTGTTTCTCAGGCCTCTTGGGAGGCCTCTCCATAACCTTGCCTTCCTCCCTCGCAAAGGGAAAGGTCTTGTCTTGAACGCCGTCGGTGACCAGGTTGATCCACAAGATCTGTGTTGGATGTAGCGGTAGCGGTAGGCCTGCCAGTATCGCTGATGATATTAGCGTCAGCTCTCCTACACCGGTCGACACCAGGTAGTAGATGACTTTCCTGATGTTGTCCGCTATGACCCTCCCATTCTTAATCGCGTCCACTATAACCTTGAGGTTGTTGTCGAGTAACACCATTTTAGCTACGCTCTTAGCCGCCTCGCTCCCTGAACCCATCGCTATGCTGAGGTCCGCTGCTCTCAGCGCTGGGACGTCGTTTACGCCGTCACCGCTAACGGCTACTATCTCGCCTTTCTCCTGTAGCACCTTGACGACCCGGTATTTATGTTCAGGTAATATCCTGGCCAACACTGTTGCCCTCTTCAACGCCTCGTACAGCTCGTCGTCGTTCATGGATTCTACGTCCCTCCCCGTGAGCACTAGGTCCCCTTCACTCCATATACCGACCTCCCTAGCTACTGCCTTCGCCGTTAACGGGTAGTCTCCAGTTATCATTATGACCCTTATCCCCGCCTTCTTAGCCATTAGCACCGCCTCCTTGACGCCTTCTTTTGGCGGGTCGAGGAAGCCCACTAGCCCTACGATCTCTATCCTCCAGCCGCCTACGTTGTCGCCGCTCCACTCGCCCATGCCTAAAGCTAGGACTCTGAGGCCGTCCTCGGCCATCGAGGTCAGCGCCTCTTCGAGCCCCTTAAGATCGACGTTCTTGGCCATGGGCGCCAGCGCTTCGTAGGCCCCCTTAATGAAAAGCATCGGCCTGCCGTCAACGTTGTTTACCGTCGCCATAAACCTAAGCTTTACATTGAAGGGGTACTCCCTAATCCTAGGATGTGAGGCTCTAAGCTCCTCGTAGCCTTCTCCAACCCACTTCGCCAAGGCTACATCGATAGGGTCCCCGATATTGTTCTCTGAGTCGTTGCAGAGCGCCGCTATCAGCTTAAGCCTCTCGTGATCCAGCGCGTAGACCTTCTTAACGATCAGCTTGCCTTCAGTTATGGTTCCCGTCTTATCTGACGCTACCACCGTGGCACTACCTAACGTCTCGACCGCGGACAGGTGCCTCGTTAAAGTCTTTCTCCTGCTTAGAGCCATGGCACCCACTACTAGAACCAGCGTTACAACTATTGGCAGCCCTTCAGGGACGGCTGAGACCAACTGGGCTATTAGGAAGTACGCTATCTCTATGGCCCCCCTCGCTTGAAGATATCCAACCACGCCCACCATTGAGAGGAGCGCTATGAGGAGCACCAGGTACCTTCTGACGAAGAACTTCATAGCCTTGGTCAGAGGGCTCTCAGGAGGCTTTTCTTTGACCTTCTCCGCTATCGACGCTAAATACGTGGATTTGCCTGTCCTAACGACTATGCCTCTTCCTAATCCCTTAACGACCGTGGTCCCGGTCAAAGCCATGTTCTTAAGCTCATAGGGCATGGCGTCAGCGGGGAGAAGTAGAGAGTGGTCCTTCGCCACCGGCATGGATTCGCCAGTTATCGACGACTCATCTATCATCAGCCCCGAGCTGTCGAAGAGCCTTATGTCGGCTGTAACGAGGTCGCCTTCAGATAGCGCTACCACATCCCCAGGGACGAGCTCTGACGATGGGACCTCCACGAGGTCGCCATTCCTTACAACCTTCACCCTGCTCTCCGTGAGCTTCTTTAAGGCCCTTATCGAGCTCTCAGCCTTCAACTCCTGCCAATAACCCAGAAAGCTGTTTGCAACCACCAAGAGTATGATTATGACGAAGTCCTTGACCTTGCCGATCACTATTGAGATCGCAGCGGCGATCAGAAGTATGTAGATTAGAACGCTCCCAAACTGCCTTAGAAAAAGCCTCCACTTACTTATTCTCTCCTCCTCTAGGATGTTCCTACCGTAGACTTGAAGCCTCCTTTCAGCTTCTTCCTGAGTGAGCCCTCGAGGGGACGACTCTAATGCTTCGAACAGCTCCGTTGGCTCAACAGCGTATGGCTTATCGATCATGTTCTCTTAACTCTACTTCACCATTACACACGCAGAGGCCTCTGAGGTCGGCTTCAAGAACTTCCTCACGCCCTCCCACTACGTGGTGCCATACTTATTAAAAATTCCGGGCCCGATCTTCAATGTATGCCCCCGCTGGCCTCCACGGCCGTGGCTGCTTGGAGCAGCATGGAGGCTTCTTCACTTGGGGCCTCATCAGCTATCGTCACGCCTCGTAAGCCCTAACTCCCTTAAAGCTCTCCTTAAGGCCTCGAGCAGGTAGCCCTCCTCTCCAGGCAGCCCCACTAAGATCACCTCGTCGCCTACGCATAGGACGGGGGCCTCGAAGTCCCCGTCCTTCTCCACGACCTCAACCTCGACGCCTAGGTCCTCCTTGAGCAGATCCTTAACCTCCTCCAACCACCTAGTCAACGTATACTTCAGGTAGCTATCTCTCTTACCTAGCACCCTTAACTTGACCCTGCGTGACTTCTCCATGCTTAGCTGTCGATTTAAGGCCGAGGCGGGGCTTATATCTTCATAGGCCTGGGCAGTGGTCGTGGATAGGCTTAAGGTGTTCGCCACGCCATTCTCGCTCTCCAGATGGCCATGGGAGACATCGCAGCCCCAGTCTTCCATTAACTCTTTTAAACAGGCTCACGCAGGGTGCTTCAAGGAGGCTCGAGGCCTACATCGTTAGGCGAAATATATATAAAGGATGGGCTACGAGACGTAGCTCCATGGAGCATGGATCAAAGATACTTGCGATGTTGCTAGTGTTTACCATCCTACTAGGCTTGGTGGCTTCTGCCGCTGCTTCACCGAAGGTGGTTGAGCCTGAGGTCACTTACTTACCCTCAGGGTGGACGTTGTCGGAGAAGACCTCCTATGGGGAGGCTGAGGGGAGGTACGGCGACGCTGGCGCAATTATGTACGAGACCGAGGCTGCAGATCTCGTAGCTATACAGTACGAGGCTGTACCTAGCGGTGTTAGGATAACCTCAAACTGGCTGATAAATGAGGCCGTTGACATGATGCTGGACATAGCTGACAGCGTAGAGGAGGACATGGGTATCTACCCGATAGTGGGCGATATAGACGAGGTGGGCACCATGTCAATAGCTGGGACGACCGCTGGCTACGCGTTGGAGGAAACGCCGGTTGAAGGCGTATACCTCCTGGTGGTGACCATGGTGAAGGGCCCTGACTACATAGTGGTGGCCTCGGTGTACGAAGACGAGGTCGAGGACGAGGTCTTCAAGATAATTGACAGCATAAAGGTCGAGGAGGAAGGGGGAGGTTTCCTGCCCAAGTGTATAATAGCTACGGCCACTTACGGCTCAGAGGCAGCTGCTGAGGTCCAGTTTCTAAGAGAGTTCAGGGAGGATGTGGTCTACCGGACCTTCGCGGGTAGGGAGTTCATGGAGGTGTTCCATGCTTGGTACTATTCATGGAGCCCGCCCGCAGCCAGGTTTATAGAGGGGAACGAGGCGGCCAAGGCCTTTATGAGGGCTGCGCTATACCCGCTGCTCGGAATCCTCCACTTAGCCACGCTAACCTACACGGCCCTCAGCTTCAATGAGGAGGTGGCCATAGTTGCAGCTGGGCTGGTCGCTAGCGTCCTCATAGGCGTAGCGTACTTCGCTCCGCCCGCTATCGTACTGCTCGGCGTGCTTAGAAGGTTGAGGGGTTGGTCCTTAAGGTTGAGCCAGCTTAAGCCCCTAGCGCTGACGTGGGCCCTAAGCGCGCTCATGATATACGTGTCTTGGGGTCTTGGAGCATCGATCCTCATGAAGGCTGCCACCAGTCTCTTCGTGCTGTCGAGCATGGCCTTGGCGGCAGGGGCCTTAGCCTCAAAGATCGTGGAGCGACTGCTATAGCACGGCGTATAACCCCTCTTTTTTCTCACGGAGAAAGCGTTTTAGTGAGCGAGCGCGCATACCTCAGCGGGCCGATGAATGTATGGGCCAAGCCGAGAGGTGAGGAGTGGAGACCTCAATGAGGCCTAGCGAGGACAGTCTGCCAAGCCTGGTCTTCGAGGCTTAAACCATCGCTTAATCAGCTTCCTCGCCTCCTAGAATGAGGGGTAGGTCAAGTAAAAGCCTGAGCGGGGCATTAAGGCTAGTGGGGTCGAGCCAGCCTTCAAGGTTAAGATGGCGCTGAGGCGGCAAGCGTTAAGTCGTCCATTAAGCTCGGCCTCCAGCTCTCTACGCTGTAGCATCAGTACCTTAACCTTGCCTCATTGGGCGTTTCCTTAAGGCGCTGGCGGCTAAAGCTTGATAAACCTCCTAGGCGTAGTCGCTAGGCTGACGATGGACGGTAAAAGATACGCGCTGATCACAGCCCTAGGACGTGATAGGCCGGGCCTCATAGCTGGGTTGACGACAGCGGTGGCTGAGGTAGGGGGCAACATAGAGGACCTAGACGAGGTGGTGATGAGGGGGGTCTTCGTGATGAACATGCTGGTGAGCCTTGAGGGCTCCACCAGCCTCGATGAGCTGAGGAGCCACGTGGTTAAGCGCGGGGAGGAGCTTGGGTTGAAGGTGGAGGTCTACGACCCTCAGGAGCAGGGGTGGATGCAGTGAGGATAGTGGTTACCGTGGCTGGCTACGATAGGCCCGGTATAGTCGCTGGTATAACTAGGGCCCTAGCCTCGCTGGGGGCCAACATAATTAAAGCCAGGGCTTCCACGCTCCACAGCCTCTTCGTCATGGTCCTCCTCGTCGACCTAGGCGGGGTGAAGGTGCCCTTCAAGGTGGTAGAGGACTCGTTAAAGGAGGCTGGCAACGAGATAGGAGTAGGCGTAGCCATAGAGACCGAGGACGGCTTTCTCAAGGAGCGCAAGCTAGTGGCCTTCGACGCCGACGGCACCTTGATAGACGGGGAGGTGATCGACGAGCTAGCCAAGGAGGCGGGGGTGGAGGATCAGGTCAAGGAGATTACGAGGAGGGCTATGGAGGGAGAGCTAAGCTTCGAGGAGGCGCTTAGAATGAGGGTGGCCCTGCTTAAGGGCCTTCCCGTGGAGCGCGTAATGAAGGTGGTGGATAGGATCAGGGTAGTTCCAGGGGCCCAGGAGATGATATCGACGTTGAAAGCGGCGGGCTTCATCACAGTCCTGCTCACGGGCGGTTTCGACGTGGTGGCTGAGGAGATTGGGAGGCGCCTAGGCTTCGACTACGTGTTCGCCAACCACCTCGTGGTTAAGGACGGTGTACTCACCGGCGAGGTGGAGGGCAGAGTCATGAGCCCCGAGGACAAGCTCAAGGTCTTAAAGGAGGTAGCTGAGAGCCACGGGATCAAGCTCGAGGAGTGCGTGGCTATAGGCGACGGCGCCAACGACCTCCTAGTTATAAGGAACGTGGGGCTGGGGATAGGCTTCAACCCTAAACAGGTGGTTAAGGAGCAAGCTAGGGCGCTGGTGAGCATCAAGGACATGAGGGCCGTTCTCGCGTTGATGGGCTTCGGTAGACTGAGAGAGGATATCAAGGCTAGGAGCGGCCACTTAAACCGTGAGAAATAGGTGTGAGGGGCTTACTTCGACCCCCTTAGGGTCTCTGTTAGCTTCTCGACTCGTATAGCCGGCATAGTTAGGGTCTGGATGGTTCCTCGAGCTCCCAGCTCTGTGGCCACCTTGGCCACGGCCTCGTTGTCCAGGCCTCTATGACGTTCACGGAGTCGTAGGGCCCAAGCAGGAGGTACTTAGCTAGCACCTTTACCCCATTTCCTCGACCTCCTTGTTAACCTCCAAGATTCGCTAGGCCTCTCCTTAATGGTCTCAAGCCCGTCGCCGGTAGCTTGGTCGACATCACGTATAGGGGCATGCCTCTTCTGCTTAACTTAGCCCTCGCTAAGAAAAACACGTTTCCCCGGCCACATTAGTAGCTCCTTCAGGCTATATAGCGGTGTTCTATTCTCTACAAGGCTATATAGCCCGGCCTTAAGCTCTGAGGCCCTCTAGTTCTCAATATTAGAAAGGTTTTAATAGAGGTCCCTGGAGTGCCTCCCCCTCCTCGGAGGAGGTTAAAGGTGAGGTCTAGGAGGAGTCGAGTTTACCTCGAATAGCGCCTTCCTGCCGACGATAAGCGTTCTAGGCCTACCTCTTAAGACCGCGCTGGTTCTCGTGGGGGTCCCACTGACGGTAACGTTGCTGCTGCTTCTATGGGCCCTGCTCTATAGGGGTGATGAGGGGCGATGATACGCTACGTAGCCTTCGCAGCCTACATGGTTGCTATAGCCGCCGTAGGCCTCCTGGCGTCTAGGAGAGTCAAGGGGCTGTCAGACTTCATAGCCGCGTCTAATAGGCTGGGCTTCGCCGCGTACGTGCTGTTAATGGTAGGCTCAGTGTTCAGCGGCATGACGTGTATAGGGGTGGCTGGGCTAAGCTACCTGACGGGCTATGCTAACATCTGGGAGAGGGTCCTCGGCCCCTCCCTAGCCATAGCCTTAGCCACGCTGCTCTACGCCCCTAAGCTAGTCAGGCTGTCTAGGGTTAAGGGGCTGTTAACCCTCCAGGACTACCTCTCGCTGAGGTACTACGACGAGAAGCTTGTGAGGGGTCTTTCAGGGGCTGTGTCTGCGCTGGTGTGCACGATATACCTCGTCGGCCAGTACGTGGCCATAGGCATAGTGTCCAAGGTGGTCTTCGGCTGGGAGTACTGGCAGGGCTGCCTCCTAGCCATGCTGGTCGTGGCCGTCTACGTAGTGGCTGGGGGGATGCTATCGGTGGCCTGGACCACCTTGATTCAGGCCGCCCTGATGATAGGAGGCACCCTGCTACTGGCGCCCTACGTGGTGAACGCCCTTGGAGGCTTCACCGCCCTAAACCTGAAGGCGGCCGCTGTATCGGAGGGTCCCTTCCACCAGTACTTGACTGAGCCTTGGGGGCCCCACCACATGCCGTTAATCAGCCCGCTGTTTAACTTGACGTTGTTCGGCCTGGCTGTAACCCTAGGGCTGTCGGTGGCTCCTCATATAGTGAACAACGTGTTGTCGATAAGGCGTGAGGGCTGTATAAGGTGGGGGCCTCTTACCTGCTATCTCCTCGGCGTCGCTGTTATCATGGGCGCCTCGCTCATGGGCCTAGCGGCTAGGGTCGCTGAGTATGAGGGCCTCATAGAACTCATCCCACACCCGCTTGGAGGCAAGTGGTACGACATGGCCCTGCCGACGCTAGCTAAGGCCCTCTTACCCGAGCATCTCTTCAGCCTGTTCCTCGTCGTGGTGCTGGCGGCGGTGATGTCCACCACCGACAGGCTGATGTTAACTATAGGGGCCAACGTGGGCTATGACGTCTACAAGAACCTCCTTAGGCCTCAGGCCTCTGAGCGCAGCGTAACACTGGTGTCTAAGGTGGTTGTGGTGGCGGCCGCCCTCCTCACCTTCATCGTGGCCCTGAGCCCGCCGCCGCTCATAGCCTGGCTGATATGGCTATCGCTGAGCCTGATATGTAACACGTGGTTTGTGCCTCTGCTATGCGGGCTCTACTGGCGTAGGGCTACTAGGGAGGGCTGCGTGGCCAGCATGGTCGCGGGGCTGACCGTGACGATCGCGGCGGGCTACGTAAGCGGTAAGCCTCCAGTGGGGCTAGGTTGGACCTTAAAGCTGTTCGATATGCCCTACTACTTCGTGCTGCCGGGCTTCATAGCCAGCTGGGTGGCCATGATAACAGTCAGCCTAGCTACACGTAGGCCTCCTCAGAGCCTCCTAGATGAAACCTTGACGGGCCTCCACTCCTAACCTTTTTTTTATTTAAAGAGCTCGTCGAGCGTAGTCTGTTGCCCCGCTTTACGGGCCTTCTTGATCACCGACATGAAGTCGTCCCTCACGGGCTTATACACCTCGTTGTAGAAGCGCTGTTGGTCTAGCAACACGGACCTTGGGAAGCTCTTAAGGTAATCCAGGGCAGCCTTCCAGGCCTCCTCGTAGGGGACGACCGCGTTGATCCTCCTAGCTATTTGCCGGTCGTAGTCGCTCGGCTTCTGCTCTGCGTCGCCTATAGCGAACCAGCCTCTAGGCGAGACGTAGGCCCCCTCATCCCCTAGCTGTACTACCTTCTTCTCGCCGTGGTAGGCCGTGGGCCTCCTGGCGTGTATTAGCCGGTCCTTAGCGTAGCGCTTGGCCCAGGCGTAGAACACCGCCCGGTTTAGCCCGAAGGACTTAGCCTTCTCGAGGTCCCCGGTAATCAGGTAGTACCGGGCGGCCTGGAGCAGCCCCATAACTTGGAACCTGCCAAGCTTTCCTGGAGGAGCCTCCTCTACCTCCTCAAGCGAGGGCTGCTCGACCTGGACCACGGTCCTCTCCTGTTTAACTCTAGGTAGGCCGGGCCAGCCGCCGTACCCGCCCACCCCGATCAAGGCCTTCTCGGCGAGCTTATCGCCCTCCCCCTCCTCGTAGTCCCTCCACGAGGGGTCGTGCCTGTAAGCCTCGGGCTTAGCCCAGTCGGGGTTGAAGCCCCCCAGGTCGTTAGGCTTAAAGCACACGCAGCATAGGTCAAGCTGCCTATGGAGGGATAGGGGGGCCGTGAACACCCTCTTCAAGTCTATCTTGTTCTCCACCCTCAGCGGCCTCTCAGCCATAGGCGCCCTGACCGCTACCCTGACCAGCTCGTCCTTAACCCTCCTGAGCACATACTCGACCACGGCGAAGGATACATCGAGCGGGTTGCGCTTAGCTAGGAGAGCGGGCGAAAACGCTCTCTCATGTATATGAACGTGGACGCCTCTGCCCGACCATTTAAGGAACACCGACCGGTAGACCCCCTCCTTCTCCAGGTAGCTGACTATGGCTTCAGCCGCCTTCAAGGCGTGCTCCCAGGTCTCTAAGCTGGCGTCGACGTCCCATATGGGGGAGGCGTAGACTATGTTGTCCGGCTTATCGGGGTCCTCGGCAGCCTTAAGCTCCCTGTAAACGTTCACCGAGGCGTAGATGGTCCTAGGCCTAAGCGCCCTAAACCTCCTCAAGGCCTCCTCGACGTCCCCCGCCTCACTGATAGTGATAGGCTCCTTCCCATGCCTCCAGTACCTTAAGAAGAGCCTCGAGCCCCTCTGCTCTTCACCCTCCAGCGCGACCCACCTACCCCTACAGTACGAGGCTATTTCCTCCTTCACCTGCGGCTTGGAGTAGTAGGCTAGGATCTCCTCGTAGTTCAAGGCTTAGTACCCTCGCGGCGCGGCGACAAATTAGGTTTACGACCCCGTGATGTCCTCGAAGACCTAGCAAGTGTTAAGCGCCTCGCCTCGCTAAGTAACCTTGGAGGTGCACGCTCTGAGCTTAGAGGATCTTTCGTCGAGGCTCGAAAGCCTAGTTAAGCTTGAGTCCCATCCCGTAGCCGTCAAGCTGGTTAGGAGCGAGGGGGAGGTGGAGGGCTTTAAGACCCCCAGCTCCATGGGGGTCAAGCTGGCTGTGTGCCAGGCCATAGCTATGGCCTGGCGGTACGGCTGGAAGGTTGCCCTGAGAGCTGAAGAATGCGCCTGCTCAGTGGCTAAAGTGGTTTTTGGCTGGAGCCAGGTGGAGCTTGAAGCCTTCGCCCACTCCTTCCTAAAGGCGGGCTTCTTCAAGGATATGTGCGCGGCGGTGAGGGCCTCCAAGGAGGCCTTTGAGCAGTGCGTACTTAAGCCTAATAGCTGCCTCGGCGTAGCCACGGCGCCGCTACCTAAAGCCCCGTGGAGGCCCGACGTGGTGTTGGTGTTCTGTAACCCTGCGCAGGCCCAGCTACTATCGCTGGGCTACTCGTACGCTAACGGGGACTCAGTGGAGGTGAAGTACTCGGGGAAGCACTCGTCCTGCGGCTACGGCGTGGTTAGGACCTACCTCTCGAGGAAGCCCACCCTAGCTCCGCCCGGTGGAGGCGATAAGGTGTTCGCGGGCTGCGACTCCAACCACCTAATATTCTCGACCCCCTTGGAGAACTTCAAGGACATCGTGGAGGGCGTTGAGGCCGTGGTTAAGGCCGGCGTCATCAGGTACCCTACGCCGCTCTTCCTAAGGTTTGAGCCTCAGCTGCCCGGGGCTTTCAAGGAGCTTGAGGCCCCCCAAGCAGCTAGTAGTAGGGCTGAGAGCAGCGTTAAGGACGAGGCGTAGATGAAGAGGTAAGCTGGGCCCACGTAGTCCCATATCAGCCCGGCCGCTAAGTTACCAGCTATCGCGGCTACGCCCACCGAGGCGTGGTAAAGCCCGAGGCCTGAGCCCTTAAGCTCGCCGCATGCATCGGCCACAAGGGCTCTCTCGACGCCTTCAATCATGGCGTAGGAGACGCCGTAGACCACGAAGGCCGCTACCACCAGCGGTAGGCTTAGGGACGGGTAGAGAAGGGCGAAGACCAGCGACATGAGGAGGTAGCCCGAGGCCAACACCTTAACCTTGCCGGCCCTGTCAGCCAGCGCCCCCATAGGGTACGAGAGCACCGCGTACACCGAGTTAAACAGGATGTAAAGGAGCAGGGGCGCAGCCACCGTGAGCCAGCCTACGAAGGCCCCGCTAGCCCTTAACAGGAGGAACATGTAGCTCACGTTGCCAGCGGCAAACAGCGAGGTCACGGGTACGAGCAGCTTAAACCTACGCGGCAGGGACACCATAGCCGAGGCGAACTTTTCCTTGAGAGGCTTCCTCCTCACGTCCTTAACTGGGATGAGGGGGAGGAGCGCTATGAAGGCCACGACCCCTGACAGCAGGATGACCTCCCTAAAGCCTAGACCCGCTACGCTCACGAGAAGGAAGGCAGCCAGCGAGCCTACGACCGCGCCGGCCGTGTCCAGCGATCTATGTAGGCCGAAGGCCCTGCCGCTCTGGCTCTCCACGGCCGACTCGGCTATCAAGGCGTCGCGGGGAGGCGTCCTAATGCCTTTACCTGCTCTCTCAGCCACTCTGAGGCCTAGTACGTGGACCCAGCTTGGGCTAAAAGCCATTAGGAGCTTGGAGGCCGACGAGGTCAGGTAGCCAGCCGCCACTAGAGGCTTACGCCTACCCAGCTTATCCGATAGGTAGCCTGAAGCCAGCCTAATTAGGCTTGAAGCACCGTCGCCTAATCCGCCGATTAGGCCTAGCGCTAGCCCCCCACCCCCAAGCGAAACTATGAAGAGGGGGAGCACGGGCGCCATAAGCTCAGTGCTAGCGTCAGTTAGTAGGCTTACGAGGCCCAGCAAGACTATGTTCAAGGTTAAAGCTTTCTTCACCTAACCCCCTCACGTAGACCGCACATTAACTGGTAGCTTTCAGGCGCAGCTACAGATAGCTTATACGGTCGCCATAAGTGGACGGCACCATCAATACCTCTTGTAAACGTGGCTGGCTGCGTTGGCGTCGTCAAGGCTCATTCAGGCAGGCCTAATGGGGCCTCGCCCTGCCTTGTGGTCAGAAGGGAACCCTTTCGCCCGTTCTCATCAGCTCCATCAATTGAAAGATGTTTTTCCTTCAGCCTGCGTTCTCATCAATCCTCCTTTCAATTTAGGGAGGCGTCAAAAGTCTGGGTCGTGAGCAGCTTAAACCATTACGGAGCTCCTAGGGACGCTGAACGATGCGCCTTTAAGCGTCGTTGACCCCTCGAAGCTCATGGCAGCGTCGAAGACTTTTTATAGGCCTCGCTCCTCAGCGATGAAGATGGCCTCCATCAGGGTCATATTTAACGTTACGTCGCGGTGTAACTTGGCGTGCCGCCACTGCTACGCCTCAGAGTTTACCTCAGGTTCAGAGCTAACGACCGACGAGGCTATGGGAGTGCTGGAGGAGGTCGCTAAACTGTTCGGCGGCGCTAAGGTCATCTTCAGTGGAGGGGAGCCGCTACTGCGTAGCGATTTACCTGAGCTGGTCTCTTACGCCTCTAGGCTGGGGTTAAGGGCCTCGCTGGCCACCAACGGCCTGCTTCTAAGCTTAGACAAGGCTCTTGAGCTTAAGCGGCTAGGCCTAGAGGAGGTCTCCGTAAGCCTTGAGTCGGCTGACAAGAGGCTTCACGAGGAGGTGAGGGGTGAAGGTAGCTACGAGGCTGCCTTGAATGCTGTGAAGACGTGTAAGGAAGCTGGGCTCAGGGTCCTCATAGACCCATGTATCACCTCGCTCAACCTGGCTGAGGCTCCTAGGCTAGTGGAGTTAGCTTGGAGGCTGGGCGTGGACGGGATGAGGGTCTTCCATTACGTGCCCATAGGTAGGGGGAGATCGTGGGTTAAGGAGGCTCAGCTGACTCCTCAACGGTTCGCTACATGGCTTCTCCAGCTCTATGGCCTACAGCTAGCTCACCCCCAACTGCCCATCTACACCGTGCAGGCCCCCCAATACACAGTGCTGCTGGCTAAGGGCGCCAAGGAGGGGGTTGAAGCCGCGCGTAGGATGCTGCCTGAGCTTAGCCCTGGGTGTAGGGCGGCTTTGAACACGATAGCCATCAAGCACAACGGGGACGTAACCCCGTGCCCTCTATGGAGCGCTAAGCTAGGCAACGTGCGCCTCGAGGGCTTAAGGGAGGCCTTAAACTCGCCTTTAGCTGAAAGCCTTAAACGTAGAGCCGAGAAGGTTAAGGGTAGATGCGCGCGCTGCGCCTACGTAGAGCTTTGCGGAGGTTGTAGGGTTAGAGCCTACGCGGCCTACGGAGACTACTTCGCCGAGGACCCTCTATGTGGCGATGCGCTCTATAAGCCTAGGGAGGAGGGCCTTGAAGCCTAGTCTCGTGAGGAGGCTGGCCAGGCTTAAGCGTAGGTTATACCGCGAGCTGCTCCTTAAGGCGTTAAAGGAGCTGACTAGGCTGGAGGACCCCCTAATAGTGGTGGACTGTGGCTGCGGCTCAGCTTACGAGGTAGCCTACGGGCTTTCTCCCTCGCTAAGCGCCGTGTTAAGCTGCCGAGCCCTAACGTTGCTGTTGTTAGACATGAGCCGAGCTGCGGTTAAATCGGCGGTTGAACTGTCTAAGAGGAGCCTTGAGCATCCATCGGTGGAGGTCCACGGGGTGGTATGCGACGTATTTAAGCTACCCTTAAAGTTACCTCTAAGCGGAGGAACCCTCGGCTTCTATGGCTCAGTGCTACATGAGCTTAGGTCGCAGGGCAGACTACCTGAGGCCTTAGCTGAGGCTTCACGCTACTTTAAGGTGGTGGCGGGCTACGAGTACGTGGACCCAGACCCTAAAGGCAGGCTCCGCCTAGAACTAAACAGCTTAACCTCCAAGGTTAAGCGTAGGCTCCGCCTGGTGGCTAAGGAGGCCGGTGAGACCTTAGGGCGTAGGCCCAAGTTAACCTTGGTCCTAGAGGCCTGTTACCAGCTAGGGGTAGCACCTAAACAGCCACCTAGGCATCTACACTTCGCGTTTAGGGCTGAGGACCTTAAGCTCGCCCTGACCTCGATAGGCTTGGCTGTGAAGTGGTTTAAGCTCTACGATGTAAACAGCGAGGCTGAGCTTAGGCTTAAACGCGCTGGCCTAGCTCTCCCTTTAAAGGAGCCTTTAATGGGCAGGGCAGCTTGGGTGGCTGTTAAGGAGGGGGAGTAAAAAGATTTTTAAATTTAGGGGGTTCAACCTTAAAGGTAAAGCTGGCAGTCTTGAGGAGGTATCCATGAGTAAGGACCAAGTCGTTGGAGCATTGCTCGTGCTAGTATCCATAGTCGTGATCGTACTGTATGTATGGTTCGTGTTCTTCCCAGGATGGCTGGTGCCCCCATGGATAGACATAGTGGTGTTGAAGCTGACAGGCACCGTGGCCATCATCGTGGTCTTCGGCATACTGGCATGGATAGGCTACACATTAGCGACCACGCCTCCACCCAAACCGATAGAGGAGATCGAGAAGGAACTTGAGCAGGAGCTTAAGGAGCTAGAGAAGAAGGAGGAAGAGGAAAAGAAGGAGGAGAAACCCGCTGAAGAAAGTAAACCTGAAGAAGCTAAAGGGGAAGGGCAACAGCAGTAAAACTCTCTTTAACCTTCCTAATTTTATAGGCCAAGCTTCTCCTTAACTAGCTCCAATAGCTCCCCTGCTTTCTCGACCTCGTACCTTATCAAGCCGGTGTCTATGATATCCTCGTGGAGCATCTCTCCCTTAAACAGCCTGCTACGCGCTACAAACCTCTCGTAGAGCCCTCGCCTCGAGAGTTCGGGATCCTCAGACTCTATGTACATTAACAGCCGCCTCCTCTCGTAATGGCTCCTAGGTAGTTGCGAGGATCTCTTGAATATCAAGGCGTCGACGGCCTGCGTGACAGCCTCCCAAGCCCTTGTAGCGGCGTCCTTCATCTTAATCATGCTGTTCTCTCTAACCCCCTCCTCAAGGCACCTTAAAGCCTCACGGTAAAGGCTTAGCGCGGAGCTAAGCAAGCTCTCCGAGCTGCTAGGCATGGGCTCCAAGCCTCAAACCCCCATAGCTGGGCCCAGCTCTTCTATTTAAGGGGTTTGTATAATGAGCTTGCAGTTCACGGCCTTAAAGCCCGCGTTTAGGCCTGCACGCCCAACGACCCCCGTGCAGTTCACCGAGTGCGACAGGAAGCCATAACCTACCTCCCTAAACACGAACACGCTATCCTTAGCCTTAAAGCCGCAGAAGTGCCTAGCGGTGTCGCCTCTCACCTTGACGCCTCTAGCCTCGACGAAGGCGTAATCTAGGCCAGAGCATAAGTCGCCGACCTCGAAAAGCCCCCTAGCCTTGGTCTGCTCCTCGGCCTCCAAGGTTAAGAGGTAGCCTACGGTCTTACGTTCGCGGTAGGTAAGTTCCTCGTACCTATCCTTGGCCTCGAGGATCAAGGCCATCCTATCAGCCTTAAGCTTACTCAGCGCCTCCTCGACTCTAGCTCTCCAATCCTCGGTCACAGCATATCGGTTCGGGTTAACCATGCGCAGCAGCTCGTCGAGCTTACTACCGTTCAAGGCTAGCTTAGGCCGAGGCTGCCTCGCTATAAAACTCGCTACTCCTTAACCGCGGCCGTGGCCACCACCATGAAGGGAACTTGCCGCCTCCAACTATGCACCATTCAGCGCCTTGTTCACGGTTATGTCTCTAACCGTAGCCTTCTCGCCTCATCGAGGCGGTGAAGTTTGAAGGAAAAGGAATAAATGTAAGGTTGGAGTCCCCAATTGACGTGGGCAAGGAGCACGACGCTAGACATCTAGCAGGCTCGGTCTTCGTAGCCTGCATGTTCATAGGCGCTGGCATAGGCTTAATCTTCGATAGGCCGGACGTAGGAGGAGCCATAGGCATGGGAGTAGGCTTTCTACTTATGGGGTTGATTAAAGCTAGAGGCGTTGAAGCTCAGCCCATCACCATAGACCTGCCTAGGACGCTTTCCTCAGCTCTGATGGTAATGCTGGGGGTCCTCGTAATAGCGATTGGGGGAGTCATTCTCCTTAAGCCGGAGTGGCTTTATCCCTACGTCGTCGCCATGGCGGCTATGGCCTTAGGGGCTTTCATCTTGACTGCCGGCCTATTAAGCCTCGCGAGGAAGCCCAGCGGTTAAAAGCAGGGCTTCAGTTATAAGCGGGTTCTAGGGCCCCCACCACAGGGATGCGGAGCGTTAAGCGCTGCAAGGTCTGTGGGGTGTACGTAGAGGAGGACATGCACTGCGGAGCGCCTTGCCTCGAGGTCCTCGATGGCGCTCGGAGGCTTAGGTTAAGCAGGCTTATGTCGGCGGTGCTTAGGCACGTAGCCCCGAGCTTCGGCCTAAGGATTAACCGTGGAGGCTGGGTCCCGATACGTAGCCTCGTGGAGGCGTTGAAGGTTAGGTGTCCGTGGCTTAAAGAGGAGCACGTCGTGGCTGTGGCTATGACCGACCCTAAGGGGCGCTTCGAGGTTAAGGGGGGCCTAATCAGGGCTAGGTATGGCCACTCCCTCAGCGTACATATAGACTACCCTGAGGACGCATCTGTAAACCGCCTATACCACGGCACCGTCAAGCCCAGGGACGAGCTCATACTCAGGGAGGGCATTAAACCGATGAAGAGGAGGATGGTCCACCTATCGCCCACCATCGAGGACGCCCTGCTAAACGCCTCTAGGTGGAGGGGGCACCCCATCGTAATAGAGGTGGACGCTGAGAGGCTTAGGAGGATGGGCTTTAAGGTGTATAGAGCGTCACCCTCAGTTTACCTAACTCCTTACGTACCACCCTCCTGCATAGTCAGGGTGATAGAGCCTTAAAACCCCTAAGCCTAAGCAGGGATATAGGGGTGTTGAAGCTGGCTAGGAGGAACCGTTTCATCTCCATCATAGGCATCGTGATAATAGTGCTACTGTTGGTATCGACGCTAGCCGTGTTCTTCTTACGTTAAGGCGCTTGCTTTAAAAGTGTGCGCCTACGCGTTACGTTAAGGGTGGTGTAGAGTGGGAGGTACTAAGAAGAAGACTATCTCACAGATGGAGAAGCAGCAGAAGCTAAAGGAGCGCAAGGAGAAAGAGAAGGCGGAGAGGGAGCGCCGTAAAAGGGAGGAGAAGGAGCAGCGCGACCGCAGCGTCAAGATGGTGGCGGCCTCTGAGGAGCAGATTAAAATCATAGAGCAGGAGGCCTTAAACAACGGCTACGTGACCCCGTACACCGTGGCCTCCAAGCTGAACGTTAGGCTGAGCGTAGCTAAGATATTGCTTCGCGACGCCGAGGCTAGAGGTGTGATCAGGCTGGTGTCTAAGAGCCCCAGGGCCATTATCTACGCGCCTGCTAAAGTAGCCGTAGCTGCCTCGGCTAAGTGAAGAGGGCCAGCGACACTCCTCTTTTAACCTTAGGGAGCTTCTCAGTCGCGTTTATCACGCCGCTTGGCGACCTCTCCACGTAACCAAGCTCTACAAGCTTCCTGACGACTTTCTGAGGCTCTGAGACCCCCATTAGCTTCAAGTCGTCGATGAGCCTGAGCTCACCTACGCTCCAATAATCGTTCAAGTAGGATATGGCGAGCTCCAAGTCCTTATCCGGTACGGCCTCCTCCACTTTCCTCGGCTTGGTCTCTACAGGCTTAGCCGGCTTCTCGGCCTCCTTAAGCTTAACCACTACTGGGGCGGTTAGCCCCTCTAGCCCCTCTACCTCCTTAAACCCCTGCGGGGCCTCCACGACCCCCCTCTTAACCATCTCGTTTAGGATCACCGTGGCCACTAGGGCTGAGCCTAGGTCTTCGCGCTGAGCCCACTCTACGATATCCTCAAACCTGGCTTCTCCACCTCTCTCCTCGATGGCTCTCCTATAGCGCTCTAGTAGCTTCTCGAAGGCGTCCTCAGTCAAAACTTGTCCTCCAACTACCTATCCACGAGCTCTCTTAAACCTGTACTTCCTCCCCCTCCTCCAAGCAGCCTTCAATTAGCTTGCGCCTCTCAGCTTGAAGCCTCTCGAACTTAGCCCTCCTCTCGTACTTCTTACGCCTGCTTCTAGCTATAGCCACGTACACCCTCTTAGATTTCTCCCTGTACTCTACCCTCAACGTCACCTCACGGTCCATCCACTCATCTTTCATTAATATAAACCGTACCTTCCTTCGATGGGGGAACTTGACCACCATTATGGGGATGGGCTTGAAGCCCCTCGAGATCAGCTGGTGGTAGCGGTCATGAAGCCTCTCGTAGTCCCAGGGCTCTATGTGGAAGACGTCTCTACGCGAAATCTTACACTCTATGAGCTTGACTTGGGGCGCCTTGTTGAAGACTATTAAGTCCACTCCTCCGAAGCTATGCTCGCTTTTAAAGGCGACCGACCCTCTCTTAAACCTGTTGTAGAGCTGCCTCTCGAAGCGCTCGCCGTCAGGGTATATCTTGGACCGGTACTGGTAGCTCTTCAAGGTCTCATCGAGCTTGGCCCTGGCCTCCTCGATCTTCCCCTCGTCTATGAGCTTAATGGCCTCCTCCAAGGCCTTGTCGAAGCGGTGGTAGTAGAGCTTCAACACCGCTTCACCGGCGGCTCCAGAAAGTAGGGGGGTGGACCACTTAGCTTTACCGGCGGTCGGTTTAAAAAGGGGCCCTGTAGCAGAGACAGAGCTACTATGCTGGTGGGCCTAATCTCTGACACCCACGACAATCCCCACGCCATTAAGAGGGCTGTGGAGCTCTTCAACTCTGAGGGCGTGGAGCTGGTGCTTCATGCAGGGGACTATGTGGCGCCGTTCACGGCTGAGTACTTCAGGGGGCTTAAGGCCAGGCTGATAGGCGTCTACGGCAACGTGGATGGGGACCGCGAGCTGTTAAAGGAGCGGTATGGATCCATTGGGGCTGAGATTAAGGGGTATGCAGCCTTCATGGAGCTGGAGGGCGTAAAGGTGGTCCTGATCCACGGCTCCCCGCCCGAGATCGTGGAGGCCCTAGCTAAGTGCGGAGACTACGACTTGGTGGTACACGGACACACGCATAAGCCTCGCTGCGAGAGGCTAGGCAAGACCTTGGTGGTGAACCCCGGCGAGGCATGCGGCTACCTTACAGGCAAGATGACCGTGGCCCTCGTAGAGCTGCCAAGCCTAAAAGCTAGGCACGTGGAGCTTTAAGGTTGAATAAAGAAGCTGGCCGGGGTTAAAGTACCCCCGCTGCTTAGGAGGAGCCTCCACGCTCCCTCTCCACTACAGCCTCGAGCTCCTTGATGGCCTTCTCAGCCTCCTCAACGTCCACGGCCTCGCTGGCCTCGATTAGGCTCTGAAGCCCTCTCCTCACGGTCTCAGCCATGCTTCCTTGGGCTGGCAGCTTCCCCCTGACAAGCACTGGGTTGGGTTCGAGCACAGCGCCCCTAACAGCTATGAGGTCGCCTAGAGGCGTAGCTGCGAGCATCCCCACCTTTCTCTCTCCCAGCATTACCTCTAGGACGCAGTCGCCCATGGCCGTCGTCACCACCTCCTTAACCTCGTAGGCTATCCTCTCGGCTACTACCTCCTCAGCTACGGCCACTACCTTCTCCACGTGCTTAGCCACCTCGTCGTCGGGCACACGCTTAAAGTACTCCACCTTCAAGGTGTCATACTTCCAGGAGATCTTTCCTCCCGACACGTCGTAGTCGATCCTCGCTCTTATCACGTCGCCCTTGTCTGACTTAAGCTCGTCGACGACTATCCTATAGAGCAACCTGTTTAGCTCAGCCGATGCTCTAGCTACCTCTCGACTGTCTACCTCGCCCCTCTTAACGGCGTCCCTTAGCTGGGCGAAGAGGGTCTTCCTGATTTTGTCAGCATACGCACCAACTATAATGAACCCTGTACTTAGCTGCAAGCTCAACACCCCTAGCAACTAAGCGCGGCCTCTTTTTAAGTTGACCACCTAGGGCTCTAGGCTTTAAAGAGCCCTAGCTTCGACCTAACTCTTCTAGCGGCCTCCACCATGACCTTCAGCTTGGAGGCCGCTATGAGCTGCCCCCTATCGTCCTTAAAGTAGAACTTAAGCCCCCCGAAGCCGCAGTCGGGGTGTATTAACAGCCTCTCAAAGCCCAGCTTCCTACCCGCAGCCTCTATGAAGGCTTCAACCTCCTCTACGCTCTCCACAACCTCAGCCCAGCTACGCTTACCAGACGCCACCTCCATTAGGAGCTGAGGCTCAGGGTTTGAGTCTACGCAACCTAGCCCCACCATCTTATCGTGCACCTCCAAGGCCCTTCGATCCAAGGCGTCGAGGTTGGCGGGGGTAGCCTTAAAGGCGAAGCTTAGCACAGGGATCTCAGACCTCATCAATAAGTTGATGACCGGCTTAACGTCTCCACAGCAGTGGAGCGAGGGGATGGACCTGTCGAAGGCCTTAGAGACCACGCTCAGCGCCTCCAGTATAACGTCCTCGCTGAGCCCAGCGTAGAGCGCGTAGGGCAGCGAGGGCTCATCTATGGTTATCAGCTTAGCCCCGGCCTCGTCGTACCCCTTAACTATCGAGGCTACGACTTTAGCCAGCGACAGCACCACGTCTGGGTACTCCACGGCCCTATGCTTATTCGAGACCTTAATGACCGAGGCCAGGGTGACAGGGCCCGTAACAGGGACCTTAACCCCGAGCACCTTATCGCTAAGTCCTCTCTCGGAGAGGAACCTTAAGGCGAACTCGAGGAACTCTAAGGCTATAGGTTTAGAGGGCGGCTTAGGCTCACCCACGAGCCACGCCTCTCCCCCCCTTATCTCCACACCGCATCCCTGCTCAGCGAGGGGCTCGAGGAACATCAGGTTCATGTCGAGGAGCTGGCCGTAGCAGGGGTAGTCGATGCCGGCCTCCACTTGGTCCTTGATCGCCCTGGCCATGTTTTCGTAGGAGTGGGGGAGCGGAAAGCTCCCTATCACCGTGGTTCTAAGCTGGCCCAGCAGCTCGTCGATCTTGGCCATCAAGCCTCCACCACTAAGCTAGCTATCCTGTTCTCGAGCTTCGCCCTACAGGAGCTACAGTACTCAGAGGTCTTATAGTCCGTGTCCGCTATGCTGTTACTAAACCTCATTACGCAGGCTGGGTTTGAGCAGTGGGTTAAACCGAAGGTGTGGCCAAGCTCGTGGACGGCCTCCTTCAACGCCCTCTCAAAGAAAACCCCCCTCTCAACCGGGGCGTAGAGGCCCAGCTTAAGCCTAGCTAGGTATATGACGGCGTAGCTACCGTCTATCTCAGCCTCGCCGAACACGAAGTTAAGCCCAGGCGTGTAGGCGTCCACGTCGGCCACCCCTAGGACCTTGAAGTTTAGGGGCTTAGGGCCGTGCAGGTCCTTGAGCGCCTTCAATATGGCCGGCGAGAAGTACTGCCTCCTCCAGTCATCGAAGGCCCAGCGGGGCGGAGGTAGAGGCTCCTCAGCCACTACACACGTAGACCAGGGGACCCTGAGCTCAACCCCCCGGCTAAGGTAGGCCAAGAGGTCCTCCTCAACCTCACCTATAGGCTGTAGGAGGACGGTGACCAGCGCCGCCTTAACTCCGTGCAGCCCTCTCACCTCCATAGCCCAGGCCAGTAGGGCGATAAGGCCTCCTTGAGCTCTGAGATCACCCTATCTACACTCTCCTCGACCCACCCATCCTCCTGAAACTCCACGTCTTCAACCTGTACGTCCTCCACCCCCGCCAGTACGGCGGTCACGAGGCCGAAAGCCCTAGCCGTAGCGTCCACGTCGTAGCCACCCCCCAGCTCCAACATAATCCTCCCCCCGCACACGTTCTCGGCTACCTCCTTGACAAGGCGTGCCACCTCGAGGTAGGCCTTCATCGTTAAGTCGAGGGCGGTTAGGGGGTCGCTGTAGTAGGTGTCAGCGCCGAAGAGGAAGAACAGCATGTCCGGCTTGAAGGCCTCCATGAGCTTGGGGAAGATCTCGTGCAGCGCCTTCAAGTACCCCTTATTGGAGGTACCGGGAGGTAGGGGTATGTTCACTGTGAACCCTCTGCCTTCTCCATCGCCTATCTCCTCGACCTTACCGGTGCCTGGGTAAAGGGTCTTAGGGTCTTGGTGGAGCGACATGTACAGTACGGTGGAGTCGCTGTAGAAGATCTCGTGGATCCCGTTGCCGTGGTGGGCGTCACAGTCTAGGACGAACACCCTGCGGGCTAGGCCTTTACGCTGGAGGTACCTTATCGCCACGGCCTCCTGGTTGAAGTAGCAGAAGCCGAAGGACTTGCCTACATGGCTCCTCGTTGCGTGATGGCCGCCGAACATAGCGCACTGTACGGCTACGTTGAGCTCGCCTTTCATGATCATCTCGCAGCCCTGCATTACCCCTCCAGCTTGGATCAGCGCGAGCTCGTAGGTCCCAGGGGGCACAGGGGTGTCTCCATCGAGCCAACCGCCCCTGATGCTTAGGAACTTGATGGCGTCCAGCAGCGAGCGGTCGTGGACGGCGAGTATGTCCTCGTCGGAGGCTACGAGGGTTGTCTCCACCACCTTGACGTTGGGGCGGTCAAGGATGCCGCGCTCCCTAAGCCACTTCATGAACCCCTCGTAGCGCTCCCTCCCCTTAAGGGGGTGCCACGGGCCGAAGCTATGCTTCAAGAGCTCCTCGCGGTGGAGTATCCCCAACACTCCTGCCAAACACACCTACCAGTTCACGATCTGGCTGAGCTCAATTTTAAACTTAACAGGGCTGAAGGCAAAGCTTAATAACTTCAAGGTCCCCCCTCAACCTGGCTTTAGGGGGCCGGGCTATTGCTTAAGGCGCTGCTGAAGCTGCTACGCATCTACCCTCTCTACGAGAAGTGGCTGTGGCACCAGGTTAAGGGTAAACCCATGCCTCAGCACGTCGCGGTGATACTGGACGGCAACCGTCGCTGGGCTCAGAACCGCCTCCTTAAGCCCTGGCTAGGCCATCTTTACGGGGCCGATAAGGCCGAGGAGCTCCTCGACTGGTGCCTAAAGCTCGGCATTAAGACCCTGACCTTGTACGCCTTTTCCACCGAGAACTTCGAGCGACCTAGGGAGGAGGTGGAGGCCATATTCAAGATCATAGAGGAGAAGCTGCTCAAGCTGGCCGACGACCCTAGGATCTACCAGCACAAAGTTAGGGTTAAGCTGCTTGGGAGGCGCGAGCTGCTACCCCCTAGGCTTAGGGAGCTCTTCGAGGAGGTTGAACGTAAGACCGAGCACTTTGACCAGCACTACCTTAACATAGCGGTGGCCTACGGCGGTAGGGCTGAGATAGCGGACGCCGTTAAGCGCATAGCTGAGAAGGTGGCTCGAGGGGAGTTGAAGCCGGAGGAGGTGGACGAGGAGGTCATAGAGCGCCACCTATACACCGCCCACCTCCCCAACCCGCACCCAGACCTCATCGTAAGGACCTCGGGCGAGGAGAGGCTTAGCGGCTTCCTGCTGTGGCAGTCGGCCTACAGTGAGCTATGTTTCCTCGACGTGTATTGGCCCGAGTTCCGTAAAATAGACCTGTTGAGGGCTATAAGGGTGTACCAGTCTAGGCAGAGGCGTTTTGGGCGCTAAGTGGAGCTATGTACGAGCCTAAGCTGAACGAGGACGTACTGTCACTGCTGGCTAAGGTCTACGGCGATAGGCTCAGCAGGCTGCTAAGAAGCCTAAGCGAGCCTTGCAAGCGATACGCGTTGAGGGTAAACACCCTTAAGTGCTCAGCGGGCGAGGTCGTCGATAAGCTTAGGTCGAGGGGGTTAGAGGCGGGGGTACACGAGCGCCTGGAGGAGGCAATATACCTAGTTGTCAAGGGCCCCAACCAGCTGCCGGCAGCGGAGAAGGTGGTGGTCGCCGACAAGTATGCCGCCGAGAGCGTGATGCAGGGGGCGCACCTCTACGCGCCTGGCGTGGAGAGGGCTGAAGGCGTGGAGAGGGGCGACGAGGTGTTGGTGGTGGATAAGCTCGGCAGGCCTGTTGCTTACGGGGTAGCTGAGATGGGGGTGCGGGAGCTAGCCTCCCAGCGCCGAGGAGTAGCAGTCAGAACCATAGTGCCCCTCTATAGCGTGCCCTCCATCAGGGACCTCGAGGAGTACCGAGAGGGGCTGGTCTTCGAGCAGAGCCTCCCGGCCATGGTGACGGCCAGGGTCCTCGACCCTCAGCCGGGAGAGACCATAGTGGACCTCTGCGCGGCTCCAGGCGGCAAGACGGGACACATAGTCCAACTGATGGGTAATAGGGGGAGGGTCGTGGCCGTCGACAGGTCTAAGCGTAGGCTCGAGGCCCTCGAGGAGAACATGGCTAGGCTGGGAGCAAGGATCGTGGAGGCTGTCCAGGCGGACGCCAGGTATCTCCACGTAGACTACCCCACGCTTAAAGCTGACAGGGTCCTCGTCGACCCTCCGTGCTCAGCGCTGGGGGTCCGGCCTAAGCTATACGATGAGAAGACGTTCAGGGAGGTTAAGGCGGCGGCTGAGTACCAGAAGCAGTTCCTTAAGGCCGCCCGCGAGATAGTTAAGCCCGGCGGCGTGATAGTTTACTCCACGTGCACGTTAACCCCTCAAGAGAACGAGCTCGTGGTCTCCTTCGCTCTAAACCAGCTGGGCCTCGAACTGGAGGACCAGCCGGTTAAGCTAGGCTCCACCGGCCTACCCATGGTCGAGGGCTTCGAGCTCCTTCAACGCTTCCACCCAGACCTCCACGACACCCCCGGCTTCTTCATAGCTAGGTTTAGGCGGAGGGAGTAGAGGTGAAGGTTAAGGTGGTGTCCTTTGATCTAAGCGGCACCCTCATCGACGAGGACTTCGTGGACCACTTCTGGTTAGAGGTTATCCCAAGGGCCTACGCCGAGAAGAGAAAGCTGCCGCTCCACGTAGCTAAGGAGGAGGTGCTAAGGATGTACGAGGAGGTGGGGGCTGAGGACCTTAGATGGTACCTGCCGAGGTACTGGGTGGTGAAACTGGGCCTAGGAAGGCTCGAGCCGCTGCTCGAAGAGGCCTCTAAGAGGATTAAGGTCTACGACGACGTGCACGAGGCCTTCAAGACTTTAGCGAGGCTTAAACTTAAGGTAGCCATCTTGACCAACTTGACGTATGAGCTCGCTGAGATCTGCCTCCGCGTCATCAACCTCAGCCTGCCCGTAACCCTCCTGTCCTGCGTCACTAACTTCGCCTTGACCAGGAAGACCAGGAGGTTCTACGAGCTATCGTGTAAGGCGCTCGGCGTCAAGCCCACCGAGGTCGTCCATGTGGGCAACGACCAGGTCTACGACTTACAGGAGCCAGCCTCCATAGGCATTAAGGCGTTGCTCATAGATAGGCGTGGCGGGCGGGACGAGGGCTCAATTAACAACCTGCTTGAGTTGATGGACATCGTTGAGAGGGGTCTAGGTTGGCGGGGCTAGTGTTGATGAGTATTAAGCCGAAGTACGGTGAAGAGGTACTTTCGGGGGTCAAGAAGCTCGAGCTGCGTAGGAGAGTGGCCCCGCTACACCAAGGAGATAGGGTAGTGCTGTACTTCAGTAGCCCTGTGAAGGCTATATGTGGGGAGTTTACGGCTGGGAGGATCTATGTAGGAGGGCTCGAGGAACTTAGGAGGGTTGTAGCGGAGTACCCCAGCCCAGGTGTCTTCGAGGAAGACTGGGAGTACGTCATCGGAGGCTCTAGGCCAGCTATGGCGGTTGAGGTGCTTAGGCCTAAGAGGTACCCCAAGCCGATAAGCCTAAGCGAGCTTAGAAGGCTCATAGCGGGCTTCAGGCCGCCCATGAGCTACAGGAGGGTGAAGGTTGACGAGCCGCTCTACCAAGTCCTCTCGTCGCTAGATATGTGAGACCTCCACTCCTATCCTCTGTAAGTACCTGGCTATGAACCTCCTATGACACCCTCTAGGGTTCTCCTCTAAGCATAGGAGGCATACGCGCTTACTTCGCGCTAGCCTCAACAACTCCTCTATGGCCTTCTTGAAGGTCTGTGTCTCCATGTAACGCTCAAAGCCTCCTCTACGGTACCCTCCCAAGGTGTCTCCCATCCACACATAGCCTATCCCTGCCTCCTTGAGCCAGCGCTCCATGTTCTCCCTGGTGAAGTCCCCCTGCTTGGACTTAGGCCACCTCCTAATGTCGACGACGAGCTCTATGCCGCTGGCCTTCAACATGTTGAGCACCTTCTCCTTGCTCCTCGACCCGTAGCCTATGGTCCAGACCTTTAAGCCCTCGTACATCCCTTAACCCTCCAGCGTAATTGGCTAGAAGCACTACTTTAACCCTGTCCGCTTAATGGCTGGCCGCGTAGCGCTTAAGCAACCGCCTCCTTAACGTATCGGTGCTCAGCGTGGAGCTATGGGAGGCGATAAAGGAGAGGAGGAGCGTCCGTAAGCTTGGAGGAAGGTTGACGATCGAGGACCTCACTGGACCCCTGGAGGCGGCTACGTGGGCTCCGAGCGCCCACAACGCTCAGCCCTGGAGGTTCATAGTGGTCCTCGACCCTGAGGTTAAGAGGAGGCTAGCCGAGGCTATGGCTAAGGCCTGGGTCGCTGACCTAGTGGCTGACGGTGTGGAGAGGGAGGCAGCTGAGGAAGCAGCGTCTAGGTCTATTAGGCTGATCTCCTCAAGCCCAGCGTTAATAGTGGCCTGCCTCACCATGGAGGACATGCAGAAGCACCCCGACGATCGAAGGATGAGGGCCGAGTACTTAATGGCCGTCCAGAGCGTGGCGGCCTCCATACAGAACCTGCTCCTAGCGCTCCATGGGTCAGGCCTAGCTTCATGCTGGATGTGCGCTCCCCTCTTCTGTCAGGACGTGGTTAGGGAGGTGTTAGGTATCCCAGCCGACGTGGAGCCCCAAGCCCTAATTATCGTCGGCCGCCCTCTCGAGCACCCAGTTCCTCCCCCTAGAAGGCCTTTAGGGGAGGTGGTCTTCCTCGATAGGTGGGGTAGGCGGCTAAGCGGTGGTTAAGCTTGATAACCGCGCTAGCTGGGGGAGTAGGAGCCTCTAAGCTCTTGAGGGGAATGGTTGAGGTAGTGAGGCCTGAGGACCTCACCGTCATTGTGAACACGGGCGACGACTTGGAGCTCTTCGGCCTCTACATCTCGCCTGACGTCGACATAGTCACTTACACCCTGGCTGGCCTCGTAGACGAGGAACGCGGCTGGGGGTTTAAGGGCGACACATTCAACTGCCTGGAGATGTTATCCCGCTATGGACACGACACGTGGTTTAAGCTGGGGGATAAGGACCTGGCCACTCACCTCCACCGCACCCTATTAATGAAGAGAGGGTACACGCTGTCGGAGGCTACAGCTGAGATCTGTAGGTCCCTTGGGGTTAGGTCTAGGGTCATACCTATGAGCAATGATAGAGTAGTCTCCATGGTCCACACTGACACGGGCACCATGACTTTCGAGGAGTACCTCGTTAAGCACGGGATGAAGCCCGAGGTTAGAGGGGTCTACTACGAGGGCGCTGATAAAGCTAAGCCGGCTCCAGGGGTCATTGAGGCCTTGGACGAGGCCAAACTGATAGTGATCTGCCCCAGCAACCCAGTGGTGAGCATAGGCCCCATACTAGCGGTCGAAGGCGTACGCAGAGCTTTAAGGGAGGCTAAGGGGAGGGTGGTCGCCGTGTCACCGATAATTGCGGGTAGGCCCGTTAAGGGTCCAGCTGACAGGCTCTTAAAGGCCATCGGGGTGGAGGTCTCAGCCTACGGCGTGGCTGAGCTATATAGGGATTTCCTGGACGTGATGATCATAGACGAGGTGGACGCCGCTCTAAAGCCCAGGATTGAAGACCTAGGCATCGAGGTGGTCGCGGCGCCTACGTTGATGAAGAGTCTAGAGGATAAGGTTAGGCTCGCTAAGATAGTCCTAAGCTTAGGATGACAGCTCTTGGAGGAGGGCTGAGAGGTACTCCTTAAACCTCTTAAGTATAGCCCTGCCCCGCTCAGTTATCGAGTACTCCTTGATCTTCCTACGCCCCTTACTAAGCCACTTCCCCTTAACGTAGCCTCTCAGCTCAAGCTCCTTGAGGGCGGGGTAAAGCAGGCTGGGCCCTATGCTCCTACCAGTCAGGCGCTTAATCTCCGACATTAAGCTATAGCCGTGGCGCTCCCCTCTCTCTAAGAGCCCCAGTATAATGGGCTTGACGAGGCTTCTAGAGAGGGGCTTAAGGAGCTCCTCCTCGAACAATTAAACCCCCTACGTGTGCAGCTTGAGTAATAACTAGCCCCCGCTTAAAGGCTTTAGCCATTTTCCTCGACACGTAAACCTTGATGGCCCTCGCTAGCCTCCTGATAAAGGCTCCTGCGAGCGGGCCTAGGTACCTGGAGTAGTCGTCTGCTAGCTCCACCAGCCACTTAAGGTTATGCTCTAACACCACCTTATACAGCTCCCAGTGGTGGGGGCCAGCGTCCTCCAGCATCCTCATCGCTTTATGATCCTTTGACCCTGGAGGAGGCACGTAGAGTAGAGGGACTATGAAGCTCTTATAGGGCTTTAAGCGCTCCACGAGCTCGACGGTATCCATCACGTCGTCGGCGGTCTCTCCGGGTAGGTTAATTATTAAGGTGGCGCAGGGTATCCAGTTGTTGTCAACGCTTATAGCGAAGGCCTGTTCAACCACCTCAGGCCAGTCCTTGGGCTTAAACGGGTGGGGCTTCATGTACATGAGCCTTTCCATAAGCCTGGGGCTGCCGGTCTCGATGCCCGTCTGGTAGCCCATCCACCTGGTCTTCGTCAGCCCCAAGAGCTCACTTAACTCCTCGACTAGCTTAGGGTGGCTCGCTATCGAGGAGAGGGCCGCGTGACTAATGCCTACGTTCTCAACTCCAGGTACGCCCAGCACCTTCTTGAAGAGCTCCACCACCTTGTCCGCCTTGACCTCTAGGGCCGTGCCGCCATACCTGAGGACGTCCTCGGCGTGAAGGCATATCGTGCGTTTGCCGAACCTGACGTTCACCTCAACGTCGGCTACGATATCGTCTAGAGGCCTGTGGCGGAGCCTCCTCAGCGTGGGTAAGCAGAATTTACATCCACGCCCACATCCCCTAGACGCCTCCACGAGCCCTCCTACTGTAGCCCCTAAAAGCCTAGGTATCTGGTCCGGCGTCGGAGTCTCGCTGGGCGACACCTTCACTATGCACGGCGTCTTAAGGGAGCCATCCATTAGGCCCTGGAACACCCTAGGCGCTACGAGCTCTGCCTCCCCGTCAACCACTACGTCTATGCCCAGGGCGGCCAGGTCCTTTAAGCCCAGCTGCCAGGCCCCAGGTCCCCCGACGACCACTTTAACTCCTCTCCTCCTCGCCTCCCGGATGGACTTGGAGGTTAAGAGCTCCCTAAACTTCCAGGCAGACATGGGCTCCTCGTGGATCACCCCGTAGGGCCCTGCCAGCGTGGAGGATGAAGGCCCAAGCCCAAGCGGATCATTGGTGGAGACCCCTATTACCTTGGTCTCTGGGCCTATAACCTTGGGCAGCGAGTCGGGGGTAGCTACGGCGACCTCCTCCCTCTTAACTACGCCAGCCTCTACGAGCGCAGCCTCCACCCTCCTTAGGCCGTGGGGGGCTAGTAGGGCTCTCCCCTCTTTATCGGTCGGCACGGGCTTGGCTATGAAGTTGAAAAGTATCAAAGGATGTAGCAGCGGGAACCCTTTCTTAGGGGCGGTGGTTAAGAAGCCTAGGAAGAGCCCGCCGAAGTAGTCACTCATCAAGGTCCTATCGGCGGTTAAGACCACCTTGAAGCCCATGGCGCTTCACATATATCCAGAACTGGATATATCTTTTTCTGGAATAAGCGATAACTTATAAGGCCGCGTGTAGCTTAACCGCGACGTTGAAGACCTACGCCGCCGTGCCCGTTAAGGAGCTACCCCTCTCCAAGTCTAGGCTATCTTCGGTCCTAGGCTCAGGGCTACGTGAAGCTTTCGTGCTCTCGATGCTAAAGGACGTGCTCCGCTCGCTCACTCAAGTCGTAGATGTGCTGGTGGTGTCCTCTGATAGGAGGGTGCTCGAGGAGGCCTCCAAGATGGGGGCCTACGCGGTGGATGAAGGAAGCCCTCAAGGTCTTAACGAGGCCCTGAAGCTAGCGTTAAAGGTGGCCGTGATGAAGGGCGCTGAAGCTTTCATGGTGGTGCCCTGCGACGTGCCCCTAATTACGCCCGAGGACGTGGAGGCCATGTTAAGGCTTCTACAGCCACCGCCATCGATGGTCGTAGCCCCCTCGAGGGACCGTGAAGGCACCAACGCCCTGCTGACGTCTCCTCCTGGAGCTGTCCCCTTCTCCTTTGGCCCCGGTAGCCTTAAGCGGCACGTTGAGCTGGCTAGGAAGGCAGGGTTGAGAGTGGAGGTCTACGAAGCCCCTAACCTAGCCCTTGACGTGGACGGACCAGAGGACCTTAAGCTGCTGGCCCAGCTTAGAGGAGCCCAGAACACTAGGGCTTTCTTCGAGGAGGTCTTAGCGTCCTATGGAGAAGGGCACGCTTTTTAATCTCCTAGCTCAGGCCAAACGGGGAGGAGGACTCCTTGGAGCAACGTATGAGTTGGGACGAATACTTCATGGAGATGGCCAAGCTAGCAAGCAAGCGCTCTACGTGCCTAAGGAGAAAGACGGGCGCCGTTCTGGTTAAGGACAATAGGGTCATAGCCACGGGCTACAACGGCGCTCCTAAAGGGCTGCCGCATTGCAGCGAGGTTGGCTGCGTGAGGGAGGAGCTTAAGGTGCCCTCAGGTCAGCGCCACGAGCTCTGCCGAGGCCTACACGCCGAGCAGAACGCCATAATACAGGCGGCGGTCTTCGGGGTTAGCACGAAGGGTGCCACGCTCTACTGCACTACGTTTCCCTGCTCCATATGCGCCAAGATGATAATAAACGCGGAGATCAAGGAGGTAGTCTACGACGACGAGTACGAGGACGAGCTTTCAAGGAAGATGCTCCTCGAGGCGGGGGTGAAGGTGAGGAAGTATAAGCCCCGCGGGGAAGCTTTAAAGACGGGTTGAGGTAGCTCTTAGCGGCTATGAGGAGTCCAAGCCGGCCCTGATGGATGATGAGCGTCTCGACGGCTGAGCCGTCAACTTAACACAATCTCAGCCGCCGACTCGGCGGCCGCTATCAAGGGTTCAGGGTAAAGACCTAGCACTAGGCACGCAGCCGCCAAGGCTATCATGGGGGCTAGCATGGTTAAGGGAGGCCTCACCCTACCCATCCTCCTACGCGTCAACATGACGCGGTTTATGAAGCGTAACCAGGCAGCTGAGAACACCGCCATCATGACGGCTGCGGCCACAGTAGGAGCTAGGAGTCCAGCCTTCACACCCTCCATGTAGATTAGGAGCTCACCCACGAAGATGTTGAGCCCCGGTATCCCAATTATGGAGAGCGAGGCTATTAGGCCGGCTGCGCTGGCCTCGGGCATAAACCATAGCATGTCGCCCAGTGCTCTCATGTCCCTTACGCCCAGCTCGTGAACTATGCATCCAGCGTAGAGGAAGAGCAGGCTCTTAACAAGCTCGTGGTTCAGCACGTGAACCATAGCCGCCACGGCTCCGCCCTTAGTGAAGAGCCCGAGCGCGAAGACGGCAAGCCCCATCTCGTTTATACTGGAGTAAGCCATGAAGCGCTTGATATCGAACTGGGAGAAGGAGAGCATCGCCGCGTAGCTGAGCATTAATAGGCCGCAGCCCCATAGAAGCCACGCGGCCGGCTTAATGGCTTCAAGGTCCCAGCAGCCGTAGATAACCCTGAGGAAGCCGTAGGCGGCTACCTCTATCATTAGCCCTGATAGCATGGCGCTTATTGGTGTAGGTGCTTCTGAGTGGGCATCTGGCAGCCATACATGGAGGAGGGGGGCGACCCCCATCTTAATCAATAGGCCTATGGATATGGCGGCGGCCGCGAACACCTCTAGAGGCTCGGTGAGCCTAAGCCCCTTAACCTCGAGGAGGTTGAAGGTCCCCTTCAACGAGTATAGGGCTAAGAAGCCGAAGAGGAGGGCTGTGGAGGCTACATGCGATATCAGGAGGTAGAGCAGCGAAGCTCTACTCGCGTCCCTCCTCTCGCCGTAAAGGTAGATCAGGGCGTAGGAGGACCATACCATGAGCTCCCAGAAGAGGTAGAATGACACCATGTCCATGGATGCTAGGCAGCCTAGAATTCCCGAGGCAAAGAGCAGCGTTAATCCAGCGTAGACCTGCACGCGTTCAGCCACGTAGCCCAAGCTATAGATTAGGCAGGCCAAGCTTATCAAGGAGGCTAGGACCAGGAAGGCCGAGTTAAGTGGATCCACGGCTAGGTAGAAGCTGAAGCTCACCTTGCCGCCTAGGCCCCACGTAACCCTAAGCCCACCCTCCCTCATCGCCGAGGCCAGCGCAGCCGCCGAGGAAGCCGCCATCACCGCTAAGGATGAGAGCCAAGCTAGCCGTCTATCGATCCTATGTGAGGCTGAGGCTAGCAACGCCCCAACCACAAGTGGCGGCAGCACGATGAAAGCTACGTTAGCCACCTTTAACGCGCCTCCAGCTGGCTATTGAAGCTAGGGCCAGCGCTAAGACGACTAGGAGGGCTAGCCTAAACGAGCCTAACGAGGCTGCTAGCCAAGCTAAGCAGAGAGCCAGCAGCGCTAAGCCAGCGTTCAAGGCCCATCTGACCGCCCGCGAGGGGTGCATCGACCTAAGCCTGGCGGCCATAGGCAGGAACTTAGCCTTAGAGAAGAAGAGCTTTTCGTGTAGCCTGGCGACCCTCTTAGCCATGGACATGGCCGAGTCGGGGAGGCCCTCTAAGAAGCTGGTCCTTAACTTCCCTTCAACCGTCTCAAGTAGGGCCCTCGAGGACCTAAGGAAGATCTTCGCCAGCCTCGAATATGCGTGGTCAATCCCAAGCCCTGAGCTGAGTAAGGAGCTAAGCCTACCCAGGTACACGCCGTAGCTGATCCTCCAATACGCGAACCACAGCGCCAACCCAGCCAACAGCGCTAACATGGAGGCCGCCAAGAGGCTTGCATTCACGTGTAGCTCCAAGTGCTCCTTCAAGCCCAGCGCAACGAGGTCCCTAGCTGGGGTTAGGAGCATTACGCCTAGGGGCAGCCCCAAGGCGCAGGCCACGCCTAGTGCAACGGAGGGGGGTATCATGGAGCGGGCGGGGTGCTCCTTTAAAGGCCTATACGAGGAGCCGTAGACGAAGCATATGAGCCTGGCCACGTAGGCCATGGTTAACGCCGAGCCCAGCAGCATTAAGATAGCTAGCCGCAGGTATCCTTCCTCGAGCGCGGCCTCCACTATGAACTCCTTGGTGAAGAAGCCGTTCAGGGGAGGTATGGCTGCCAGCGAGAGAGCCCCTATGGTGAAGAGAGCCCCAAACACCTTAAGCTCCCCTCCAATCCCCCTAAGCACCCTTAAGTCTCTCGACCCAGCTGCGTGAGCTAGTGTGCCAGCGGTTAGGAAGAGCAGGGACTTGAATAGGCCGTGGCTAATGGCGTGGAGCGCGGCCGCTAAGAGGCCTAGGGCCGAGGCCAGGCCCATAGACGCGACCATGTAGCCCAGCTGGCTGATGGAGGAAAACGCCAGCACTCTCTTAATGTCGAGCTCCATTAAGGCGGCCGCTGACCCATATATCAAGGTCAAGGCTCCACCTATCAATAGCGGCGTACATAGATGCTCGGCTACGTGGTGGCTAAGGCCTAGCACCCTCACCATGACGTAGATCCCTACGTGTACCATTAGCCCTGATAGCATGGCGCTTATTGGTGTAGGTGCTTCTGAGTGGGCATCTGGCAGCCATACATGGAGAGGGAAGACCGCCACCTTGAAGGCTAACCCAGCTATCATTAACACGCATGCCAGCTCAAATCCACGCCCCACTTCCCCAACAGCTAAGCTAGCCAGCTCGAGTAGGTCGAAGGTGCCCGTGGACATGTAGAAGGTGACTATCGAGACCACCATCAACGCTCCTCCTAGGTGGGTGAAGATGAAGTACTTGGTGGCCACCGCTAAAGCCCTACCCTTAGGGCACTCGGCCCAGTGCTCGATGAGGAGGTAGGAGGGGAGCAGCATGAACTCCCAGAATACATAGAACAACACTAGGTTCCTAGACACCACCGACCCGGCCATGCCGAGGGAGAATAAGCATAGTAGGCCGAAGAAGCGGGCCCTATCGAGCTCGACGTACCTATGAGAGTAGACGCATACTAAGAGGGACACCGACAGGATTAGGAGGAGAAAAGCTGTGGAGAGAGCATCGTTAAAGAATGGGAGCCCTACGGGGTCGGGGATGAAGGAGGAGGCCAGGGCGAGGGCTAAGCCAAGGGAGGCGACCCAACTAGCCCACCTATCGAGCCTATCGCCAGTCACCACCAGGAACGTGCCGGCGAGGCACATAGATAGGAGCGGGTATAGCGAGGACAAGCTCTCACCCCTTCATCCAGGCCTCATTTAGGCAGGCTAGGGCTGCCTTGTAGGCCCCCTCCATGAACATCGACGGGGCTAAGCCCACCAAGAGGCAGCTAGCTATCAACACGGCTATGAGGAGCTTCAACCCAAGCCCAGGCTCCCTAACCTTCAACCCCTCTCCAGCGTACCTATCATACATGGCGTGCACGGCCTTCATCAACACCGCCAGCATCAGTAGGTCTAAGACTACGAAAGCGCAGGCAGCCCAAAGCAACCCGCTCTCGACGAGCGAGAGGAACACGAGAAACTTGCTATGAAAGCCGTTGAGAGGGGGCATGGCGCAGGTGCTGAGCGAGGCTATTAAGAAGCCCGTGGAGCCTAGCAGCATGCTCCTCGAGGCACCCCTCAACGTGTACACGGTCCTCCTATCAGAAGCTGAGATGAAGTAGGCGATGCTGGAGAAGAACAGGCACTTAATGAGCACTAAGTTGAGCACGTGGAAGAAGACTCCTTGAAGCGCCGTGGTACTCGCGACCCCCCACGCCATCATCAAGACGCCGCCCTCGCCGACGGAGCTACACGTCACGAGCCTCTTCAGGTCGTCCTGGCCTAAGGCTAAGAGACAGCCCACAGCTATGTTGACCAGGGCGGCGTACAACATGAAGCTCTTTAAGGCGGGTAGCAGCGGCCTATAGACCGTGAAGAGCATCCTCGTGGCTCCGTAGAACCCTACGACCCTAACCGCCGAGGCCATGAAGGCGCTCGATGGGCTAGGAGCCCAGGGGTTAATTCCAGGAAACCACGCGTGAGCCGGAAAGATAGCGAGCTTAACCCAGAAGCCAGAGATTACCAGCGCCAAGGAGGCCCAGAGAGCCTCCGTAGAGGCCCTGGCTACGACTTCAGGTATCCCAGTGGCCCCCGACGATGTATATAAGATCAGGAAGCCAGAGGCAACGAACACCATCGAGACGACGTCGCTGACCAGATACAGCGTCAAGCTGTCGTTAGGCCCCGTGTCCACGCCAACCTCCTCGCTCGGCCTAGGAGCCATGAAGTAGTAGGACGATAGGTTCATCAACGCGTAGAAAGCAAAGAAGCTAAGCAGATCTCCTGAATAGACCACGCCCACTATGCCTAGGAGCGAGGCAACCATGGAGACGTAGTACGCTGGATCGTCAACCCTATCCAGGTAGACCATGGCTAGCAGCAAGGAGGCGGCAGCGGCCATAGTGAACTTCTCTAGTAGTAAGGCTCCGTAGGCGTCTAGAAACAGCAAGGCAGGGGTCCTCGATAATATGGCCGGAGAGTCTTCGACTAGGGGGGCCACCGCGAAGGAGGCTACAAGGCAGGCGATGGAGCCGATGACTGCTGCGAGCCTAGCTGGCTTAACGCCCGCCTTAGCCGCAGCAGCCGTGGACGCGGCGGTAATCGACGCTATCAACAGGGGGGCCGCTATCAAAGCTCCTTTAGCCTCCACTTAGAGGCCGGGGACGTGTAGCCTGTGCCTTCTTCTTAACAACACTAGGGCGTCGCCAGCTTCAAGCCTCGTCGCCTCATTAGGTAGCAAGGGCCCCTGCTTGGTTAGGATGAGCAGCGGGTAGGCGTCTTTATCCCTCTCGTGAATCTTGGTGGGGTTGAAGCCCTCCAGCCACGAGCCCTTAGCCACCACTACCTCCTCCACCTCCACATCCCTCCTGGCTATCTCCAGTATCTCGAACAGACTTATCCTCCTGACCATGGCGTAGAGCCTAGCCACTGACGACTCCACGTGGTTAACCAGCTCAGTGAGGCCGAGCGATCTACAGACCTCCATGTATGATGGATGCTTCACCCTAACGAGCACTCTTTTGGCCCCTAGGTTCTTGGCTAGCAGCGAGGCGATGAGATTTACCGAGTCGCTGCCTGTCAAGGCGGCGAAGACATCGGCCTTCTTGACGCCGGCCTCAATTAACACGTGGGGGTCAGTGGCGCTCCCAGTAACCAAGTTCACGTCGGCTTCAAGCAGCCTTGCAAGCCTCTCTGTGACGTCTGGGTTTACGTCTATGGCTGACACCTTGTAGCCGTGAAGCAGCATCCTCCTAACTGTGGCCTCACCTACTCCTCCTAGCCCAGCAACGACGATGAACAAACCACCGCGCCCTCCTTATGCTTTATTAACACCAAGATGTCGCCAGGTTCAAGGGTCAAGTTGGGGTCGGGGAGCTTTACTCCCCCATCCCTAGATATGACGAAGGCTAGGTAGCACCCTTTAGGTAACTTGCTCTGAGCGTTCTTAACCTTGGTCCACGCCAGCTCAGAGCCTTCTTTAACCTCGAGGTGCTCGACGTCGACGTAGCGCTCGCCTAAGGTGATGATGTCGGCCAGCTTAAAGCCATGGATGGCCGCATCGATCCTTATGGCCGTGGCCTCCGCTGGGTTACATATCTCGTTTAGGCCCACCATTCTACAGGCCTCTACGTACATGGGGTTCTCCACCCTAACTACGACCCTCTTAGCTCCCTGGTGTTTAGCTAGTATCGCGGACACTAGGTTTATGTCGTCGCTGCCCGTCAAGGCCAGGAACACGTCGGCCTCAGACACCCCGATCTGGGACATTAAGTGGGGGTCCGTGACATCTCCCTTAATCACCTCGACCCCGAGCCTGCTTATCCTAGCGCAGGCCTCCTCGTTGTTGTCTAAGACCAGCACTTGGTCCCCTCGCTCCTTTAAGTAGCGGGCAAGGGCTTCACCTATGTCGCCGCCGCCAGCTATAATCACCTTCACTTCCTAGCCCCGTCGACCTGTAGCCTATCGGGCGTAAAAGGCTAGCGGCGCAAAGGTAATATGTGGCGTGGCCCTCCTAAGCCTATCGACGTAGGTTGCTTGTGATCATAGCTGGCGGCGGCGGAGTCGGCAAGGCCCTCGCAAGGAGGCTTATCGATAGGGGGGAGGACGTAGTAATCATAGATAAGGACCCTGCCGTGTGCGCTAGGCTGAGGGAGGAGCTAGGGGTTAAGGTGGTTGAGGGCGACGCTACCAACATGGAGGTTTTAAAGTCAGCTGGCGTAGATAGGTGCGACGTCCTATTGGCGTTGACGGGTCAGGGAAACGTGAACGTCATGGTGGCCCTAGCAGCGACCGCCTGTGGCTGCCGATCCGGCAGGATAATCGTGAGGATAGACGACGAGCGCTACGTGGAGGTCTGCCACATGTTGGGGATTAAGGAGGTAGTGAACCCCTCCAAGTCCGCGGCCATAGTAATCTCGGAGATGGTGAGGGGGGTCAAGCTGACGACCCTCGCTGAGATGTACTATAGAGGGTACGTGGACGTCGAGAGCGTCAAGGTGGACGTCGAGGGCCACCTCAACGACCTGCTCTCCAAGCTCCTCGACAAGGTGGGAGGAGGTTGCCATCCAATCCTGGTGCTAAGGCAGGGAAAGCCTCTGCTACCCAACCATGGCCTCAAGCTTAGGCCGGGTGACGAGGTAGTCTTCATTAAGAGGAGGGAGGCGCCCTGAGGGCTGTTATCGCCGGCGGAGGCAACCTAGGCGAGGCGGTGGCCAAGATCCTTAAGTCGCAGAGGGTACACGTAACCGTGGTGGACAAAAGCAAGGATGTATGTGAACGCCTAGCTAAGAGGCTCGACGTCGACGTCGTTAGGGGAGACGCCACCGACCCGTTGACGCTCGAGGAGGCCAGGATCGAGGAAGCTAAGGTCTTCCTCGCTCTGACCGGCGACGACTCAGTCAACACCATCTCGTCGCTGATGGCTAGGCGTTACGGCGTAGAGAAGATTATCGCCAGGATAGAGGACCTCAATTACGCCAACGTGTGTAGGGCCAACAACATAGAGGTGGTAAGTTTCGCTGAGTCCGCCTCCCTGGTGCTTGAGGCGCTGATCTACCATAACAGGCTGGTCGAACTAACCTCCCTCATAGAGGAGGAGGGGCTGGACATAGAGTACGTGGACTATAGAAAGGGTTCAGGTCTACCCAGGTTTAAGCGGAACGAGGCCTACCCCATAATGGTGGTTAGGGGCAGCGAGGTCTTGCTGCCCAGCCCTGAGCTAAGCTTGGAGGACGGCGATAAGGTATTCGTTATTAGAAGGCGGCGCAAGCTGTTCCATGTGCCTGAGCTATAGCACTATGCCTGTCGAGAAGTATAGGGCCGCCCCGACCAGGATCACCACCAGCCACAATAAGATGTCTAACAGCCTTCTACGCCTAGTGAGCCCTGGCCTCCTTAACTCCTGCGATGGGTAGATGGTTATGCCCATCCTCCTAGCTAGGGCGAAGGAGGTCATAGAGGCTATGATCATGGGGGCGAAGAGGCTGAAGTTGCTGCACGTTTCACATAGCAGCAATATAGTGGCCATCGGTACCCTGCCGGCCGCTGCGTATAGAGCGGCCATACCAGCCACTATGTAGGCTACGTGGGCTCCTCGGCTTAACATGTAGCCTGGGAAGAGCAGGTCTAGGGCGAGGGCGTAGGCGCCCCCAATCATGGCTCCACAGAACAGTGAGGGCACTATCACGCCGCCGGCCCCAGCGCTACCTATAGAGAATGTGCTGGCCAGGATCTTGCCTAGGTAGAGAGCTAAGAACACGCCTATTAAGAGGTGCCCAAACTCCTCAAAGAGCCCCGTGAAATCTATGGCCTCCTGGATCACCCAGTACCCCATCCCCCATAAGTAGTATTCGCCCAGCAGCAGCAACCCGGCTACCACCACTAGGCCGTCGAGGAAGCCTCCAAGCGCGGGCCTTAAGGGCCGGGGGATCTTCGAGGACTTGATCGATGTATGGAACATGTAGAACACCTTGACCCAGAGAGCCGCCGCTAAGGCGGCCACTAAGCCCAACGCCACCATAGACACCGCGTGAAAGAGGCTAAAGAGCAAGTCCTCGTTGAAGATTAACATGTCGTGAAACTTGGGGAAGCTTATGAGCGGCTCGGCACCTAGGGTCATGCTGAATATGAAGAAGCCTAGCAGCGAGGCGACTATGGCTGAGGGTAGGGCCTCGATCTCAACGTCCTCGGAGTATAGAACCTCGCTGGCGAACACTCCTCCCCCTAGCGGCGCGCTGAACACTCCTCCTAAGGCCCCTGAGGCGCCGCATATAGCTACTATTTTAGCGTCCTTGCGAGTGAACCTTAACAGCCTCGAGAGCTTAGTCCTGTTTATCAGGGCGTTGACGGCTGAGGCTAGGGCACTCCCTGAGTACGCCATGGGGCATTCTCTGCCAGCGCTACCACCCGTCCCAATCGTTAATGAGGCTGTGAGTATCTTCAAGGCCCCCTTCCTGGGCTCGGTGAAGCCGTGGTGTAGGTGCACGAGCTCTATCATGCCGTCGGTGGCGCAAGGTACGTGGAAGGCGTCGCGATCTAGAGCATAGTTCAGCGCTCCTACTATGAGGCCCCCTAGTAGCGGTATGATGGGTACGAGCACGAACAGCCCGTTCTCCGCTAACAGCAGCACGAGGTCCCAGAAGAGGTCGACGAAGAACTCCAAGGTTAAGGTGAAGGCCACTCCAGCTACGCCGCCTACCGTACCCGAGAAGGCCCCGAAGAGGAGCCACTTAAAGGCCCTCGTATGTAGGACCTTGACCGGGAGGGCCGTCCTCTAACCCACCTCCACAGGTTTAAGCTCCAGGTGATGCAAGGTAGAGCTGCACGGTCTTAAGGGCTACCCTAGCCCCGGTTACGGCGTCGACCACCTTTACGTACTCGTCCTTTACGTGAGCCTGGCCCTTGGTCATGGTACCTATACATATTACGGGAGCTGATAACATCCTACTTAGCTGGGCTGCGTCGAGCCAGCCCTTAGCTACAGCGAGCTCTGCTGTGAGCCCCTGGGCCCTTGCAGCGTTAACGGCGGCCTTCACAATGGGCGAGGAGGTATCAATTAGGTAGCCTTTAGCCCCAGAGGCCGCCCTAATCTCTATCTCACTTGGTATTCCCTCCACGAGGGCCTTAGTCCTCTCTAGGGCGTCGAGGGGGTCTAGGTCGGGCAGTAGCCTGAAGTTGATGTTTAGTTCGCAACTATCGGGTATCATGGTGGGCCACTCGCCTCCCTTGATGTAAGTGACGCTTACGTCCTCCCTGATCGGCATGGGCTCCTTGACCTCCCTAAGCCCCTCCCCTTCCCTAATTCTCTTTATAAGGTCACAGGCGCTATAGATCGCGTTGACCCCCTTCTCAGGCTCTGAGGAATGCCATGACCTCCCTTTAATGGTCACGCGTAGGTTAGCGATACCCCTACACCCTACCACCACTTCGCATAGCTTGGCCTCAGCGTCTATGTGGTAGTCTAAGCATATCCCGGCGTCGGCCTTGATCCTACCCTTAAGGTGCCTCCTAGCCTCCTCCTTATTTCCGCCCTCCTCCCTAGACGTGAAGAGGAGCGTTAGCTCCCCCCTTACATCCATGTTGCTTAGCTCCTTGGCTATGGCTAGCATCGCAGCTACCCCTGCCTTATTGTCCGAGGCGCCCCTCCCGTACACCTTGCCGTCCTTTAACAGCCCTGAGTAGGGGTCTACGCTCCACCCATCCCCAGGTGGCACGGTGTCTAGGTGCGCATTTAGTAAGAGCTTTGGGCTGCCTGAGCCTATGGTGGCCACGACGTTGAAGTATTCGTCAACCTCGGCTCGGATCCCTATCTCCCTCAACTTGAAGGCTACGAGCTTAGCTACGGCCTCCTCACCGCCCGGGGGGCTTGGTGTCTTAACGAGCTCCCTCAGGGCTTCAACTAGGTAGGCTTCATCGACCACTAGGATCGACCGCATACTTTTAAGGTGGGCGCGCCTTTAAGGCTTGCCGTGCCCAGCGCTGTCGAGGACCTAGCGAGGAAGGCCTTAGAGATCGCCTTAAACCACTATGGTTCCCTGCTTGAGGGAGTGGCCGTGAGGACGGTCAGGGCTTATTGTGAGGAGGAGAAGCCCTTCGTAGAGGTGTACCTCTTCCTCGAAGAGCTTCCCTTAGAGGAGATGGACGCTGCCTCAGCCCTTCTCTTAAGCCTCGAGGACGGGCTCTACTCGGGAGTGGCCGTGTTTACCTTCACCACGGCGGAGGCTCAGCGTAGGGTTGACGCCTTAGCTAGCGCCTTAAGCGAAGGAGTCATCGTCTACGATAAGAGGGGCGTTGTCTCCAAGCTTAGGGAAGTAAAGTAAATGGTTAGTTGGCCTGCCTTAATGTGGGCTAGGAGGCCTTAAAGCTCTCAATACCGGCTATCTTGTCGAAGAGAGGCATATGCTCCACGACCTCCTCATCGCTATACCACCCCTCAGGGCTCTCTATGACGATCAGGTCTCCTCCCTCGATCCCTTTCTCCAGCAGCACGAAGACTACCATGAAGGGCCTAGTGGAGCTCGTGGCTACTAGCACGTCCCTCCTCGGCCTAACCACGTAGAACGAGCCTCTCCTTAAACGGGCCTCGACCTCGTCCAAGCTCTTAGAGGCCCTCCAGGTCCAGTTAAAGACGAGCGCTGTCTTTATGGGCGGGCTGCACATGGCAGCGGCCCCCTAAGCTGGCGGTTTCAAGGACGCGTAGCGTTTAGGCTGAATAAAAGTTATAAGGCTAGGAACTGAAGCCTGAGCTCTAGAGCCTAGAAAAGCCATCGGCGCGGCGAGGGTGAGTAAGGCGTGTCGTCAGCCGAGGTCGGTGAAATACTAGTGGGCAGGAAGCCTGTGGCCAACTACATCCAAGCCATACTGACTGCGGCCGCTAGGGGGGTCAGCGAGGTAGTACTGAAGGCTAGGGGGAGGAACATCAGCAGGGCTGTGGACGTCAGCCAGCTAGCCTTAAGGATTGTGTTAAAGGACTTCGAGGTCTCCGACGTTAAGATAGGCAGCGAGGAGGTCTCCGGCGGCCGCAGAGTGTCCACTATAGAGATAAGATTGAAGAGGAAATAGAGGGCAGCGACATCACCTAATTTTTTATTATTGCCTTCCTTCTCCATTGGCGTCACAGTCAGCTTTATTACCATGAGGCCACACCATTAAGGCTGGGGGCCTCTCCTTGTCGCAGGATGTTATAGTTACCACCACGGGCTCTGTCCCAGGCTATGAGGTGGAGAAGGTTTTAGGGATAGTGTGGGGCGCCTCAATTAAGGCTAAGCACGTAGGAAAGGACATCAAGATGGCCTTCAAACACCTAGTGGGAGGAGAGCTGACGGACTACGCTGAGATGATGGAGGACGCTAGGCGAACCGCCCTAAGCAGGATGATCGAGCATGCAAGACAGCTCGGGGCTGACGCAGTGATTAACACGAGGATAACTACCTCCATGGTGGTCTCGGGGGCGGCAGAGATCATAGTGTACGGGACGGCTGTAAAGCTTAGGCCCACGAAGTCGACGTAAGCAGCGACGGTGCTTAGCGGTGTTTGACCCCTACGTTCCAACGCTGAGCGTAGAGGAAGTAACCCTGCCCAACGGCAGGAGGATGGAGATCAGGGTTGTCAGGCACCCAGGCGCCGTAGCGATAATACCTATGCTCAGCGAGGACCGGCTGATCATGCTTAGGCAATATAGGCCTACGGTGGGGCGCTGGCTCGTAGAGCTGCCCGCAGGCACTTTAAAACCTCATGAAAGCCCCGAAGAGTGTGCTAGGCGTGAGCTACTCGAGGAGACGGGCTACGAGGCTAGCGACCTAACTAAGCTCTTCGAAGTCTTCTTAGCGCCAGGATACAGCGACGAGCTTCTCCACGTCTACTTGGCTAGAGGTCTCGAATTTAAGGGGGCTAGGCCCAGCCCCGATGAGGTCATAGAGGTCGTGGAGGTAAGTCTCGACGAGGCCTTGGAGCTTGTGAGGCGCAACGTTGTGAGGGACGCTAAGACGATCTCGGCTCTGCTCTACTTGGCCTACGTCCTCCCCAAGGGACACCTTTAAGAGGGGGCCGCCCCCACCAACCTGGACCGCGCTTGCACGAGTTCTCAGTCATGCAGTCCGTAGTCGATGCCGTGCTAGACGCTGCTAGGTCTAAGGCAGCCTCTAAGGTGCTACTCGTAAAGTTGAGGGTAGGAGAGCTAACTTTCCTAAACCCCGAGCAGCTTAAGTTCGCCTTCGAGGTCTTGACGCAGGGCACCATAGCTGAGGGCGCGGAGCTTATCATTGAGAGGGTTAAGCCGAAGGTTAAGTGCATCAAGTGTAGCTATGAAGGCGAGATCGTCTATGAGGGGGAGGAGATCCATATACCTCTAGCCCCCCTCATCATTAGGTGTCCTAAGTGCGGCTCCTATGAAGTAAGCCTACTGGCTGGTAGAGAGTGCACGTTGTCCTCCATTAGGGTGGAGGTTCCAAGACTAAAGGAACGCTAAGTACCTCGACCAGGCCCTTGGAGGCGAATACCTCCCAGTGAAGGGCAACCTGTATCCACAGTGAGTACAGGTCATGTCGTCCCTTAAACCCCAATACGTTATCTCGAAGCCCAGCCTCTCAACGACGGCTTTGCCGCAGCCTGGACAGTACGTGGTCCCGCCTTCACCTCCGGGCACGTTGCCTAGGTAGACGTACCTCAACCCGCTCTTCAAGGCCATCTCCTTAGCCCTCATCAGGGACTCTATGGGGGTGGGTGGGAGGTGGGTGAACTTGAAGTGGGGGTAAAACCTGCTGAAGTGCACCGGTACGTCGGGGCCTAGCTCGTCGAAGAGCCACCTACATAGCTGCTCGACCTCCTCACGCCCGTCATTTAGCCCGGGTATTAGCAGCGTCGTGGTTTCAACGTGGACCCCTCTACGTTTAAGCTCAGCTACGGCCCTTAGTACGTCCCTCAGCTCGCCTTTACAATACTCGCGGTAAGTGCCCTCGTTAAAGGCCTTGATGTCCACGTTGGCGGCATCGATTAGCTTAGCCGCTTCGTCCAGCGCCTCGAGGCTGATGTAGCCATTAGTGACGAACACCGTCATTACTCCGTGTTTCTTAGCCTCGAAGGCCACGTCGAGGCTATACTCGAGCCATATAATGGGCTCGTTGTAGGTTATCGATATCGAGGGGCACTCATACCTTAAGGCGACCTCAACCACCCTTGAAGGCTCCATGAAGTCTAGGTCCTCAAGGCTGAGCCTGGAGGGCTGAGATAGGTGCCAGTTTTGACACCATGGACACTTAAAGGAGCACCCTAAGCTGCTGATTGACAGCGTGGCTGACCCAGGCCAGAAGTGGTAGAGTGGCTTCTTCTCGATGGGGTCTATGGCGAGCGCGCTAAGCCTGCCGTAGATCAGCGAGTAAAGCTTACCTCCACGGTTCTCGCGAGTGCCACAGAACCCTCTACCTCCCTCCTTAATCACGCACTTCCTAGGACATATCGTACACCTGACCAGCCCGCCTTCAAGCCTCTCGTAGAACCTAGCCTCCACTCCCAGGTCGGTCACGACAAAAATAGGGTTGGGGGCCTTATAAGACCTCTACGGTGACCTTCAGCTTCTCTCCCTTCTTAATGTCGTCAGTGGCGGTTAACTCCTTGTCTAGGTCCCAGATCTTCAGCAACCTCCATAGGCTCGCCTGCTCGCCCTTCTTGGAGCCTAGGTCAGCTATAGTCTCGAGGGGCTCGAGCTTAGCCACGTTCACGCGTATCTTGGCCGCGGTGGGAGCATCCACCTCGGCGTTGAAGTACTTCTTGCGCTCTTCCACCGTGAAAAGCTTCGAAATGGTGGTTTTCTCCCCCTTCTTAACGTCCACGGCGGCTTCAAGCTCTATGGAGCCGAGCGTAGCCACGCCCGCACACCCCCTATAAATCTCAGCGCGCGGTGTTAGTAGGTTTAAGGTGAAAAGCTTTACGCTCTAATTCCTCTAAGATAGCCTTTAATCCCCTTGAAGCAGGCTCCTGTACAAATATGTCAGCTAGGTTGGTGAGAGCAGAGCGTTCTACGTTCACCTCTATAATTTTAGCTCCTCTACGTTTAGCTTCAAGCGGTAAGCTTGCCGCCGGCATCACCACCCCGGAGGTACCCACCACTAACATGACGTCGCACCTGGAGGCCTCGACCAACGCCTTCCTCCACACCTCCGGGTCTAAGGGTTCACCAAACCACACTACGTCGGGCCTAAGCAACCCTCTGCAGGCTGGACACCGTGGAGGCACGGTCTCTGGGGGGCTGTTTAACCTATCCCTGAAGCCGCAGGTGGTACACTTGACTGTCCATACGTCGCCGTGAAGCTTGATGAGGTTCCTAGACCCAGCCCTCTCATGTAGGTCGTCGACGTTCTGGGTTATCACGGCCTTGACTATTCCCAGCTCCTCCATCCTAGCTATGGATAGGTGGGCGTCGTTGGGCTTCGCCTCCCTTATTAGCCTCATCCTCCATCTATACCACTCCCATACCTTGACCGGGTCCTTAGCGAAGGCTTGAGGGGTCGCGTACTCCTCCGGGTTAAAGGAGCTCCAAAGCCCCTGCGCTCCTCTAAACGTAGGTACGCCTGACTCGGCGGAGATTCCAGCGCCGGTGAAGGCCACGGCGTGCTTAGACTTTGAGAGCAGCTCAGCAGCCTCCAAGCTAAGCCCCCGGCTTGGAGGCCTTCTCCCTCTGCATCGCTATCACGCCGGTTCTAGCAAGCTCCTTTATGCCGTAGCGCTTGACGATGTCCAAGAAGGCATCTATCTTCTCAGGGTCGCCTGAGAGCTCTATGGTTAGCGTGTCGGGCGAGGCGTCGACCACGTGGCCCCTGAAGATCTCCACGAACTGCATTATGTCCGTCCTGGCCTGGGAGTTTGGGGCGTGCACCTTAACCATGGCGAGCTCCCTCATCACCGTGGCCTCTGGCTTAAGCCTACTCACCTTAACCACGTCGACGAGCTTAGCGAGCTGCTTAACCACCTGCTCCACGATCTTCTCGTCCCCAGCCATGGTCATGGTTATCCTGGATATCCCCTTGGTCTCCGTGGCCCCCACGGTTATGGTGTCTATATTGAAGCCCCTCCTCCTTATCAGCGAGGACACTCTATGGAGGACGCCTGGCTTGTCCTCGACGAGGGCCAGGATGACGTGCCTATTGGACGCCATGTGGCTACCCCCAGGTCACCTCGCTTAGGTCCCTGCCTGGGAATACCATGGGGAACACCTTCTCGTCAGGGCTGACAGGTACGTCTATCACCGTGGTCACCTCGGCTTTCATCGCCTCCTTGACCGCCGCCTCAAACTCCTCATATGACCCCACTCTGACCCCGTGGGCTCCATAGGCCTCAGCTAGCTTAACGAAGTCGGGGAGCCACTTCAGGTCTACGGCCATGAACCTCTTGCCGAACATTAAGTCCTGCCACTGCCTAACCATGCCCAGCGAGGAGTTGTTGACTATGACCACGATCACCGGTATATTCTCGGCTATGCTGGTCGCCAAGTCCTGCTCAGTCATGAGGAAGCTTCCGTCGCCGTCGAAGTCGACGACCACCTTATCCGGCTTAGCCACCTTGGCTCCTAGGGCTGCTGGGAAGCCGAAGCCCATGGTGCCTAGGCCGCCCGAGGTTATGAAGGTCCTAGGCTGGTAGACCTCGAAGTTTATCGCTGCCCACATCTGATTCTGTCCAACCCCCGTCGTCAGTATGGCGTCGGGGGGCAGCAGCTTTCTGAGGAGCTTAACTAGCTTGGCCGGCTTAATCCCTGGAGCATCGGCCTCGTACTTGTCCTTAAACTGCTCCTTTAGCTCTTTAACCCGCTTAAACCAGGGACTCTCTTCTCCAGCCTTCTTAGCCGCCACGGACAGCACGGCCTCTTTAATAGCGGCGAGTGCAGTCCTTGCGTCGGCGACTATGGGGACGTCAGCCCTCACGTTCTTGCCTATCTCGGCCGGGTCTATGTCGACGTGTATGATCTTGGCTCTCTGAGCAAAGGTGTCGAAGCGGCCTACAGAGCGATCCGAGAACCTCGTGCCCACGGCCAGTATGACGTCGGCCTTAGTTATGGCCGCGTTGGCCTCTCCTCTGCCGTGCATCCCTATCATGCCCAGGCAGAGCGGGTGGTTCTCGGGGATCGCGCCCTTGCCCATGAGCGTGGTCACGACAGGTACCATTAATAGCTCAGCGAGCTCGATTAGCTCCCTGCTAGCTCCCGATAATATTACGCCGCCCCCAGCTATGATGATGGGCTGCTCGGCTGAGATGAGTAGCTCAGCAGCTCTCTTGACTTGAAGTGGATGGGGACTCTTTGTGGGCGCCTTAAGCCCCCTTATCTCCACCTTCTCAGGGAACTCCACCTCATCCTCCTCGGTCTGCACGTCTCTGGGCACGTCTATCAGCACTGGGCCTGGCCTACCCGTCAAGGCTATCTGGAAGGCGGCCTTGACGGCTAAAGGAATCTCTGAGGGAGACCTAGGCTGGAAGGTGTACTTCGTTATGGGGGTCGCTATGCCTATGATATCAGCCTCCTGAAAAGCATCCCTGCCTATCATGAACTTGGGGACCTGGCCTGTGATGGCCACGATGGGGGAGCTGTCCATGTAGGCGTTAGCTATTCCAGTGACCAGGTTGGTAGCGCCTGGCCCTGAGGTAGCCGTGCACACGCCTACTTTGCCGCTAGCTCTGGCGTAGCCGTCGGCCATGTGGGCTACGCACTGTTCATGCCTACCTAGCACGTACCTTAGCTCCCCCTTCTCGACGGCGTCTCTCAGCTCATCGTGTATGGGTAGCGTGGCCCCGCCCGGTATGCCGAAGATAACCTCGACCTTCTCCTTCTTTAGAGCCTCCACTAGAGCCTTAGCTCCACTAAGCTTCAAGAAAACCTCCCTCCCAAAACTCCTTCAAGCGGCTCTTGACGTTGAAGCTCTCTCTTAGGGGGCTTAATGCACTTGGAGGGTACCACCACTCATCCTTGGCATCCTCCTGCCCTTAAGGCCGCGGGGAGCCTGTTATTAAACCTTTAGGTCTCTCAGGCTGAGGTTTGGACGCGTTAAGATTAAATGGTTTATAGGCACCGTACAGTTGACGGTGGTCGGCTTGGACTACGAGGTGATTGGTGGTCCAGCCTACTCGGCGTTGAAGGTGAAGTTAGGCCCAGGCGAGTCAGTGACGGCTGAAGCTGGGGCGATGCTGGCTATGGAGGGCGACGTGGAGGTCGAGACTAGGACCGCCGGGGGGCTATTGAAGGGACTTCTTAGGAGACTGGCTGTGGGCGAGACGTTGTTCCTCAACACCTTTAAGGCCGGCGCTAGGGGAGGCGTAGTGTGGCTTGCTCCTAGCGTGCCGGGCGACATCAAGTACCTTGAGCTTAGGCAGGAGGGCGTAATAGTCCAGGACTACGCGTACCTGGCTCACCACGGCTTCGTGGACTACGAGCTTAAATGGAAGGGCTTAAGGGGCCTGTTAGCTGAGCCTGAAGCGGGCCTAGTGTGGATGAGAGTGTACGGTACCGGAGGTGTGTGGATTAACAGCTACGGGGCCTTAGAGCTAAAGGAGTTGGGGCCGGGCGAAGAAATGGTGGTCGACAACAGCCACCTGGTGGCCATGGATGACACCGTGGAGTTTACCGTGGGTAAGTTTGGAGGGTGGAAGAGCTTCATGTTCGGCGGTGAGGGGCTCGTCGTCAAGTTGAGAGGCCCCGGTAGGGTCTACCTGCAGACTAGGACGCTCCCTGTCTTCGCGGAGGTCCTAGGTAGGTTTCTTCCTCGAGGGAGATGAGACGCTCATGGAGCGCCCTCTAGCTATGGTTAAGCTGGGTGGCTCCGTGATAACCCGCAAGGAGGTAGAGGAGGAGGTCAACGGAGAGGCCCTAGACAGGCTTACCTGGGAGGTAGCTGAAGCCTGGCGCAGCGGCTTAAGCTTGGTCGTGGTTCATGGGGGAGGCTCCTTCCCCCACCCTAAGGCGGAGAGGTACCGGGTCAACGAGGGCCTCGAGGACGGGGGCGAAACTAAGCTTATGGGCTACTCGCTCACCCAAGATGCAGCGGCCATGCTCAATAGGCTCGTGGTCTCGAGGCTAATGAGACACGGAGTGCCGGCTGCTGGTCTTCAGCCCTCAGCGATCATGGTGGCTGAGGGCGGCTCCATCAAGGAGGTCTATGTCGAGGCCCTACGAGCCATGTTAAGGCTAAACCTCGTGCCCGTGCTATACGGGGACGCGGTGATGGACTTGAGGAAGGGGTTCTCCATAGCCTCCGCCGAGATGATCATAGAGTCCTTGGCCCCCATACTTAAGCCTAAAAGGATAGTTGTGTGCGTGGACGTAGATGGTGTCTACGACAAGTACCCAGGAGGGGCGTTGATAGAGCGCATATGGAGGGGCAACATAGACCGCGTCAAGCAGGGGTTAGGCGGCTCAGCGGGCCCCGATGTGACCGGCGGGATGCTACACAAGGTCATGACTCTCTACTCCCTGGCCGTTAAAGGGTACCCCTCCATCATAATCAACGGCTTGAAGCCCAACCTCCTAATTAAGGCCTTGAAGGGCGAGCCCTGCCCTGGAACGCTGATTGAGGGGTAGGTTTTGGCTGAGGAGGTGCTGGCAAGAATAGCCGAGGAGGTTAAGAACTGCCGTCGATGCCAGCTCTGGAGCTCTAAGACCAACCCGGTCGTGGGCGAGGGCAACCTAAGCCCAGAGGTCATGTTTATAGGCGAGGCCCCTGGCAAGAACGAGGACCTTCAAGGGAGGCCCTTCGTGGGGGCGGCGGGAAAGCTATTGACCGAGCTACTGGAGGGCATCGGGCTTAGAAGGGAGGACGTCTACATAACCAACGTGTTAAAGTGTAGGCCTCCAGGCAATCGCGACCCGCTGCCTGAGGAGGTTGAAGCCTGCACGCCTTACCTAGACGAGCAGGTTAAGGCGCTTAGGCCTAAGTTCATAGTGACCCTGGGAAGGTTCTCCACAGCCTACGCGTTCTCTAGGGCCGGTCTAAGCTTCACGAGCATGACCAGGGTGAGGGGGAAGGTGTTCAGGGCCACCCTCCTCGGCTTAAAGGTGTCCCTAATGCCGACCTATCATCCAGCCGCGGCGCTATACAACCCTAAGCTCAGGGACGAGCTCGTCAAGGACTTCAACTCTATTAAGAGGGAGCTTGAGGCGCTCAGGGGAGGATCCACGGGCAGGTCCTTAAGCCTGAGCGACTTCATGTAATAGCTAAAAAGTCGAGGTGGTTAAGCCTCCATCAAGGTCTCGGTGCTCCTCACGCCATCCATGGAGTTGATCTTGGCGGTTATCTCAGACAGCTTCCTCGGGTCCTCGACCTCCAGGAAGCTAGCTATGTCGAACCTCCCGAAGACGAAGTACGCTTTCTTGACCTCGGGTATCTCCCTAAGCGACCTCAATATCAGGTCCATCTTGGTGGGGACCGCTTTTATGAGGACGCAGGCCTTAACCATGGCTCCCACCTAAACCTGGATCTCGATTAAGGTCTCAGTGAACACGACCCCCGCCAACCTACCTATCCTCATAGCTACGTTGCTTAGGCTCCTATAGTCCTCGGCCTCGAGGTCCACCACCACGTCGTATCTCCCCAGCACCGTGAAGGCGTCCTTAACCTCCTTGAACTGCTTAACCCTCTCAGCTACCTCCCTAAACCTCCCTCTCTCGCTCCTAATCAACATACAGGCCCTTATCATAGCCTAGGCACCCGTGGAAAACTCAGCGCCAACCCCTTTAAGCTTAGAGGCCAGCGCTCTCCATAGATGCTCCTCGACAGGCTCTTTAACCTCCACCTCTCTCCCATCGGCTGTCACTAGGCATAGCGAGTCGCCCTCAACCACCTCCCCTATGACCTGGGCCTCGACGCCCATCTCCCTGATCCTTCTCGATATTTTGTCGGCGGCGTCAGGCCTAGCGGCTATGATGAGGGAGCCTGAACTGATGGTTCTGAGGGGGTCTATGCCTAGCGCCTGACACAGCCTTCTGGTTTTAGGGTCGACGGGTATCAGCTTCTCGTACACCTTAACTCCGACCTTGGAGGCCCATACAAGCTCCTGCAACGCTCCTAGTATCCCTCCCTCCGTGGCATCATGCATGGCTGTGACCCCTCCAGCCTCCACGGCTGCGAGAGCCTCTTTAACTACGCTTATCCTCCTCAGCATAGACTTCATCTCCTCGATATCCTCTGAGTTGAAGAGGCCCCTGAGCTCGTCCTCAAGCTCATAGGCTATGATAGCTGTGCCTTCAAGCGCCGCGGCCTTAGTCATTAATAGCTTGTCTCCAGGCCTAGCTCCACCCGTGGTGACGTACCGGTCTTTAGGGGCCTCCCCAAGGGCGGCCACCACGATGATGTTCCTGCTTAGCCCAGCCACTACCTCGCTGTGGCCCCCAACCACGGATACCTCGAGCTCCTTACAGGCCTCGTCCACCTGCCTCGTTAACGCATCGAGCTCCTCTTCGCCCACTCCTTCACGTAATAGGAAGGTTAGGAGCATCCAGAGGGGTTTAGCCCCCCTCACCGCTATGTCGTTGGCAGCCACGTTGATGGCCAGCCATCCTAGGTTCTCAGTGGCGCCTGTTATGGGGTCTACGTGGGCTACGAGGACCCTATCGCCCAGGTCTATGACCGCGGCGTCCTCGCCCACCCTCGGCCCCACTAGCACCCTCGCATTAAGCGTGCCGAGCCTGTTGAAAACTAGCTGGCTAAGTACGTCGGGAGGCAGCTTCCCGTAGAGAGGTAGCCGTGGCTTCATGTAGAGCGCAACCTTTTTACCTCTACTACGTCAGCTAAGGATTTATTAGTATTGTTGAGGTTTGCAAAATGCTAGGAGAGGCCGTCAGCGAGGAGGAGATCTACAGGGTTTACCAGGCCCTAGGCAACCCTCAGCGCAGGAAGATAATTTACCTACTGGGTAGCCGTGGCCCGTTACCCTTCTCCGAGCTTAAAAAGAGCCTCAACATAAGCGTGGGGAGCCTCTACTATAACCTCGACCAGCTAAGGGACCTCGTGTTTCAAGGGCCAGATAAGCGGTATGCACTCACCAGCAAGGGGATGGCCGTCTACAACCTGCTGAGGAGAGAGGACGACATACTCGAGCCCGTGACCTCTAGCTCCTCCCTACCCTCCTGGGCGTGGAGAGTCTTCAGCTTAATACGTCAAGCCTTCTTCCCCAGGGAGCTGTTAAGCATCTTCTACGCTCAGCGGGGGGTTAGGGTAGCTCTCTCAGTCATCGCCGTGATGCTCGGTGTGCTGGTGTGCTCATTTACGGGGACCGACGTCTTCCTGACCTACATTAGGACGGGCTTTAAGGGCACTCTCTCGATACCCGAGCTAAGCCTCTACCTACACATGGACCCTATGCTTCTAGCCGCGCTGACCTTCATAGCTACCTGGCTAGTGCTCTCGCTCATACCGTACGCGGTGGTTAGCGCTTTAAAGTGGGAGTGGTGCTGGGATAAGTTGGTCCGCTTCTTAGAGGGCTCCGCCTTAAGCACGCTGCCCTTGACGGTGTACGTCGCTGTTCACAACGCTGTGGTGAGCTCGGGAGCCGTCGGCTACGCGGTGTTCCTAGCTTTAGGCGCTTTCTTCGCTCTCTCCTGGGCCTTAATGGTGGGCTTCATAGCCGCCTGCCTAAGCATAGTTAAGCGCATAAGCGGCTCTAGGGCCCTCATAATAATGGTGGTCGTAGCCTACCTATGCTTAATGGCTCAGCAGGCTATCATAGTTAAGTGGTTCGTAACCCCATGAAGCTTACCAGCCTGCTAGGCGTTTTTCTTAAGCCTAGCTCCTCTTCCAGCTCCCCCTTAACTAAGTCCTCGTAGGCGTGGATCTTAACGGGGACGGCGAACTTAATCCCTGAGGGAGGGGACACTATCAACGCCTCGCCCCGATCTAAGGCCTTTATTTCCTGGGCTGCCCTCTCCAAGTAGGGGCTGTACTGTATCACCTTGGAGTAGTCGGGCTTAGTGGGCAGAGGCAGTATGACCTTAGTTAGCTGCTGCCTTATAATGGGCTCATCTAGCTCGCCCGGCATCTGGGTGATGCAGCATAGCCCGACCCTATACTTCCTGCCGCGCTTGCTTATGGTCGAGAACACGTTCTCCCTCCTAGACCCTCCTTCATGGAGAGCCGACTTGGAGAGGTAGCGATGGGCCTCCTCCACCATTATCAGCACTGTGGGCAGCTTCTCCCACTCCTCAGGCGCCTCCTTTCTCATAGCCTCGTAGTAAGCGAAGACCCTCCTAGCCACCACGACGTTCAACAGTTTCTCCTGCTCCTCCGAAGCGCTGGGCATGTCAATTAAGACCACCTTCCCCCTAGCCACAGCGTTAACCAGGGACTTAATGAGGTCGGTGTCGCAGTTGTTCGGCTTAAACACGGAGCGGTCGCCCAGCATTCTCCTAAGCTTGCGCTTAGTCACGGCTATGGTTACCTTCTGCACCCTCTTACCTAGGTCCCTGTAAAGCCACTCAGGGTCGACCTCCATCATCCTCTGGAGCCACTTATCACCGTACCAGTTCCACGCCAGCCACAGCAACGACTCCTGAGGAGGCGTGAACTCACCTGTCTGACAGAAGTCCTCTGGGTGTAGCTGGCTCCAAGAAATCTCCAGCGGGTGGGCGGCTATGCTCCTCGTAAGCTCGTGGCCGTTGTAGCGGAACCTAAACTCAACCCTACACACCGTCGACACCTTGCTGGTCACGTAGAAGAGCCTCGAGGAGGCGTGGAGAGAGTGCGCCAACCCCATGTGTGAGGGGTCGCCGCCGTCGAAGTACTCGCTCTCCGTGTCTATTATGATCAGGCTGTAGCGGCCCTCAGGCGCCTTCATAACGTTCCACGCTAACACCTTCCCGAAGTTGGTCTTCCCGCCGCCAGTTATGGAACACACGAGCACGTGGTGGGGGAAGGCCTTAAAGCCCACCAGGGACACCTTGCTACCCGTCGCCCTATGTCCCACTCTCACCCAGCCCACCTCTATGTCCCCTACGTCGAGGCTCAGTTGAGCTAGGTCTTCCTCGTCTAGGTCCTCTACCACTGAGAACAGCCTAGGGGAACCTGTAGGTCCGTGGCATTCGCCGTCCTCATCCACCTGGGCTACGAGGGTGGCGAGTGCCGTGTCGTAGTACCTAAGCGGGCCGTCGAAGATCTCGGCTCTCTCACCTAGCACCTTCCTATGGGAGATCCTAGCTATCTCGGCGGGCGTAAATAGGGCCTCAGGCTTAAACCCGTAGACCCTGGCTATGAACCTGGTTGAGCCGTCCTCTATCTTCACAAGCTGCCCTCTCTCAACCTTGACCCCCTCGTTGACCCTAAACTTGACGGATAGCCCCTCCACCCACACTATTACCCCAAGCCTCAAAAGATGGACCCCCACAGAGCCTCCTCCTTAAAGCTCGAGGACCTAACGTCCGATAGGAACCTTTCAAGAAGCCCTCTCCTAGCTAGCTCCTCGAGGAGCAGCGCCCGATCGACCTCAACCTCGTACTCGGTTATCTTTGCATCCTCGTGAACTCCTCTAACTGGGTACGGGTAGCCGGGCGTTGAGGCGTCCTGTAGGAAGGCGAGCTCGCCTAGGTAGCGCTCTAGGTCGCCCTCAGCCAACGCCCTCCTGCTAGCGTCCACCCTAAAGGCGTGCTCGGCTTCGCCGCTAAACTTGACTATACAGGGCTCGCCCACGTACCATGGAGGGTACTGCGAGGACTTAAAGACGGGATGGTAGAACCAGGCCGAGCCTCTCAACAACCTGCTGCCCCTGTAGTTTAAATATCCTATCAGCGACTCGCCGGTGTTCAGCTTCAACTTAGAAGCCTTGCACACGCCCATTAACACGACGCCCCTGCCCCAAAGCTCGTCGTCGAGCTCCTCCAGCAACCTCCTAGTTTCCTCTCTCAGCGCTGGGACCGCCATAAGCGGCCTGTCGAGGACGCAGTAGTCCCCTGGACCTAAGTCCTCGATGGCCTTCTCAATCTCCTCCAGCTCGGCTCTAAGGAGGACCTCCTTAGCGTCCAGCTTGCTAAACACGAGGGCGAAGCGTTTACGGATAGGATAGCGCCTTGGAAGCGACCTCCATCTCCACACCGCCGCGGCGACCTTGATCAACACGACCTTGAAGCTGCCGCAGTCGAAAAGGACCTTCATCGAGGCGTCGACCGACAGAAAGCGCCTCCTATTAGGGAGAGGGTTGAGCACCCTAAACCTCCTATCGTCGATCTTAGGTCCCTCAATAAGCCTCCCACCCACCGACAACACGGGGCGTAGCTCGACTCCACCCTCAAAGCCTCCACGCTCGGAATAGAGGCCTTCAAGCACCTCAGCTACCTCGTGAACCCCCTGCACCATCGATATCAGCGCGAGGCTGGCGGCGCTGTGCCCACTCAATAATGACCCCTACTTCTCGGCCTTCAATGCTTATTAAGGCCTACGACGCGCTCACCTCCAACAAGACCGTACCGCTTTAAATTGTACACCTCCCTCAACCTGCTACCAAGCCATGGGTAGCTTAACCGTTAGAGACTGTGAGTGAAAGTTAAGTGCAGCGAGACACAGATTAGGTGATACATGGATAGTAACAAAAGGTATATAACTGGACACGCGCTATATATGTCCGTAACGAGGGGTAGTTGATGGTAGTGCTGGTGTGCATGGTCGGCCACGACTACCAGAGAATCATCGACGGGGTCAACTATTGGAGAGCCCGAGAGCCCCTCGAAACCATATATCTGATCTACGACCGTAAACGCGACAAGTACGGGTATTCCTCTAAGGTAAACGCGAAGGAGCTATCAGAGGCTCTAGCCTTCGCTGGACAGAAACCTGAACTAGTTGGAGTAAACCCTCAAAGCTACGAGGACGTCTTCGCGGCGCTCTACGGCATACTTAGGAGGGAAGTCGACGAGAGGGGCAGGAAGGTATTGATAGATGCTACCTCGACCACTAAGGAAGCCTACGGGGCGGTGGTCACGGTGTCCCTCATGTTTCCCAACGTCTCGATATACATAGTGCCTCCAGCTGAGCGAGGCTGGTACGTCCCAGATCCAAGCTCGCCTGGATTTGAAGACTGGTTTAATAAAGTGAGGAATGTGAGGGGCTTAACCCCCCAAGAAATTTATCTCCCAGGCTTTAGGCTCGAGAAGCCCTCTGAAGAGGAGGAGAGAGTTCTACTGGCCCTAGAAGCCCACGGAGGACGAGCCGACTCGATCAAGTCGTTGATAGCGTGGTGCGGCGAGGACCCAACTAACCCAGCGACTAAGAACAGGTTTAGTAGGCTGATCGATAAGCTGGTAGCTAAGGGTATCGTGGCTGAAGGGCCGGCCACTAAGACCAAGCCAGTCTACTTAACTAATTTCGGGTTGGTCCTAGCTAAGGCCCTAAGAACCTACTACTCCTCCACCACGAACCTAGGCAGACAGCCCTTAGAGATACCCGCAGTTTTAAAGTAACGAGGATTGGGCACGGCCACGCATACTTACGGACCGTGTGTAGCTCCCGATACACTAACATAGCTAAGGTAGCCGTGGCAACCTTGAAGTTTCGGTCTTCTTAGACAAGTTATAGGCTGAAGCTTGGAGCTTAAGTCACGTAGCTTCCGTACAGTCCAAGTGGCTCCTTAACTGTTCCATGTGTAACGGGGACTGTAGCCAAGAAGAGTGTTTACATTATATAGTGTCGATGCTAGGCTATTTAGTCGGCGAGCGAGAGCTTGATATTAGCCTAAGGGGTGGAGGAGGTCGGGGGTTAGGTTTGGACTTAATGGAGGCCATTAAGGGCCGTAGGAGCATAAGGAGGTTTAAGCCTGATGCCGTCGAGGAATGGAAGCTGAGAGAGGTGTTGGAGGCCGCTAGATGGGCCCCTTCATGGGCCAACACTCAGTGCTGGAGGTTCATAGTCGTCAAGGAGCCTGGGCTTAGAGCTAAGATTGCAGAGGCCGTGCCCGAGGGGAATAGAGGCAAGAAGGCCATCTTAGAGGCCCCGATTGTGGTAGTCTTATGCGCTGAGAGGGGCAAGTCAGGCTTCATCAGAGGCTCCCCGGGCAGCGACAAAGGAGACTGGTGGTTTATGTTCGATTCAGCTTTAGCAGCCCAGAACCTCACCTTAGCCGCCTACGCGCTGGGCCTAGGCTCGCTGCATATAGGCTGGTTCGACGCGGCCAAGGTTAAGGAGCTGATAAAGGTGCCCGACGGCTTCGAGGTCGTGGAGCTCATAGTGCTGGGTTATCCAGGCGAGGAGCCTAAGCCCACGTCTAGGAAGGAGCTAAGCGAGATAGTGTTCGCTGAGCGCTTCGGTCAGCCTTACGAGTTTAAGTAGTAGCTTTTGCTGTTCAACGCTGGCCGCCGTAAGCGAAGAATTCCTTTAGCCTCGACGCTACGTCGCCCTCCAAGTAAAGGTGGTCGAATACAGCGCCGTTAGCCTGCCTTAGTTTAAGGCACTCGACAAGCTCTGAGAACCTACCTCCCGCCAGGCCGTTAGCTATTATGGCAGCCCCCTCAGCGGCCTCCTTAGCCACCTTAGCCCTACTGCGCAGCCTCCTCACCTTGACGTTGAGGTTTAGCCTGCCTAGAAAGCCTTCAAGCTTAGCCTTTAAGTCCTCTAGGAAGCCCTGGACCCTCGTAAACCTCCCGCTCAATAACACCTCCCTCGGCCTATCGATGGAGGGCAGCAGGGAGGCGACCGACTTAACAGCCCCCTCGAGCAGAGCCTCATAGGCTACTCTAGCTCTACCCTCACCTCGCCTAGCCATCTTCACGAACTCCTCGACGCCGACCGCGTAAGGGTCGAGCCCAGCTATGTAGGCAGCTCCACCTGTGAAGAGCAGCTGCTTAGAGAAGCCGCCCAACGTATTGGCTAGGGCGTAGGCCAGCTCGGCGTCCATGGCTCCCATGCCTAAGTAGCCTACCCAGCCTGTCGTACCGCCCACGCCATCAACCACTTCGCCCCCCTCGACGGCTATCGCTGAGGTGTAAGCAAAGCCTACCTCGAGCACTATGAGCGAGGCGTCCTGGTACCTTAAGCCATAAAGCTCAGCCTGGTCCTTTATGGCCAAGGCGGCGCTAAACAGCTTATCGGCCGTCCCCATGTCGACCTTATTGGCCTTGCGGTGCGAAGGCACCGTCGGCAAGTGGATCACTCCTGGGGTAAACCAAGCGTTTAAGTCACGCGCCTCCCTCAAAGCCATCATCACCTCCCTGAGCCCTACGATCTTGAGGCGGCGCTTAACATCCTCGTCGCTTACAAAGGTGGCTAAGCGGAGCTCCTCTACGTTAGCTTCGCTGGCACGCTTCAATGGTACCCCGTAGCCTGAGGGGGCCACTATCGCGTCTAGCCCTCCAACCTCCTCTGCCACCCTTCTCAAAGCATCCAACACTATGCTAGGCCTCTCGGTCACCCTATCCCTTGAGATGGCCTCGTCCACGAGGACCCTGTCTTCTTCGTCGTCGAAGCCGTAGAGGTCTAAGCTTCTCGTCCCAGGGTCTACGCCCACGGCCTTAACCACGTACCTCCACCTTAGCGCCGGAGTTATCTGCCCTGGTGATGAACACAGTACCTCCCCCGACGCGCTTAAGGTAGTCTTCGAGCGCCTCCTTAGCCCTCAGCGCGGCGTCTTCGCTATCTAGGATGCCGTAAAACGTGGGGCCCCAGCAGCTTTGACAGGCGCACGCTGCCCCCCAGCTTAGTAGCAGGTCAACTCCCTCCTCGACTATTGGGTCGCAGTAAATCCCCGCTTGGTAGTTGCTCCAGTAGCCACCTAGTCTCCTATTGAAGACCGTTAAGGCCTCGCCGAAGGATTTAAGGTCGCGCTCTATGATGGCCGGGATCATCTTCATCACGACGAGCCTAGCAAGCTCGGAGGATAGCTCTCTAGGCATGGGCTTAAGGCTCCCTAAAACCTCCTCCTCCCTAGCTTTGACCTCAAGCACCTTAGGTATCGGAGCCCTAGGTATGCACACCACGAAGACCCAGTCCTCGGGGACGGGGCAATGGAAGATTAAGGGAGGGATCCTACGCCCCCCTGCCGTCTTAAAGCCTCCGTCCACTATGAAGCCCCCTAGCTTAAAGCCGTAGACTCCCAGCGCTGAGATTCCGCCTCTACCAGTTATCTTAGCCGCCTCCTCCACGCTGAGGTCTAGGCCATAGAGAGCTGAGAGCCCTACGGCTATGGAGAGAGCCAGGGCGGTCTGTGACCCTAACCCTAGGTGTCGAGGGATCGCCTCCTTAACCGTCACCTTAACTCCTCTTAGGTTAGCGAAGTTCATCACCTTAGACGCGTAAACCCTGGCTTTATCCCCATCCGGCCCCTCAACCAGCAGCTCCTCAGCCTGCTCTAGCTCGACGACGCACTTAGGCCACCTAAGAGTGAAGCCAACAGTACCGTAGAGCCTGCCCAGGTCGCCTGTCAAATCAATGTTGCCAGCGTGTAGGTGTGAAGGTGCCTCAACCACCACCTTCCTCAAGCTAAGCCCCTGCTACGCTCCTCAGCATAACTTAAAGTTTTACCCGCCAAGTCTAACCTCGACTCTAAGTCCCACTCTCACCTTGAAGCGCTCAGCGGCGTTACCCTTATTGACCGCTAACTCCACGAGGTCAAAGCTATCAGGTATCAGTAGAGGTTCCCCCTCGTCCACTTCAGCGTACGCCTTGACTAGCCTAGCCTTCAAGGACTCCTCTCCCACCTTGACCTCAAATTCCTTCCCAAACCACTGATCCTCGAGCACCCTCGACGGTATGCTGGTCACCACGTTGCCGAAGCCATCTACATAGAGCACCTCCCCCACTAGGCGGCCACCTTCGACCGTGAACTTAGGAAGCTCCAGCTTGATGGGGTCGTCGATGATGGGGCCTAAGTCGCTGAAGTCCTCACCTAGGCTCAGCCTCGCGGCGGTGGGGGCGAAGACGTCCCTTCCATGGAAGGTCTGAGAGATCCTTGAGAGCTTAAACTTGGGGTTTACTACCTCCCTAACCTCGATTAGGCCGTCGTCGGCGGCAGCCATCATCAACGCCCCGTTGTCGGGGCCCACAAAGAAGTGCCTACGAGACCTAATGGCTATGGCCCTCCTCGAGGTGCCTACGCCAGGGTCCACCACGACGACGTGGATTGAGCCTTCAGGGAAATACTTGTAGGAGGACCATAATGTGAGGGCCGCCGCCTTAACGTCGTGTCTAGGCACGTCGTGTGAGATGTCCACCACTATGGCCTCAGGGTTTATACTGAGTATGACGCCCTTCATGACGCCGACGTAGGGGTCGCGTAGCCCAAAGTCCGTGGTCAGCGTGATGACCCGGCGCAAGCCGATACCCTAATTAACTAGCTAAGTGCCACTTAAAGGGGCTCCTCCACATGGCCTTGAAGGTCCCCAGCCTTGATTACTCCAAGGTTGAGGAAGCCATCAAGTCTTTCATAAGGTCAAAGGTTGAGGAGGCTGGGGTTAAAGGTGTCGTAGTGGGGCTAAGCGGCGGAGTGGACTCCTCGGTTACGGCCAGCCTCTGCGTAAGGGCATTGGGCAGCGATCGAGTCAAGGGCCTCATCATGCCTGACAGCGCCGTCACCCCAAGCGAGGACGTGGAGGACGCCTTAAAGATCGCTGAGCACTTGGGCATAGAGTGCAAGTCTATAGACATAAACCCCCTGGTCCAGACCATCGTGCGCTCCCATCCCTTCTATGACCCCTCCAAGGTCGTGGCTGAGGGCAACGTTAGGGCTAGGCTAAGGATGATACTGCTCTACTACGTGGCCAACACCTTAAAGCTCCTAGTAGCTGGCACAGGTGATCGAAGCGAAATTATGATAGGCTACTTCACCAAGTACGGCGACGGCGGAGTCGACATACTCCCTATAGGGGGGCTCTATAAGACTCAGGTCAGGGAGCTTGGCAGATACCTTAACCTGCCGAGCCGCGTCGTAGAGAAGCCTAGCAGCCCTAGGCTATGGAGCGGGCAGACCGCTGAAGGCGAGCTAGGCCTAAGCTACGACGTCATCGACCCTGTGCTGTACGGCCTCTACGACCTAGGCCTACCACCACGTAGGGTGGCCGAGGAGGTAGGGGTTCCCTTAGAGGTAGTGGAGAGGGTTAAAGGCATGGTTGAGGCTACCCAGCATAAGAGGTCAATGCCGCCGGTCGCCCCTATAACTTAGAAGTGCTTTTTTAAGGATGGCTTAAAGAGGCCATGTCCACCTAGCCCCTAAGGTATCCAAGAGCCTTAGACCTACAAGCCTCTACACATCTAAGGCATATGTAGCATCCCTGTTTCGATGAGCGCTCATAAACTTCTTGGGCTGGACAAGCCTGT
>CAZVDL010000007.1:0-65118 GCA_964626365.1 uncultured Nitrososphaerota archaeon
ACTTACATAGTCAACCTTATCCCCTCACCTAGCGGAGGATACCTTGGAGCCGTAGCTGGAGAGGCCCTAAAAGCACATAGAGAAGGCACGTCCAAATTTATGGAGCATTACTTCTTTAAGCTTCCCGAGCCTGTAGACGTGGCCATAACTACGAGCCACCCAGTTAACGTAAACCTCTACCAAGCTTGGAAGGGTATTTTCGCCGTGGCCGACGCGGTTAAGCCCGGAGGGACCATAATCCTAGCCACACCTGCCTATGAAGGCATGCCTAGCGAAAAAGCGGAGACACTAAGGCGCTACGAACTGCCTAAGAAGACCGAGAAGGAGATAGAAGCTATGTTAGATAAGCTTCCAGACTACGTCTTTGCCCTAATATATTTGAAGCTTAGAATGATCTTGAGGGGAAAGAGGTTGATAGTGGTCACTGACAATATGAGCGAGGAGGAAGTACAGCAGCTAGGGTTTGAATACTCCCCCACCATCGAAGACGCTCTAAAAAAGACGGAGCTGAAGAAAGCTAAGGTACTCATAAACCCTACAGGGGCCGAGGCCTTAATCAAAAGCAGATAAAATTAAGAAAAGAGGGTCAAAACATTACTTGGAGGGTATGATGAGTGGCGACGGCTAGGAACGATGACTAATGGACTCCTCCCTGACCCTCCATTAATAAAACTCGACAGGCTACCTCTTTCACCTATCATCAAATTAGAGGACAGCTCACGAGAACAAGTATGTGAAGAGCTTTGCGTATATACGCAAGACTTGAGAAGTTATGATCGTAGTGATGATGCTGTGCACAGGTACGCATAGCTACCACTGTTTCCTCTAGAGTGTTAGACAAAAAACTTTGGGAGAAAATCATCATCGTTATAATCATGCCTGGCCGCCCGTTTAACGTCATTAAAAGCATTGCGATGTAAACACTGTGAGGAAAACAACAGAGCAGATATCTCTCGCTATTAGGCTCTACCCTAGTCCTTACGGAAGAAACCTTTATACTGCGCGCGTCGGCAGAATAAAATAGAATAAGCGGGCCCGTGGTCTAGCCAGGTAGGACGGCACCGGGGTGAATGAGCCCGGCGTTAAGGGCTCCAGAGGAGCTGGGTGCGCGGGACCTTGCAGGGGATGACGAACCTCTGGAGCGACGGAGGCACCCGTCAGGTCGTGGGTTCAAATCCCACCGGGCCCATATTTTTAGCTGGGCATCTCCAGCCCTCTCCTCGATGAATGACAGGGGTATTGAGGAAAGCTTTTCTAGAACCCCTTCACGTAGTATCTTGCGGCCGTACGCCGGCCATAGGCGGAGGGGAAACACCCGGTCTCGTCCGATCCCGGAAGTTAAGCCCTCCGCCGTCGTGCTGAGTACTCGATTCCGCGAGGGTCGGGGAAAAGCCGATGCTGGCGTGCGGCCGCATAGCGCTTCCTCTATGTATACCTGACTAAATTTCACATTTTCCAAAGAGGTAGGCGCCCAACAACATGGTAAGGGCGCACAGCCCCGATAATATAGTTAGGTCGAGGGTTAAGGGCATTGCTGACCCTCCTACAATAGCTCCTCTCAACCCGTCGACAGCGTAAGTTAGAGGATCGAGGTAAATCACTCCTTTCATCCAGTTGGGAGCGCTCTCTAGAGGGAAGAAGGCCGTGGACAGAAGTATTAGCGGAAACACTAGTAGATTCATTATCAGGCCGAAGCCTTCAAAGTCGTTTACCTTAGACGCTATTATTAAGCCCAAGCCAACGGCGAAGATGGAGGTAAGCAATATGAAGGTTAAGCCCGGTAAGAGACCAAGGATGTTTATCTGGACCCCGAGGAGAACGCTGACAGCTAGTATGGCGAGTCCTTGAAGCGTGGCCACTGTAGATCCACCTAGAGCTTTCCCCACGACTATAGAGAGCCTACTGACGGGTGCTACGAGGACTTCCTTCAAGAAGCCGAATTGACGGTCCCAAATCACCGATACTCCCGAGGTCATAGAGGAGAGGGCTACAGCCACTATTACCATGCCTGGGGCGAGGAAGTCTAGGTAGCTTAAGCGGAGGCCTGGAAGTTTAGCGTAGCTTAAACCAAAGCCTAATATGGCGAGGATTAGGAGGGGTTGAATGAGGTTCGCTATAAGCCTACTACGTGCCCTAACTAGGCGCTTTACCTCTCTAAGCCATAACACGTAGACTGCTTGAAGGGTCAAGCTCTACGCCTCCAGGGGGGCCACCAGCCTACTTTACCTCCTTCTTCATCTCGAGGAGCTTTACCGGTGAGATGTATGAAGACGTCTTCAAGCGTTGGTTTACGTAGGCTTATGGACGCCACCTCGACGCCTAGCTCCTCAGCCAGCTTAACCACTTTAGGCACCTTTCCCTCGCCCCTTTCCACGTATATGCTTAAATGTGAGCTATCGAAGAGCTTCACGTCCTTAACCCACCCCTCACCCTTTAAGGCCTCAACAAGTACCTGTGGCTTAGTGCAGCTAAGCGTTATTACATCTCTACCCATTAGGTCCTTTAGGCCTGAAGGAGTATCTAGGGCTATTATCTTGCCTTTATCAATTATCGCTACCTTCTTAGCTAAAAACTCGGCTTCCTCTAAGTAATGCGTGGTTAGGAAAATAGTTACTCCTTCCTCCCTGTTCATTCTTAACACGTAGTCCCATATGGCCCTCCTCGACTGGGCGTCTAAGCCAAGCGTGGGTTCATCTAGGAAGAGTACTTTGGGGCTATGCATTAACCCTCTAGCTAATTCAAGCCTCCTCTTCATCCCCCCTGAATAGTTCTTAACCAGGTCGTCAGCTCTATCGGTTAAGCCAACTAGCTCCAAGACCTCCTTTATACGTCTCTCCCTTTGCCTCCTATTCATCCCATACATCCTAGCGTGAAAGTCTAGGTTTTCGCGTCCCGTTAACCTATCATCGAGAGCTGGTTCCTGGAAAACTATACCTATTGAGCGCCTAACCTTGTCAGGCTGTTTAACCACATCGTAGCCGCAGACTTTAGCCATACCCGAAGTCGGTCTTAAGAGCGTAGATAAGATCTTAACGGTGGTGGTTTTGCCGGCACCGTTAGGACCTAGGAAACCAAAGATTTCGCCCTCCTCAACGTTAAAGGACACGCGATCAATCGCCACTAGTCCGCCGTTAAAGATCTTGGTCAAATCTCTAACCTCTATTATACCAGCCGTGAAAAGCCCCCTCCTCGGCCTTTCTACGTAGCTCCTCTATCCTCCTTGAGAAGGTCTCTAAATAACCTCCTCGTCCTTTACTTTAAGCGCTTTCAGCTGAAAAGTAAGATCTAGACCCTCCTAGCTACCCTACCCATGCCCAGAAAGGCTTGCTAGATGCAAGCTATCGCGGTGATCTTTTTCTATGAAGCTTAGACGTAATAGAGCGTTTAAAGGTTTAGAGTTTTTACCTTGACCGGTGGTAGCTTTATTAGAGGGTTTAGGGGGCGTGGATTTGAAGGTGTTGCCTATAGAGCTGGGACAGCTATGGCCTTCAGGCGACCCCTATCAGATGCTGCTTTCCTTAGCCTATCTCTTCGTGTTCATAATGCTGTTTATGGTCTTTAACCAGCACTTTCAAAGGTTGTGGTGGACTAGGGACGTAGAGAAGGCGCTAGTTAAGTTAGATCGCTACTTAAAGCGTAGCAAGGAGGTCCTACATAAGGCGGTGATGGAGCAAGGTAAGCCAGACATGGATCCCTCTAGGGCCATAGAGGATTTCTTGGAGTTCTTTGTAATAGAGCCCGTCGATAGAGATCCTTTTGGTGTGCTGAAAAGGCTTGAACATATACTGGACGTGGAGAGGGACAGGTTTAGGAGCTTCGTAGCTTGGGTAGCCCCTAAAGCTGATAAGGCTACGGCGGCTAACTTAGAGGACCTGCTCGCAGTAACCATGGCGTTAAACCTCATCTACAAGATAACCAGGCACTATCTAATCCTAAGTAAGCGCACTAAGAGCCTCTTGATACTTATGCAGATAGCCTACGCCGTCCCCCTAATACTTAGGATAGCCGAGGCTTACTATAACTCGCTTGATGCCTTCTCCACAGGTAAGCCTATAGGCGACTCCGCAGGGCCTATGGTGGCTGGCAGGTTCATGTTAGGCCACCCGTCCTACCAGATAGCTGAGGACGTAGTAGCTTCAGAGGTACCGTTTGAGGGGAGAAAGCTAGTGGTTATCAAGGCTGATGGGCCTGGTGGCCGTATAGGTAAGCCGGGTGATGCTGTAGTTAAGTTGGTAGAGAACTACCGTGAGAGGGTGGCGAGGATAATAATGGTGGACGCCGCAGCTAAGCTTGAAGGGGAGCGTACAGGGCAAGTAGCTGAAGGCGTAGGGGCAGCAATAGGGGATCCAGGGCCTGAGAAATATAAGATAGAGGAGGTGGCGACGAAGTATAAGATACCCTTAGACGCGGTGACCATAAAGGAGTCCATAGAGGAAGCTGTGTCAACCATGAGGAAGGAGATCGTGGAGGGGGTGGAGGCAGCGGTAGAGAGGGTAAAGAATATCATAAGGACGAGGACTAAAGAGGGCGATGTGGTTATACTCGCAGGTATAGGTAACACGATAGGTGTAGGTAACGGGTGAGGAAGGTTGAAGCGGGCGCTATGGCCTAGCTTGGCGGCAGTCTCAGCAGCCCTAGCTCTGGCCCTAGTGGCCCTAAGCCTATTCTTTAGGGAGGCGCACGCTGAGGCGTTATTATCTCTAATCTTCCTCTTTGCGCTCGTAACCATGTCCCTCAGCCTATTAGCCATGGCTTCACAACGCAAGCCGCCAACACAGAAGGTGCCCAGCGTAGTCACCGTGATTAACTGCCTAAACTGTGACTACCGAGAGGAGCGCGAGTTTAGGGCAGGGGACTTCGTGTTTAAGAAACTTGGAAGTTGTGCTAAGTGTGGTGGTGAGCTGTTTATCTCGGCCATCTATTCCATAGCCCAGGCTAAGGAGAAAACTTAGAGAGGGCTTCTCGATGAACGAACATGAGCTAAAGTGCTACCTTAAAGCAGGTGAAACGGCAGCTAAGGCGTTGAAGGAGGCTTGTAGGAGGGTTGAGGAGGGGGTCTCAGTTAAGGAGATTTGTGAGGTAGCCGAGAGGGTTATAAAGGAGCTTGGCGCGCAGCCAGCGTTTCCCTGCAACGTCTCCATTAACCACGTGGCGGCGCACTACACCTCCCCAGCCGACGACGAGACAGTCATACCCAGGGGGGCAGTGGTTAAAGTCGATGTTGGCGCCCACGTCGATGGTTATATAGGCGACGTCGCGGCTACTATTACCTTAAGTCCTTCGTGGGAAAGCTTGGTAGAAGCCGCTAGGAAGGCCTTAGAGAGGGCCCTGGAGGGGTTTAAGCCTGGGGTGGCTCTTTCAAGGATAGGTGGCGTAATAGAGTCCACTATTAAGTCGTATGGATATAAGCCAGTTAAGAACCTAACAGGCCATAGCCTATCCAGGTTTAATCTACATGCAGGAGACTCGGTACCCAATGTTAAGGCTGGAGAGGGGGTTATTGAGGAGGGCAAGGCGTACGCTGTAGAGCCCTTCGTCACTAACGGCGCGGGCTACGTTGTCGATGGAGAGCAGGTCTTCATCTATAGGTACTCTGGGGGCAAAGTTAAAGATAAGGGGGCTAAGGAGCTACTTAAAGAGGTCTGGAGGAGATTTAATCAACTGCCGTTCACTGAGCGCTGGTTATTGGACCTTCATTCGCTCCAGAAGCTTAGGGAGCTGTTAAGTGAGTTAGCGAGGGCCAAGGCCATTTACGGCTACCCTGTGCTGGTGGAAGGGGCTGGTGGTGTTGTAAGTCAGTTTGAATGCACAGTGGTAGTGTATGAAGGCGAGGCCTTGGTCACGACCCCAATGGAGTGGTGAGGAACGTGGTTAAATTTAAGAGAGTGGCGGTGGGGGGCACGTTTGACAGGTTACATAATGGACACCGAGCCCTGCTTACTAAGGCCTTTGAGGTAGGCTCAGAGGTTCTAATAGGTCTATGCTCTGACGAAATGGTGAAGGAAAAACCATACGCTTCTCAGGTGGCTAGTTATGGTGAGAGGCTGAAGGCTTTAGAGAGGTTCCTTGAGGAGAAAGGCTTTAAGGAAAGGGCCAAGATTGTGATGATAAGCAGGCCCGAAGGTCTCCTCCTAGAGGACCCTTCAATAGAGGCCCTAGTCGTGAGTGAGGAAACTAAGCCGAGAGGAGAGGAGATAAGCAGAGAGAGGGTTAAGCGTGGTTTGCCGCCACTCACCATAGTTGTGGTGCCCATGGTGCTTGCTGAGGATGGCAAGCCGATATCGTCTACTAGGATTAGGGCCGGCGAGATAGATGAACATGGTAAGGTTAAGCGGTGAGGGCGAAGAGGGCTGAGAAAGCGAGGAGGAGAAGCGAGGAGACGGAAGTCAAATAGTCCTTAACCGTGAACCTGAGGTCAAAAAGCCAGGTACGCTTCTTAGTGGCACCGAAACCCCTACTCTCCATGGCTTCAGCCACTCTGTAACTCCTACGGACAGTATTAACTACGAGGGGTACGAGGATTGGTATTAAGTTCTTGAGCCTCTTAATGAAGCCGGACTCTAAGTCTAACCCCCTAGCCCTTTGAGCGTCCACGATAAGTTGAGCCTCCCTAGCTAAGGTAGGTATGAAGCGTATAGCCATGGATAGCTCCAAGGAGAGCTCGTAGGGGAGCTTCATTTTAACTAAAGCAAGTGAGAGTTCGTCTGGGCTTGTAGTAAGGAAGAAGATGGATAGTGAACACACGAGCGTCAATAGTAGGATAACCATGGATATAGCGTAAGCCCACCCCACGAACCACCAGTTGACTAAGAGTATTAAAAGGGCTAAGGGTATGAGCCCCTTCAATGTAGGCGCCCACCTCCTAAGACACCCTGAAGCAGCTAACAAGGACAGTGATAACGCCAACAGGAGAATGGAGGGGTATAGTAAGCCCCTAAGGAGGATTGAGGAGAGGGCTATTGAAGAGGATAGTAAGAGCTTGGATCTTGGGTCGAGCTTATGGAGGAAGCTTGACCCCTTGACGTAGGAGAAGCCTCTAAGTAGGCTCAAGCTTTAACCTCCTAGCTATCTCCTTAGCTAAGCGGCATAGATCCCTATAGAGCCTAGGCTCCTCGAGAAACCTTCTTTCAGCCAAAAGTAAACTAAGCCGAGCTAAAGAGGGAGGAAGGAGGCCAGCTGATTTAAGGAGGCTTCCGTTCATTAACACCTGCTCAGGGTCTCCATCAGCCACCACCCTACCCCTAGATAAAACCACTACCCTTGGTACATATTCAGCTACAAACTCTAGGTCGTGGGTTATCACCACCACAGTCCTCCCCTCATTAACTAGCTCCTCCATTATCGAGGCAAGCTCCTCCTTTTGCGCAGCATCTTGACCCACGGTGGGCTCGTCGAGTATTAACACCCTTGGATTATAGCTCAATATAGAGGCCAAAGCCACTCTTCTACGTTCACCGCTACTTAACGTCAGGGGGGATCTTTTTCTATAGGCTTCAAGTCCTAGACGCCTCAAGACTTCCTCTACTCTGCTCTCCACTCCTAGGTTTTTAGGGGCAAAGGAAATCTCTTCGATAACAGTCTCGGAAAAGAGTTGATGATCAGGGTTTTGAAATACGAAGCCGACTAGCCTAGCTAGCTGGGACACCTTGCATTTAGAGGCATCTAAGCCGTAGACTAAGACTTTACCTCGCTGAGGCTTAAGTAAGCCCACTAAATGTTTAGCTAGCGTGGTCTTACCAGCACCATTCTCCCCAACTATGGCTAAAAACTCCCCTTCCCTAATGTTTAGGTTTATTCCTTTAAGGGCAGGCTCAGAACCACCAGGATAAGTATACCAGAGATCCTCAATGAGTATCATTGGCGGCCTTCACCTCTGCTAGGAGGTCGACTAGCTCCTCAGGGCTTAATGGAGGCCTACGTAACTTTATGCCGAGTTTAGCTAAATACCTATACAGCTTGATGGGTTTAGGTACAGCCACCCCCAGCTCGTCCATTAACCTTGAGGATAGGACCTCCCTAGGGTCTCCATCAGCCACCACCCTACCCCTAGATAAAACCACCATTTGAGAGGCGTGTTGGGCTACGAGTTCAAGTCTATGTTCAACCAGCACTATAGTGAGACCTTCTCGGTTAAGGTTAACCAGGGTCTCAATTAAGTCTTGGGCACTTAACGGGTCCAGGTTTGAGGTAGGCTCATCGAGGAGAAGGATTTTAGGCTTAAGCGCCAACGCAGCGGCGATGGCAACCTTCTGTTGTTCACCTCCCGATAGCTCGTACGGTGCTCGATGTCTAAGGTGATCTATACCTAAGGCCCTTAAACACCACTCTACTCTAGCTGAGACCTCCTCTCTAGGCAACCCTAAGTTCTCTGGACCAAAGGCTATTTCTCTCTCCACGGTCAGGCATATTAGCTGGTCTTCGGGTTCCTGGAACACCATACCTACCTCCTTGGCTAGTTCGTGAGTAGGCCTTGAAAACACCTCGATCCCATGTATTAATACCCGGCCTTTAACCTCACCACCATAGAAGTGAGGGATTAGGCCGTTAAGACATCTACACAGCGTGGTTTTACCACAGCCACTGGGACCGACGATGACCGTGAAGGAGCCCTCTTTAATGTTTAGGTTTATTCCTTTAAGGGCAGGCTCAGAACCACCAGGATAAGTATACCAGAGATCCTCAACCACCACCGCGTACATTGGTTGAGACCCTTCTTATTCAGGCTTAAGCCCCCTCTCCCTTAACACCTTATCTGCCTCCTTTAGAGCTTCCTCTACCGCCTCGTTGACCAATTCATCTACATCTACATTAAGGCCTGGGTGTGCTCTTAATTCCACGTCGACGTTAACTAAGAGTTTACCCTCCTCATCCCTGTCTACGTAGGCAACCGTTGATAGGTCTAATACGGCTCCTCGCGGTAATTTAGAGTATATTTCCCTCCTAACTTTCTCCTCCACCATCACGGCTACCTGTTCCAGTAACCCCTCGTCTACGCTCAAGACGGGCCCCTAAAAGCTAGGCCCCTCCAGCCCCACTAGGTGTGGAGAGGGACTGTGTTATCTTCTGTCTAAGCTCTTCCACCTGCTTTCTAGCTAAGTTCTCCTGTCTCTCCAAGGTCTTAATGTGAAGCTCTAAAGTCTCCTTCTTATCCTGGAGCTCAGCTATGGTCTTATCCCTATCGGTTAGGAATAGCAGAGAGCCCACGGTTTTATATACAGGGGTGCTAGGCTCCAGTTTTTCAAGTTCCTCTAGGGCCCTTTGAACCTCCCTAAGCTCTACTTCGTACTGTTGCCTCCTAATCATTATAGCTCTAAGTCTTTCCTGACTCTCCTGTAGTTGCATGAGTCGGTGCTGAAGTTCGGGCGGTAATTCCTGCTGAGACAAGGCTTAGACCTCCATGAAACTAAACGCCACTGGAGACAGCTAACAGTAAAGGTCTAAAAACTTTTGCGCAAACCAGGAGGCGTTAATTTTCTAGGAACCTATGAAGGCTTAATCCGCTTTTGTCAACATTAGCGGGAAGTTGCTTAAACCCTGAGGGGGAACTTGTCTCAAAGTTCTCTCCTTGATATCTTCTCACTAAGCTCGATGATCGAACGTATCCATCTAAGGTATGAGTTTAAGACCGCCCTAAGCTTACTTAGGCTATTAGACTCAAAAGTTAAGGTCAGCTTTCGTTCCTTGAGCCTCAATGACGCCTCATAGTACCTGCCACTCAGTGACACCACCTCAGGTCTAAGGCATTCAAAGAGAGCTTTAGCAACGGTTAAATCATCGACGATGACCTCTATTTTAGCCTTATGCAGCAAGACCACCCCCTTAAGCTGGAAGCAGTCTTTTGATCCTTATCATGGGCCCCTTGGCAATGCTAGTTTTAAGGTCGACGAATTTGAGGACACCGAGATAATCTCTCCGAGGACTAAGTCTAATAGCTGACCTATAGCCTTCTTCAAGTAGAGCCTCCCTATCCCAGCTCTTAACCAGCGGTAGGCCCAGCACATCAGATAAAGCCTTACCTAGTATCTCTAAGTTTCCTTCACCCTCCACTACAATTACTCCTTTATTGAGGCCTGAGGCGGAATAACCCATTTCACGTGCCAGTTTAACACCTAAACACACCATTGACAATAGTTTTTTCCGAAGCTTAGCTTGGTATAGATCGAGCCTTCCAGGGTTTCCCTTTCTTACGTTAACGATTAAAGCATACTCAGCCCCTCGACTAAGTGCCTCAAGAAGAACCTCATCTAAGTTCATCTTGCCCCTATTGACGTAAACCGTGGAGGGAAACGATTTAGCTAATTCTTTACAGAAGGATCTAACTCTCCTTGTAGGCCTACGCGAAGTGGTTATGAGTAAAGGCAATAGGAGGCACCATGAGGATTAGCCAATCTCGCTGAAAGGCGTATAAGCTCCGCCAGCAAATACCTTGCCGCACTTTGAACAACGCCATATACCTACGGCTTCACGTTTAACTGAGCCGACAGTGAAACAGAATGGACATTTATGCTTAGCTCTTAATTTACTCTCAATTTCCCTAACCCTCTTCCTCAAGGATGAGCCGTACCTAGCACCGAAGCGAGCCGTTGAACCGGTTATCTTCGTTCTACCCATGCCCCATCACCGCTAGACTCAGCCCGGCTTCAAGGAGCTGAAGCCCCTAATTAAGGTTTAGGTAATTGTATGAGTTTGTCTTGTAGTTCCTTAGCCTTCTCTATAGCTAAGGAGGCTGCCTTCTTGACCTCGGCCACTTCAAAGGAGCCTTCCCCCATTTTTTGAGCAGCACATATTTTATCCCCCACTACCGACATAGCGATTTTAGCGTCGGCCACCTCCTCTTCATCTAAGACAGGGTCCACCACTAAGGCGCCCCCTATCTTAGCCACCGTCACGGTGACGGGGAGTGAAGTTAGAGGTGGGGGTAGACGCTCTTCATAGATCACTTTGACTTTATCACCCTCGACCTCGGCTTTAGGTATCTTTGAAGTTAAGAGAGCCGCTGATGTCGCCAGGGCTGAAGCGTCTATTAAGTTGCCGTCATGGTTAAGCACGTATATGTCCACCCAAGCAATCCACACGCTCTTACCGGGTATGAGGCAGAGCTTGGTTAAGTCGACGGCGTTAGACTTCCTTAGACTTCGATCTATAACCCTAGCCAGCTCTATTGCATTTTCATCTGGAGGGCCTGATTCAAAGGTGGGAGAGGCAAGAGGTAAAAACTCAGCATTGACTGTCAATACTCCGAGGTCGGGGGTGTCGGGGAATGGAGGTCCCACCTCATACTTGACGCCTACAAGCACGAGCGTGTCGCCGAGGCTTACTCTAGCTGAACCGTCAGCTCTACTTATGAGGTTAGTCTCAACCTTTATCTGTCTATACTGCTCTAAGGACCTACCATCAATCCTTTTACCGCTATTAAGCAAGGATAAGATTTGGGCCTTTTTTACCTTCGAGATCAACCTCCACCCTCCTCGATGCTCTTCCTAAGAGCTAGGTATCGCTGTTTCAATGCCTCCTTCTGCATAGCGTATATTTTCTCGCAGGCTGTCATCGCCAAGTCAACAGCCTTACAGAGCTCCTCGTAACTCAATATACCGTCGAGCTGAAGCAGCGTTATTTTCTTCCTACCATACATCATGGCGAAGGGCATGTCCACCTCTCCATTTTTGTCCTCTAGATCAGTTAAGTCGACTACGAGGTGCCCTTCAACTTTTCCTACAGCACAAGCAGCTACGAGGTCCTTCATAGGTATACCAGCGTCAGCTAAGGCAAGCGACGCAGCATTGATGCCAACACAGCGTGTACTTCCATCGGCTTCAAGCACCTCAATAAACACGTCTATGGCGGTGGCTGGAAATTGTTCTAAGAAAATAGCGTGCGACAGAGCCTCCCTTATTACCTTGGACAGCTCTATTTCCCTCCGGGAAGGAGCAGGTGACTTTCTAACCTCTACCGAGAAGGGGGCCATGTGGTATCGACAGCGTACCCTCGCCCTATCTGGGTAGGCTAAATGTCTAGGGTGGATGCTTCTAGGACCATAGACCGCCGCTAAGATCTTAGTGTTCCCCTGCTCAACATAAGCAGAACCATCGGCATTCTTTAAGACGCCGACGGCCATCTTTATGGGCCTTAGCTCATCGAGCCTCCTACCATCATGCCTTATCCCATCACTTGATATCAGTCGCTCGCCTGCCATGTTTACACCTAAGGACTCCTCTAAGGGCCTCCTAAACTTGAGGAGAACTCATATTTAAAGCCGAGCCTCTAGCCTCTAGGGTTGACGGCGTTTTTTATCCTTTAACATCTTCATTATCCTAGCCGTTAAACCTGTTACGTGGGCCTCCTCCACTATCTTCTTAATGGCCTCAGCTACCAAGTCTTCGTCCTCGGGTGTCTTGCCCACTACCCATATGTAGCCGTTTTGCCCCACTACTATTTCACATCCCGTTTCGCTCTTAATCATGGTTATCATGGATTTACGCCTACCTATAAGTCTTGGAACTTTAACTGCCGGTATAGCTATTATTCTACCCCTCGTTATCTTACCCAATCCTCTCTCCTTACATGTCAAAGAAGGGTTAAAGGCTCTATCAAAGGCTATCACCTTGGCCACTATCATATCTCCTACATCGTAGAGCTTTCTCAAGTCCTCCTCGTGAGGGTTAATGGGTTTGGTCGAGGCCTCAGAGGCGTGTAGGAAGGCTACGTGTGGAGCTCTAATGTCAACTACGTAGCTGGATGCAGTTACATCTATGACCTCACCGATAACTAGATCACCTACTTTAGGTATATAGGGGCCGCTTAGAGGAACCACGTTGATAGTACCCCTTGTAAGCTTCAAGATACCTACGACGTTAGAGTATATCCTGCCGTCCTCTTTATAGACGTTGGATCCAAGCTTATAGTTTCCCTCAGCTAAGAGCTCACCAGGAACCACGAGGTCCCAATCCTTAAAGTATAAAGGCATCTGAGGCCACCTACTTAACTGATAGTGTCTTTACGTGGGCTGAGCCCCTAGTTAGGGAGGCTAGCTTCTCCATTATGCTAGGCTGCATGCCTGCTGGTACCTCCACCTCGCCCCTCCACGATCCGTCAGGTTGCCATTGAGACTTTTTAATGGACCCCATCTTTGACAGCAAGGAGTACGCCTTGCTAGCGTAGGGTTGAGGTATGTACACTTCTAGGGAAGCCTGAGCTATCTTCAAGGGGAGTATGGGTTTTAAGGCCTTGATAACCTCCATGGCTTGTACCTCAACATCCTCAAAGGGGTTTATGGAGATCTTAGCCTCATTCATAGCATTCTCGATTCTGAGAGGTGGATGTGGGAGGTTTGTTTTAGGATCTACGCAGTTACGGGCAATAAAGTCTATAATTTGCCTCCTCTTCATCTCTATAAGCTCTCTTCGTTGTTGAGCTGTTAGTTGAAGTTCTCCTCGCTTAATGATCTGCTCAGCTACCTTGAATACGTCGTCGGTCTTAAACGCCTTTAAGAGTTCATCGCGCGACGCTTTAAGACCCTTCCTCACGTCTCTATAAATAACCTCAGCAGTTAACACACTCCTTAGGTCGACGTTTCCTCCTTTTCTGAGTTTCCAAGCTAGATCTGGGTTAACTAACACTTCAAAGTGATCCTTACCCACCGTCAGCCTTGCCACGACGCCTCGCTCCAATAGTACCTCCCCGCTTACACCTAGGTATTACTTTGAGGGCCGAGATTTATTTTATCCTTCAAAATTATTTAGGAGAAGCCGCGTTACCCTTTCAAGCTGGCAAGATACTTGTCGACGGATTCCTTGGATAACTTATCGAATCTCTTGGTTTTGACGTCTACAGCAGCTAGCTCTACTTTATCTGAGGATATACCTCCTTCCACTACTGCCTCTAGGCATCTTAACGAAAGCTTAATGGCCTCATCTAAGCTCATATCCTCCCTATAGTTCTTCTCTAATATTTCTGATACTTGTTGCGAGCCTGCACCTATGGCAACAGCGTAGTAGCCTGCATAAGCTCCGCTGGGCTCTGTCATGAAGAGCCTAGGCCCGGTTCTATCGACACCAGCTATGAGGAAGGAAACACCAAAAGGCCTGACCCCTGCATGTTGAGTATAGAGCTGTTTAAGGTCACTAATTTTCCTTGTCAACATCTCGACGTCAATGGGCTCGTCGTATATTAACCTATTGATCTGTGCCTCGATCCTAGCCCTGTCTATGAGAACTCTGCCATCTGAAGCTAGGCCAGCGTAGGCTATACCTATGTGCTCATCGATCTTCCATATTTTCTCCATGGAGGATGGATCTACCAATGGAAGGATCCTCTTTTTCTCAACAGCTAAGACTACGCCCTCTACGCATCTAATGCCAAGCGTAGTCCATCCACGTCTTACAGCTTCAAGGGCGTACTCTACCTGGAATAGCCTTCCATCTGGGGAGAAGACTGTAATAGCCCTATCATAGCCAAGTCCTGGAGGAGTAAACATTCATGGATCCTCCGTTAATCCTTAGTTAGGCCGAGAACCTAGAAGAGGGGACGGGCTATTTAGTCCTTTTTGCTTCCTTTACCAGCTACCATACTGTAGATTACGCTAAAGCGTACCTTAACTTTTAAAGCTCATTAAATTCAGTTTAACCTTTCCTTCTACCTGTCCTCCTAGAGCTAATGATACCCACTTTCTGTCCAGGGGGAGCATTCCTGCTAACTGGGGTACCACCTGTTGGATGCGCACCACCACCATGAGGGTGCGCGTAGGCCCCCATGGCCTTACCTCTGACCGTGGGATACTTCCACGCCTTCACCTTAGCTAGGTGGTACTTAGCCCCAGCCTTTAGAAACGGTTTCTCAATTCTCCCGCCACCCGCAACAACTCCTATGGTAGCTCTGCATAGAGGGTTGATTTGCTTTAAAGCACCTGAGGGTAGCTGGACTATGGTCTTGTCGGGTGCGTGGGCTACCACCGTAGCGTATCCTCCTGAACATCTAACAAGCTTACCCCCATCACCTGGCCGTAGCTCTAAGTTGCATATCGAAGTACCTTCAGGTATGAATTTAACTGGGAGTATGTTACCGACCTTGGGCTCGGCTTGAGCCCCCATCTCAATACGCTGGCCGACTACGAGACCTTCGGGAGCCACCATGAGGAAAGAGCCCGTAGCGGTTTTAACTAAGGCTACAGGGGCTCCTCGTCCCGGGTCATGTAATATAGCCTTAACCTTACCCTCCACCTTACCCTCAAGCTCCTCCTTCGTTAATCCAGGATACCTAACTTCACCTACCCTCTTCCAGGATGGTGACCTGAACACCGAGCCTCCTCGGCCTCGACGTTGCACTAGTAAGCGTTTACCCATGATCCTTCTACCCTTCTTCTTAGGCAGGGCCAGTTGGATTTAAATTTACCTCGTAATACATTTTAGCCGCGTAACGATGCCGACGGTCCTCTATTGACCATTCCAGAGCAGGATTATGCTTTAAAGTATGCCAAGTTTAGCGGCTAGGTCTGAAGCCTTATATTCAGGGCTTAGCTTGATGTAGGCCTTCTTTTCGCCTTTAGGCGTTATACATGTGTTTACACGCTCGACTTTAACCCCATATAGGGACTCGAAGGCCCTTTTAATGGTGGGCTTATTAGCCCACTTAGCCACTATGAAGATAAGCTCATTGTTACGCTCTATCTTAGTGAGAGCAGCCTCCGAGACCACGGGCTGGATGATTATTTTGTTAGGATCATCTTTAGACATCACTCAAACCTCCTCTCGGAAATTAACTTGGCTATAGCGTTTTCAGTGTAAAGTGTTAAGCGTCCAGGTACACCGCCGGGGGCAAGGTGTTTAATTGATAGGTTCTTTGCTAGGGTGACGTCTACCCCTGGAAGATTTCTAAAGGCTTTGAAAGCCCCCTTGTCCTCGCCTAGGACGATAAGGAGGCTTTTAGGCTCCTTATACCTCCTCCCCCTCATTTTTCCTTTACCCGCTCTGATCTTAGTGCCCTCCTTGGCCCTTTCCACGTCCTGCCAGAGGCCTAGCTTAGCTAAAAACTTCTTAGCGTCTATGGTCGTGTTAATGGACTCCAAATCGTCGATTATTATTAAGGGGAGGCTTAGGTCATCGTTAAACCTGTGCCCTCTAGCCTTCACGAGCTCCTTGTTAGCGGTCGCCGCTATAGCTGAGGCTATGGCAAGCCTCTTCTCCTTGACATTGACCCTCTCAACTATAACCTTATCAACCCTAGGCGGATGTGCTCTTCTACCACCTCTCGTCATAGGAGCTAAGGCTGCTCTACTCGTACCCTTGACTCTAGGTACCCTAGCTACTCCATAACCAACACCCCAACTTTCAGCCGTGGTGCGCTTCCCAGCCATGGGGTCCCTGCCCTGTGGCTGTAGGCGGGCTGTAAAGGAGGCTAGAAAGGCACGTTGGATAAGGTCGGGCCTTAGTGGGGTCTCAAATACTTTAGGTAAAGTGATTTTCTTTACAGGGTTGCCCTCTAGGTCGTATACAGTGGCCTCTAGGTTGGCCATACCTAAGCACCTTGTTTACTTTCTAAGCTGATATAGGTGATTTTAGGAGTTGGAGGCTCCCAGGAAGGCTTCCTTATCGGATAGCGGATCCTAATAAGCCTCCCTCTAGGCCCTGGGACTGAGCCTTCAAGAACTATGTAATCCCCTCGAACTAAGCCGTAACCTACGAAGCCCCCTTTAACCTGTACTTCCTCTGGATTAGAGCCCATTTTTAAGATCCTTTTATTGTACTCCGTGCGTTGATGGAATCCTAGCTGGCCGGGCCTAGGCACAGTGAACATCATGCTTGGGTGTTGAGGGCTAATGGCTCCCACCTTCCTGTAACCCTTACGATGTTTGTGCCATCTAGGCATTATTTTGACCCCAAAGCGCTTGACGACCCCTTCAAAGCCCTTGCCCTTGGTTATGGACACTACATCGACGTATTGTCCCTCCCTTAGAACGTCGAAGACTCTGACTTCCTTGCCTAGGATAGACTTAGCGTACTCCAGTTGTTCCTTTATCTCCCCGCCTCCTATCTTTATCTCAAAGACCTCGGGCTTCTTCTTGCCTATACCAGCTTTCCTAGGCTGAGTACATACCAGGGCTCTAAGCTCAGCTACCCTATCTAGTAGCTTCTCGATCTCCTCGAGGCTGCCTGAGCCAGGCGTAGGCGTGGGCTTAATAGTCCTGCCTAAGTCTTTGGGTAGCTCTGGAGCTAAACACTCAGTTAGAGTCTTAAGCCCTAGAGGGGTCTTTTCATAAGCCCTTATACCTATGACATAAAGAGGGGGAGCATCCAGGATTGTTACCGCTTTTACAACTTCCTTACCGTAGAGGGGGCTTCCAGGGTAGTCCTCAACTACCACCGCATGCGTCATGCCAGCTTTGTAGGCCGCGAAACCTAAAAGACGAGCTGGACCCTCAACCTCAGGCCACGACCTAATCCTAGGTATGACCCTCCTAGCTCTTACTCTAGGGTAATATGCTAAAGAGCCTCTCCTTGGCTGGTGGACCCTCCTACCCAATCCTCGTCCTCCTCGTCCATCAAGTCAAGCTTAACTAAGCCTCCAGCACCCAGCCCTCCGGCCCCTAATAAAGACTAGCCTCTTAATTAATGTAAGGGGCCTCTTCAGCAGACCAAGCTAGCCAGTTAATGATTGAAAGGGTCGCCATCAAGGCTTCCTCAGTCCGAACAGTCTCTACCCCCTGGTGGGGTATGAAGTTGACGATTAGATCAGCTATGTTGTTCAGTTTTAACCCCTCACGCTCAGCCATCTGCATGAGCCCCTCTTTAGGGCTACCGAATACCACTAGCATTGGCCGATCTACTAGAGCCGACTTTAAGGCTTCAAGGACCTTGCCTTTTAGCGGCGATCCCAGTCTAGAGGTGGCTAATATGAAAAACGACCTCCGCAGCTTAGCTATGGACTTTAGGCCTCCAAGCTCCAACCTAACCTTAAAGCCAAAGTAATAGTCGACCTCATGTAAGTTGGAGAGATAGGCCTCCACTCCATCTCTAACCTTAACCAGTCTAACTATCACTCTATTGCCTGGGCTAAGCTTAACGCCTTTAATCTTAACTAATTCGTCTAACCCCACCTCCACCAGAGATCCATCATTCACTGACTTAACCACGACCCCCTCCCTGAACGAGGAACTTGGAAGCTTGGAGACTTTGGACTCTAGAGGGTGGTTAGGCGTCCTTAGAGGAGGGAGCACCCCTGCGTACCTTAACGTGGGTTTTAGAGGGTAGAGCATTTTTCTGAGGTATTGAGGACTATTCATGTATTCCAGCAGCTCAACCAATAATCTGGCATCCTCCTTAACCTCAGGCCTATCCAGGTACACTATTACTTCATCGACCCTAAAGATAGCACAGGCCCTACCTACAATGCCGGCCTTGTAGGTCTTGTCCCTTAGATGATGAGCTTCGCTTAGAAATGAACCGGGTAGCGCTACAGCCAATTTCACTCTACGCTTAGGGGGGAACACAACCTATAGGGCTTCAGCGTCTTAGAAAAACTGTAGCTATATTATCTTCGAGCTAAAACGTTTAAACCCCCGCGTAGAGGGATTTACCGAGCCGATGAAGAGCTTGCCGAGTGTCTACCCGCACCGCGGGTATGAGAGAACATTCATGCGCTGAGGCCTTACTTCGGAGGTGGAATGTATAGTCAGGTTCATATCGCTTAAAGCTAAGATCGCCCCCTCAACCATTGTGGGAGAAGCTATAACGTTAGGGCCGACCACTATAGGCGATCACTGCTTAATAGGCGACTTAACCATTATAGGCTACCCATCTAAACAGAGGCTAATCAATATATTTAGCCTAAATGGGCCTCTACTAAGTAGGCTAGACGAGGTAAGCATAGGAGCTAAGATAGGTAATGGGGTTACTTTAAGGAGTGGGACGGTAGTTTACGAGGAAGTGGAGCTTGGTGACAGCGTTGAAGTTGGACATAACGTGTTAATTAGGGAGAAGAGCATCATAGCCAATGGTTGCAAGATAGGAAGCGGTACCATAATAGACGGGATGGTTAAGCTTGAGGAGGACGTTAACATTCAATCCTCGGTCTATCTACCCCCTAAAACCTTAGTCGGTAGGAGGGTATTCATAGGCCCTAGGGCTGTTGTAACTAATGACCGCTACCCTAAGAGTAGAAGGCTTGTGGAGACCATCATAGAGGAGGGGGCTGTCATCGGAGCAAACGCAGTTTTAGTAGCTGGAGTTAGGATAGGAAGGAGGTCTGTCGTGGCAGCTGGAGCCGTGGTGACAAAGGACGTTGAGGACGGAGTAGTGGTTGCTGGGTGTCCAGCTAAAGTAATCATGAAAGTAGATGAGTATGAAAAGAAGCGTAGGGCCTATGAAGACTTAAATGTCCAGGAGTAACTGGGCTACGTACTTGTCGTTTTCCTTCCCCACCTTTATCATAGCGTAGGTGGCCGCCTTAACCTCGGTTTTAAGGTCATGTCGTGAAGGGTCTATATCCTCCCCCCTAGCTAAGCCCTTTAGTCTAAAGGTAGAGTCCTCTTTACTGATACTTACCTTGAACTCTGAAAAGACCATTCTTCTCACGTTGGACTGGGCTAGGAGCTCATTAAGCCAATCAACTAGCAGGCCTTCTAGGTCTTCAGCTCTGCAAGATACCTCAATCTCTTTTAGAGGTTTAACACCCTCAATATCGACCATGACCTCAAACATAGCCTTGGCTGCATTTTCAAAAGCTTCCTCTAAGCTAGAACCGAAACCTCTAACTCCTACATCGGCCGTCGTCTCAAATAGCTCATACTCCTTCAAGGCGTTTAAACCCCCGTTTTAGTATCCTCAGCGCTATTATTTAAGGCGTCAAAAATCTTTGACCCCCTCTACTTGAGGCCGCTTCAACCGTGCGTGGCCCTAATAATTAGGTTACGCCGGGGGTGGGATTCGAACCCACGCGCCCCAAGAGGGGCACCGGCTTTCTTGGACACTCAAGGCCGGCGCTTTAGGCCACTCAGCCACCCCGGCTCAGAGAGTTACACTCTTAGGCAGGCTTTAACCCTACTCTACATCATGATGTAAGCTTGATGCCCAAGGTGTACTCTTTACCCTCAATTAACCATCGTTTAACGTAGAAGCCCTCGGTTTCAGCTTGCTTAACCCCTAGCTGTAAATGTCTAACTCTAACCTCCTGCTTAATGTAGCCCTCCATATTATGTAACATAGATACGGAGCCCTCATCAGGGGCTGATACGAGGGCATCCACATAAGCTTCGACAGGTAGGTCTAGATCCTTCCTCATTTCCTGAAGCCTCCTTACAATTTCCCTAGCCAAGCTTTCCGCTAGCAGTTCATCGGTAAGCCTTAAGTCGAGGTAAATGGTGCCTCGCTTAAATGGTGACCTAACCAATCCTTCACCTAGCTTAGCCTCCTGGCTAGTGGATATAAGCTCTATTGACTTAACGTTCATCTGGTCGAGTAGTAAATGCTTGAAAAGGTCTATGCAGGCCTTAACCTTAACATCATCACTAACTATGAAAGCTTTACTTAAAGGCCTCCTTAACTTAACTCCAGCTTGCTGCCTGGCACTTAATGAAGCTTCGACTAACTCCCTAGCGAGATCCATTAGTTCTTCTAAGGACTCATCGATCATTCCGTCATCGGGTTTAGGCCATTCACATAGGTGTACGCTCTTAGGCATTGAGGGGGCAAGCGGCTTAAACATGTGTTGGTATATATGCTCCGCTGTAAAGGGTATGTAGATAGCAGCCATTTTAAGGAAGGAGAAAAGGGCTTGGTAAAGAGCATAGTAGGCGGCTATCTTAGCGGGGTCTGACTTATCAATCCATGTTCTACGCCTAATGAGCCTTACATACCACCTGCTGACGTCATTTAATATGAAGTCGCTTAAGGACCTTAAGGCCTCGTGTATATTTAAGTTATCAAGGAGCATGGTTACCTTCTTAATGAGTCTTTGAGTCTTAGAGAGAAGCCACCTATCCTCAGGAGCGAGCCACTCTTTTACTTCATCGCCCACTGACAATGGGTTAAACTTGTCGAGGTTCATGTAGAGGCTTGCAAAGTAAAAGGTATTCCACAGTACGTTAAGTTCTCTATAGGCCTCTTCAACTCCCTTCCAGGAGAAGTGTAAGTCCTCCCACGTGGTGCAGCTTAGCTCGTACCATCTTAGTGGATCTCTGCCATATTTCTCGACGACTTCCTCGGGGTAAACTATGTTACCTAGAGACTTGTGCATAGCCCTACCTTGCTCGTCCAAGGAGAAACCATGCACCAATACGTTGCGATAAGGTGCCCTATCAAACACCACCACGCTGGTGACTAGCAGCGTGTAGAACCATCCCCTAGTTTGATCGTGTCCTTCAAGAACGAGGTCGGCTGGCCACCATTTACGCAACTCGTCCTCTTTACTGGGGTATTTAAGGCAAGCCCATGAAGCCGCTCCTGAGTCCATCCACACGTCTAGTACGTCAGGCACCCTCCTCATGATCCCCCCGCAGCTACACCTTAATTCAACTCCATCTATCCATGGTCTATGTAAGTCCATGTCATCTGGGATAGGCTTTAAAGACTCCTTTCTAAGCTCTTCGCGGGACCCTATGACCTTAAATGAAGAGCAGCGCTCGCAGACCCAGATAGGTAAGGGGACCCCCCAATAGCGCTGCCTCGATATAACCCAGTCCCTCACCTCCTCTAGCCACTTCCTAAACCTTATACGTCCAGCCCATTCAGGAGCCCATCTGACTTGATCGTTCTCCTTCAGTAGCTTATCTTTGAGTGAGGTCACCTTTATGAACCATTGAGAAGCAGCCCTCAGTATAAGGGGTGATTTACACCTCCAACAGTGAGGGTATCTATGAAGGACTTTACCTTTAGAGAAAAGCAGGCCTTTAGACTCTAGGTCCCTTATAATTTCATCGTTAGCCTCAAAGACCTGCATGCCAGCATATTTCCCAGCGTCTTGAGTGTAGACACCCCTATCGTCAACCGGGGAAAATACCGGTAGACCGTAACTTAAGCCTACCTCGAAGTCCTCTTCTCCGTGTCCAGTGGCCATGTGAACACAGCCTGTGCCCTCCTCCAACGTGACGTACTCTCGGCTTAACACGATGAAGTGGGCAGGGTTAAGCTCTCTTTGCTTAGGTACTTCTTCAGCGAGCGGAGGGCTATATCTTAGTCCCTCCAGCTCACATCCAGGAATGACTTGCAGTACTTCATAGTGGCTTAAACCTGCTTCCTCTAAGACTTGCCTATACCTTGCCTCGGCTAGGATGTACACCTCGTCCCCAGCTCGAACCCTGACATAGTTATGATCTGGGTGAACCATGACCGCTACGTTAGCCGGTAAGGTCCAAGGCGTCGTCGTCCATATCAAAATATACTCCTTGTCTCTACCCTCCACTGGAAACTTAACGTATATGGAGGGGCTCTCGACCTCTCTATATTCCTCGGTGACCTCATAGCCAGCCAGTACTGTGCCACACCTTGGACACCAGTGTACTACCTTGACACCTCTCCATAGAAGCCCCTTTTCATGCGCCCTCTTAATTACAAGCCACACGGCTTCGATGTAATCGTTATCTATAGTGCGGTAAGGGTTGTCCCAATCCATCCATACGCCTAGGTTCTTAAATTGTGAGGTTAAGACCTTTAAGTTCTCTAAAGCATAACTCTTGCATTCCTCAATAAATTTGGCTACCCCTAACTTCTCTTCTATATCCTTTTTCGACGTTAGCCCTAACCTCCTCTCAACCATAACTTCGATAGGTAAGCCATGCATATCGAAGCCGGGTTGGTCCCTTACATCGAAGCCCCTCATTCTATGATAGCGCAGGAAAACATCCTTGATTAGCTTGTTCCAAGCTGTTCCCACGTGGATAGGGTTTGTGACGTACGGTGGGCCATCAAGAAAGTAGAACTTAGGTCCTCCACGCTTAGCCTCTTTAACCTCCTCATATACACGCTCCTCCTCCCACCATTTAAGTATCGCTGGTTCAAAGGACTTGGGGTCAAATTTCTTCGGCAATACGCCGATGTATCCCTCAGAAGGCAATGTCATCACCCTTCATCGTTGAGATCCTCGTCTAAGAAAGGGTGGAGTGCTTTAAATCTTGTCGAACGCTACCTTTTAAAAGTGAAGCCACAAGGAGAAGACCTAAGGGTTGGTGGGGTTGAAGAGGCTTAAGGAGTTAGTTAGGTTCAGACTCGTAAGAGTCAAGTTTGAAGATGTAATTATACCCACCTCCCTAGCGCTGGTGTTCATCGCTGCTTTAATGTTGAGGCTTTTACGCTTAGACCTGGGTATTTACCTATTAGATGAATTCGATCCGTATTTTCAATACTGGATGGCTAAATACGTGGTTGAGAGAGGATGGGGAGGCTTCGTTGACTGGTTCTCATGGTTTAAAGATCTCAGGTTCTGGTATCCCCATGGAAGAGACGTAGTCCATACGGCGTTTCCGGGGTTAGCGTTTACAGCCGCCTTCATCTATTTGCTCCTTTCATCCATTGGGCTTAAGCTAAGCTTAATGGAAGTCTGCATCCTACTACCCCCCTTCATGGGGGCCTTAACTGCAGTTTCTATGTATTTCTTAGGAAAAGAGGTTGAGAGCAAGGCCGCTGGCCTATACGCAGCGGTGTTTATGTCCTTTATCTCTCCTAGCTTCTACCTTTCAAGGACTCTTCTAGGCTTCTTTGACGATGAGAGCGTTGGGATATTTGCTATGGTATGCGCCTTGATATTTTATGTCAGGGCTTTAAGGAAGGATGGACGGCTTCTCGACGCTGCACTTTCAGGTCTCTTCCTAGGGTACATGGCAGCTACGTGGGGGGCAGCTACCTACATAGTGAATTTAATAGCCGCCCATGCCATCGTCGTCGTGCTTCTCGGACGGTATACACGTAAACTACTCTATACTTACTCAGCCACTATGAGCGTGGCCTTGCTGATTATAAGCTTCGTCCCTAAGCATGGACCGGGGTTCCTGTTTTCAGGCTTAGGCTTTTTGGCTATAGCAGCCTATGCCTTATTGGTCCTAGCTGAGGCCTTATCCTTCCTTAAGCCTAGAGAACGGAGGTTGATATCTTGCACCATAGTCATAGTACTGGTCTTAGGTCTCGTTGGTTTATGGTATGCAGGCTTAGTCACAGCCCCTGAAAGATATTTCTCGGTGTTCAACCCCGCAATTAGGAGCCCGTTAGTATCCTCGGTATCTGAGCATCAAGCCGTTACATGGGCCTACTTCCTCTCTGAGTATCAATTAACGTTGTTGCTGGCTTTCTTAGGCTTATTCTTCATAATCAAGAGGGGAGACGACGTGGATGTATTGTTAGCTCTGATGACCTGCGTTACCTTCTACGCTGCCGCCTCCATGGCTAGGCTCATGGCTCTATTAGCCCCTCTAATAGCCTTGCTTGGCGGGCTGGCCTTAAGTAGGCTCATACAATCGTTGATAAGCAGCTTTAGGGTCAAGGAGACGCCTAGACGTAGAATTAAATATACATTAGGATTAAGTAGGCCGCTGGCGGGATTATCCTTAGCGCTTTTGGTCATATCCTTTACCCCAATAGTATCACCCTTCGTGCAACCATTATCCATGGGGCCTCATGGCTTAATAGCGAGAGCTAGAAGCCCACCTATCATAGCTACTTCAGTCTTCTCCGTGTCCTTTGAGATACCCGATTGGTTAAACACCCTAGCCTGGATGAGAGAAAACCTCCCTGCTAATGCTGTAGTAGCTAGCTGGTGGGACTATGGTTACCACATAGCCATAATAGGTAACCGCAGCTCTACATGTGACAATGCCGCTCTAGATTATAGACAAATAGCCAAGATAGCCACAGCCTTCCTATCCAATGAGACCGTGGCCTTGAGGATCTTTAAAGAGCTGGGCGTAACACACGTGGTTGTATTCGGCTACGTAGCGCCGCTCGAACTACGCGAAGGACCCATCGTGCGTAGATACTGGGTCTCTTATGGAAGCATGGTGGGAGACGACGTGGTTAAGTCGGGGTGGATGGCCAGCATAGCTGGCCTAGATCCCAGCGATTATTTAGGCACCACAGTTTTTAGAGACCCCAGCACTAACATGTTCATCTCATTGACCTTACCTTCAGGAGAGAAAGCTGAGGATGCCGTGCTCTATAGGATGATCTTCAATAACTATGAAGAACCACTTTCTCGCGAGAGAGGACCGATAATTAAGAACATAAGGACCACGGAGGACTTCGTGATATCAGGGGTTGAAGAGTTCCATGTTAAACCGTTGCAGCACTTTAAGCTGGTCTATGCTAGTGAGCCCAATAGGTTCGTCTTAGTCTACGAGGTCGTCTATGATTAATGGCTTAATGCTCGCTTTTTTAGAAGTCTCCTATACTTACCGTACCTGTCTTCAGGAGAGAACCTAGCTGGATGAGGAGTTTTAAGTTGGCCTCCGCAATAAGGACACTTATCTCTGCTTAGCGTGTATCTTCCACACGAAGAACACTTTCTAAGTAAACTCACGGCTAAGTTTCACCTTTTATAGATAAAGGATCCTTGACCTCCAAACTTCCTTATAACATCTAGCGCTGCCTCAGCTACCTCTTTAAGGATGCTTTCAGCTTTCTTGTAGTCCTCAGCTATTACTTCTACGCCATAGCGTGGAGCCCCCGCTGAGTATATCCTAACATTGTATCCCTTTGACTTAGCTAGCTCCAGCGACTTGATCAATGACTCCTTTATATGTAAGACCCCCTTAGGATGGAAACTTCTAAGCTCCAATATACCTGAAACTTTGACCATCGGTATCTCGATATGCTCCCTAGCTATCTCTAGAAGCGCGTGGGCCCAGGTTTCAGGGACCTCAGCCTCCAGTAACGCCTCTACTCCTCTTCGTACAGCTTCTTCGAGTCCAGCGTAAATTTCACCATACTTATCCTCGAGTTTCCAACCAGCTTCAGCATATGCTTCATCAAGCGTTTTGCCTAGCTTTTTGGCCGCAAAGCTTAATAGGGTTTCAGCTCTTTGAGCTCTCTTCCACTCATACATCTTACGCTCTCTTTCAACGCTTGATACTCTACGAAGTGAAAGATCAACATGTCCCTTAACTTGATCAACCTTTATCACCTTGAGTACGGTTTTTTGGCCTTCTCTTAAGAAGTCCCTTATGTTATGGAACCACGAGGAGGAAACCTCCCCTAACGGTACGTAGCCTTTCTTTCCCCCGTATTCGTCCAAGGTGACATAGGCGCCTTTATCAAAGACCTCTGCTACGGTGGCTATCACTAACTCTCCAACTTCAGGGTAGGGGTTACGTTTTCTTGGCATTGCTTAGACCTCTAGCTCATATAACTTTGAGGATACGAGCTTCTACTCTCGCTTTACCTCCCGTCGGATAGGCAAGGACCCTGCCGCATACAATGCATTTGACCTGCGTTGAAGCATGGCTAAAGATTGTTTGCACGTTTCCACACTCTGGACACTTCACTTGGAGAAACCTTGACTTAGGTTGAGGGATAAGTTCTCTGAACTTAACCCTACCCGTAAGCTTCACCTCCTTACAACTTCGACTATTTCAAACCTCTTGGCCCTCACACCTTTACGATGTAGTATGTAGCCGCACTTCTTACACGTTAACTTGAGCACTTGTTTCTTAGTTACTTTAGCAAACCTTTTTTGTTCAGGTTTTCTCTTAGATCCATATCCCTTCTTTTTACGGGCATAACGCCTTTCACCTTCAGCTAGGGCTCTACGACGACCTCCTTTATAGAGAGCTACGGTATGCTCAGTATACTCCCGGCATCTTGGGCAGTACGTGTTGATGGTCTTGGGTACTTTCACCATCGACACCCTCGACTAGAGCTAGCTGAAGAGGCTGAGCCGAGAACTTTTTAATCTTACTCGCCGTAAAGCTCATAGCTTAATAGCCAATCCCTCTTCGATCAACCGCATAGCGACCCGTAAAGGTAAGAAAGCTATCTCTTGTTCCTTGAAGGGACCATAAACCTTTCCACCTTCAATGATCGTTGGAGTATCCTTAGTTATCAGAATTAAGGTCAGCTCCTCACCTTTCTCCTCTAACAATTGTTCCTTAAAGTTTTCAATTAAACCTAATAAGCCCTCCACAGCGGCTCGCTCTTCATCTACTAGGTCTTTGAGCTCTTCTTGAAGACCCTCCAACGCTAAGTTCAAAGCTTTAAAGACCCTTAGCTCGAAGAGATCCAGAACCAACTTCTTAATTAGCTCCCTTTCAATTAAGAGTAGGTCGGCCATTATGCTGGAGGCTTCTTTAGACCTTTTATCTTCAAGCTGACGTAGATAGTCGCGAACCCTTCTGTAGAGGTCGGAGGGTATTCTCTGTAGCTTAAAGCTGGACCTCTCAAGCCTCCATGCATCTTTAAGCTCGGCATACATTTTCTGCCAGCTCTACTAATTTTAGGGTCCTAGCGCGTCTTAGATGTTCTTAGCTCTACTTTTTATCCATAATTCCCAAGCTGTTTACTTAGCTTAGCGACCCCTAACCCTAGTAAGCAGACAGCTACAGCTGTAGGAACACGAGCCATGGTTTTTTCAAAGGGACCGAAGCTTTGATCCATTAATTCAAATTGAGGGCAGCTCTCAATGAACACCTCTACTTCACCTTCTTTAAACGCTATGGAGTCTCTAAGTGGGTCGAAGGAATCTAAGTCGTTTAAGCTTAAAGGCTTAGCTATTAATCCAGTGTCTCCATGAAGCGAACCTGGTAATCTAATGAGCCTCCTTAGATCGGTCGTGACGCGTTCATCTACCTCGCATCGTTGAATTTTAATCGCCTCCTCGATAAGCTTAAACCAAAAACGTTTACCGTACTTAGTTAATACATGCCACTTCGGCCTATCGCCCTCAATTGCTCTTAGAATAGACTCGCGGAGGTCTATTATCTCCTGGATTTCTCTTCTTTTCGTGGGCGATGCTATTCTCCTCAACTCTTCAATCGTTGCTTTACTAAGGAAACTGTATATTCCTCTAGCTATCTTACCTCTCCACCCAGGACTATTAAGGGTTGGAGGATTTACCATCGTGCCCACACTGTATTGGTAGCCATGAGCCTCAGGCTTAACGTTGACCGCCTTGATATAATCCACTAGCTCGCGCCTAGCATATTGATCCAATTCTTTGACCAGTTCGGACTCTACATGAACGTGGTAGCCTCGTCTACCTGAGAAGGCTACTTGGATCTCCTTTGATGAAAAGCCGAGATCAGGTATTAAGAACTCCTCAATTAACTTAAGAACCTCGTCTCTGGCTGCTTCAAGGCATAGCTTACAAAGATAAAAGCTCTCGCTTTTAATGCGTCTACCGCCACAATTAGGGCATTTAGTTGGCTCAAGCCCTCTCCCCTTAGCCCCACAGTCTAAACATGACCACCTATCGTGTTCTTCTTTACAGGGAGTAGGGATATGGTCAGCATCAATGTCAAATATTAAGTCAGCACCCTCCCACCCTTTAAGATCCATGTCCTTTTCTGAAGGAGATATGTAATAGGCTGATGAGTAGTATACATGCGCTGGGACTGACAATTTAATAAAGGAAAGCAATTCCTTAACGTTGTTAAAACCAATGTGACGCAGCATCTCGTCCTTATCGAAGAATAAAAAAGCGAATTCTCTTCGTTCAAGACTTGATGGAATCTTGAGCTCATTTGTTCTTCTCGCATAATACGACTTGAATAGAGTTTTAAGGAAAGTACTTTCATTGACCAGAATGTTACACCTCTATCGATGAGGCTTAAGGGGGAAATAAGAATGTTAAGCTTATTGCCGTTTAATCATAGACTTTGATTTGATCTTTAAGAAGCTTAAGGGATGTTTAACGCGTTGACAGAGAGGGTCTATGGGGTTACATAGGTTAAAGGTCCTTAGAGTTTCACAGCTAGGAGGGGCATACTTTGTCTTGGAGCCAATCTCGCCGGCTATATGTCGAACGTGATAAGCAGTCTTCTTCTCGTCGAAGTCAGGTAATCGCCTAAATACGTCCACGACCTCCTCGACGCTTTTGCCGATGCTAAGGAGAAAGCTAGCTAAGGTAAACCTTGCCATATGAGGAAGTTGCTTGCCGGCTAAGGCATCTTCCAATAGACTTCTAATACAGGGAGGATAGGCACTCTCTGAAGATGACTCCATTAAAGAAGGCTCGAGCGGCCTTGGAGTGAGCGGCCTAGCCTTAACTAGGGAGCGAGCCTTCTCCACGAAGTCTTTGATGATGAGAGGAGGCTCAATAGAGGGGGGAGCAGATAGCCTTGAAAGCAACCGTTCCCTTAAAGCTTCAGCCATCAACCTCGCGAGTTCATGCTTTTGCAGGTATACACGCCCACTCACTAATGACCTATTAACGAGTTTCCAGTGAGGAGATTTAAAGCCCAAGGCTACTTTAAGGTAATCAGTCCAATTTATAGAGTACTCATATAATCTAGAACCTACTTTAATCCCTATTTGAAGTATATCCCAATTGAAAGTTGTACGTGCTAGCCACAATATCTTCTCGGAAGACTCTGAGCGTAAAAGACCATAGGCCCTCTTAGCTTCAGCTTCAGCATACCTATTAATCAGTATTCTATCCCCGCTAAGCGATGCGAGTAGAACAGCGGTGGGGTATGATAGTAGTTCAACCTCGAGCCTGTCTAATTTAACGGACACCAAAGATTTAGTTAAGGCTTCCTCGATCCTCTCTAAGGCCCTCTCCAAGACCTCTAGGTATTCGGGTTGAGAGAGCTCATCAACCGTAGGTCCCCTAGCTTTAACGTGTTCCTGGGCTTCAAGACTAAAAGGATACTTCGCTAGGTCCTCTAGTGATAGGCGCATACCTTAAAGCACCGTTACCGTACGCGTTAATCAACCGTTGCGTCAATCATACTCTCTCCAGGTATAGCTACATTTAACACAACGATAAAACCTCGTGGATCCTTCGTCGGCTCTCCGGGTCTGTACAAGCCACCAATACGCTTCATTGTGTCCACATTTAGGACACAGAGCCTTTATAGTAGGCATTGTTTTAGGTGCCTCTTTATCTATGACCGTTAGTTTCTCCTGGGGTCTATGTACGATGCGTTGAGTTAACTGTATGGACTGTGCAGCAGCTGAACTTTCAAACGTGTATCCACACGATTTACACGTCAGTTTAACCTTGCCCCCCTCTCTTAGGGGTGAAAGTAGCCTCCCACATTTAGGACAAAAGGGAAGGTCCCCATAGGTCAAGGATTACACCTTCTATGCGCGGTTACCCCTCTTTTCCACAAGCCCTAATTTAGGGCTTACCCTCCTTCCTCCTGAGATAAAGAGAGGACCTCAACCATGAGTTGGCTAGTTCTTTCACCATGGGGGAAAGCATCCTAGCTAGTCTGAGAGCTTCGGGTCCTTCATCACTTGATGCTATAGAGAGTATACTTGAAGCTTCCTCGGTGTTTAATCCTTTAAACCTTAGTAGGCGCCATTTCATTCCGTCGTGGCTTAGCAACATGGTAGGTAGTCTAAGTACCTCGTAAACCTCGTCTAAAGACGCTTGGTCAAGCAGTTTAGAGCTCAACATAACTACCCTTAACTCCTTAAAGTAAGGCGAAGTTTTTAGTGAGAGGGCTAATGACCTAGGATCCCCCTTACGGTGTAGGGAGACAAAGACTCCATCTAATTGGAGAGACCCACGCATAACCACACAGGTGGTTAAGATATCCTCACCTAGCTCTAAGGCCTCCTCAACCCCTAATATCCTAATCTCAGGTTTATGAAGTTTCAAAGCCATCTCCTAGCGTTTAACTTAACCTTGCTTGGTTTGAAGAGACCTACGGAAGAGCTCCTCAAATTCTTTAGTGAAAGAGATAATACGGTCGGCAGCCTCAATCAAGGCTTCTTCGGGCCTCTTTGAACCATCAGTCTTGACAGTGAATATGGGGTTCGATATGAGGGGGTGATCGATTCTATAGGCTGCGAAGACTACGCTTTTATCTGAGAGTAAAGCTTCACGCAGCGCGTTACAAAGTGTATGCCCTTCGCCTCTCACTTCAAAAACCAGGGTTTTCTCGTCTTTGCTACGAACAATAATCTCCATCCCTTAAGCACCTTGAATCGCTAGATTACAATAACCCTTTAATTAATCTTGCCTCTATTCTACCGCTATGCAACATGTAATTAGATGAAACCCTTCGCGTCTCTGACGAACCACACATTAAGCATGTTAACTTATTCCCCCTGAGTATTAACGGTGCGCGACACTTAGAACAGAAGGCTAAAAGGACCCCCAATCCTCGCTCCTTCATGGAGAGGATGTAGGGATCCTTAGCTACGAGGATTTTAGCCCTAATTATGTCACCTGGCCATAGAACGCTCGTGATTTTATCCACGTAGCGCGTGCTCACCCTACTTACGTGCATCAATGCTTTAAAGGGGCTAGTAAACGTTTTACCCCCTTCTACTTGATAAATATCCACTTCGGCTAAATCCTTCTTAACGTTCGTCACTACGCCCACTACGATATCTCCCTTCTTAGGCAAGAGAAGAGTGTTTTTAAGGGGTCTAACGGAGACTCTCCTCTCAGCCATGTCTTTAATGACGGCGCCAACTAACGATGAGTATACTACCCCAAGCTCCTCGTATACACCGGTCCCAGGTGTGAATTCCTCTATTACTCCCAGTGATTCGCCTGGGACAGCTATGTCCTCCATTCTTTTAGCCTCCGTCTAGTTGGAGAAAATTTTGAGGGCTACCTAAATGTTTGCCCTACGGAACCTGTATATGTCGACTTTAACTTTCTTAAACTTCTTCTCGTGGTAATGAAAGAGCGCCGGTATCCTTATCTCCACGGTGTTTAAGAGCTCAATCGTGCCACCTAAGCTCCTCACGGTCCTTGATATGAAACTCCTGCCTCCTTCAACGGACTTGTGCATGCTATATACTATTGGAGCTAGGTTTAACGCGCATTCAATAAAGTCCCTATCAGCTCCTTTGCGTTGAACCCCAAAGGGAGGATTTTGAATAACGACGTCAGCCTTTACCTTCAAGTAGGGCACTTTAGCTAAAAGCCAGGATGTTAAGTGTGAAACCCCAGCTTTAAGGGCATTATCCTTAGCTACCTTCAACGCCTTGAGATCCACGTCGACCCCTACTACAAAAGACGCCCCCAACAATGCTGAGCCTATAGCTAACCTACCACTACCACAGCCAAGGTCCACTACTACGCTGTCCTCTAAGTCGTACCTAGCGGTCCATAGGAAAAGCGCGGCGTCCTCACCTAGTAACGTGTATTGTTCCAGCTTGGGCGTCGGTTCAGGATGAGGACGTAGGGTGTCTAATATCATAGCTAGCTTCTTAAGCTTCAATCACATCACCTACGTTAAGCGAGACGGAGTCGACATACTTTAGTCCTAAAACCATTTGAACGGTTCATATTCCTCTAAGCTTTGACAGCCGCCCTTAACAGCTAAGAGAGCTTCTTGAGGCGTCAGTAAAGGTTTATGATAAGCTTCTTGGTCAAAAAGCGGTATTAAGGGACAGGCTGTGATAACGAAAACCTCAACCTCTGAAAAAGAAGCCTCAATACTGGGGGTCACTTCCCTGCATGCTAATAGGAAGGTACGCTTACCATGCTTAGTTAGTTCCTCGGTTAGCCTGTCTGCTAACTGAGGTCTTAATTGGCCGGGTTTAAGCCCTAAGACTACCCCGAATATCTTAGCGTTTGAGGCCTCAGCAATCTTGGTCATCCTAATGGAAATTAGCCTCCGGTAACGTTGTTCGACATCTTCCACTTTCCCAGTAAGGGGGTCTGCAGCGACGACGGGTTTTCTCGTAACTATCCTTACGCCAAGAGGATGCATGACGCCTCCACCTATAAATAGAAAGGAGTCTACTTCGTCCGCTATTGACTTCGCAGATGAGTAGTCACAGCCCAATACCTGTCCTGGATACTTAACCCTGCCTAGAGGTGGAGCTACCCTGACTTCCTTTCCAGCTTCCTTAAGTACTTCGATAGCTTCCTTCAACCTCGTTGAGTGTTGAATAATACTAACAACACCTATTCTCGAACCCTTTAATAGATTAAGTGAGTCCTTAATTACTTTATTCAATGCAAGATCCATGAAGGACTCGACGTAAATTACAGGGATCTCGAGCCCCTTCAACATCTCGCTATGCCCGAAATGTATAAGTAGGTCTACACGTAGCCTCTTAGCTTCATCTATGGCTACGTCACAACCCCCATAGCAAGGATCAGCTAAGATGAAAATCCTTGATCCCGTCTTAGCTTCGAGTTCCTTCGCTATGCTAAGAGCATAAGGCTTTAATCCCTCTGGGAGTTGAAGAGCGACATTGGCTGCTTTCATCCTCAATATATCTTCGGCTACTCGATTTAGCCCAAAATCATACATTACGAAAAACAGGTTAGAAGAAGCCTCCCTTTTAACTCTCCCCAACGTAACTACCTTTTTAGCCTAGTTGAATATAGAGAAGTATGTCCAAAGGTGTAACGTTAAATGTTGGGCAGGCTATCAGAGGCCCTAAGGACCGCGGTCTCTAAGTTCCTTGGAGCCCCGGTAGCTGATGAAAGAGCTGTCAAGGAGCTGATAAGGGATGTACAAAGGGCTCTTCTTCAAGGGGACGTAAACGTAGAGTTAGTGCTAGCCTTAACTAAGAAGATCGAGGACGTAGCGTTAAGGACAAAGCCTCCTCCCGGGTTTTCGCGACGTGAATTAGCGTTAAAGGCAGTCTATGAGGAGCTAATAAACCTGCTTGGAGGTAGGCCCTCCGAGTTAAAACTTGACCCAAACAAGCTGAACATCATCATGATGGTAGGTATACAAGGTAGCGGGAAGACCACGAGCGCCGCTAAGTTAGCTCTATTCCTTAAACGTAGAGGCTATAAGCCGGTTTTAGTATGTGCAGATAACTATCGTCCGGCGGCTTACGAGCAGCTTGTTCAACTTGGCAGCAAGGTGGGGGTACCGGTAATAGGAGGGGATCGATCTAAGAACCCTGTTGAAATAGCTAGAGAAGGAATTGAGAAGGCGAAGAGATTGGGGGCTAACGTGGTCATAGTCGATACCGCGGGAAGACATAAAGACGAGGGGGGCCTCATGGAGGAGATGAAACAGATGGCTGAGGCCATACACCCTGACGAGGTAATGTTAGTGATAGACGCTACGATAGGGCAACAAGCAAAGGTGCAGGCCGAGGCTTTCCATAAAACAGTCAAAGTAGGGTCCATATTCCTTACTAAGCTTGATGGAGCTGCGCGTGGAGGCGGAGCTCTTTCAGCGGTCGTAGCTACAGGAGCCAGCATTAAGTTTATAGGCTTAGGAGAGGAGGTTGATGAGATCCAGGTCTTTGATCCAAAGAGGTTTGTAAGCCTATTGCTAGGCATGGGCGACCTGGAAGCTCTCGTAGAGAAAATAAAGGAAGCTGAGGTGAGGCCTGAAAGAAAGACTGTTGAAGCGATGTTAACCGGTAAGTTCACGTTGAAGGATATGCTTGAGCAGCTTGAAGGATTAAGGAGAATGGGGCCCTTAAGAAAACTCTTCGAGTTAATCCCTGGGTTAAGTCTTAAACTGCCGCCTGATGTAGCTAAAATAGCTGAAGAGAAAATGGAGAAGTGGGCAGCTGCCCTTAAATCCATGACGAAGGAGGAAATGGAGAGGCCTGAAATAATAAACAAGTCTAGGATTAGGAGGATAGCTAGAGGCAGCGGTGTTGACCCCAAAGAGGTGAAGGAGCTCTTAGACCAGTTCAATACTATGAAGAAAATGCTGAGGCAGATCGTTAGGAGAGGTAGAAAACTCTCGTTTCTAGGAGGACTAGGGGCCTAGTGATGATACATGAAGCTTTTAGAGGTTGTCGAGGCCCTCATAAGAGAGGCTCCACTCTGTGACAGCTGCCTAGGTAGGTGCTTTGCGAGGCTAGGGGGAAAGCTTAGTAATAGAGAGCGTGGAGCTGCCTTGAAGTTGGCTTTAGCCCTAGAAGCTGATAGGTTGTCTTATGAGGGAGATCAGAGAGGCGACGAGATAATTAAGCTTCTAGCCAGGTCAGGGTTTAAGCCTGCCATGAAGCGTCTAGGCTTCAATAGATCTGAAAGCTGTTATATATGTGGAGGATTAATGGATAGCTTAGACCCATTAATAAATAAAGTAATCGATGCCTTAAAGCTATATGAATTTAACACGTTCCTCGTGGGCACTAAAGTACCTGGGTCCATGATAGAGCGTGAGGATATCCTAAGAGCTAAGTTCTCGCTGAGCTACGGAGAGAGCTTAAAGAGCGACTTAAATAGGGAGCTTCGAAAGGCCCTGATGGCTAAGCTACATAAAAAAGTGAACTACTTAACACCCGATATCCTAGTGATCGTAGACCTCGTAAACGATAGAGTAGAGGTTAAACCAAGCCCTGTCTTTGTTTATGGTAGATACCGTAAACTTGAGGCAGGTATACCTCAAAATAAATGGTTGTGCTCCAGATGTTGGGGGCTTGGCTGTGAACGGTGCAACTGGACAGGCAAGATGTATCCAATCTCCATTGAGGAGTTGATAGCAGTACCCATGGCTGAACTCTTTGAAGGAAAAGAGGCTAAGTTTCACGGTGCGGGTAGAGAGGATGTAGATGTCAAAGTCTTGGGTAGAGGTAGGCCATTTGTAGTAGAGGTAAAGGAGCCTAGAAAGAGGTACCTTGACTTGTCGGAAGTTGAAGCAAAGATAAATGAAAGAGCCCAAGGTAAAGTTGAGGTACGAGAACTTAGATATTCAAGTAGGGAGGAAGTACGTAAACTCAAGATGACTGCACCCTTAAAGGAGAAGGTCTACTTAGCGAAGGTAAAGGTGGTTGGAGGGGTGAGCGAGGAGGAAATAAAACGGTTGAAGGACGTATTGTGTGGAGCGATAATCAAACAGCGCACACCAACTAGGGTCCTACATAGGAGAGCTGACAAAGTGAGGACGAAGAAGGTGTATGACTTAGAAGCAAAGAAAGTTAGCGAAGACGAGATCGAGTTAACTATCAGAGGGCAAGGAGGCTTATATATTAAGGAACTCATAACTGGAGATGAAGGTAGAACCACACCTAGCGTAGCTGAAGTACTAGGTAAAGACCTAACCGTCTTAGAGTTAACTGTTCTAGATGTAGAGTAGGTTAAGAGGTTAATGGTTTAAGGTGATCTGCCTCAGTTATTATGGTTTTACGCTTATCACCTAAGTAGACCTCAACTATATAGGCTGACCCCCTTCTACCAATAATGGTCCCAGTTAAACCGTGGAAACGTCTATGGGGAGCTGTCTCTATCCTGGTTGGATCTATATGGATGGTTACTTTCTGTCCTACCTCGTAATCTTGTAGGAGCTTACTTAGACCCCTGATACCTCTTTCGCGTGGGTGTTTGGAAAGTAGTTTCCTTGATCTATTCCTTAATCCCTTGGACTTGGGGCTCATAGCGAAGCACCTCTTAGACAACGCCTACAACTGCGGCTTAAAGGTTTTCCTCGATAAAAAATCGAAGACAAACTTAGCTTACTATAGTCTCTAGGGCCGCTTTGCTTAAATGGAAGACGAAACATAAATTTTAAGGTGTTACCTCAGGGGGCAGCGAAATGAAGGTTAGGAAGATTGAGGAGGTGCCCTTAGCCAAGGCAAAGGAGGTTTTAGAGGCCGTAAAGGAGCGGTGGGGGGAGTTAAAACATTTTCAGCAGGTGACCCTTGATTTTCTCACCAAGTTCGCAAAACTACCTGTGGATAAAGCTGAGGAGCTCGTTAATAGGTTATGCTTAGAACATGGACTCTCAAGAATAGCTGCCACGCAGGTAGTTAACATAATGCCTAAGAGCGTCGAAGAGCTAAGGCAAATATTGATTAAAGAGGGTAAAGCGTTCATGCCAGATGAATTAAAATCCATACTATCGCTCATTGAGGAGTACTATCAGTACTTAGAGTAACGGTGGTAGGCTTTGTCATCTAAGAAGTTTGAAGAGTATGCCTACGTGCTAGACTACCTCCCCCAAGGCCATCCACTAGACCGTAGACCCCTACATTTAAGGAGGCCAATAGTGCAGGCTGTAGGCGAAGATTTCTTCACATTATTGGAGCTAGTCCCAAAGGAAGGCGTCACATTATCTCCTGGCGATAGAGTATTCATAGGTAAGGGCATTAGGGACAAGATAGACCATATCAATAGGAGAATAAGCTACGATGAACTAACCTCCTCAGCTAAAGACGAGCTGGTTAAGGTGGTCGAAAAGATTGTTAAAGAGAATGAGAAGAAGTTCGTCGAGGTATTCAATAATGCACCAGCCCTAACTACTAGGATGCACTCACTTGAACTGCTTAGGGGGGTAGGTAAGAAGAAGCTCTGGGAAATCTTAGAGGAGAGACGACGAAAACCCTTTGAGAGTTTTAGAGATATAGAGGAGAGGACAGGTCTTAGGAATGTAGCCGAGGCTATCAAGGAGAGGATCTTAGAGGAACTAAAGGGTGGGCAACGTTACTATTTGTTCGTTAGGCAGCCGCCTAGCCTAGGTAGATAGCGCTAGGGGATGTAATGGTCTTAAAAGATGATGACCTGTCATGGTACGTTAAGGGTTTACTCCGCAAATATAACATAAGGCCTAAGAAAAGTCTGGGGCAAACCTTCACGATCAGTAAATCCTTACTCTTAGAGATGACTAACTATGCTGAAGTGGGAGCCGAAGACACGGTGTTAGAAGTGGGGGCTGGTCTTGGCTGCTTAACTAGGGTTTTAGCTGAGAAAGCGAAGAAAGTACTGGCCGTAGAGGTGGATCGAAGGTTAGTCAAGGTTTTAAGAAATGAGCTAGGTGCCTATAAGAACATAGAAATCATAGAGGGAGACTTCTTAGAGATGGAAGGTTTAAAGGCGGACAAAGTTGTATCTACCATACCGTACTCAATAGCGTCTCCATTAACCTTTAAGTTACTTAAGGATGTAGATTTCAAGCTGGCGGTCTTAGTTTATCAAAAAGAGTTCGCAGAGAGGTTGGTAGCTAAGCCAGGTACAAGGAGCTATGGGAGGTTGACGGTGGCAGTTTCACTGAGCGCTGAAGTAAAGATCATAAGGTATGTCCCCAGGTTCATGTTTTACCCAATACCTGATGTCGACTCGGCGATGGTATTGATTAAACCCAAAGAATATAGAATCAAGAACTATGAGGAGTTCCTAAGATTTATTAGAATACTCTTTAGTCAACGAAATAAGATCCTCTTAGGCGTTTTAAGGAGAGCCTCAGGTAAAGGTTTAATTCCAGACGTGAACGAGGAGTTGATACCCCATGATTTAGCTAAGAAGAGGGTTAGAGAATTAAGCTTGGAGGAGCTTTTTACAATCTATAGAGCTGTACATGGAAGTGGAAGGCCTAAAAATAGAGGTTTGTAACGAAGTCTATCCTCCATCAGATGATACCTACGTAATCCTAGATGCCATTAAAAAAGTAACCATTAAAGAGCCAATCCTCGAAGTAGGCACAGGTACAGGCATCGTAGCTCTTTCTATAGCTTCAGGAGACAAATATGTCGTGGCGACAGATATTAGCATAAAAGCTGTTAAATGTGCCTGGCTTAATGCTAAACGGAATTCGCTGAGAGACAAAGTGGACGTAGTTCTATGCGATCTCTCTACAGCTTTTAGAGACAAAGCCTTTAGCTTCATGGCGTTTAACCCGCCCTATCTTCCGGTTATGGATGGAGATCTCCTTGGTAAGGCTTGGTCTGGAGGACTGGGTGGCGTGGCTGTAGTAACTAGGTTTCTGAGGGACTTAGTGAGGGTCTTAAGGAAGGAGGGAAGAGCCTTACTTCTACAGTCAAGCATAAGTAGAGTAGATAAGGTGTTGAGGTTAATGAGGAGGCTTGGCCTTAAGACAAAGCTGGTTGTACGTAAGAGAATGGGTCTCTATGAAGATTTAATGGTGCTTAGCATTGTTAGAGGAGAGCTTTAACAAAGCCTTTCTAAACCCTCCTGCTAATAGGCTAGCTTCACGGCTTGAGATAAAACTTCTACCTAAGATGTTCTTAAGGGCGTTAACGGTCAACCTGAGCCTAGACCCCTTTAGCCCAGAGGCAGCCATTAGGTTCTCAAAATGTTTAAGGGCAACATCTACAACCATCCTATCGGCCGGCCTTGAATAGCTAACCTTACCGGCCTCCTTGGCCACTTTGTATAGTTCGTAGAATATTATGGCAGCCGCGTTAACCACGTTTAGCACAGGGTATTGAGGATTAGCTGGGATCGTAACGACGACATCGCACAATTCAAGTTCTCTGTTAAGTAATCCTATGCTCTCCCTACCAAATAAGATAGCCGTAACGCCACGTGGTGCATTAACAAGTCTCTCTGCTAAAGCTTCAGGAAATAAGGTTATTCTCCTTAAATTCGAAGGGCTTTTACCGACCTTAGAGGTCGTACCAACTATGTAGTTTACGCCCTTCAATGCCTTGCTTAAATCATCAACAATTATCGCCGACTCTAAGATATCCACCGCATGTGAAGCATAGGCTCTGGCTTCTTCACCTAATTGATCTTTAGGGTTAACTAAGTAAAGCTCCTTTAACCCGAAGTTCTTCATCACCCTTGCTATGCCGCCTATATTGCCCTGTTTTTCAGGTTCCACTAACACCACTCGTATCTTCAAGACCGTGATGCCCTCTAGATGAGATATTGTAATTAAACAAGTTATTAAGTCTAAGGATCATCTAGATGGACGGAAAACATTTAAAGGACGCTAAGTACACAGCTTACGCCCGGGCCTAAGGTGGTGATCAGACATTCCACTAAGACCAGCTCACTGCTATACCAGATTGAGTGGCCCAGCCTATACTAGGCGTGAGTATATTGGTTCAGGGCTACAGCCAAAGGTAGTCAAGTTTAGAATGGGCAATCCCCACGGAGATTATGACGTAGAGCTTAAGTTAATAGCTAAGGAAAGCGCGCAAATAAGACATAACGCCTTAGAGGCCGCGAGGGTTATGGCGAGCAAATTCTTGGCCACGAGGATCTCTGATCAAAACTATTACCTCATAATCTACCCATATCCCCACCACATACTTAGGGAAAACAAAATGATGGCATTTGCTGGGGCTGATAGACTCCAGGACGGCATGAGGCTAGCCTTTGGTGACCCTGTAGGTCTAGCAGCAAGAGTTAAACCTGGAAGTATAATCATGAGCGTGAAGACGAGGGTAGATAAAGTGGATATAGCAAAGGAGGCCTTGAAAAGAGCCGCCTCAAAGTTACCGGTACCCTGCAAAATAACTATAGAGCCCATTAAGAGGCAAGGTTAACATCAAAGAGTGCTAATTAATGGGAAACTTCGTAGCGCTTATTCTCATCACCCAGCTAGGGAACTTTGTAGTATGGTTATTACTCGCCTTCTTAATGGAATGGTTAGGACGTAAGGAGGCTCGAACGTTAATAGCTGCGCTATTAACTTGCTTCATAATAACTGAACTAGTTAAAACCATTCTAAAGTTTCCGAGACCACCAAGCGAGCAATGGTTGGTTCAGGTAGATGATCCTTATGGTTTTCCAAGCGGACATGCAGCTACAGCTTTCTTAGCTTCAACCTACTTAGCCCTACACACACGTCCCTTCATTAAGGCGCTACTACTTATTATGGCCTCCTTAGTCGCCTACTCGAGAATAGCTCTAGGCGTCCATTACCCAGTAGATGTCTTAGGGGGGGCTTTTTTGGGTATAGCACTGGCTATGATCTTTGAGGGACTTGAAGGGCTTCTTGAAGCTAAAAATAGATACGTCTTAGGGTTGACGGTCCCTCTTAGCTTAATACTATACTTTACTTTCCCCGTTAGGCCAGGCCTCATAAGTGGCCTTGTGTTGGGTTATGGAGTTTCGATGAATATCCAACAATATAGAGGGAGAGAATGTAAGGTGAAGTATTTGGTCGTCGGTGTGATAGTGTTAGCTTTACTACTGTTACCATTATACTTGAGGGTGGGACCTAAGTTCATCGAGGCGCTCCTCTCCTTCTTACTCATTAGTTACCCGCTCGTGATTCATCATAAGTTGTTTTTAAAGAAAAATGAAGGTACTACTTCTTGCTAATTTCTGCCAGTCGCTCTAACATGATTTTACGCTCTATGCTAGCTACAAGGCGGCGCGTCTGAACAACCACGTCTGGGTTTACGCTTACGCTGTCGATGCCGCACCTAACGAGAAACTCTGTGAACTCTGGGTATACCGAGGGACCTTGGCCGCAGATCGAAACCGTAAGTCCATATTTATGGGCCGTTTTAATTAAGTGTTCGATAGCTCTTAACACCGCTGGATCACGTTCATCAAAGTAGCGCGAGTCTATTTCGGGTAGTATCTGCGAGTCCCTATCCGTACCTAATATTAGTTGAGTAAGGTCGTTTGAGCCTATACTAAAGCCATCGAAGTACTTACAGAACTCATCTGCCAAGAACACTATGGACGGGACCTCAGCCATGGCCCAAACCTTAAAGTCTCGACCACGCTTTAACCCTTCTTCCTCCATGATCTTAAGTACCTCTTCGACCTCCCACGTAGTGCGTACAAAGGGTAGCATCACCCACACGTTCTTTAGACCCATTTCATCCCTGACTTTCTTAATGGCCTTTAGTTCGAGCCTAAAGGCGTCACGGTACTGTGGACTTATATAGCGGCTTACCCCTCTCCAGCCTAACATTGGGTTATCTTCCATTGGTTCGTACTTATCTCCTCCCTTAAGCTTACGGTACTCATTGGTCTTGAAGTCTGATAATCGGACTACTACTGGACGCGGATAAATCTCTCGAGCAACCATTGCTATACCTTCAGCGAGCTTCTCTATGAACTTCTCCTGTTGGCCTGTCTCAAGTAGATGAAGTGGATGTTCACCTATCCAACTGGCCATTATGAACTCTATGCGCATAAGGCCTATACCATCAAAAGGCAGGTCTCTATATTCTTTTATTTTTTCAGGTACTCCTAGATTCATGTATATTTTAGTAGCCGTTATAGGAGCCACGTCGATAGGTGTAACTGTAGGGGCGGCGGCTTGAGGGGTAGGAGCCATAGAGGGTGCTAGTACAGCTTCGACTTTACCCTCATAAACCACCCCTGTTTTAGCGTCCACCGTATAGTCCTTTCCAGACTTCATTAGTTTGGTGGCTGACCCAGTACCTACAATGGCCGGTATTCCGAGCTCGCGGCTTACAATGGCGGCATGACATGTCATGCCGCCATCATCGGTTACTATGGCGCTAGCCATCCTCATGTAAGGCACCCAGTCAGGATTCGTCATCTTGGTCACTAGTATGTCCCCTTTCTTGAAGTCCTTAGCTATCTCCTCAGGGGTCAGGCCAACCTTAGCTATGCCATAAGCTACGCCTGGGCTAGCTGGCAGTCCCTTAAGTAGGGGGGTAGCTGTTGTAGGGACAGCGGCTTGAGGGGCAGGTGGCTGCGCCGCCTTAAGACCCCATATAGTCTCGGCTCTGCTTTGAACTATAAAGACGTTCTCTGGGAACGGTAGATCTCGGTCTATTGCCCATTCAATGTCCTGCGGGCGTCCATAGTGCTTCTCTATCTTTATTGCTAACTGGGCTAGAACCTTGATTTCTTCGGGGGTTAAGCATGGCTGTTTTCTACGTTCAGGCGGAACCTCGAGGTGTACAGTCTTCCCTGTAGAGGGGTCACGGACGTATTCGACAGTCTTCTCAGCTATTTCCTGTTCAACGATCTCTAGGGTATTCTTATCAACCACAAAGCGGTCGGGGGTTACTGAGCCGCTGACTACGCTTTCACCTAGGCCCCAATTACCCTCTATCACTATCTTATTTGGGTCGCCAGTAACTGGGTGTATAGTAAACATTACTCCTGCAGCTTTAGAGTTCACCATTTTCTGTATTACTACGCTTATCAAGACCTTTTCATGTGGAAAGCCTTTTTGTTGGCGATAGAATATAGCCCTCGGGGTAAAGAGGCTGGACCAGCACTTTAAGGTCTTATCTAGTACTTCGGCTTCGCCTTTAACATTTAAATAGGTCTCCTGCTGTCCCGCGAAACTCGCTTCAGGTAAGTCTTCAGCTGTGGCGCTGCTCCTGACGGCTACATATGCCTCCTCCAATCCTAACCTTTTAGATAACTCACGATAGCTCTTGACAATGGCCTCCTTTATCTCCTCAGGTATAGGTGTGCTCTCAATAAGCTTACGTATTTCATGGCTAGCCTCCTCATACCCTCTAGGATCATTGGGGTCTTTCACCTTCTCCTTGATAATCGAGTATATTTTATCCGCAATGCCGGTTTTTTCCAGGTAGTACTGATATGTTTGTGCCGTAACAACGAAACCAGGAGGTACTGGAATACCTGCTCTTAACATTTCACCTAGGTTAGCTCCTTTCCCACCAGCCCTCGCTACATCATCTTTAGTTATTTCCTCAAACCATAAGGTGAACACGCTAGGTCCCTCCTTGAGCTTCAGTCCTAGGCTTATTCGCTTAACCGCGTTTTTAAAATTGCCTCTCTTGGCTTGGTCCACCCTTATTGAAAACCTCAATCACATTGTTAGTTTAGTCAGCCCCTAGCAAGTCTTTGACTCCATCCTCAGCTATGATGAAGAGAGCCTCAGCTTCAGGCCTGTTGGGGCTATCGAATACCTTAGCCGCTCTCTTAGACCCCTGGACCCGCCTTAACCATAACCTATGGGTACATCCATGAGCCATAATATTGCCGCCAGCTGGTTTTATGAAGGATAACGTAGACCCCTCAGGCACTGATAGTACCTGGTTAGTGACGACGATCGCTAAATTATAACTTTCAGCTACTCTACGTAATTGATGTAGATGTCTATTGAGTTTCTGCTGTCTTTCGACGAGAGATTCGCGGCCTATGAATTCACCCCTAAATAAGCTTAGAAGGCTGTCTATTACTATCAACCTGATGTTATGCTCCTCTATGACTTCATCGACTTCATCTATTAAGGTCATTTGCTGCTCAGCACTGTAGACCCTAGCGTACAAAGTCTTACAAAGAACCTGCTTAGGCTCCAAACCAAACCTAGGAGCTATTTCAGCTAAACGCTTAGGTCTAAAGGTCCCCTCAGTATCTAGAAATACAGCCGCTCCGTTTAATCCTCCACTAGCCCTAGGCAACAATGAGGTAACACAGAGCTGGTGACAAAGCTGCGTCTTACCTGTACCATATTCCCCACAGAGCTCGGTTATGGAACCCGTCTCGACACCTCCTCCAAGTATATCGTCAAGAGCCTTACATCCAGTGGTTAAGTACTCTACTCGTTCACGCCGTTGGAAGTACTCAAAAGCCGTAATGAAGCTAAGAGAGCCACATCGACCGTTGACGGATACCTCATCAGAAAGCCCAATAGCTTTAATTAAAACACGCTCCTTAGCTTTAGCGATAGGGAACTTTGAGTTTAAGCCCATAATACCTCAGATTCCCTACGCTCACCTCGAAATTTAACCTAGGTAGGCCATAGTTGTAGCATTAAACCTATCTGTGCCGAGTAGGGGAGGGGTTAACCGAAAGTGTATCTCTTCAGGGTGCTCTATACTGCGATAAAGACTGCTTTAATCAAGTGTAGCCTTCTTTACAAAATCTTGTTTCTAGGAAAATAAGAAGCGAAGAAATATGAGAAGCTTTAAAGAGTTTACCGCACCTTATGTTTATGAAATACTCTTGGAAATCTCAAGAGGACCTAAGAGGTTCGTAGATCTGAGGAGAGCCTGCCCAAACGAAAAGACGAGGAGCAGGAGGTTGAAAGAGCTGCTTAGAAAGGGGTTGATAAAGGCTATATTGATAGAGAATAGTAAGAACAGACCTAGAGTCCATTACGTTTTGACTGAAAAAGGAAATAAAGTTCTTATAGCATTAAATATGCTCGCAGAGTTATCCTCCTTGGTGGAAGATAAATAGTGTGCCCCGCCCGACCGCGCCCTCTTCATCGCAAGCCCATGGGGGTCTCTGAGGGTGTGAGAAGGCGGGGCTTATAGAGAAATAAAGGCGGGGAGAGAAAAAGTGTTGGCGTCCTTAACGTACTTTAGTGCCAGGAGGCACCTCGCCGTCAACCGTCAGCCAGTAGGGACGGCCTTGATAATCAGCCGCTAAAAGCATACCTGAAGATAACGTCCCGGCTATACGTTTAGGTTCTAGGTTGACCAAAGCCACAAAAAGCCTGCCTACAAAGTACTCAGGAGGGTAATGTTCTGCGCCACCAACTATCATTTCCCGGACCTCGCCTCCAATGTCAACTTTAACCTTTAACACCTTCGTTTTACCCGGTATACGCGTAGCCTCCATGACTCTAACTACCCTGAGATCTAGACGGCTAAAGTCGCTTAAGGTCACATAGGACATTTAGCTACCCCACCTCTGGGGGACGAGAGAGGTTAATAACAGTTAGCTGTAAGGCTTAAATAAGGCTAAACAAGAATGCCTGATCAATGAGGGCTCTTCGCGGTCGGTGGAGGTTAATTAAAGCTTGGAGAAACGTGTAGTCTTTAAGAGCGGAGATCTACTGCTTGAGGGGATATTACATGTACCAGCAGTCATCGAGCATAAGCTGCCAGGTGTGGCTGTCTGCCACCCCCATCCTCTATATGGAGGATCTATGCATAACGCCGTGGTTGAAGGAATATGTAAGGCATTAAAGGAGGAAGGAATCGTAGCGTTGAGGTTTAACTTTAGAGGGGTAGGAGCAAGCGAAGGAGCTTACCAAGAGGGCATAGGTGAGAGAGGAGACGTTGAAGCTGCCATCGAGTTTCTAACATCTATAGAGGCTGTCGATCCAAACAGTTTAGGTGTAGCTGGCTATTCCTTTGGAGCTTACGTAGCTACATATGCAGCGAGTGAAAACCCGCAAGTGAGTGCCATAGCCCTGATCTCCCCCCCATTCTCTATGTATAACTTCACCCCGCTAAGTAGCTGCCGTAAACCTAAGCTAATACTATGGGGTAGTAAGGACGAACTCGTAGGGTTATCAGCTGTAGACGTAGCCAAAATAGTTGCTGAGCCACGTAAGCTAATACTTATTGAGGAGGCAGACCATTTCTGGATGGGTAAAGAGGACGAAGTCGGCAAGCTAGTAGCTAACTTCTTTAAAAACACGTTGAAGAGGCACCCTAAAACCTGACCCTTGTATCCTCCTTTATGGTCTTTAGCACTATCATAGTTAAGGTCGATATAACCCCTCTTATTTGACCTATACTGTCTATTAGCCTCGCTAGTTCCTCTCTGCTGTTTGATCTAAGTTTCACCACGGCGTCATACTCCCCTGTAACGTCGTATACCTCGTATACGTCGTCCATAGATTTAAGCTTCTCCAGTATCTCATGGTATTTAAGTGGATCAGCTTTGATCAAGGTTATAGCGGTTAAACCCTTACCAACGCTGGAGGGATCTATTAACGCTTGGAAGCCCTTAAGTATATTCATCTCCTTAAGTCTTTTGACGCGCATATGTACCGTGGCTTCGCTGACACCCACTTCACGCGCTATCTTAGCAAAAGGAGTCCTTGCGTCCTCCTGTAAGAGCCGCAATATTTTAAGGTCAACTTCATCTAATTGTTTCATCTTCACTCTTCACCCCCCACCTTCTTCTAGAATAATGTTGGCAACCTCCTAACAACTTATCATCAACAACTCTTCCTGGCTTCAACGTACCTACCTCTAGACCGAATCATCTTAACCCTACTCTCTACTAATTGAGCCGAGGGTCCCATAACCCTCCTGTAACCCTCCATTAATGATGAGAACAAGCGGTGAGCACTTGATGGCTGAGCACTTTCTAAAGCCCTCAACATTAAATGTAAGTCGACCCCCATCGCTTCATACGATTTATTAAAGTCTCCTAGACCAAAGTCCACGAAGAATACTCTTCCTCCTGATAGTATTAGGTTGGATGTAGTGAGGTCACCATGTACTATCCCTTCGGCATGTAGCCTTGCAATGCTAGTGCCAATATCCCTAAATATCTCCATTAAATCATCTAATCGAGCTTCATTTAATAGTTGCTTGATGGTAAGGCCTGGTACGTACTCCATGACTAGGCTAGTGGCCTTTAAGTCGACTAGATATAAGGCTGGGGTAGGTACGCCACATCTTCGAGCAGACATTATTAGAGAAGCCTCTCTCAACGTCCTAGTTCTTCTCAGAAGAATATCAAAATCAGGTCTACGATAGCGCTTAGGTACCCTCCTCTTCACAACAACCCTAAGCCCAAGCCAAGAGCCAAGCCAGATTTCTGCTTCAGCGCCCTTCTTAATTAAACGCTCAAATATAGGCTTCATGTCTTAATTCTGGAATCTCATCCCCTTATATAAGAGTGATCGTTGTTTACTTAGAGACAATAAGAGGGATTGAATGTGGAGGAGATTTTATGTCTAGGCATAGAGTCAACAGCCCATACATTCGGATGCTCTATCGCTTCAAGTAGAGACGGCATACTATCAGATGTTAAAGACGTGTACAGGCCGCCACCAGGTCGAGGCATCCATCCCCGTGAGTGCGCACAACATCATAGCCAGGTGGGGTTAAAGGTGCTGAGTGAAGCCTTAAAGCAAGCCAACGTCAAGGCTGAAGAATTAGACGTTATAGCGTTCTCTGGAGGACCTGGCCTAGGACCCTGCCTGAGAACAGGGGCGACCTTAGCTAGGGCGTTAGCTAGCTTGTTACGGAAACCACTAGTCAGAGTTAACCACGCCATCGGACACATTGAGATAGCTAGATTAGATACTGGTGCTAAAGATCCATTGGTCGTGTTGGTGTCGGGGGGCCATACCGTGATAACTACTTACGCTGAGGGAAGGTATAGGGTCTATGGCGAAACTCTTGACATCACACTAGGCAACCTTCTAGATGTGTTTGCTAGGGAGGCTGGTTTACCATCACCAGGTGGGCCTGAAATAGAGCAGCTAGCACTACGTGGCAGGCAAGTTATCGAACTACCATACATAGTTAAAGGCAACGATATCTCATATTCAGGGCTATTAACCTCAGCCATAAGGAAGTTAAAGGAGGGAGCAGCCCTAGAAGACCTCTGCCTATCGTTACAGGAATATGCGTTCTCCATGTTAGCTGAAGCCGCCGAGCGCGCCTTAGCCTTCACTGAAAAGCGGGAATTATTGTTAACTGGAGGTGTAGCTGCAAATCGCAGGTTACAGGAGGTGTTAAAGATAGTGGCTGAAGAGCAGGGGGCTAAGTTCTACGTGGTCTCAAGTAAATACTCAGGTGACTGTGGCGCCCAAATAGCATGGACAGGGATTCTACATTATCTTCACGGCGACACGATTAACATCGAGGAGAGCTACGTTAAGCCTAGGTGGAGACTTGATGAGGTAGATGTACCCTGGAGAGGATGACGTAAGGATGCTGATAGGCATCATAGGTAAAACTAACGTAGGTAAGAGCACGCTCTTCTCAGCTCTTACTTTGGTGCCGGTTAAAGTTGAAAACAGACCGTTCACTACCATAGAGCCAAACATAGGCGTAGCCTACGTCAAGGTCCCCTGTCCTTGTAGAGAGTTTAACGTTAAGGATAACCCCAAGAATTCAATCTGTATAAATGGATTTAGGTACATCCCCGTCAAGCTTATTGACGTGGCTGGCTTAGTCCCTGGAGCTCACGAGGGGAGGGGTTTAGGCAACAAGTTTCTCGACGAGCTAAGAAGGGCGGATGCTTTGATACACGTGGTCGACGCCTCAGGATCCACTGACGCGGAAGGTAGACCTTGCCCACCGGGAAGTCACGATCCATGCCTAGATGTAGAGATAATAGAGCAGGAGATGATACATTGGTTTACAGAGGTCGTTCATAGAAATTGGAGCAGAGTAGTGAAGGCGTATGATCCATCGAGAGGCCTAATTGAAGCCATAGTTAACGTGGTAGCTGGTCTTTCGGTCTCAAAGACCCACGTAGCTAAAGCTTTAATGGAGCTAGGGCTTAATGAAGAACACCCTAGGAGGTGGGGGGAGGAGCTAATTAAGGAGCTCGCGACTAAACTCTTTAGGCTATCTAAGCCCATGATAATAGCTGCCAATAAAGCTGACTTACCAAGTAGTGTAGAGAACATTAAACGGTTAAAGGAACGCTTTGAGTCAAGAGGAATTCCGGTGATACCCTGTTCAGCTGAAGCTGAGCTAGCTTTAAGGAGAGCCGCCAGTAAGGGGCTCATAGACTATGAGCCTGGGACGGGGCAATTAAGGATAGTAGATGAAGCTAAGTTCTCTGAGGCGCAGCTCAAGGCTATAGACATTATAAAGAACAGAGTACTAAACATATGGGGTTCAACAGGAGTACAGGAATTAATAAATCAAGTATGCTTTAAATTATTAAGGTTGATGGTTGTCTATCCCGTTGAAGACCCCAATAGGCTATGCGACCATAAAGGAAACGTGTTACCAGACGCTTTATTAGTACCTGAAGGCACCACCGCAAGACAGCTAGCATATATGATTCATAGCGATCTTGGCGATAGCTTCATTTATGCTATAGACGCTCGAACAAAGAGGAGATTAGGAGAGGAGGCTGTTTTAAAGGATGGAGACGTCATATCCATTGTGGCAGCCAAAGCTAAGTAGCTGAGCCGCCAATATAACGCGGCCTAGAGGGTTTACCATGATGGAGTTTGATTTAGAAGAATTCAAGAGAAAATATCCTCATTTATCTAAGGAGCTTGAAGAAGGTATTGGGGTAGAGAAGTTGTCAAGCCTTATATCAACTAGTGAGCCCCCAGCAATGCCCAGCGCAGTAGATTATCTGAGAAGGTGCAAAAGCGTTCAAGAAGCCTTAGAGGTGTTAGATTATTTAGAAAGGACCGGAGAGCTTAGTAAAGAGCATAGGCAACTTCTTGAAGCTCAACTACTAAGCGAAGGACTAGAGAGCTTTGGTCCTAAGAAGGACTTTGGATACTACTCAGAAAAGTATCTAAAGAACATTAACCTAAAGGCGCTTCAACGTAGGCTACCTTAACTAGCTAAGCTAACAGCCTTCTCATATTCACGTGTTAAATAGTGTTTCTGGGGACCTGTGTAAATGAAGTCCCAAGGTAGCGAGGAGTCCAGCGGTTTATCCCCGTAAACTATGGCGTCTAAGTCTAAGTTTAGCGATTTGATTGCAGACCGCCAAGTACCAAGTCTGCCTCCCATTTTAGCCACAACAGCCAATACCCTACCAACACAGCGATCACCCATCGATACTAAAGCTTGAAGCTCAGCTAACCTTAGAGCTGTTAAATCTACTCTAACCCTTGGAAGCCTCGAAAGTTTTGAAAGTACTTTGTAACGCTCAGCCAACACTTCTCTACGAGCTAAAGGTAACCATTGAAACGGGGTCTGAGCTTTAGGTATGAGGGGACCAACGGTTACGTGGATGTTAAGAAAACCTCTTCTACATAGCTTATCCACTAACTTAATCACATCCTCGACGTCCTCTCTTCGCTCACCTGGTAAGCCAACCATGAAGTATAGTTTAAGCCTTCTAATGCCCGCGTCGAGGGCTTCCTCGCAGACCTTCAATATGGTATCATCAGAGATAGGCTTGCCTATCACCTCTCTTAGCCGCTCATTGCCTGCCTCGGGGGCTATAGTTAACGTCCTTTGACCTCCCTTGACTAGAGCCTCAAAGACATCCTTCTTCAAGATATCACCCCTAATGGAGGGGACGGAGAGTTTAAGACCGCTCTCAACTACATAGCTGAGAAGCTCGGTAATCCTCGGATGATCTGAGAAGCCCGCTCCTATCATAGCCACCTTGTCCACATTGCACGCTGCAACCCCCTCGTCGATTAAATGCTTAAGCAGCTGGAGACCTCTATGTCTAATAGGCCTACTTAACCAACATATTAGGCAGAACCTACATCCTCTACTACAGGATCTCGTAGCTTCTAAGTTGAACACCTTACCGAAGATGGGCGTCGACGATTTAGGCCCTAAGGTGACTACTTGACTTATAGGGTGCGGTGAGGCATTCAAGTCATTGACGATAACGCCTTTAACTTTCCCTCGACTGAAAGAAGGCACGTATAAACCATCTATCCTTGAAGCTGCCTCGAGGAAAGACTCCCTATCGCGACATTCTTTGAACAAACCTATTAACGTGTTTACAAGCGGTTCAGCCTCCCCTATGGCGAACACATCAACATAATCTTCAAGCACGCAAGGATTAGCCCAAACAGCAGGACCTCCAGCTATAATTACTGGGCCTCCTCGTTGAGCCCTCTCCTTTCTATCTAGTGGAACCCCAGACTTAATTAACATCTCCAGAAAGCCTACATAGTCAAGTTCGTATTGGAAGGTGAAGGCTAAGAGGTCAAAGGAGCGAAGGCTCTTATTGGACTCTAGGCTTAAAGGTTCACCCTCCAACTTGAAAAATCGCTCGCATACCACGTCATCATGTGAGTTGAACAGATAATACAGTAATTGGATCGTTAAGCCAGTCATACCAGCGCGGTAAACGTTAGGGTAGCAGAGCCCTACCTTTACCTTAACTTTCCTCCAATCCTTGATTACTGTGTTAAGCTCAGCTACACGTAGACGCATAGTTAAGCCGTAATAGTTAAGGTGGGTAATGCAAGCACCTTAGATTTTCTAACCTCGACCCTCCTTAAAGGATAAATCTTTCTAGCCGCGTTAAACACCTCTGACGCCACCTTACCGAGCACCATTTCTTGAACGAATTCATCGAAGTTTAGCTGCTGAGCTTTTTGCTCTACGATCTCCTTCATTATCTTTCTTATCGCCCTTTCCTGAGAGGTCTTAGCCCTCTTTAAAGTGACGGCCAGCACCATGACCCTCAGCCTGCAGCCATCCTTAGTCACCACGTCGAAGATTCCGTCAACCCTAGAGGTGCCTCTCCTAACCAAACTCCTTAAGTAGTCTCTGGCTAGGTCATGGCCCTTAAACACCGTGTATGCCGTGTCCCCTTCAACTTTAACGATCTGGAAGAGCAGTTTAATGTGTTGCTGGCTTATATCACCTGTCAACGTATATAGAGTCACCCAAATGGTCCTTTTGATCAATTTGTCTGGCGATGAAGCAATAGTCCTACCTATCTCAGCGAATCCAAAGGCACTTGAAGCTAAGATCCTGTACGTTGCTTTAGCTACAGGTTTCTTAGCAGCCCTTCTATGAGACAAGTCTTTCCTCACCCTTAAGTTAGTTGAGAAAGCACATTTAAGTACAGCCTCAAAAACTTTCCCTCCATCTAAGGCCACGTCACGGTCTTAACGGGTGGAGGTAGCTCACCTATACGTCTCTTTAGCTCGTGAGGCCATTCATCAAAGTTGAAGCCTTTTTGTGCTAGTAAGGCGGTCGCCCACCTAGTAAGTCCATGACCCACGCAGCCCGTCCACAGCTCTCTACCCTTAACCTCCTTAATCTTAAAGGCCTCTACGTAGTGCCTCATATGTATATTGCATGCACTTATCTCTAGCCACTCGCTCGATTCACGGTCGCCCCTATAAGGTAAATAGCACTCTATGTCTAAGGCAGGTATCTTGGATGACTCCGAGATGTCAACGAGCTTTTTACGCGCTGCCTCCTGTGAAAGGTAGAACGGCGCGCCAACTGTGAGCCTCCACTCGAGCTCTAATATCTTATCCACGACTTCGAGAGTCCTCTCCACTACTCTATCTCTAAGCTCAACTACTTGATCGGGCGAGCCTAAATACACCATTTCAAGCCTTAAGAACTCGTTGGTCCTGGCTAGCCCTTCAACACCTCCTGCCTCATTGCGCCACGTCCAGCCCCCAGCATAGTCATACACCTTGATAGGTAGGTCTTCGACCCTAACTATCTCCCCACTAAAGAACTGGTAGAATGGAGGACACTGCACGGCGTCGAGTACGTAGGAGGGTGGCTCCAGGATATCCCTAAGTAGATCTGACCTTATAGTTCTCCTCAGTTTAAACTCTCTCTTAAACTCCTCGAAGGCTCTTGGATCCCTTGGAGGGGCACATACATAAAACATGCCCTCTGGAAGATGTTCAACGTAGGTTGAAAGCTTCTCTAGCACAGCGAACGGTATTAACCGTGGAAATATCCACTCCTGGAAACCTAGAGGTTTACATATATAGTCCACTATAATGGACCTTATGGCAGATACTAGAGAAGCCATAGGGGCGGTTAGGATCCATTGACCCCTAGCTGGGAAGCGTTTAATCCAACCTAGTCTCTCAGCAGTCTCAGCCACTTCTCCTGTGAAGATTATTTTCTTCGGCGGCGAAGCCTTGAGTACGTACCCAAAAGGTACGAATTTACCTTTAAGCTCTATCTCGATTCTTTCAGGCTGTATAAGCCTGATAGCTCTATCCACTACCCTATCCTCTAAATCCGACTCCTTTAGGTCCTTAAATAACAAGGTTAAACTTCCTTCATCCGCCCTTACCTCTATAGCATTACCCAACTCCTTCCTTATCTGATCGACATCTACACTTAAGGTGGGGATCTTCACTTCAAGCTCTGGAACTTCAAGCCTCCTAACTCCTATTTTATACTTCTTTCCTAGCTCTTGGGCTAAATACTTCCTTAGACGTAGTAGAGCATCGTGGGCCCTTACAAGCCTGCCACTAACGATCTCCACTGACAGAACGTTGTCGTGGACCTCCCATTTAGATACTTTAGCGGCCTCGTCTTCTCTGCCTGGAGGGGCTCCCTTAACCAGTAGTGACCTGTTAGCTTCATCTAATAGTTTACCTAGGTCTTCTAATGGAAGCTTGCTTAAATCTGAGCTAAAGAGCAGCCTGCCCTGAAGCTTGAATTTCATCTCCAACACCCTTTAATAACGGCCTGAGAGGAGCCTCCTTTAACCTCAACTTATCTATTTCCCTGGCGCGTTAGTTTAGTTAAGCCCATTAGGGGTTTAAGGCAGGTCAATATATCCTCTATAGCATATAGCACTTCGCCTAGATCCTTCCCTTCAACCTCAATGAGTAAGGAGTCACCGCGTCTTAGGCTACGTAGTTCCATGTCTGGTGGCTTGACCTTATTATCAGGTTGAAGAGCCCTCTCTGCGGCTATACATAACTCTTCGTCCACTAACTGTAGGTCAAGCGTGACCTTAACCTTCATGGTTAATTAGAGCCCCAACTCTTTCAACTAGGTCTCTTAATTTATCTGACGGTGATAAAGCTTCCACTTCATCCCTAAGCCCCCAGCCAACCCCTCCTAAATCACCAATATACTTTATCAGGGACTTAGAGCTTTCTAGGTCCCATTTAAGCCTCCTCCCTACGCATATTGAGACCTTTACCTCGGAGTTTAGGGATTGAATAACCATTACCACATTCTCAGGGTACATAGATCTAAGAGCTCTGGCGACGTGTATGGTTAAGCCGCTAGGTAAATCCTTAACTCTAAACACCTTAACGGCTCCCTCGTCTAAGGGCTTAAGCCTATTCAATTCTTCGCATAAGCTCTTAACGTGGGTTAGAGCTTCCTCGAGATGGTGGTCTAGACAGGTCCTCAACTCCCCCTTAACATACCCTGAAAGCGGTAACCCGTAATTTCCTGAGGATACGCAAAGATCCATTACAGTTGACTCGTCATAGACATTTAGGGGCGGTGTTGTTTCGCAGTACTCAAAAGTGGGGCCGAAGAGGACCTCAACCTCAGCTAAATCAATGCCTGACGATATGGCCCTCTTAATTAAGGCTTGAAGAAGCTCAGGCGCTAAGCGAGGTTCGGCTCCACCTTCCTGTATATGTTCAAATTCAGTATTCAATCCAAGTTCTGATAAGAAGGTTTTAACGGCCTCCTCACGTCCTGTAAGCCCCGGCAATAATGGCTTAAAGGTATACGTAAGCGAGCGATGTAGGGAGAGACGTGATGTCGCGAACAACTTAAGTTTATTACGTACTCTTAGTACCCCTCTATCAAGGTAGGGTTTAAGAACTTCAAGGTTGACCCCAAAGATTGCCGGCGTCCTGCTCAATACTTGGTTATCTCCCTCCACTCCAAGACACGTAAGTAGGGGGATTATTTTGTCTTCAATCCCTAACTCTCTGGATAATAGCATAGATATGGAGCTGCAACAAGCCTCTATTGAGCCGTCCATCCCTAAGAAGTAGGGGTTTACTAAAACCACGCCTTTACGGGTAAGATCCTCAGCGTGTAGGTGATGATCAATGATTAAAGCCTCAATTTCCTTGAGCTTAGAGGATATACGTTTAAGGACACCTACCTCCACGAGTATTAGCGGCGTGCCAAGTCGCTCAACATCGACCTGTGTTAGATGTCTAATCACGAAGGGTATTTTCAACGCCACTAGGACCCTAGCGATTATAGCTGCGGCCGCGGCTCCGTCAATTCCTCCATCAAATACGATTTCGACGAAGTCTCCTGCCTTACGTAGATGTTCCATGAATATTACTGCGTCATTAAGCCTCTCCTTTAGATCGTTAGCCAGCTCCATCTACTTCACGGTATTATAGCTACCTTCTCAGGCTTATATTCGAAGTCAGGGGGTAGTATACCTTCACGTTTATAGTACTTAATCAACCTATGTATTTTTGATTCCACTAATTGAAGCCCTCTTAATGAGAATTTATCCTTGGGGTGCTCCTCTAGGTGTCTCCTGATTCTAGAGGCCCTTTTAATCAGATTAGCTAGGTCTTCAGGGATAGGTGGTGCTAAGCCCCTTTCCTTGAGTACTTGAGTGATCTTTTTATCCAAGATTAGCTTAACTAGAGGAACGCCGTATTGATCTCTTAGTATGATGCCTATCATTGATGGAGGGTAGCCTTTCTTAGCTAACTCCACTATTAAGCTCTCTATCTGATCCTCAGTTAAGTTACATATAGTGGCCGCTTCGCTCGTTATGGGCCTTGTTGAGTGAGACTTACCTTTCCTCTTACGCTTCTTCATACTTTTAGTACCCCAGCGGCAGTCGGTTAGCTTTTGAGCCACCTAAATAAGCGTTTCCTTGAGGTAGCGCAGATGAAGATATTCTTCGTCACTGGGAATAGACATAAGGTGTTTGAGGCGCGGCAAATACTCAGCGAGTTAGAAGTGGACGTGGAGCTGGAAGCTATCGATCTAAAGTTGAAGGAGAGGCAGCTTGACGAAGTAGAAGAGGTAGCTGCGGAGGCAGTCCGAGAAGCCTATGAGGTCTTAAAGGCCCCAGTAATGGTGGAGGATGCGGGGTTATTTATCAAGGCGCTGAGGGGCTTCCCAGGCCCTTACTCATCTTATGTCTACAGAACCATAGGCAACATGGGGATACTGAAGTTGATGGAAGGAGTCACCGATAGGGAGGCCACGTTTAAGTCTGCTATAGCATACTGTGACAGGCCTAGTGAGGTCAAGGTTTTCGTAGGGGAGGTATTAGGCGATATAGCTTTAAGTGAAAGGGGAGATGGCTGGGGGTTTGACCCCATCTTCATCCCTAGGGAAGGAGATGGAAGGACGTACGCTGAAATGGGCCCCCTCAAGAACAAGGTCTCGCATAGGAGGAGGGCTTTAGAGAAACTGGCAAGGTACTTATTAAGTCCTTAGCGGAGAAAAACGTTTAAAGAGATAGCGTAAAGTGGGACCTGGGGTTAAGCTTGTCTAAGAAACCAGTGGACGCAGGCTCATTGAAGGTAGGGTCTTACATAGTTATTGACGAAGCCCCCTGTAAGGTGGTAGAGATTGAAAAGTCGAAGACCGGCAAGCATGGCTCAGCTAAAGCGAGGATCGTAGCGATAGGGTTGTTTGATGGAGTTAAAAGAAGCATCGTGGTGCCCGTGGACCAGAAAGTCGAGCAGCCAGTTGTTGAGAAGAAGACAGCCCAAGTAATAGCGTTAATGCCTGACGCGGTCCAGTTAATGGACCTATCTTCTTACGAAGTCTTCGAGGTGCCTAAAGGAGAAGTGGAGGCTGAACTCTTAAACAAGCTATCCACCGGGACAGAGGTAGAGGTATGGGAGGTTATGGGAAGGCGTAAGTTAATGAGGGTTAAGTGACGTGAGCTGAACCTATGAAGACGCCCGCTATAAGGAGAGTTGGTCTAGTCTCAAGGACAGATCAAGTTGAGGCCCTTAGACTAGCTAGGGGGCTTCACGACGCCCTTGTAAAGAGAGGGGTAGAGGTTATCTTAGAGTCTGAGGTTGCAGCCAAACTTAAACTCGAGGGTGTACCACTGAGTAGGATGGATCCAGATCTTTTAGTAGTTATTGGGGGAGATGGCACGATACTTAGGGCGGCTAAAACGCTTCCTAGCTCTGAAACACCCATACTAGGCGTGAAGATGGGTAAGACCTGTTTCCTAGGTGAGGTAGACCCGCATGAGGCACTTCGCGCCATTGAGTTGGTCCTAGCGGGGCATTACGAACTTGAGGAGAACCTTAAGCTGAGGGCTATCGTAGGGGACTTAAAGGTGGATGTGGTCAACGAGGTCTTATTGATGACTGGACAGCCAGCCAAGGTGGTTAAGCTTAAGGTAGAGGTGGAGGGCGAGGAAGTGTTTGAGGGCCTAACCGATGGGGTTATAGTCTCTACGCCGACGGGATCTACGGGGTACGCGTTATCAGCACATGGACCGATCATCGATCCGAAGGTAGAGGCGTATTTGATGGTATACTTAAACCCCTTAAACTTGGGGGTAAGACCGCTGATAGTAGCTGCCGAAAGCGTCACGACGCTTAGACTTGAAGGACCGGGCCCTAAAGCCTTGCTGATAGCTGACGGCGAGGTGATTAAGGAGTTAGGGGAGGGTAGTGTGGTGGAGGTGAGAAGGTCTCCTGTTAAAGCACGTTTTGTGAGGTTAAGAAGTGGTAGAGGAGTTTTTTACTCTAGACTTAAGGACCTAATGCGTAGGAGAGGCCTTAGGGATTAGGGGTGAATACGCGACCCCACTTTAACACCCTCTAAGAGCCTTAATAGGTTATTTGGGTCCCTACCGTCGATAATGTAGGAGGTTAACTTAGACCTCTCAGCGACCTTTAAAGCCACGTAATCAAATAGCTTGTAACCCCCCGCTTCGTAGCTCGACCTCGATAAGAGGCTTTGAAGGTCGCTGTAACTTAGCTCCTCGAGTTTCTTAGCGTTAGGTGAACGTTTTGGATCCTCAGTGTATACGCCGTCAACATCAGTGGCGACGATGAGGGCATCAGCCTTGATAAGCTCAGCCAGTAAGGCCGCCACGGCCGTTGTTGATTGGCCAGGGTAAAGCCCTCCACATATAACCATTTTTTCCGCGCTTAATGAGGTCTTAAGCTCCTCGTAGGTTTTGGGTATTGAGGGATATGCTAGGTCGCTTAGTAGCGCCTGTAGTATTCGAGCGTTTATCCTCGAAACCTCTATCCCTATTTCATCACATATAGGTTCAGGACAACCCACAGACCTAGCACCAGCTATTATCAATCTGGCTGGTGGCCCCCCACCGACCACGACGTGAATCTTGTGACCCATTGACCATAAATTCCTTAAGGTCTCGGCGTAGCTCCTAACTAACTCTATTTTTAGGAGTCCTTGCTCATCAAAGATCACGTGTCCTCCAAGCTTCAATGATACCTTCAATTAATCACCTCTTCTTAGCTCTTAGAGTATCTCAGGATTGCGGCTACACCTCCAAAGGAATCCTTTAATCCCTTGCCCTCGTCTGTCGCTGTGGATACGACTTCGACGGTAGTCCTCATCGACTCAGCCAGCTCAATGAAGTAATCTAAAGCTGGTCTCTCCTCAAAGTCTATTGGTTGGCCGCATACAGGGCACTTAGACGTGCTCTCTTTATACTCCTGCACTTTACTTGACCTCAATACCTTATCCTCAGACCAACCACATGTACACTTCGCCTTAATGTAAACCGCGTCTAATTCCTCAGAGACCAATAATACTTTAACGGCGCCCTCCTCGAGGCGACGACGCACCTCCTCGTATCCATAAGCTACTAAGTTAGGCTTCTTAGCTAAGTGGTAAAGGAAGTCTTGAATCACCTCCTTTTCGTGTACGTACCTTATTTCCTGCATAGCTGATTTACCTTTCTCGACGAGTTCGTACACGCCCTCCTCGCCTGAGTAACCTAGATCTATTATCGCTATGACCTTCTTCTTCAAGTCTTGGGGAAGGTAGTTACCATCCAGAAAATCATATTTAGTGGGGCCTGGCCCACCTACAAGTATCCCTTTAAGCTCAGGTACTGAGCTGAAAACCTCCTTCGCATACTCGCCTGCTCTCTTATAGAATTCGTGGGCTAATTGCTCTATTACCCTTTCAAATCTACGAGCCGACTGTCCACCAGCGCTATGCTTGCCAGGTACACCAGACGTAATGTGTTCAAGTATATCCAACCTCCTTCCCTTAAGCGTAGCGAAGACCGCCTCCGAGCGGTCTATAACTATGAGGCCGAAGGTCTCCTTCTCAGCTATCATCTCCTCTAAAAACTCTACGTAAAACCTTGAGTCACACCGGTAGAGGTACACGTTTATGGGTTCAGGCGGCTCTATCACGTATACCTCCATCTTCTCGCTTCCAGGAGGTCCCTGAGAAATATACCCGGTAAATAATACGAGGCCGTTGGGTGGAGTCTCCTTGAACAGTTTAAGCCTCTGCATGGCGCTCATTAAGGCATCGAGCACGTGGTGTCTCGTCGTCCTATCCTTAATGTTTTGGGCTGTACTGTATTCTTGCCTTAAAGTACTTACAACGTCTGATATAGGTCTGCCTGACGGTATGTAGAGCGATATAAGCTCGGTGCCTCTACCCTGCTTTGATTTAAGTTCCTTGATGAGCTTCTCCAGCTTATATTGTTCAAGAGATGTGCGCCTTCGAGGCGCCTCAGACATCACAGTTCTCCCTTCAGCTATACGACTTAGCGTAGAACGTGCCTTAAACCCCTAAATTAAGCTTACTCACAATAGTAGCCCGTTTTTCTTGCTTAAAGCTCTTAATATAGCTAACTTTTAATCTAGCCACTAGCTATCTGTGCCGGGTTTATGGAGCGTGGAGAAGTGCATGACCGGTTATAGGCCTAAGATCGAAGAGGCACGCTGGGATATCAGCGAAGAGGAGCGGTTACTTGAACTATGGGAGCATGAAGACCTATATAGGTTTAATCCAAGCAGTGGTAAGCCTATATTCTCCATAGACACCCCTCCTCCATACCCTTCAGGGCCTTGGCATGTAGGGGCAGCTGCTCACTACGCCCAGATAGATATGATCGCTAGGTACTTTAGGATGAAGGGTTACGAAGTCCTCTTTGCCTTTGGCGTCGATAGAAATGGACTACCCATAGAGGTACAAGTCGAGAAAGAGTACGGCGTTAAGGCACATGAAGTAGGTAGGGATAGATTTCTCGAGTTATGCGCGAGCTTCCTAGACAGGATCGAAAAAGAGCTGGTCTTCATAGCTAAGAGGCTCGGTATGAGCTGCGATCTAAAAAACTACTATAGGACTGATAGCCCTGAATATAGGGCTTTGACGCAGGCCACCTTTATAGAGTTATGGAGGAGAGGTCTCATATATGAGGATGTTAGGCCAACAAACTGGTGCCCTAGCTGTAGGACTACCATAGCTGATGCCGAAATTGAATATGAAGAACGGGAGACGGAACTAGTTTACATAAAGTTTAAGGTTAAGGAGAGCGGTGAAGACATAGTCATAGCTACTACAAGGCCTGAGCTACTATGTTCATGTGCCTGTGTCATCTTTAACCCTAGCGACGAGAGGTACCTCACGTTAGAAGGTAAGACGGCAATAGTTCCAATATATGGATTTGAAGTACCAATTAAAACACATAGTTATGCTAAACCTGAGTTCGGTACAGGTCTAGTGATGGTATGCTCCTACGGGGATTACTCAGATATCAGGTTGTTTAGAGAGCTTGGCTTAAAACCGAAAGTGGCTATAGACGCGGATGGAAGAATGAATGCTTATGCAGGCCCTTACGCTGGCTTAACAGTTAATGAGGCTAGAAGGAAGATAGTTGAAGACCTAGATAAAATGGGGCTATTAGTTAAGCGAGAGAGGATAAAGCACAGGACCCCTGTCTGCTGGAGGTCTAAAGACCCCATCGAGTTTATAGCAATGCCTGAGTTCTACTTAAAGCAGCTTGAGTTCAGGGAGGAGCTACTCAGGTTAATTGATCAGATAAGCTTCCACCCTCCAGAGCTTAAACAGCTACTCATTAATTGGATTAACTCGATAACCTCTGATTGGCCCATATCTAGGAGGAGATTCTACGGTACTGAAATACCAATCTGGTACTGTGCTAAGTGTGGAGCTCCCCATGTACCCTCAGAAGGTAGATACTATAGGCCTTGGAGGGAGCCGCCACCGTTCAGTAAATGTGAGAGATGCGGGTCAACGGAGTTTAGAGGAGAAGAAAGGACTTTCGATACATGGATGGATTCCAGCATCTCCGAGCTCTACATAACTGGGTATGGTAGGGACCCTGAGCTCTTCTCTAAAGCGTTTCCATGTTCCTTAAGGCCTCAAGGCATTGATATAGTTAGGACGTGGCTTTACTATACGTTGTTGAGGGCTTATCAACTATTAGGTAAGCCGGCATTTAAGCACGTTAGGCTTTCAGGAATGGGTTTAGATGAGAAAGGGGAAGCTATGCATAAGTCGAAGGGTAACGTCATTTACCCCCTTCCGATCATAGAGAAGTATGGGGCTGATGCTTTTAGGTTTTGGAGTGCGGCGGAGGCTAAATTAGGCTCTAACTACAGGTTTTCCGAAAACCACGTCAAGAGCGCCAAGTTATTCTTAACCAAGCTTTGGAACATCTCGCGCTTCATATCCTCATTCCCCAGGCCTACGGAGAACTACGTATTAAAACCTCTTGATAAACTAGCTTTAGCTGAGCTTAATAGATTAGTAAAGGACTGCATCGAGGCTTACGAGGAGATGGACGTATTCATACCAGCTAACGCCATTAGAGAGTTTGCATGGAGCTTCTTTGCTGATCACTACGTTGAGGCTGTTAAGCCTAGAGCTTATAACGTTGATCAAAAGTTTACGATAAAAGAGCAGCGAGGAGCTTGGTTTACCCTCTACACGTGCATGAGCGTCGTCCTAAGGTTGCTAGCGCCCATTTGTCCATTCATAACTGACGCCATATGGAGGCGTCTATTTGATGGTGGAAGTGTCCACAAACAAAGGTTTCCAGAGGTGAATAGTGAGTGGGGTTTAGGTCCGCTAAGTGAGACTAAGCTATTAATGGAGTTCAACGCGGCTATATGGAGATATAAGAAAGCTCAAAAAATCGCCTTAAGTGCCCCGTTAAAGGGGGTTGTTTACGGACCTAAGGAGCTAGAGAGCTTTAAGGACGACTTAGAGGCCATGCATAAGGTGGCTATCAGCTTCGAGGAACCACCACCTGAGGCTAAAAAGCTAAGTGATAGGATATATTTCATGGAGAGAAGTCTTTAAGGGGGCCCTGAATTTCTCCGATACGGGCCGGTAGTTCAGCGGTAGAATGCCCGCCTCGCACGCGGGAGGTCGCGGGTTCAAATCCCGCCCGGTCCATATATTATCAAAACCCTTAGTATAACAGGGTCTATGGAACCTTGCATTTCACAACCGCTAATTTATGGGAGCTATAAAGCTTAGTTACGACGTAAACGTAAAATGGAGTGCTGAGGGTTGCTGTAACCCCATGGCCCAGGACCCTACATACTACATCTTGAAAGCGAGGGCTAAGCTTCATTCCTCGCCTTCTTCCATGCTTGAAGAACGTCTATCAATTTTGAAAACATATATTCCATTCGTCTATCTAATACTAAGAACCTTCTCGGGTAAGGGATTTCTATTCCGTTTGCGTCAAATTCCTTCTTAATCTGAAAGAGCAAGTCCCTAGCCATCATAAAGGCTGTGGGTTGGTCCTTAGCCCTTGAAAGAAGCCTAAGCACAATACCAGAGTCCGCGAATTCCATGACAACTACCTGTGGTAGGTCTGGAGCTGGTAGGAAGTCAGGGTGTTTCCTGGCGATGTCGACCATAATATTCATAGCTTTTTCAAGGTCAGACTCGTAACTAACTTGAACGGTAAGAGGGACCAGCATGGTCGGGTCGTTTATGCTATAATTGATAATAACCTCGGATTGAAGGATTGAATTTGGTACCATGAGACGCCTATTATCCCAGGTGCGAAGAACCGTGTGTGAGAGCTTAATATCTTCAACGAAGCAAAAATCATTTCTGAAAACTACGGCATCACCTATTCGGAACGGCTGGGATAACGAAATCGTGATTCCCGATATAATGTTAGATAGACTTGACTGAGCCGCTAAACCCACAACTATAGATACAAAACCAGCAGCTATTAACAAAGACGCTAACGCTGCACCTGCAGCTGGAAAGGCGGCAAAAGTTGCTATTATAGCCCCGGTGAAGATTATTACGCTGAGTGCAAGTCTTCTTAGAAAGGTGTATATCGTAACTAGCTTAGGCTCTCTAGAAACAAGTTCTTGAACGTACCCCGTCATTACATGGTTTACAGCATAGGTTGCTATGAAGGTGATAGTTAACCCTGTAATAAAGATTAGAACTGAATATAACAACTCTACTTTGATCACGGAAATGAATGGTGAAGAAAGAATCAAGTAAATAACCACGATCACACCTATGATGTAGGTCAGGTAAACAATAAGCCAGTATAGGAGTTTAATTGAACCAGCAAGCCCTGGACTACGCTTAGCGATCACCTCGCTTCGAGCTGCAAGGAGCTTCTTAATCGCTGAGCTAACAAGTCTAACCACTAGAATCACAAAGAGGACTTGGATCAGCGTTATCAAGTATACTTCCTCTAACCACCACGGAAAAAACACAGGGAGTCTCGCTCTCCAATATCTCATAGCTATTACGATACCAACCGAAACGAAAAGCAATGTTATCGGCCCTTTAACGATAGCAATGATGTATCTTTGAAGGTCGACCTTTTGCTTGAAGAATTTAGCTACATACCTCTGCGTTAGGAAGACTGAAAGAACTGATACTAGCATGAAAACCAAAACTATCGCGAGACCTATGACGATGTTAGTAAGCGACTCTAAACTTATCATCACCTATTATCCTCACTTAACATCGCGTTTAAGACCTCTCTGACTACTCGCTGATCCTTTTAAAGTCTACCTACCCAAGGACTGCCTGTTTAAATCATTAACACCTAATCTACATGTGAGCGCTGGGGATGGTATCTTGCTTAAGTAATGTCTAGTCGATACACGGTGAATCATCAATCAACTTCCACGCCTTTTAGCGCTTGAGTCAGTCTATGTTAACGGATTTGCTCTTCATCCTTGATTGATGAAAACTTTTATCTGGCTTTTAGTGTTGAAGGTTGGGCCCGTAGCTCAGCCTGGTTGGAGCGTCCGACGCCATAAGGCGGACGAAGCTGATAAGAGACCTCAGAGACCGGAAGGTCGTGGGTTCGAATCCCACCGGGCCCATCATCACTGCGCGTATGCCTCGTAACTTACTGTTTTACTGCTCGATGTCACCACGATGAAGGTGTAGGACTGACCTGGAGTCCAGCTAAATCTAATAGGTAGCTCAGAGACTGAGCCCCGTGGAACCGTCACATTTAAATGAAATCTTCTTCCGGCAACTAGGATTTCAGCGATTGTGCAGTCTACATCACCATAGTTGTAAATCAGGAGCTTTGCTTCACCTGGCGCGAAGTCGACGTCTATAATTGTTAACCTTTCCATCATAGCCCTTTGATTCCTCCTTATGGTATCCACTAAGTTTGATGTAGAGCGCTTAGAGTATTCAGAGAAGATGCCTAGGGCTATAGCCATGAAGCTTATGGTTATAAATGTGACAAGCAACGCTCCTACAATTTCAGAGGAACCTGCTTTGTCACGTAAGTTAGCCACCCACCACTTAGTATCGACTAGGCTTAAAAACCCCAAAAGCCATGAAGCCGCCCATAGGCGTCGATATCCGCCTAGCTAGCCAGGTTAAGCTAAACCTCGGGCGATTGGGAGTGGCGGGCTGAACGCCTCGGCCTTACGGCCTCGGCGCTTACACCCCCACCCCATCAACCCCCTCTTTTAGGGGAGCCCTCGTCCGTGGGAGTTACCCCCCACGGAATGGCCGCCTCGTTTCGGGGAGGGCTTCCCGCTTAGATGCTTTCAGCGGTTATCCCTTGCGGCGTGGCTGCCCGGCGATGCCCTGCCGGACAACCGGTAGACTAGAGGCCGCGGCGCCCCGTTCCTCTCGTACTGAGGGCACCTTCCCCTCAGGCGGC
>CAZVDL010000008.1:0-64209 GCA_964626365.1 uncultured Nitrososphaerota archaeon
CTCATGTACAACGCGCTAGGCTAGCCGAAGCGGTATTTAAAGCCTGGCTAGACAATAAAAAATATGGGAGCCTTACTCCTCGACCCTGGGCGCCAGCCAGTATTGTATTTTGCCTCCACCTGGGAGGTCGAAGGTCAAGCTCAGGGGTATGTTAGTGGAGAACTGAAGTTCAACTATGTCGGCTGCGTCCGCCGCCTTCATCATGTCGGTAAGGTAGCTTAAGCTATACCTAGCCCTCGAGGGCTCCTTGACGTGTAGCTCTAGGAGGTTGTCCTTGCTGAAAGTGGCTGAGGCCTCGCCCTTATCGCTGGAGGCCTGGATGGTCAGCTCGTCCTCATTGGCCTGAATCAATACGTGGTCGCTGACAAGCTCAGCATCCTTTAAAGCGTCCTCCAGCGCGTCGGATAACATCCTAGCCTGGACGTTGAAGGACACTTTGGGTGACGGTAGCTCCTCGTAGCCGAGGTCTAATAGGGGTATTGAGAAGCTTCGCGAAGTTTTACCCTTAAGCTTGACTTTGAGCTTGCCCTCACCTACCTCGAGCTCTATCTTGTCCTTGCTAGAGGCCCTCTTGACCACCTTCTTCAAGACGTCGAAGTTAACTCCTGCCTTGACCTCCTCGTCGCAGCTGTACTCCTCGAAGGAGACACTTGGCATCTCGAAGTCAACCATGGCTATCCTGGAGGGGTCCATAGCCCTCAGCCTGACCCCCTCAGGCGTAAAGACGAAGACCCCCTCGTCTATCATCGTGGATAAGGCCTGGATGATGTAGCGCCACAGCTTAGCGTCATGGAAGAGAGCCCTAACCACTATGCCCACCCCTTCGCCACTAAAACTATAGCCGCTGGTACCTTAACCCTGCCCTCCTTAACCAAAACGCCCCACCGTAATACGTATGTATTACCTACCTCGTCGGAGACCCTAGAAGCTACGACATATAAGGCTTACCTACCTGGAGCCGCGAATAAGCTCCTCGCAAAATTTATTAAGTGCCACTAGGCCCAAGCCCTGGGCCCTTCGGCCCCGGCGGGCAGAGCTCCGCCGTTACTCCGAATGCGGCGAAGCCCGGATGAGGGCTAGCCAAGGGAGAAATCAACCTCTCCCCCCGAGAGGTGGGAGGTTGCCAGGTGAAGGATTGCGCGTGGTCCTAACCTCGTTGTTCACGGCCTCACTGGTCGTAGCTAACCTGGCGGCCTCAAAGCTAATACAGGTCTGGTGGCTGATTTTCCCTGCAGGCACCTTAGCCTACTGCATTACCTTCCTCTGCACCGACGTATACGCTGAGTTCTTCGGTAAACGTGAGACCGAGTTCGTCGTTTTGGCTGGCTTCGTAGCCAACGTGTTAATGGTGGTCTTAATAAAGCTGTCAATAGCAGCCCCTATAGCCCCGTTCCAGTCGGAGTACCAAGAGGTTTACGCCCAAGTCTTGGGCCCCACTGAGCGGATAGTCTTGGCTAGTATGGCCGCATACCTGGTGGCTCAGAGCCACGATGTATGGGCTTACCATCTATGGGGAAGATTAACAGGCGGCAAGCATCTGTGGCTACGTAACAACGCCTCGACCATGGTCAGCCAGCTCATAGACACTGCTGTCTTCACGTTCATCGCTTACTGGGGGGTAGCCCCGCTCAACACCCTACTCAGCATGGTGCTCGCCCTATACATAGTCAAGTGGTTCATAGCGTTATGTGATACACCGTTCTGTTACCTAAGCGTCTACGCAGTGCGCCGATTCACCGGGCTAAAGCCCGTATGGGTGAAGGGGGCTTGATCTACGATACATGGGCTACTGCCTTAGCCGAGACCTGCATTGTCGGGCACAGGGCCTTCATAGACGCGGGGCTTCCTGACAAGACACGCTACGAAGCAAGATTAAGGCCTACGCACTACCTTAAATTTAAGCCTAGGTCCACCCTCCCCCTTTATTACCTCGAACTTTAAGTCCACGCCCTCACCATACTTCTCCTTAAAGTAGTCCAACATTTCCTTGGAGACTATGGGGCCGCACTTCTCCAACGCTAACCTTACTTCACCCTCCTCTAGGACCACCTCCATTAAGCCTCCCTCCTAGGCCTTAACTTAAGTCTGACCACGAGGACCTTCTCAGAGGAGTAAAAGCTAGCGGCTAGGTAGATAAAGGCGGCGGTCTCCACGAGGAGAGCCACCATGCTTAAGGCCACAGGCAGATAGGTGCCGTTAATCACCAACATGGCCGAGACCACAGGGTTCGTAAAGGGAACTATGAGCAGCGGCCATGTTAGGGGGCTACGCAGGTCCGCCGCGGTGAAGGCGGCTACGAGGGCTGCTAGGAAGAGGGGTATGAAGACCAAGCTTAATAGCGTCTGAGCTGACCTAACGTCTTCAGCTAGCGACGCCAGCAACACCACTATTGAGAGGCTGGCTACTAACGAGAGGAGCACCGAGGAGGCCAGGAGGACGTACCCCTCGACGGGTATTGAGAGGACAGCCGACACGGCCCTCGCCGCTTCGCTAGCCGCCTCGGGGGGGATGAAGGAGGACATGTAGAAGCTTAAGCCCAGCATGAAGCCTGCAGCCCCTATCACCGACACTATCATGGCTCCCACGAGTTTGCCAGCTATAATAGTGGCTCTACTTACAGGTAATGTCAAGAGCGCCTCCAACGTCTTCTGCTCCCTCTCAGAGGCTATGGAGGTGGCTACGAGCTGGGAGGCCAGCACGAGTAGGGCTAGCATAACGAAGGATATCGTGAAGGCTTGGGATGAGGCTAGGCCAGCGAAGGCTTCAGGCCTAACCCCCCTAAGCGTTCTACCGCGGTAAATAGTGGAGACGATGGGCTCTAAGGGGTCTACGAAGAAGCTAGGTCTCGACCCCCCTAAGTCAGCGACTAGCAGCTCAGATAGTCTATGCTTAAGGAGATCGACCACTGAACCTATCGTTGCTCCTTTACTCATGCCCGCTAAGCCTATGGATTTAAGGGATACGTAGACCTCCACCTTAGCCCTGTCCATGTTCACTATGCTCTCGGTGAAGTTCTCGGGAACTACGAGGAGAGCTGAGAGGGTAGTGTTAGACTCAAGCATAGACAGTGCTTCGCTCAACGTCACCCCCCTTAGCTCAATAAGTTCGACGCCCAGCTCAGCGAGTCCCTCTCTAAAACGCGCATCCTCAAGTACCCTCGAACCCCAGCCTCCACGATCCAAGCACAGGACCGCCACGTACCCACGCCTCTCAGCGGTGAAGGTCTCCATGGCCCCCCTCATGGCTAAGCCCATCACGGGCAGTATTATGAGGGGGACAAGGAGAACGCCTAGGAGAAGCCTTGGGTCTCTAGCTATCTCTTTAAGCTCCTTCTTAACGACCTCTAGGAGCTCCTTAGCCATGGCTACCATGCCCTCTGACCGCCGCTACGAAGACCTCCTCGAGGTTGGAGGCCCTGAAACGCTCCTTTAACTCCTTGGGACTGCCCTCAACCAGCTTTCTGCCCTTATCCATCACCACCACTCTATCGCATAGGTACTCAACCTCGAGCATGTTGTGGCTCGAGACCACCACTGCCGCCCTCTCACTCTCAACGTAGGACCTTATCACCTCCCTTACGCTAGCGGCGCTGACCACATCGAGGCCGCTTGTGGGCTCGTCAAGTATGGCAAGCCTAGGCCTAGACATAAGAGCCCTCGCCACGAGGAGCCTACGCTTCATGCCCTTGCTGTAAGTCTTAATCTTATCCCTCAGCCTAGTCCCTAGCCCTGAAAGCTCAGCGGCCCTAGCCACAGCCCCCTCCACGTCCTCGACGCCGCTAAGCGAGGCCATAAACCTGAGAAACTCCAAGCCAGTCAAGTTGTTGTAAGCGCCCGCCTCCTCGGGGAGGTAGCTTATGATCCTCCTAATCGCGGGGGCCTCCCTCACCACGTCGAGTCCATACACCTTGACGGAGCCACTACTAGGCCTAATTAAGGTGGCCAAGACCCTTAGGGTTGTGGTTTTACCGGCGCCGTTAGGGCCTATAAGGCCGAAGACCTCACCCTGCTTAACGTTAAAGCTTAGATGGTCAACAGCCACGACCCTCTTAAACACTTTGACCAGGTCTCTAACGTCCACTGCGTCCATGCTAAGCGGGTACCCCCTAAGCTCGCTCGATGGTCCTCTAGTTAAGCTCGGCCGTCCCCTACAAGGCCTTAACGAGCTAGTTAAGGCTTCGCGGCTTATTACAGTTATTCACGGGAGCTTAGACGCGTGAACACCTTCAGTAAAAGGTTAAAGCAGGGAGCCCCTTAGCTGGACGGTGGCGTCGTTGTTGGAGGAGTTTAGGGATAAGCTTTCGTCCTGCACGGATTGTAGGGCGTGTGACAATGTATGCTCCTTTTACTTGGCTACGAACGACGATTCGGTGGGGGCCTGGAGTAGGGTTAAGGCTGCTAGGGCTGTGGTGACCGGTGAGAAGGACCTAGGCAGCGTGTTGAGGGAGCTTTACCTATGTACTTGTTGCGGGACGTGTGAACAGGCCTGCCCTGTAGGTGTACCTATACCTGACATTGTTAGGGCCCTTAGGGGCGTGGCTGTGAGGAGAGGCCTAGCCCCTGAGCCCATAGTGAAGATGTGCAGAGCGATAGCTGAAAGGGGCTCGATGACCGGTGGGGGCAGGGAGTTTTGGAGCGCCTGGATCCCGAGCGGAGTAGAGTTTCCTAAGGAGGCAGAGGCCCTTTACCTCGTTGGCTGCGTAGTAGCCTTTAGGCTGCACGAGGTGGCTAGGTCTACGGTCGAGGTCTTAAGGAGTGGAGGAGTGGACTTCACCGTTATGGGAGAGGAGGAGAGGTGCTGCGGCCTTCTGCTCTTCGACCATGGCTTCTTCGAAGAGGCCAAAGCAGCTGCTGAGACCAACCTATCGAGGATTGAGGAGATGAGGCCCAACACAGTGTTAACAGCTTGCGCAGCCTGCTACTGGACCTATAGGCGTGCCTATCCTCGGATTTACAGGGAGCCTGGGTTTAAGGTGATGCATGTAGCTGAAGCCTTAGCTGAGCTCATCGATGAAGGGAAGCTCAAATTTAAGAGAAGGGTTGAGGAGAGGATGGCCTTCTTTGATCCATGCCACTTGACGAAGGCCTTCAGCCTTTACGATGCTCCGAGAAAGGTCGTAGAGAGTATTCCAGGTATTGAGCTCGTGGAGCTTCCAAGAAGTAAGGCTGAGGCTCCTTGCTGTGGCGCACCGGACGGCGTGAGGTTGGTGTCAAAGGAGGCGTCGCTGTCCGTGGCCGAAATGATAGTTAGGGAGGCGCTGAGTGTAGGGGCGTCGAGAATAATTACAGCCTGCCCGCTCTGCATGTACCAGCTTTCAGCGATTGCTGAGAAGCACGGGCTAAGAGTCACAGACCTACCCCTGCTCGTCAGGGAAGCCCTATAAGCGCCTCAGTGGTCATAGTGAGCCCTGTGCCCCTAAAGGTCAACGCGGTGGAGATGTCGACCCGTCGAGGCCGTTGATCAACATGAGAAGGCTCAGCTCTGGCGTCACCAATCACCGTTCAGCAATACCTGCCCTCTTCATCGCCCACTACGTTTAGGCTTCAACGAGCTTATTTATCTTTCTTCGAGGGGGGTAAGCTTAAGGAGGAGGCAGTGCTAAGTGGATTGGGAGGCTTGGCCCTACCTAAGGTTTCAGTGAAGCTAGGCGAGGAGCAGGTCGACCTGCTTTTACCTTGCAGCGAGGTCGAGGCCATGTTCAGGGATCCCCTCCTCGACGAGCTTGAAAGGACGAGGCTGCTTAGATTGAGAGCATGGAGGGAGGTCTGTAAGCTGTTTAACCTTAGCTACGCTCAGCCGGTCTTGAAGGTGGTGGAGGGCCCCCTATACTTAGTCCACCAGAACTTCATAGCTGGGGGCGCGTTCTCTTCGCTGCCGATGTTCTTGAGGTTTGACGGCAGGGAGTTCATAGCCGAGTTCCACCGGCCAGTGGTGGCGGTGAACCCCTACGTCTACTACTTCGAGGGCGTGGCCTCGGAATGGAGGCACCCAGTGCTGCTACCAGCCTTGATCCACGAGTACGCCCATGTAGCCTTTGCGCTGTCTGGTAGGCTACATTTAGAGTTCATTAGGAGGGCTTCGCTGGACCTTAGGCTAGCCATGCAACTCCCCTTCCTCGACGACCAGGACATAAAGGCCATTAAGGAAGCAAGCATAGAGGTCGAAGCTCTACTTGAAGTCCCCGCGCTATGGGCTGAGGAGGAGGTCTGCAGTAGGCTTGGACTTACGAACTTTGCTGAGCGCAGGCTTAGGCTTCAGGCTTTAAGAGATGAGGAGTTGAGGAGGCTTATGTCGAAGCATAACATAGCCGTCAAGGGCCCCACGGCCAAGGTCAGGGTTGAGGCCATGATTAAGCACTGGAGGGCTGTTAGGAAAGCTAGCCTCAGCGAAGTGGAGTCTTATTTGGAGGAGCAGCTTAAGGAGCAGCTAGCGGACACATGGAGTAAGCTTAGAGAGGAGTTTGGTAGAGGGCTCAAGGTTAAGTTGAGAGACGAAGCTGTAGAGGCCCCTGCAATAATGGGGAGAACCGTGGAGTGGTTGAGGCTCTGGGAGTACTTTTTAAAGAGGGAGTTTAAGTACAACTTTCTCGGTAACATATGAAGAAGCTCCTAAGCTTCTAGTTCGCCTCTAGAAGAGGTTAACACCTTCCTATACGCTGGATGGCCCTCAAGGCTTGAGGCTGGACAGGGGCCTCTACGGCCGCTGTAGAATGTTTTTAGGAGCACCTTTGGTAGCGCCCCCTTAAGCCTCCTGAGAGCTAGCTCCTTTAAGCCCAGCCTCCATAGTAAGGCCCTCTTCAACATATGTACCATGGCTCTTAAGAGAGGTAGGCTTCGCTTAGCGAGTTGCTTAGCTATGTAGCTGGGCCTAAGGTAAAAGGTGAGGTAGGCTTGCTTCCAGAGCCTAGACATGTAGCTTATGCTGAATTGAGGAGTCTCAAATACCGGCGTAACTATGTCGTACTTGGACCAGTCTAGGACCTTGAGCATCCCCCTGGCTTTAAGGTTCTCGAAGAGATCGGTGCCAGGGAAGGGCGTCGCTATGCAGAACTGGGCTAAGTCGGCGTCGAGCCTACGCACGAACCTTAAGGTCTCCTTCACCTCCTCCCTGGTCTCGTCGGGCCAAAAGAGTATGACGGAGGCCACAGTGCTTAGGCCCAGCCTCTTGCAAAGCTTGAAGGCCTCCTCGGTTTTAGACGAGGAGAAGCCCTTGCCCATGGAGTCTAACACTCTCTGAGACCCAGACTCCACGCCGAAGTACACAGTGTGGCAGCCAGCCTTCCTCATCTCCCTTAGTAGCTCGGCGTCGATGGTGTCCACCCTTGCGCTGCACCCCCACGAGATCTCCAACCCCCTACTGCGTATCTCTCTGCAGATCTCCTTGACCCTCTTCTTGCTGAGGGTGAAGAGGTCGTCGACAAAGGAAAAATCCGTAACCCTGTACCTTTCTACGTGGTGCTCTATTTCGTCGACTACGTTCTTAGGACTACGTTGCCTATACCTTCCCTGGTAGATCTTCCAGGACACGCAGAACTTACATCTGAAGGGACAGCCGCGACTAGTTAGGATAGGTAGGGTAGGCTTTAAGCCGAAGGATCTATAGGCCTCGAGTGGTAGATGGTCATAGGATGGGTAGGGTAGGCTGTCCAGGTCCTCTATTAGGGGCCTGGCAGGCTCCCTCTTAATAGCCCCTCGCTGACTAACATAGCTGACCCCTTTAACGCCCTCGAGCCCGCGTCCCTCCTCAATCCTACTCAACACCTCTAGCAGCGTCTCCTCCCCTTCCCCCCTAATTACAGCATCAACGTAGCCTGTGCTTAAGGCCTCAGCGTCCATGAAAGTTACGTGGGGACCTCCCATCAACACCTTGACGTCGGGTAAGGCAGCCTTAACGGCCTTGGCTGCCTCGTAGGCCTGGTTTATGGTGAAGGTGGTCGAGGTGAGCCCAACCACGTCCGGGTTTATGGACTTAGCTATCAAGGGGAGTAGCTTTAGGCTCTCTAGGCCTAGTGGATGGCTATCTATCACCCAGACCTTATGTCCCTCACGCTCTAGGACGGCAGCTAGGTAGGCTAAGCCTATGTGTGGGGCTTGAAGTTCCTCGGATAGCGCCCCCTTTGGAGGTGGAGGATTGACTAAGAGGACTCTCAAGACCTACCACAGGTTAAGGGGGGTTGAGATTTAATTTTTACTGAGGCAGGGAGGGAGGTTACGTGGAGGTGAAAAAGGCCGTAGAGGAGGAGTTGAGGAGGGCTAGGGAGGCTCTAAAGGAGGCTGAAGAGGCCCTTCAAAGGGGGTTATACGTGCTGGCCGTTAAGGCCTCTGAGAGAGCGGTTGAGCATTGCCTTAAGGCTTCCTCCAGGATGATAGGGGCTCCCTGGGCTAGCCTAGGCATAGCCGAGCACGCCAAGCTCATCGAGGACCTTATAAGGAGGAGAAGAGGCGAGGTCGAGGCTAAGCCTAACTTGACGGAGAGCGAGGCCCTAGCTGAGCTTAAGAGAGCTAAGGAGCTTTACGCCTCGCTGGAGGAGCTTTTAAGCGAGATTGAGGAGGCCTAGCCTCACAAGTAGCTTTTTAGCAGCTAACACTGCGGGGGTGTCGCTGGGCAGCTCCAGTAAAGGCCTACCCTCCAAATTAAACTTGTACACTAAGGGGTCTTCGGGTATTAACCCTCCGTACTCCATACCCAGCTCCTCAGCCTTCTTAGCTAGGAAGGCCTCGTCCCCCTCGTGAAATCTATTGCCGACTAGGAACATCCTCTTAAATTGTACGTGGACCTCTTGGGCGACCTCCTTAATCCTCCTAGCGGTCTCAAAGCTCATCCGGCTGGGGTCTACGACCACTAGCATGTAGTCCACGTCCCTATCAGTCCTCCTGCTGATGTGCTCTAGGCCTGCCTCCATGTCCATGATCGTCACGTCGTAGTTCTTGGTTAGGGTGTCCAGTATTCCCGTCAGCACTGAGTTAATGTAGCAGTAACAGCCCTCGCCTTCCCCTCTGCCCATCACGAGGAGGTCGAAGCCCTTGAGCTCTTTGAGCGACGCGAAAACCTTGAACTCGAGGATGTCCTTCTTGCTCACTCCTGGAGGTATAGAGCCACTGTCTATGGCTTTACGTAGCTCCTCGGCGGCCTTAGCTACGGTCTTGTCCGCCGGTGCTCCGAGCATGTCGGCTAAGTTGCATGCAGGGTCCGCGTCCACCGCCAATATAGTTCTCCCACCAACCTCTGAGAGCAGCTTCAACATTAAGGCGGTGACCGTGCTCTTGCCCGCTCCGCCTTTACCCGACACCGAAATCACGAGCTTGTTTCCTTGAGTAGACACCAAGCCCACCTTGATGTTGAGGGAGCTTAAGCGAGGTAAATAAACTTAACCTACCTGCTTAGCCTTCTCCCAGCGGTTTATGGGCACTGAGACCCTCTCAACGAAGCCGCAACAGGCCCTCTCCACGATTATCACGAAGAGACCGTCCCTAACGCGTTCATACACCCTGACGGCGGACTCCTTGCCACACCTAGGGCATTTCTTTGACACCGCCTTCTCCCTGGCCTCGAGTATAGCGTAGGCCACGTCTAGGGCCTCGTCTACGTCCCCCTCTCTGACCCCTGTCTTCGCCCTCCACTCCTTCAACACCCTAACGGCGTAAGGCTTAACGTAGCTTAGTTCCTTGAGCTTGTCCAACTTCTTTAAGGCCTCCTCGACGGGCTTGGATCTACGGGCCGCTAGTATGAAACGCTCGCCCACCGGTACGAGCTCAAAGTCCGTGAACCTGCGGGCGCCGCCTCTCTCGAGAAGCGCTAACACTATCGAGGCCTCGAAGGGGTCTAAGTAGTCTACGATAAGCCCTAGCCTCCGCGGGGGCCTAGGATTGACGTTGATTAACCTCTTAGAGGCCTCCTCGACATCCCTTGGGCTAAGCCCAAGGGCCAGCGAGGCCATTCTCTTAAACCTCTCCTCCACCTCGTCGCGCTCCATAAATCCACCTAGAGCGGGCATACGTTTGAAGGGCAACCTGGGCTTGGCTCCTCCTCAGCCCCTAGCCCCACTCCGATGTAGAGCACCTGGGTAGGCTTGCTACCGTACCTATAGACCGTTATGCCCTTACACTTAAGCTCGTAGGCCAACATGAAGGCCTTCCTGACCTCCTCCATGGGGGCGTCCGGCCTCAGGTTTATGGTCTTTGCGACGGCGTTGTCCACGTGCTTCTGGAAAGCCGCCTGCACTCTTACGTGCCACTCTGGCTCCACCTCCAACGACGTAACGAAGAGCTCCCTCACGTCGCTGGGCACCTCCTCTACATCCCTCACCGTCCCGCTTTTAGCCACCCTCAACATGAGCGATTCGCTGTAGAAACCGCGCTCTCTGGCTATCCTCTCAAAGAGGGGATTTACCTCGATTAGCCTGACCCCTTCCATCACCTGCCTCACGTAGGCTATAGCGAAGATGGGCTCTATGCTGCTCGTGGTATTAGCTATGATGCTTATGGTGCCCGTGGGGGCTATGGAGGTGACCGTGGCGTTCCTTAGCGCGTCGTACTTAGAGGACCACACGCTCTCCTCGAAGCTGGGGAAGGAGCCCCTAGACCTGCCCAGCTCTACGGACTTATCCCTGGCCCTCCGCGAGATGAAGCTCATCACCTCCTCAGCCACCTTTAAGGCCTCCTTAGAGTCGTAGCGCACCCCTAGCTGTATAAGGAGTTCGGCGAACCCCATGACGCCTAGCCCTACCTTACGGTTCAGCTTAGTCATATGCTCAATCTCGGGGGCTGGGTAGCGGTTAGCGTCGATCACGTTATCCAAGAAATGTACGGCTTTATCTACGGTCTCCCCCAACTTATCCCAATCCACGTCCCCCTTCCTCACCATCCTAGACAAGTTGATAGACCCTAGGTTGCAACTCTCATAGGGTAGAAGCGGCACCTCACCGCATGGGTTAGTGGCCTCTATTGCACCCAATTTAGGGGTTGGGTTATGCCTGTTTATCTCGTCGATAAATAGGAGCCCTGGATCACCAGTACGCCAAGCGTTAGCTACTATTAAGTCGAACACATCCCTAGCAGGTAGCCTTCTAACTACCTCGCCCGTCCTAGGGTTTATAAGAGCATAGTCCCTGTTCTCCTTCACAGCCTCCATGAACTCGTCGGTCACGGCCACGGAGAGGTTGAAGTTGGCAAAGGCCCCGGGCGTCGACTTAGCGTTGATGAACTCTATTATGTCAGGGTGGTCGACGCGCAGAACCCCCATGTTGGCTCCTCGACGCTTACCCCCCTGCTTAATTACCTCAGTGGCCACATCAAATATCCTCATGAAGGAGACTGGGCCTGAAGCCACGCCCTTAGTTGAGGCTACCACATCCCCCTTAGGCCTTAGCCGAGAAAAGCTAAAACCTGTGTTGTGGATGAATAGGAAACCCCATCTTCCAGCAGCGTAGGTCTCTGAGCCCTCAACGGTTAAGTCGTACATTTTAAGGTCTTTCTTCCTCCTCAGTCGAGCAACCGACTTAACCCTGGCGGTGTTTAAAGCTATATAGGAGAGTTTTCTTGCCTCCATAGCATCGTCCTTGAGCCCCCTCTCCTCAAGCTCCTTTATGAGTACGTCCATGAGGCACTTAAACTTGTCTTCACTTATACCATGGCCCCACATCCACCGATGGATCCATAGTCTAAGTCCTCCAAGCTCCAACGGCCTTCTATGAAGACTAGCTACGTTTACGCCTATCTTCTCCAGTAGCGGCTTTATGTGATTGAAGCTTAAGTTTACCTTTCTATTCGAAGCTGTAGCGCTCCTTAGCTTCATGAAGAGGTTAAGTTTATCGCCAACAACTCCGTCAATGAATGGGATATCCACTATTAGTAGCCTGTAAAGCTTTCTCTCACGAGGCCTCCTCGGTCTTTTGCCCTTAACTTCAAACTTCGCCCCAAGAGCTGAGAGCAATAGTGCTAACTGCTCAACCACCCTCCTATTAACCATAGAGAGCTCAAGCCTAGCCCTATCTTTACGTATGTAGCCTTCAGCCTCTATAACCCCGGCGATAAAGCTGAGGACCACGTTAAGTGGAGCCTTAAACATTATAGGGGGTACTCTCCAAGCTCCATTAGGCTTCAAGAGTTTACGTATAAAGCCTACGACCTTCTTATTAAGCGTCTGGAAGATCCACGCTGAGTAGCGCTTCTCGCTGTAAATACAGCCCAGCGCGTTTAAACCAAAAGACCTCTCTAACACGGCCTTTAACCGCCTTAAACGCTCCACGTCTCGGTCAAAGACCTTCACGCCTCGCCTATCTACGCTGCCATCACCTAGGATATAGCCTAGAGCCCAGGCAAGCTCGGGAGTTACCTTAATTCCATCGACTATCGGTTGTTCATAGAACGGCCACTCTATGGGGGCTGAGGGTAGGAGTATCAGGAAGCCCGGCTTAACCTCGTCGCCCCTCTTTAAGACCACTTTACCGTCCTCTACGACCAAGAAGGGATGCCATTCACTAGTAACGACCTCAAAGCCCCTATCAAGCCTCAACCTAATAGCCCTTTCAGCAGGCACAACGAAGCGCCATACCCTCAGTATCTTGCTAAATGATGTTTCCCCAGATAATGGATTATAAGCTAAAGCCTTCAAGCCAAGGCTTGAGACGTCTATCGATATAGTGCCGTCTAAGTGCTTAAGCTCGTTAGGAATGAATTGTTCGACGAATTCCCCTATAGGCATTACGCCGCACAACGTCGTGTATATGAAAGCGTCGCGTGAGACACAACCTCCTCCGCTCTTGTGTACTATCGCCATGAGTTTGAGGGCGTCGAAGATGCCCTCTATGGAGTCCTCGACGGGCAGCACAAAGCAGGCTGAGAGCTGACCTATGTCGGTGCCAGCGTTCATGAGGGTGGGGGAGTTAGGGAGAAACTCGAGGCTCGCCATCATCCTGTAGAACTCAACCTCAGACCTAGCTACCTCATCCCTGGAGGCCCCGTAAAGCTCATCGACGGCGGCTATAGCCCTAGCCACCCTCCAGAACATCTGGCTTGGGGTCTCAATGACCCTGCCCTGCTGGTCCTTTAACAGGTAGCGCCTCTCCAAGACCCTTATAGCGTTGACCGAGAGCTTCAGGTCGTCCTTGACGCCGTATATGCTCTTTAAGCCTCTAACCTCGGCCCTCTTCTGCCTGTATAGTATGTAGGCCTTGGCTACCTTGGCGAAGCCCTCCTTAATCAGGGTCTCCTCGACTATGTCCTGTACGTCCTCCACTCCAGGTATGGACTCCTTAAACCTGACCTCGACCTCCTTCACCACCTTATCAGCTAGCCTACGAGCCGTCTCATCGTCGGGCTCGCCGACAGCCGCGAAGGCCTTAGATATGGCGGTGGCTATCTTGGATGGGTTAAAGTCCTCTAGCCTACCGTCCCTCTTCCTGATCTTTGATACCAAGCTTCCTCGTGCTTTAAGGCCGCGCGCCTTAAATAAACCTTAAGACGCCGAGAAGGTCGACCCTAAGTTTCGCCTGCCAGCTTCAATATCAGTGGGGGCCGGCCCAGCCACTCAGCCGCGGTCATTAATTTATCGCTGGGCGCGAAGGAGTAGAGGGGCTCGAGTCTCCGCTTGTAGAGCCTATCCCTCAGTAGATGGTGATCGTAGATGATTAGCTTAGCCCCTGACTCAGCCACTATGCGCTTAGCGTTTTCAACGGCTCTATTGAGGTTTATCCTGTTTAAGGTGTAGCCGTATAGGTACGTTGGAGGGCCGTCGAGGATTATGAGGTCAGGCCGCTGAGCTATAATCAGCTCCGCGTAGTCCTCTATTATAGGCCCTTGAAGGTCTGATGAGTGGACGACCTTGACTCCTCCGTACTCCACCGTCAACATTAAGACCCAACCCAGCCTATCGTACTCGACGCCGTGAAAGAGCGGCTCAGTAAACGTGAGCGTGGTGGAGCCGTACCTGAAGCTCCTGCCGTCGGCGAACCTTACCTTGACCCCCCTAAGCTCAAACTCCTTAACCCAAGGCTGTGAGCTCCAAGCCTCCACCAGCCCCTTGAACCAAGCCTCCCCCTTCTCTAGGAGCTCCTTCTTCCTCTCAGCGTAGTCGCCGTAGTCCTTTGAGAGGGCCAGGCGAAGCTTGCTTAGGGGGTCTCCTACGCTTAATCGACGTGGCTCAGCCGCCAGCTCCTCTAGGCCGCTACCCCCTAGCTGACGGTGAAGCTCATCGAGGAAGAGCCTAGCTCGGCTCCACTGAGACCCGTTGATCCAAGCGTTGGGGTCTTTTATCAACAACTCCTTCCCCTCGTAGAGCTGTGGAGCCTGGGAGGGCAGTGTATGATGGTCGTAGTGGTAATGGGATATTGTGATCACCTCAGCCCTCTTAGAGGCCTCAAGTATGGCCTTGAAGGCTTCGTCGCGTAGCCTGACCTTTTCCTCCCAGCTTAACGGGTATCCGGGCTGCATCTCAGCTACTCCAGGGTCTACTAGGACGTTGACGTCGGGGGTCTCAATGAGCACGCAGCTACTCTTAGCTCCAAGAGAGTCGAAGTATATGAGGTGAACCTTGATGTCACCTAGCTCAATGGGCTTACTGAATATGGAGGGCATAGCTGGGCGTCAACAACGCCTAGCCCGCCGCTAACTAATTAGGGTTCGCTTAGCCCCGTAGCTTATAGGAACCACTCTAACCGACTCCCCCGTGGAGTAGGTGTAAGTCAGGGTGCATGATTGCGAGCATGCAATGACCACTACTAGCGGTGGGGCGTCCGTTACGTCGATCACCCCTCCTTTAATCGAGGACAACACCCCCTCCAAGGACCTTAACGCCTTAAGAGGGTTCTCGCCTGGAGAGGGTGTTAGCTGCGTTATGACAACCTCAACCAGCCCTCTAAAGGCCTCCAGCACCCTATGGCTCACAGCTGCGGCTTCAACTGAACCTTTAGCTACCTCCTGGCTAGTCAATACCTTAAGCTTATCTTCGTTGACGGCCAGGGCCGCCACTAAGGGCTGGGGGTTAAAGCCCAGCACGACGAGCCTAGGGACCTCCAACGCCTCGGTAAATAGCCTGGCCATCTCCAGCGCGCCTACAGGATCCTTCTCGATGTCAGCTAGCCACCTCTCAATTAGCCAGGGGGTGACATGTAAGCCCGTGTAGGCTTTAGCCCAGAGGGTCCTCCTCCTATCCATCGCGTGGCCTAGGTAGGCGGAGTATAATAGCGTGTTGTTTTATCAGCCGCGTCACCAGTCATCACTGCTCAGTAATACGTCTCCTCATCACCTAGTTATCGAAGCTGGGAAGCTCCTACGTAAAATTTATCCCTCGAGGACGGACGAGGTTACCATGACAGCCCTGGTAGAGCGTCTAAGCCAATCAAGCTTAATAACCTTGCAGTGCCTACTCTAAGGTGATGGCCATCGTTAAACGTGGCGACGGTCGATGGGTTAAGGAGGCTTTTATCGATAAGGCTGAGCTATTTTTAAGGTTTTAAACTCCAAGTGGAGGACCGCCAGCGAGGAGGCTGACATCCTTGCTAGGCTGTTTAAGGAGCTTGGGCTGAGTATTGGCTCAAGGGTCCTCGACCTTGGCTGCGGTAACGGTAGGATCGCTATTCACCTCGCTAAACGTGGCTATAAGGTCGTCGGCGTCGATATCTCTCCAGCTTTCATTGAGGACGCCAATAGGAAGACCGCTGAACACGGCGTCGCTGGGCGCGTAGAGTTCGTGGTTGGCGATGCTTTAGAGGTCGACCGAGTCTTAGAGGGAAAGAAGTTTGATGCTGTTTTGATATATTGGTCTAGCATCCTAGGGTACTACGTCGATAGCGAGGCCGATTTACGGACCTTGACAGCTGTTAGGAGGCTAGTTGAAGGTAACGGCCTCCTATTTATCTTGCAGACGGCTAGCCTTGATCTAACCTCGTTGAGGAGTAGCTTATGTGGCAGCGGAGGGTTTCTAAGCGAGATCGATGAAGAGCTAACCCTTGTCGAGTGGCCTAGGTTCCATGCCGATAAGGGGGTCGTTGAGAATAGATGGGTCTTCTACAGGAGGGAAGGCAAGGACCTGAAGTACATAGACGAGCTCTCCTTTACCATGAGAGTTTACGCGCTTAATGAATTGGTGGAATTAGCTGAGCGGGTTGGTTGGAGGTTCATTAAGGCTTTCTCCAGTCTAAGAAGCCTGGAACCCTATAAGCCTGGTTTAAGCCCCTTGAATGTAGTGTTTAAAGCTGCTTGACGGGTTACGCCTTGTATTCTCGAGAGAAGCTATCGCTTCTTTAGGGTTAAGAGACCTGACCGCTTATCCACGAGAAGGCCGTAAGGCCGTCGATGACTACGTGCTACGATGGTAGTAGCCTTACTCCCAATGCTCCGTATAGAGTGAAGTCCAGGCCAAAGACTATCAATGCGATAGCTAGGGCCATCAGCAACGCTCCATACACCTTAGCCCTAAGCCCGCCGAGCCAGGTTAGGTGAGCTATGAAGCTAAGCCATACGTAGTCAAGCCAGCCATGTAACGCATAGAGCACAGCTAGGCCTACTAGGCCCCATAACTCTAGGGCCTCAACTATGAGGGGGGCGCCGGCTGTAGCCCACCACAGCAGGAAGAGAGGGTTTAGGGCGGAGAGACCCACACCTACCATCAGCGGGGAGGTACCTATGCTACTAGGTTTAACCTCCCTCGCCCTTAAGGCGTCTCTAATCATCAACGCTGCAAAGCCCAGCATGAAAAGGCCTCCCACCAAGCTTAGGGCATTGATGAGGACCTGAGATTCAAGTAGAGCAGCAAAGCCTAACCCCACCGCGACTATTAGAGGCAACTCAACGGCCATGTGGCCAAGGGCCACCTTAAAGCCGCTACGCCAGCCCCCCTTAACCCCTAAGGCAGCCGTGGCTGTGGTTAAGGGGCCTGGAGCTAGAGCACCTGAGCAGCTTATCAACACCACCTTTAACGCGAAGCCGAACACCATGGCCTACGCTCCCCGTCAGCAGGGTGTGTAACGATCATCGTTCACGCCTGCGAGGCTTTCATCATCCGACCTGAGTTTTACTTAAACCCCTAGGATATAGGCTTTCGCGCGGAATAGATTTAAGGCACTTTAAGTAAAAAGGAGCCTAGATGATGAGTTTCGGTCGCCCTGAAGGAGTATGATGAGTTTTTTCCTCCCACTGACTGCCCACGACGTTGAGCTAGCTTAGGGAGGCCTTGACGCTCCTTAAAAGGTCCTTGAGGGCCCTCCTTATAGCCTCGCTTCTATCCCTGAATAACCCTCTCTCAACGAGGAGGTCTAAGGCGGCTAGGTAGTTGTCCGGTAGACGTACGCTTATAGACCTTAGCCATACATCTTTACTGGCTCTAGCCTCCTCGGCATCTCCCATAGCTCCTTCCTCAAGAGGTCCCTTACAGCCACCCTTATGGCCTCACTACGGTTAGGATAAAGCTTAGCCTCGACCAGCTGGTCAAGGCCTTTAATATAGCCTTCAGGTAGGTGGACCGTAATTATTTTAAGCTCAGCTTTAGATGGCATCACAACCCCCAGCTAAGCTAGGAGGGAAGCTGCGAGATACAGCTTAGCATTATCTGGAGAGCCCCCCAAACCTCTCTAAAGCACACCCAGGTATTACCTCTATAACACCTCCTAGAACCTTAAATCAGCTAGCTCAATAACGTTAAAGCTTAACGTAGAGCTCCACGCCAGTCTTTAAGCAGGCCTCAGCCACCCTTCTATCAGCTTGAGGAGCCACTAAGATCAGTCTATTGACCTTCAACCCCTCCCTCCTCTCTAGGAGCTCCTTCTTCCTAATCAAGGCGGCTACGTCGGAGAGCTTAGCGTACGGCGTGATCTCCACCACCATTAAGCCCAGCCCATCGGTAGCCAAGTCCACCTCGACGGTGCATGGATATCCGTAGACTATGCCCTCCTCATCGATTAGGCTCCTCGACTCAAACTTTAAGCCTAGCTCCTCCTCCATGAAGCTCCTCAAACTCTTCTTAAACGACTCCTCATCGACTAAGCCACACCTAGCACATAGAGCATCTAGACGCCTCATCAACGACTTGACAGCCTCCTTGATCCACGCTATCTCCTCGCTTAGGTCCTGCGCCTCTTCACGGCTCAAAGAGACCACCAGCTCGACAGTTAACGGGACTGCGCTTATATGTGAGAGGCAATTGCTTTTTAACGCTCTACATCTAACTCTGCAGGGTGCCTTTAACATGCCCAAGAGAGGTTGGACAACGGTAACGATACCCGAGGACATATACGAGGCTCTTGAGAAGTATTACACTAAGCATATTGAGGAGCTTAGGTTGAAGAAGGGCCTTAAGTCCATTAGCACGCTGGTCCAGGACATAATCATAGAACACATTAAGCGCGAGGACCCTGAGCTGGCTGCCGAGTACGGAGACCGGTTAAAGGTTACGGTTAGGAGAGGGCGAAGGAGAGGAGCAGAGGAGGTCTAAAAACAACCCCGCTTTTTATTATGGCCGCCTAGCTAATCGTTCACCAATCAAAGGTTAAGCTTAAATATGCGGTATTTCAGATGTATTTCATAGGTATTACAGAGGAAATACCTAAGCTTTGAGGCGGGGCCTAATGCTTAAGAGAGGCAGGGTGAAGGTGTTTGAAGTGTACGATTGGGGTAAGCTCGAGGTCCTCGACTTCATAGTCAGCCAGCTTAAGTCGAGGGGGGTCATAACCAGCATCGACATATCGAGGCACCTTGGAATCTCGGTGGAAAAAGCTAGAGAGATGCTGAACCTGTTTAGGGAGGCTGGGGTACTCTGTGAGATTAAGGAGGCTGAAGCTAGGAGGAGGCTCCTAGAAACGAGATTAAGGGAAACCGAGAAGGTTGAGATGTGGGGGACTAAGAGGCTGGCGGTCTAAGCCTCATTATATACATGCACGCGACCTTCCTCGTCTAGGTAAGCGCCGCAGAACCTGCAGAAAGACCCTTTGAGGGGTCCTCCACATATAGGACAGGGCTTTTCATTCGCAGAGGGCTTAGGTACACGTAGGCCCAGCCTTCTATAGCGCCTATAAAGGTACACGTGGCTCCTGCTAGGCAAGTTTAAGCCTTCTTCGACCACCTCCTCAACGTCTTCGTGAGTTACCCTAGAAGCCCACGTCAAGCTGAGAGCCCTGCTACCAGAGCCTCCTTCAATAGGGTCTTTTCGCCTCCACGCAACCTCCTTAAACCCTGCCCTGTCTAGCCATAGTCTAAGTAAGGCCTTACCCCAGAGGCGGCCATACGCCTCAAGAACTCTACAGGAGTAAGGAACCCTAAGCGCCAGCCTCACTATCTCTTCGTCCACGTACACTGGAACAACTTCAAGACCTAGGCGTCTACTCAGCTCTATCGAGGAAAACCTCCACCTACCCACCATGTTTTTGATCCAGTCATCGACGTAACCTGGGGCTTTGTCTAAGAGGAAATCGTAGCCAGCGAAAAGCTCGTCTCCACCATCACCTGTAGCCACCCTCCTACAACCCCTAGCTAACGCCTCCCTTAAGGCCACGTAGACGCTGACGCTCCCCCTAACCTCCACTGGGTCGAAGGTGTTAAGCACCAGTATAACATCGTCGAGCACCTCATCCGACGCTGCGTCGTCGTACTCCACCACTACGTGGCTCAGGCCTAACCTCCTGGCTACGAGAGACGCGTAGCGGACGTCTTCCCCCATCCCCTTGTAGGTGACGGTCACAGCCAGGTTGAAGCGGTGTCCGTGGTGAAGCGAGGCCGCCGCCACAAAGGTAGTATCGACGCCTCCTGAGAGTAGGAGGCAGTCGCAGCTCTGAGCGACCTCGTAGACTCTCCTAGAAAGCTCCTCAGCTAAGGATAGGCATAGAGGGTCGATCATGGACGGAGGCCTCCATCATCGATAAGCTTCTCGGCGAGCTGTAGGTCCTCGAGGGTGTTAACGTTAACCGCCAGCTCAAGGCTGCTGAGGACCATAACATCTTCGTCGATATACTCTCTGCCGATCATCGAGGTATCTAGTATGTTAACCCCAGAGGGGGCCGCTTTTAACCCCCCTATCTCGAATAGGTAGCTTGGCCTCAGCCCAAGCGCCTTGTGGACCTCGTAGGGGACGGCGACAGTTAAGGCTGGCTTGCGGCAATATGTATAGTAATACCGTATTATTTGATCAATAAGCGCGCTACGCACGAGAGGTAGGTCGCAGGCAGTTACAAGCACAGCGCCCTTAAGCCTTAGCGCCTTAACAGCGTAATGTAGATCCTCTACGTAACCTCTACCGGGAGCCAGCAAAGCCTCAGTTCCAAGCCTCCTCACCACTTTGTAGGTGTTCGGTGTATGCTTAGAGGCTACGACTACGACCTTCTCTACGCATTCAGCGTGCCTAAGGGCCTCTATTACGTAACTGATCATGGGCCTACCCTTAACCCTCAACAGCGGCTTCTCAAGGCTTGAGTTTAAGCGCGTACCTTTACCGCCAGCCATTATTAAGGCTGGTAAAAGCACGCTACACGACCCCCTTGGCCATCATTATGGTGATTAGCGAGGAGGCACGGGTCATCTCGTTTAGAGCCCCAAATACATCTCCAGTAACCCCGCCGAGGAGGGCTCGGGAAACCTTGGCCATGATCAGCGTTAAGGCCACCATGCTTAGCAGCACTAAGAAGCCCTTTAAGTGCAGTAACCACCAAACTAGCCCAAGACACGAAGCCACAGCTACTATGAAGCGTGAAGGCCAGCCGGGACTACTTGCAGCCTCCACGAAGCTGGCGCCCATCCCTGGGTAGGCTGGCCTCCCAAGCTTAGCCAGCAGCACCATCGATAGCTTGGCCGTGGCCTCGGACGATATCAAGCTGCAGAGAAGCATGTATTTGGGGAGGGCTGAGACGCTTGCTATGGACAATAAGACCACGAAAAAGGCCAAGGCGAAGCCTCCTACCCCAACCTGGACGTCCTTCATGGCCTTGATCCTCTCGCCAGGAGGGCCACGGACCATTAACCCATCACCCAGGTCCATAAGGCCATCAAGGTGGTTGAGGCCTGTTATCGCAAGGATTAAGCCTATAGCTACAACCCCTGTAAAGAGGCCTGGAGCTACCTCAGCCACTAATCGAGCTACAACACCCGCCAACAGCCCTATAAAGGCTCCAATCAGAGGAAACCAATGCATGCCCAGCGCCGGGTTAATGGGGCCCTCCTCATCGGGCTTAAGAGGTATCACTGTTAGGAAGACCAGCGCGCCCTTCAGCCCTCTAAGAGGCTTCATGGCTCCTTAACCCTCCGCCTAGCCAAAAGCTTCGTATACATATTTGAGGAGGAGCCTGCAATGAGCCCCCCGATCACGTCGTCCATGAAGGGCCCCAGCCTCTTCAAGATACCTGGCTTAGCCCTATCAAACCTGACGAACTCGAAGACCCCCTTAGTGCCCGCGATGTACTTGGCTATCTCCATGCCTAGGATCTCGTCAGCCAGTAGGAAGACGGGGTCCTCCTTGAAGGCCTCAGCTGGTAGCCCAGGTATCAAGCCCTCCTCCCCATCCTCTTGGAGCCTTAGCCCCGCTAGGACCAGGGAGGCGACGTTGACGTCCTCGAGGGCCTCACGTAGACATTCACGTAGCACTTCCTCCACTTTTTCCCTGCTACCCATGTCGGGATGGTAGACTAGGAGCTCTAGAGCAGCGTTCACGAGGTCCTCGAAGGTTATGCCTCGCTCCTCTAGGCGCTTAATCAGAGGCCTAGCGGGTGAAAGACCCGCCTGCCTCACGATCGCCTCCTTAACGGCCTCTAAGACGCCTAGGCCTACGGCTCTTCCAAGCTCAGTGGCGGGCCCAGCGTAGGTGACATGCTCTCCTCTACGTGTACATGCCACGACGATAGAGTCCGTTGAGGTGCCGCTAGCTAACCTACCTGACGCTCGGCTCCTGACGTCAAGCTTCCTAAAGGCCTCAGCCTTAGCCTCAGCTACCATCCTAACGAGCTCCACTAGGCAAGAGTCCTCAACAACCCCGTCGACGAGCAGAATGATGTTGACCGTACCAACCTCCTTCATGTTTAACGGGTCCGCGATCGCCATAGCATTAGAGAGCCCCGCGGTCACGATGACATCCACCGCGAGGGAGTTGCACGTAAGCCCCTTGTGGGAGGCCTTATCGACCGGGGCAGCGGTCATTAAGCCCACGACCGGCCTAGGTATCTTAAGACTCTGTACGACTTGTTCAAGGTAGGCGGTCGGGTCGGGCTCGTTAAAGTCGTCCGGCACCTGGTGGTTCAATATCGATCTAGCTTCGCGTAAGCCGCCATTAAGCACAGCCGAGCTTAACACCTTAAGGGGGCTGCTAGACTCTATAATCAGGTTACCTCCGTCTACATAACATTGAACTCCTCGACACGAGAGGTTGAACTCCACTTCGTTCACCCCCCTAGAGGATGTTAAAGCCTAGGGCGCTGCCCAAGGCTGTTAACGGCACCACGACTAGAAGCACGAAGAGGGTTATGGTTAACTTCATTAAGCGTAGGGCGTCCTTGATATGGCCTATCGAGAGCTCCTCTAAGCGGTCGCCAAGCGTGTAAAGGCCTGGCTTTTCAAGCTGGACGCGTAGGGCCCCCGCCATGGCCGCTATGGGCCACCCTGAATTTAAGCTGTCGGTTCTCCCTCGATCTCTCTTTAAGACCTTTAGGGCTTGCTTCCAGTCCATGTTAGCAAGCCACGCTGCACACACCATTAAGTACCCAGTGATCCTGGCGGGCACGTAATTAACCAAGGTATCGAGCTTAGCTGCAGCCCAGCCGAGGTGGGTGAACGGAGGATGCCTATACCCCACCATGGAGTCTAAGGTGTTTATTACGCGGTACGCTAGGGCTCCAAGAAAGCCTAGAAGGGCAAAGTAGAGGAGAGGAGAGGTAACTCCGTCTACGGTATTCTCGCCTATAGACTCAATGGTCGCTGAGATCAGCTGGCTCTTTGAAAGGTTCCTGGTATCCCGGCTGACTATCCGTGATACGAGGAACCTAGCGGATTCAAGGTCTCCACCGATCATGGACTCCATAATGGGCTTGACGTGCTGCTCCATGGATTTAATCGCGAAGGTGGTCTTGAACAGCACAGCGACCAAGAACAGGTAAACGGGCAGGGGTAAGGCCGTGTTTAAGAAGAACAACGCTAAGTAGAAGGTGGAGGTGAACAAGGCTAAAGCCGAGACTACCAAGATAATGCCCCCCAGCCTCCCCCTAACTCTACGCTCTAGAAACGAGGCGTAATGTCCAATCCAAACTGTTGGATGTAGCCTTTGAGGAGGTTCGCCGAGAAGTAAGTCGAGCGCTAAAGCTGTAAACAGCACCGCGAGCTTAGCCAGCATCGGGTTTAGTGAAACAGACAAGGCCTCATTCACCTAGCACGGCCGCCAAGGATTTCAACAGCATTTCATTCTCGAAGCGTCTACGAATGGCTATCCTGATGTAGTCCCTGCCTAGCCCTTTAAACGAGCTACAATCCCTGACTAAGATTCCATGTTTCAGCAGCTCGGCCTTCAAGGCGGTCGAGGTCTTGCCTGTGCCTTTAACGTCGATTAAGAGGAAGTTAGCCTCGCTGGGTAAGGCTCTAAACGCTTTAAGGGTCTTGAGGCCTTTAAAGACATAGCGCTTCTCCCTTGCTACGAGGGCCCTTACCCGGTCCAGGTAGCCTTGATCCCTTAAAGCCTCGGCCGCTGCCACCTGAGCGAGGACGCTTACGCTCCAAGGAGTTTTAGCCTTAGACATCATTTTAACCACTTCCTTAGAAGCCACTCCGTAGCCTATCCTTAGCCCAGGCATTCCAAAGGGTTTGCTAATAGACCTTAGCACTAGGAGGTTTGAGTAACTGTTTACGAGGTCGACCATGGAGGCTGGCTCATCGACGAACTCGACGTAGCTTTCATCGATCAACACTAAGACTCCCGATTCGTGGGCTTCACGCACTATCTTAAGTAGGACTTCGCGGGGTGTTAGGTAGCCTGTTGGGTTATTGGGGTTGCATAGGAAGATCGCCTTCGTCCTCCTGTTTAAGCTACGTAGGATGATTTCATGGTCCAACTTAAACCCTTGTTCACGTTTAAGCCTGAGGAGCCTAGCTCGGCCTCCCATCTTAGCTACGCATACCTCGTACTCGCTGAAGGTGGGACACGGGATGAGCGCCTCATCCCCTTTCTCTATGAACGTAAGCGCGAACAAGTGGATTAACTCGGTTACACCGCAGCCTACGATTATGTTGTCTAGGCCTATACCTCCTAGGTACTCCGCTATAGCCTCCTTAACCGCCTTACATTGAGGGTCGGGGTAGAAGCCAAGAAGGCTCAGGGAGCCCCTAATCGCCCTTAGGACTCCGGGTGGGGGGCCTAAGGGGCTGACGTTTGAGCTAAAGTCCAAGACCTTCGCGCCTAGGCTTAGCGCTTCACCTCCATGGACCCCCGGCCTAAGCTTCATGACCGCCCTCCTCGCTAAGCGCAAGGCCTACCCCTCACCCTACACGCTAAGGCTGCCACCCCCTCCATTCACGGGGCGCAGGTGGGTTGGATCGTAGCACGTTTAATAACGCGGTACATCCATAGGCTCCGCGGTCCACGACCTCGACAACCACGTACTTGTAGCTTGAGCGTAACATTGGCGAAGCGTTGATTAATGTATGGTATTCTCCCTGCTCGCCGAGCGGATCCCATCCCTCCTCCTCGCACACCTCGATGAACCAGCCTACGTTCTTCTTAGACACCTCGACGCCAAGTAGATCGGCCCTGGGCGTGGACCTAACAGCGATCACCGTGAAACGCACCCCGCTCTCGACCATCTCCTTTAAGAGAGGCTTAGCGGGGCGCTTAAAGAGGGGTTCAAGTAGGTCCACGCCTGCACGTCTACACACCCTTTCATGCCACTCTAGGTGATCCTCGAGCGACGCGTCGCCAGCTATTAAGGCCTCGGCCTTTAGCTCCTTAAGCTTCTCAGCGAGGGCCTCGTCCTTGTGGCTACCCTTTAACTCGACGACCTCTAATGGGAGACCCAAATCCTCGGCGAGGATCCTCACGGCGTGTATGTTAAGCTCATGGGGGCTGGGCTGTTGAAGGGAGAGCTTTACAAATAGGAGCGTGTCGACGTCGACTCCCAGCTCCTTAGCCTTCATGATCGAGTACATCGAGTCCTTGCCCCCGCTAAATAGAGCTACGTTGACCATCCCGCCCACCGCCTTCCTCACGTGTACATCGCCGACCTCGATCCGACATAGGCTCAAGCATCTAGACCTTCGGGTAGACGTTGAGGACCTCGCCTACCACGGGTAGGTCGCTGTGAATGTAGGAGACGTTCTCTAGATGTCTCTTCGCCAGCGAAGCCGCCTCCACAACCTCCTTAGGGGTGGCGCTACGCCACGGTTGTCCAGGGACGCTTACGTAACCATCTACCCTAAACGGTATAGAGCGGTCGACGGAGGCTATGAACTTGGAGATACGCTCAATCTCCTCGGCCTCGATGAGGCCTGGTATAAGCACGCTCTCAGCTCTAACCTTCACGCCGCTCTTAGCGAGCAGCTTAAAGTTCCTTAAAACCTTCTCGTTGTGCCTTCCAGTGTAGTATTCGTGGAGTTGAGGGTTTAACGCCTTGATGCTCACGCAGGCCTCATCTAGCCCAGATCCCTCAAGCGTCTTAATGGCCTTCTCGTCTAGCAGATGCCCATTGGTCAATAAGGTCGTGTAGATGCCTCGTTCCTTGAGGAGCTCCACCACGTAAGGCAAGGCTCTATCTAAGGTTGGCTCTCCTCCACCTAGGACGGCGCGGTTAACCTTTAACCCCCCAATTAAGCGGTCAACCTCGCTTAACGATAACGTGGAGCTCAGTGAGAGCCTACTCAGCTTAGACCGAACCTCTACGGGGAGGTGGCAGTCCCAGGGTGAGAGCTTCAATATACATCCTCGGCAGCGAAAGTTGCAGCCCTTAAAGAACATGTAAGCTGAGAGGTCGTGGGAGAAAAGCACCACGTGGTATATCCTCGTCTTCATGCGCCCACCGTAAAGATGTAGGATTTTTTTCCTACTACCTCTCCCGTGGAGGAATTATAAGTCTACCTCCCACGTACCCCACTAGACCCTTTAGCTTAAGCGGCTTACGTCTAGGCCACCCGCTCCATAATCCTCGCTGCCTTAAGCCCCAACCATAGCTGTGCCTGACTCGTTGCAGCTTACTCTAACTTATCGCGATAGTTAAGGGCTCATGAAGCCTTAAGGCTCCTACTAGCCATTGAAGAGGCTTCATGGACTTTTAACCTATCTAAAAAATCCTAAGCCTCATGGTAAAGCTCCAAGGGCTGGCAGGGTCCCTCAACATCTCGTTGAAGTTTCTCGCCGAACTAGCTGAACCCTTAAGTTTAAGTATATAAGGCTTCACGTAACAGCGTACTTAAGTTCTCTAAAATCTTAGGGAGCCCCCCTTAAGGAGGCGCCTCTGAAGGCTAAGCGACCCCATGACCCCACCTGACCGCGCTAATTGCAGTAAGCTCCACCTTTACCTTTGAGTTCGCCGCGAGGGTAGAGGCAGGCATGTTTTGGCTTTAAATCCTCTATGCCCAGCCCGTTTTAGTCGATCTACAACTAGGTGGCCTCAGAGAGCTAGGCCTCAGGAGGTCGATGGCCTTTTTAATGTAAGGCTTCTTTCCTAGGCCGTGACGTGATCGAAGAGCCCTAGCCCGGTACTTCGTCTAAGCCCTAAGCGATGGGTAAAGGAATCTATTTAGGGGTATTCTGGGTATGGGGTTTAGTGTGGAGGAGGGTACCATTCATAACCTTTTGTGTTAAGCCGACGAGGAAAGCTTGGATTAACTTAGCCGGCTGCAACTTTGACTGTAGAGGCTGTTTTGCGATAGCTAAGGAGGATGTAGGCAGGCCGTTCTTGGTCGCTGAGCTAACTGATTTCTTCGTTAAAGCATGCAAACACGTTTGTGGCGGCCTCGTCACTGACGCGGTGATAACAGGTGGAGAGCCCACTCTTAACCCCTCTTACTTGGTGAACTTAATTAAGCATTTACGGAAGGTAGGTGTGTCAAGGATTGCATTGTCGACAAACGGTTTCCTCTTAGATGAGGACCTCGTTAACCGGTTAAGAGACCTGAATATAGATTTAGTTAAGCTGGATATAAAGGCGTTTAGCGAAGATGTCCATTACTGGTATACGGGGAGGGACAATAGAAACGTGTTAAAGGCTGCAAGGCTGCTCTATGATCGTGGCGTAAACTTCTATGTGCGCACGATACTTATGCCTAACATCGTAGATGTGGATGAAGTTGAGAGAATAGCTAGGTTTCTGTCCTCTATAAGTCCGGAGATACCTTATCGGATATATGAGTTTGACCCTCTACATGCCAGGCAGCCTGTAACTAGGAAGCCAACCCTTGAAGAGATGGTTGAGGCTTTCAAGGTAGCTAAAAGGTATTTGGCCCACGTTGAGGCTATACCCGCCTCTACCGTCTATGATTCCAGCTACGAGTACATAGAGGTGCGCGATGAAGCTCTTATGGATAAGTTTAATGAAATCGACGAAATTTCAAAGCGAGCAGTTAAAGGCTGGAAAATGAAGAGCATTCCCTTTAACGCAATTCTCTCAAAGGTAGGATAAACTATAGAGTTTTTTGCATTACGCGTCTTGCTCTGAGATCAAGAAGACTTTATAGCCCCGTAATCAGACCTATAATGGATGCTTAGCTATAGGGTAATTCAACCGTTGTCTTGATGAGTTAATCAATGACTCAACCTCGACTTAAGTGTACAGCTTAACTTGATTCCAAGGGTATGTTGAAGACGTGATGCTCAACGTAGGCTATTTATGCTCCACCGTTACCACTTTTCATCGCCCCTTAACGCTAAACATGACTTTTCTCCCTAGCAACCACTAGCGTAGCACGTCAGTTTTTAGACATATACACACATCCCTAATTTACACTGGAACTTTGCGGCTTATGAGGGCTTTAAGCTGATGGCTAGTGCCTTCACATGTAGGCGAGGAGCCGCTAAATGATCGTTATTTTAGCCCCTTAAAGATACAGCCCTCCGCCTAGGGAGAAAAATTAATTTAGGGTAGGATATTTATCCTACTTTTTGACCCTCTATGAGCAAACTGAGTAGAAAATCGGCCATTTTGTTGGCTATACTTGTAGCGTTGAGCCTGGCGTGCCCTATTGCCGCCTTCGGCTCGTCCAGTAGGTTCCCGGTAACGGTCGTCGACGACTTCGGCAGGCGCGTCACCATCGATAGCGAGCCTCAGCGCATTGTATGTCAGGGCCCAAGCTGCACGGAGATAGTCTACGCCCTAGGCGCCCTTGATAAGATCGTCGCAGTGGACCCCTACTCCGATTATCCGCCGGAGGTTGTTGGGAGGCCAAAGATTGGAGCGTCGGGTCTAGGTTACATTAAGCTCCACGCCTCAGCCGAGGACTTCATCAATCTAAGGCCTGACTTAATCATTACGTTCTCTTACGTGGAGGAGGAGAGGGTCAGCGACACCATCCTTCCACAGTTGGAGGCCCTCGGCCTCAAAGTAATAGTGCTTAAGCCTAGCTCCATAGAGGATGTCCTATCGGACATCGAGCTGGTTGGAGAAGCTATAGGTAGGAGGAGCGAGGCGCTCGCCCTAATCAACAACCTTAAGGCTAGGATAAAGGCTGTAGAGGAGAAGGTTAAAGGCGTTACCTATAAGCCGAAGGTGTACATGGAAACCTGGTACCCGCCACCGTGGACCTTCGGGCCCGGTACATGGGGGCACCAGTTGATTGAGAAAGCAGGCGGGGTCAACGTCTTCGGCGACGCCAAAACTCAGTGGCTTCAAGCTAGCGATGAGGAGGTGATCGCCAGGGACCCCGACATTATCATAAGCCTGAGGGGGGCCATGCATAACGCTACGCTAGAGGACTTCAAGGCTAGGCCTGGCTGGAGCCAGATAAAGGCTGTTCAACGAGGTGAAGTGTACGTTGTAGATGAAAACCTGTTCGTTAGGCCAGGCCCAAGGCTGGTCGACGGCCTGGAGATACTAGCTGGCATCCTTCACCCTGAGATCTTTGGGAGGGTTAAGATAGCCTCGGTCGACGTGAACGTAAACGCAGTTCGCGGAGGCTTAGCTCAGACCTTGTCTAGCGCTGCTGAGGTCTTCAACTTCACCTTGCTGCTGATGGAGACGAACGCTGCCAACAACTTTGCGTTAAAAGCCACCGTAACTAGGGTAGGCCCTAGCCCTCCGCAGGGCCTTAAGATGATCGGTGACTACTTAAACGTCCACACCAGCATCTCGGGGATCGCCTTGAAGCTGCTTGTTATCATCAATTATAGAGGAGCTGAGGTGAAGAAGCTAGGAGTAGATGAAAGGACGCTAGCGGTGTATACATGGGACGGCGAGAAGTGGATAAGGGCGGCGAGCGCCGTTATGGTCGACGAGGACCTGGTAGTCGCCATGGTCAACCATACGAGCTACCTAGCCTTAATGGGTAAACCTAGCCCTCCGCCGCCTCCATTAATGTCAACCCCCATCCCGCTCTGGCAAGCGTTAACGATGAGTATCGTGGCTGCGGCGGTCCTATGCCTTGTGGGCTTTACAGCGGGGCTGAGAAGACGGAGGTAGCTGGAGCTTAATGAACAAGAGACGCCTCGGTTTAGGTAGGGCTGCGAGATGGAGTCTTACAGTTCTCTTCCTCACCCTCCTTTTATTTATTTGCTCAGCCCTCTCCATAAGCATAGGCAGCGCTAAGACCGCCCTAATCGACGCCGCTGGAATACTCCTAGGACAGATCCCAGGCTTTAAGCAGGTCTTCGGTGCCTGGTGGAGCGAAACTCAGGAGGTGATCGTGGTGCAGCTTAGGCTACCTAGACTCGTATCAGCGATTCTAGTAGGAGCTGCCTTAGCGATTTCAGGCGCCGTCTTTCAAGGGATGTTCAGGAACCCGCTGGCAGACCCCTACGTCCTCGGCATAGCCTCAGGAGCCGGGTTAGGAGGGGTGGCTGCTATGTTACTTAGCCCCAGCCTCTTACCCATAGGACTAGTCTATACCAGGCCCTTCATGGCCTCGGTGACCGGCCTCTTCACTATATTTATTGTCTACATGGTAGCGAGGACGGGTGGAAGAGTGCCCGTGCTTAGACTTGTGTTAGCTGGCGTGGCTATAAGCAGCTTGATGTCCGCGCTAACCATGCAACTACTGTTCTTTGCAGGGGAGAGAGGCCATATGGCTTTAGCGTGGCTTTTCGGCTCCTTCGCGATAGTTGAGGGTAAATGGGACTACGTGGAGGTGGCGGCCCCAGTTATATTGACGTGCTCGACGTTGATCCTCCTCTTCTCGAGAGAGCTCAACATCATGGCGATGGGGGAAGAGCAAGCTAAACACCTAGGCGTCGACGTTGAGACCGTCAAAAAGGCCTTGTTAACCTTGGCTTCGATAGCCACGGCAGCTGCCGTCGCTATAAGCGGCGTCATCGGCTTCGTGGGCTTAATAGTCCCTCACGCGATGCGCTTAGTGGTGGGCCCTGACCACCGAATACTGCTTCCATCCTCAGCTCTAGCCGGCGCGACGCTGCTCGTTGTCTGCGACACCTTGATCAGGGCTAGAATTATGGCGCCCGCTAGCGAGTTACCCATAGGCACCATCACGGCCATGCTCGGCTGCCCCTTCTTCCTTTACCTCCTCATTAAGAGCAGGAGGGTGGTGATATAAGCAGTGGCCGAGAGGGCAGTGATCAAGGTGTGCGGCGTCGAATTCGCTTACGACGCCGTGAAGGCTCTGGACGGCGTAAGCTTAGCAGTCGACGAGGGGGAGTTCCTAGGCCTCTTGGGCCCTAATGGTTCAGGAAAGACCACGCTCCTTAGATGCCTCACCGGGATATTGAAGCCCAAGGTAGGGGCCGTTCTCCTAGACGGAAGAGAAGTATTGTCCATGAAGGCGGCCGAGGTTGCCAAGAAGATGGCTGTAGTCCCTCAGGATACGACTACAACCTTCGACTTCACGGTCCTCGACGTCGTGTTGATGGGTAGGCACCCTCACCTAGGTAGGCTGGGAAGAGAGACCGAGAAGGATCTAGAAGCAGTGCAGAGGGCCATGAAGCTCACTGGAGTATGGCATTTAGCGGATAGATCCATCAACGAGTTAAGCGGCGGGGAGAAACAGAGGGTATTCATTGCTAGGGCTCTGGCACAAGAACCCAAGGTTTTACTACTTGACGAGCCCACGACGCACCTCGACTTAAACCATCAGCTCGAGATCATGGATCTACTTGAGAAGCTACGCGCAGAGCAGGAGCTCACGATAATAGCCGTCCTCCACGACCTTAACTTAGCTGCTAGGTACTGCAGCCAGCTAGTCTTAATGAGCCATGGCAGGATAAGGGCGATGGGGCCCGTTGAGGAAGTACTTAGGGAAGACATCATTAGGGAGGTCTATGGCGTTGAGGTCGAGGTCAGGAAACATCCGATCACGGGCTCGCTATACGTGGTGCCGTTATCCACCATGAAGAGCCGCAGAGCCGCGAAGACCAAGATGAGAGTCCACGTAATATGTGGTGGAGGCACAGGCACCCCAGTATTGAGGAAGCTAGTGATGGAAGGTTTCGAGGTAAGTGTAGGGGTAGTCAGCGTCCTCGACAGCGACTATGAAGCGGCCAGAGCGCTAGGAGTAAAAGTAATAGCTGAGGCACCCTTCTCACCCATCAGTGATGAGGCGTACATCAGGAACCTTGAAGCAGCGACGGAGGCGGATCTCATAGTGGTCACCGACGCGCCCTATGGACGTGGCAACCTAAGAAACCTTGAAGTAGCCTTAAGGGCCGCCTCTCAAGGCATTAAGGTAGGCCTCCTCATCGACTATAAAAGCTTCCCGTCGACTAGAGACTTCACAGGCGGTGAAGCCACGAAGCTACTTAGGGAGAGCCTGAAATACAACAACGTGTTCGTAGCCAACACAGTGGAGGATTTAATGAGAGGCGTGAACCTTAAGGGGGAACGTGCTGAGCCCAGGTTAACTAGCGAAGCCTCGAGGTTGTAAGTCTAAGGGTTTTCTAAGAAGTGGAGCGTCGATTAAAGTAGCTTGCCGACGATGTTTACGGGTTTATTGAGGTTCTCTCTTAGCTCCGTAAACCATAATTCATCGATAGCCGCTAGCAGGACAGTTGCTGGGCCAGCAGATTTATAGAGGTTTATGTGCGGGCTATCGAAGAGCTTTAGCGTTAAGCTACTGTTCCTAGCCAGGGTTAAGGCTTCGTGAATAATGCCTTTTGAACCGACTGGAATGACCTCGTGTACATAGTCTTTCCTCATTAGTTTAGCGAGGTCTTTTAGGTCAGCTATCTGGTCTCTTTCTTCGCCGTCTAGGACTTCTATCCCTACGCAGGGCTTGCCTATCGCTACGAGTAGGTCTCCTCGTAGCGCCTTCCCTGTCTTTAGGTCTCTGGCTAGGCCCATGATAGCTATGCCTACGCCTGTCTGGCTAACCTTGAAGTTTTTCTCGGTGCTCATTATGAAGGCTTCCTCTGGAAGGTTTACACCTGCTTCGCTGAGCTCCTCGCGTACGCCGTCGAGGATCTCAGCTACCTGACTTCCTTGATTAATCGAGAGAGTTACGGCGCAGGCGATAGGTTGAGCGTTGACTGACATAACCTCCATTAAGGCTACCCTTGCCAGGAACTTGCCTACTATTCGCCCGTTCACCTTTACTTCGTCTAGAGGGTTGGGGCCTACGCTGCCTATGGAGTCACAGCTAACGACCATGTATCCTATGGAGGGTAGCTCTATGATCACCAGGTCGCGGAGGGTCTTTAGGTACCTCATGGCTAGCCGCCGTGACCGTTAAATGAGCCTCTTACCTCTGACAGCTACGTACACCGCCGCCGCTAATGCTCCGTTAAGGAGAGAGGCCGCCGCTAGGAACGGCACGAGTAGTAAGGAGCCTAGCCATCCTAGTACTGGGATGGCTGTGATGAAGAGAGCCGTGTTTATCGCGGCCCCGGCGGCTGTAGCGGGTATGAAACCCCAAGGTTTCGACAAGGCCTTATTAATGATGCCTGTAGCGGCACCCACCGCTGCCATGCCTACCGCTATCACGAAGTGCCATGGACCTAGGGGGAAGCCGTGAACGATAGAGGTGACCATGTGGCCGATGAAACAGACCACGATGCCGTCAAGAGGGCCGAAGTACAGGGCGGCAAAGTAGCCTGGAAAGGAGTCGAAAGCGATCGTGCCTACAGGGCTGGGGAAGGGTATGAAGGAGCCTGCTACGCAGAGAGCAGCGAAGAGGCTCCAACGTGTCAGGTATATCGCCTTTACTGTACCCGGCCTCTTCACGGAGGGCACCATAGTAGGATATTAATCCTACCTACTATATAAGACTGCTGCATGTAAAGAGAGTACGGTTAAAGTAGCCACTCCGCCAAGGCTGAACCCGTCGCCTAGAGTTTCCCCAATCCACGTTTAGAGGGTTAACTTGGTGGTTCAAAGCTCCTGACTTACGAATACCATGAAGAAGCACGTATCAGTTGACTAGGCCTAGGCGACGCTGATCGCCATAGTCCTTGCCCTAGCTTGATACGTCGGCCAGGGCTAATGGGAAGAGTTTTTTCATTGAGGGAAGTGGTGGAGGTGCGTTGGCGACGTGAAGGCTTGAAGCTTCTTAGGGGGAAACCTTTCTTTAATGTCGCAATATCCACAGTAAGGGCAGCATACCAAGTCTTTATCTGGGCTGAGCAGGCTACAGTCTATCATGTAGAATTTTCGTTTACAGTTCGGGCATATTAAGACCCTTCCACCTTACTAGAATTCTGGGGGTGAAGGTTATCTTTAAAGTTCAGGGTTAACAGTCTTTTAAAAAGGTGAAGAGTATTTTGTTTTCCGAGCCTCGCTTGACGATCGTAGCGTAGATGTTATGCGTCCTCTCAATGCCTAGCTTGGATCCATCGATTACTACGAAGCGTGCCCTTGAGCCTTCGCTTACGGCTAACTTCACTCCTATGGCTGACACGTTCACGGTGGCTGCCTTCAGTATGATCTTGGGGTCTACATCTCCTTGAAGCCTAGCTACGTTGTAGGCTACCTCTAGCTCGCGCCACATATCCGGTTCTATCCATCCAGCATTATCCGTGCCTAGAAGTAGGTTTACTCCGGCTTTAAGGGCCTTGACGATGGGTGGTAGGCCTGCGCTGAAGAACATGTTGGATCGAGGACAAACCACCAGCGAGATTCCTCGCTCAGCTAGTAGCGATAGGTCTTCGCTGCTTAAGTGGACGCCGTGAACCACTAAGTTAGGTTGAAGATGCCTTAACGCTTGTTCTAAGTCGCCGAGTTCGCGAGTACGGCGATCCTCAGCTATGTGGGTGGCCTTTAGTAGGCCTCGCACATCACAGAGCTCCCTGAAGGCTTCAAGCTCCCCGGGCTTATACCTGATAGGCGAGTCTATTCCTAGGCCGTTGGCTTGAGCTAAGACATCGGCTACGTCACTGATCCCCTCAGGCCTTCCCAGCAGGAGAGCCTGGGTCGAAGCTTTAAGAGCGGCTCTCCTAGCGATGCTGACCCCTTTGACGCCTAGCTCGCAGAAAACGAGGGAGATGTAAGTCCCTTGAGACCTCAACTTGCTTAATACCTTAAGCGCGGCTTCTTCGAGGTCTCGCTGGGTTAATTCGCGTAGCAGCCTATGCTTAAGGCCGTGGGGCCATGACACCAGCTCCTCAAGCGGCAAGGCAAGGCCAGCTTCTTGGAAGGCGTAGTCAAAGACGTGTAGATGGGCGTTTACCAGCGGCGGCATCAGTACGCCCGTCCTCAAATCAATAACCCCTAGCGCCTTGGAGACGAAGCCTGGGCCTATATGCGTGATGACGCCGTCGCGTACCTCGACGTGTACGTTCCGCTTAGGTTCTAGCTCTTGTCCCTCAAGCAGTAAGCCAACGTTAAGCAGCAGCTCTCCCTTAACCATCGCGCTGTGCCACGCCAAGAACCAGCTTGAGGCTTCTACGCTTCACGTCCCTCCTCCTTATGGCTGCTAACGCCTCGGTAGATAGGGCCACCGCTCTTCTAGGCGTAGGTGCTACGCCAACCCCTACCTTAACATCGTCCTCAGCTAACGCCCGAGCTACGAAGCTATCAACGGCCTCAATGGGCAGAAAAGCTAGCACGTTGTCCCCGCCCATGTAGGTGGCCAGGCCTCCTAGGTTGAAGGCTAGCCTCCTAAGCTTCTCGGCAAGGCTGGTGACAACCTCGTAGGCGCGGTAAGCGCCTTCCCTCTCGAGCAGGTCGTAGTAGCCGTTGAGGTCTACGTGAACAGCTGCCGTCGGCTCCTCGAGCTCAGGGTAAGTGAAGGCTTCAAGCTCCATGGCGTTGCTGAGGGCCTTGGGGTAAGTATCCCCCCGCCCGATCATAGCCTTCAAGGGGACAGGTGAGATGGAGGACAGGTCCTCAACCACCTTCACGTAGTCCTTTGTCCTCACCGAGTTGAGGATTAAGGCTGCTAGGTCGTAGGTTAGGGGAATGGCGAAGGCGCCTATGGCCGCCCCCCGTCTATGTAGCTCCCTTAACAGCTCATGTTGCCTCGCTTGGACCAGGTACTCTCTATCATAGCCTAGTGAGCATATCCACGACTCGTACCGCACTAACCTTAATACGCCCAGCTTAACCAAGATCACTCAACCGTCCACGTGCCCTCTACCTTGGCCCTTGAGCGAACCTCTCTAAGCCTCTTAACCAGCTTGATAGCAGCTTCAACGCCTCTCCTAGCGTACTCCTCAGCTCTTTCAAGGGCTTGAACTCTGGTAGCTCCGGGGCCTATGATACCGAGGGCTACAGGTTTCCCGTACTCTAAGCTTAGGTCTAAGAGTTTTCTAGCAACTTGGTGGGCAACCACCTCGTCATGTTTGGTCTCTCCTTGAATTACGGCGCCTAGAACCACCGCTGCATCTACGTCCTCCCTCCTAAGTAATTCGTCTACTAAGATAGCCACGTCGTAACAGCCAGGTGACTTAACTACGATTTTAACCTCAGCGCCGAGAAACTTGGCGTGGGAGAGAGCCTTTTGTAGCATTAGGTAGGTTACGTCATAGTTAAACTCTGATACGACCAGGCCGAGCCTGATAGGCTCACTGCCCATATCAGCTCACCTTAAAGGGCCTACGTCGGGCAACCCTTGCCTGAGCCCCCTTCCAGCATAGGGAGTTAATGCCTCACGTCCCTTGAGCAAGGCCACCACATTGAGGGCGTGCTCCCTCGCTCGGTTTACGGCGATCTCGTAGAGCTGCCTTGGATCCTCAGCCTCGTCCTCGTGCACGGTTACGTCGACCACGTGCTTCCCTGTCAGAACTTGAACCATGATTAAGCCTATGCTCATCGCCAAGTAGCTATGCTTATCTATGAGGGTGGGGCCGACCCAACCAAAAGTCATAGCTATGTCTGCATCTTCCAGTATCCTCTTAGCTGCTACGGGTATGTCCTTTATCCCTGGGACCGTGTACCTGACTATCCTCGCGTTAGGCAAGTGTTCACCTAACACTTGTATGGCGTGCTTGGCCATGTCAACTCTGGAGAAGGTAGTATCGATGATGCCTACGACGTACGTCAAGGTCTTCGCCCGCCTAGGTAGCTTAAGATGTCGTCACCTTTAACCAAGACTAGCCCGCTATTACGGGCATATTCGGTAGCTTCCTCAAGGGTCATCGAGGAGCCGAACTTCAACATCTCAGCATAGGTTACGCTGGGTGGAAGCCCCGCCTCAACAGCAAGCCACACCGCTAGCTCGGTATGGCCGAGTCTATCCTTGAGGTCCTTGGCAACCAGGACCGGTACGTGACCAGGGGCGTAAAACTCAGACCGAAACCTCCTCCTAGCTTCAATCACGTTACCTTGAAAAACTAGCTTCACTAGTTCGTGTAGACTATTGATGGTGAGGGCTCTATCGACGTCCGAGATGCCAGTTCGCACCTTAACGCTGTTTACCCAGATCGCTAAGTTGGACTTAGCCCCATAACTTGGAACCTTAGCTACTAGGTCGGTAAAGCCTGCAGTTACAAGCACTTCGTCAAATGAAGGGAGCCCCAAGGCTTTGGCTACGTGCTGGCTGGTGCCGTAGCATATCAAGCCGCCGGCCTCGGTCCTCAGCTTGTATACCTTATCAGGGGTCATGGCCTCGGCATAAAAGACCATGTCTACTTCGGATTCCCTATCAGGCCAGTCGTAAATTAGCACGGGCTTCCCGAGCCTCAGCTCCTCCACAGCCTCCTCTACAATCCCCATATGAGATCGGGGAACTTAGAGTAGCCACCCATATAAAAGTAGCTACTCTAGAAAGAGTAGCTCACTTTAGGACCCTGTACCTGATGTGTATCTCCTTGCCGCACTCACACGTTGCAAGGTGAAAGGGCTCAAGCACTACCGCGTCGTCCACGGAGCTGAAACCCTCACCCTCAACCAAGCTTACGGCGTCCTTGCCCCCGAAGATGTAGGGGGCTATGGTTACCCATAGCTCATCAACTACGCCGTCCTTAAATAGGCTCCAGAGGAGAGTTCCACCACCCTCAGCCATGACTCTCCTATAGCCCTTATCGTAGAGAGTCGACATGGCTACGTGCATGTCTATGGGGGGTTCGTCGCCTACGATAACCACATCGACACCCAGCCTCCTTAAGGCTTCAACTTTATCAAGGGGAGCTCTGTTGGTAGTAAGGACGAGAGTCCTCGCGGTCTTCAAGGTGTATACCCTAGCGTTAATAGGGGTTCTGAGAAGCCCATCGATTATGATCCTGTCAGGGTTACGTCCATCCACGTATTTTACTCTAAGAGAAGGGTCATCAATTATAACGGTGTTAGCCCCCACCATTATGGCGTCACTCGACGCCCTTAATTCATGGAGCCTCCTAAGATCATGAGGACAGCTGAGCTGGCTAAACCTAGTCTTGCTAGCAAGCCTGCCATCAACCGTCATTGTGGAGTAAACTATGAGGTAAGGCCTATCCCTTGGACTTGGCAATAATAACACCTCGACAAGGCAGTTGGAGAGGAGGGGCTTAACCGTTATTGTTCATCAATTCTATGTGCGGGGAGAAAGTGTTACCACCTATGGTTACAAAAATTTAAGGTAAGCGCTTAACGAAATTACTCTTAAGGTGATCCTCTTGAGGATGAAGGTGAAGAAAGCGCTCATATTGTCGATGGTCTTAGTCATGGCGTGCCCGGCTGTGGTATTTTCAACCTCCTCGAGGAGCTTAGGAGGAACGGTCTTTAAGCCCATGGTCTACAGGGACTTACCGGACCGCGTAGTTAGTGAAGGCGAGATCTTCACTGTTAAGTTAACGCTAGAGGCCTGGCATCCACCAACGTGGCAAGGAGTGGCAGGGCAAGTTAAGGAGGTAAAAGTCTACGAGTTGTTACCTCCAGGCATCGAGCTTATTGAGGCACCAAGCGGAGCTGAAGTGAGAAGAGTCAAGCTTAGCGAGGCCTTGACCTCTGTATTGCCTAGCGAAGCTAGGACTGAAGTCGAGGGCTTCGTTAACGATGTTAGGGGCGGCGTCCTCGTTGCCCCACGATACCCTCACTTGCCTATCTACATGCCCCCGGGCAATGAAGAGGTTATTTTACTAGTGCTGACGATTGATGACACCGCCGAGTACAAGGTCAAGGTGGTAAATGTCACCAAACCCGTGAAGATTTTCATGGGCTCCGTGGTATTTGAAGCCGAATATAGGCTGGGGCCCGTGCAGCTAGAGGTTAAGAGATATGGCGGCCCAGTCGTAGGGGACTTCGTACTGCACGTCAATGCCCCCGTGGACGTAGAGGTACCGTCACCCACTAAGATCGAATGCCGAGTCAACGTCTCCATGGCCTTGAGGAAGAGGCTAGGACAGATAGTGGCTCCAGCGATGCTAAGCTACGTGCCCGAGGTGAAAGAGGTAGCCGTAGTGTTAAGGGAACACCTACCTGAGAGGATACCCATAGTCTTTAACCTAACTGAGGCTCTAGAGAGAGGCAGGCTCCTGAAAGAGTTAAGGTTGACGGTGGTAAACCGGACAGAGAGAGGAGAGTTCAAGTTATGTTTAGAGCTACCGCAGGGACTCTCACTGACGGTAAGCCGGCTAGAGGTTAGGGTGGTCGAGGAACCACCGCCTGTTGAACCACATATAAGGCTCGTCTTGCAGGTGCTTGACTTAGGGCCGCAGCTATCCTTTGATAAGCCCGTAACTTTAAACTTCACTTATACAGACGAACTAGTGCTTAGTCTGGGCGTAGACGAGCACAAGTTATGCGTAGTGTTCTACGATGAAGACGCTGGGTGCTGGCGTCCTCTAAAGAGCTACGTAAACGTGGAGTCTAACTATGTATGCGCTAACGTGACCCACTTCACCCAGTTCACCGTGGCTGAGTACACGAAGGAGACCACGTCGCTCAGCTTATCGGTTTCACCAGCCAAGGTGCAGCGCGGCTCAGCGATCACGATTTCAGGTAGCATAACTCCAGCTATGAGCACTGACATAAAGTTAATCTTCACTAAGCCCGACGGCTCCACCATGACCGTGAAGGTCGTTAGTGGCGGAGACGGTTCCTTCACTTATAGTTTTAAGCCTGACGTTGAGGGAAGCTGGCGCGTTAAGGCAGTTTTTGAGGGAGATCTTGAGCACGAGGCTTCAAGTAGCGAGGTAGCGACCTTCACCGTTGAGACGGCTGCTCCGCCATCTAAGCCACGCTGCGTGATCGCCACTGCTGCCTTCGGCTCTGAGCTTGAAGGACCTGTATGCTTCCTGAGGAGCTTCAGGGACTATAAGGTCATGAGCACTAAGGGGGGCTCAGCCTTCATGGAAGTCTTCAACGCCTGGTACTACGCGTGGAGCCCTTATGTGGCTGAGGCTGAGTATAACAACGAGATCCTCAGGGTAGCCGTAAGGTACGCCTTGTATCCGCTAATAGGCTCGCTCGTGGTCTCTCAGCAGGTCTATGACGCCTTATCTTGGTGTAACGCCGAGCTAGCCATCGTAGCAGCTGGCATCGTAGCTAGCATGTTAATATCCCTGATATACATAACTCCTCCTGCTATCATACTAAGGAGAACTTCAAGGACACGTGGACTTAAGGCGAAGACCCTAATGAAAGCGGCAACTCTTTGGCTCATAGCTTCGCTGTCCCTACACTCGCTAGGGTTATTGCTTGGCTTAGACCCCATCTTGAAGCTCTCGTCAACCTGCATAGTGCTGGCGTCCATGATACTACCTCCCTCCATTTTAGCGCTAGGGAGTGTAGGCATGAAATTACGTGACAGGACCTAAACTCGCTTTTTTTCTGCTCGTAGTAGACACGTAGGGTCACTGCCCTCAAGGTCCCCTGAAAAGTAGGCCTTAGCTCTACAGCCTCCGCATAACTCACTAAACCTGCATTCACCACAGGGACCTTTAAATCCTCGCGGAGACCTCAACCTCTTTAGGACTCCTGAGGACCTAATTATTTCCTTTAAGCTCGTCGACCTCAAGTCGCCTATCTCAACCTCAAGGAGGAAGTTGCACGGGACCACCTTGCCTGATGGCGTTATGGCTATCAGGCCTCTTCCGGCAGGGCAGCTAGGTAGAGGCATCTTTGAGTCGCCGAGGCGCTTAATGAGGTAAGGAGCTGCTGAGGGCATAGCTCCGATATCCACCTCGACCTTGAACTTCCTAGTGAGCTCAACCAAGTAATCTACGAGTTTCCTCCACCGTGCAGGGGGGATTCTGTCGCTTCTAAGAGACTTGGCTCTACCAGTGTTGATTAAGTCGCATACGTAGAAGGCTTTAACCCCCATGTCAAGGCATGTCTCTAAGAGACGGGGTATGTAGACGTAGCTATGAGAAGTCACTAAGGTCTTAACGCACACGTTTACCCCCTCGCTTATACACGCCTTAATAGCCTCGATGACCCGCTTAAAGGAGCCGTCAGTCCCCGTCAAGTGATCGTGGAGCCATGGAGGCCCGTAAATTGGGACCGCTATAAACCAAACACCGCACCTCCTAAGTCTCCTGACTATGTCTCTACCCAGGAGCTGCCCGTTACAGCTTAGCACAGTCAATATGTTGCATTCATTTAAGGTGGATAAAATCTCGAATAGGTCGCGCCTCATCAAGGGCTCGCCGCCGCTTAAGAAGACAACCGGAACCCCTAGCTCCGCGAGCTCTCTAGCTATCTTCAAGGTTTCGGTTGTGGTTAACTCATTGTAGACCGAAGGGGCTTCAACGTAGCAGTGGATACATCGTAGGTTACAGCTACCCGTTAGCAACCATATGACCTCCCCTACACCGTGTTCTTCGTAGACGTGCAAACACCTCTTCTCGATGTCGGCTAACTCGGTCCCTCCACGTATAATGGAGGCTAAGTGTACCATCTAAGCGTCCTCCCTAAGCGATTAACAACCTTAACCGCAATTAGGGACCCCGCAAAGGTCGACGAGGAGGCCACGGCAAATATCGCCAAGAGGAGGGGGAAGGGGGGCTCAGGTATTAGGCCGAGGCCCTTTACTATCACGACATAATGGAAAATACCCGTAATTAGGCTACTCGCGGTCATAGCTACAGCTACCTTTAAGGTAGGGTGAGGGTGTGAACCATAGACCCTCAAAGCCTTAAGAAGTACATCCGCGACGGTCCCCCTCACTAGCCATGACGGTAGTACGAGCGGGCCGATGATCGACGTGAACGAGTGAAGCAAACCCCCTATAAGGGCTATGAGAGTTGCACAGCCGAAAGCGTCAACTATTAAGATCCCCACGGTGAAGATCACGGCGAACAGTATTTGAGCGGCGTGGTATACGTAGGGGTTCACGATCGATACCATGAATAGCAGGGCCGCCGTTAGGGCTACGGTGGAGGACCTTAAGCTTCTCGAGGGACCCATACGTTGCATGTAGCCACGTGGACTAAGCTAGCTCTAATATATGTTTTGTAACTGGAGGTAGTAACATTATTCCGGCGGGCTTGCCCTTTCCCATAGCAGCTCGAAGTAGGCCTTCATGAACTTAGCGAACCTTAAATCCTCCACTCTCACCGTGAAAAGCAGCTCTCTAAGCTGAGGGTCGGTAAAGAAGACGTAAACCACCCTTTCATCCAATACCGAGAAGGGCTGATGAACCCCACCATACACCTTAAACACCACTTTACGCTCCTTGAGCCACTCCATGACGCTCTTGTCTTGGTACGCGCTAGCTAGGATGCTTGAAGTTGGAGCTATGAGCCTGAGATGGCCTCCCTCGCTTATGAGGCGCATTAGGGAGGCTAACAGCTCTTTCCAATCAAATCTAACCGGAGAGCTTGAAATAGCTACTAAGGCTTCCTTCCTCGCCCTTTCTAAGTCGAACTTGACGGAGGAGATCGTATTGACAACCCCCTCTATTAAGGAGACAACCTGTTCCGCTCTACGTGTTTGGCGAGGACCTTGAGCAGACACCGCCTCGAGAAGCGTTAGCAGCGACTCAGCTGATGCCTTCTTATCCTCAAGGTCCTGTGCTAGCTGTGCCAGCCTATTTTTGATGGCGAGGCTAGGCGACAAGCTCTGACATTTCATTGGCCTAGAAGGGGTTAAGGTAACCATCCCCTTCAACACTAAGCTCTTAACCACGGAGTAGCACTTAGGCCTAGGGACCCCGCTAAGCTCGCTAAGCTCGGACATAGAGAGAGGGCCGTGGACTAGAAGGGTCACGTAAGCTTTGGCTTCATAGGAGGTCAGGTTCAAATACCTGCTTAATTTATCCACGATCTCTTCCATGCCTAGGACTCCCTTCATTGCTTATTGCGGGGGAGCCTATAATAAGGCTGCCTTAAACCTTGCGCACTAATTAGTTACCAGCGATAGCTTTAGTTCTATCAAGGGTAGTGAGATAGTTTTAGGGATCTAGCTTGATTACTTTGGTGTTTGAGGACGAAGCATACTCGAACTTCTTACCTCTAACATATACGAAGCCTATCTATGGACTAAAGTGTGGAGCGTATACCAATGCCGAGAGGCTCATTAGCTTAGCTCCAAGCACCAAGATTGTCTTGACCTGTAGAGCCTACTTAACCGCTATAGCCCGTAAGGTGGGTCCTAAGGTGCTAGTAAACAATGCCGAGGCGATAGATGATGAAACGTTGGTCGTGAACGGTAGAGTTGTACCCGTTGAGGCTAATTTAGCTAAGCTAGCCATTAAGGGCGTAACGTGGGTTAAAAACGGAGACTTAGTAGCCTGTTTATTGAGCGATAGAGAAGTCAAGGACCTGTGGGAGCTAATCCTAAGCGGTAAGAGCTCAGAGTTATTGAGGAGGCTGAGGGAGAAAGGCTTAGAGTTTAAGGAAGCTGAAGGGGTAGAGGTCTTAAGGTATCCATGGGAGCTCTTAGAGCTAAATCCGAGGCTCTTAAGCTTCGACCTTTCACGGATGTATGGTAAGGCGGAGGGAGTAATTGAGGAGAAAGCCGTGGTTAAGGGCGATAGGCGCAGCTTAATTGTTGAGGAAGAGGCTGAAATAGAGGCCCTTAGCTTGATAGATGTACGTAAAGGACCTGTTTTCATCGGAAGGGGCAGTGTAGTACAAGCTGGCTCAAGAATCACTGGGCCGGCTTACATAGGGAGAAACGTGGTTATACAGGGCGCCTACGTTAGAGAAGGCTGTGTGATAGGTGATTACTGCCGTATTGGTGGAGGCGGAGAGGTCGAGGAGACCATCATCCACGGCTACACGAACAAGTATCACTATGGATTCATAGGGCACTCCTACATAGGCGAATGGGTCAACTTAGCGGCTGGTACTACGAACTCAGATCTTAAAAACACCTATGGCACGGTTAAGGTGAAGGTCGGCGACCGTCGAGTAGACACCGGGCTGTTAAAGGTGGGCTGCTTCATAGCTGATCACGTTAAGACCAGCATAGGGTCTATGATATACACGGGCGTTAAGATAGGGGTATGCTCCCACATCCACGGGTACGTAGTGGGCGACGTACCTAGCTTCACTATTTGGGCCCAGAGCTTAGGTAGGAGGCCCGTGGAGCTTAGCCTCGAGAGCGCCATTGAGACTGCTAGGCGCATGTGTTCACGTAGAGGAGTAACGCTAAGCGACGAGGAAACCGAGATGTTAAGGGAGGTGTTTAAATTGACGGCTGAGGAGCGTAGGAGAGCCGGTGTCGTAGCAGGTCAGTTCAAGCTTTAATGAAACCGTGTTTGGTTAAGAGCAGCCTTAAGGTCTCAGTTATCGGAAACCCCTCCTCGAGCCTAGATAGCTCCACCCAGGCGGCGTCTAGGACCTCAGATGAAGGTTTAAGCTCGCGGGTTAAGGGGCGCCCTAAGAAATCCACGATGACGAAGTGATATTTCACCCTTCCAGCCTCGTCCCTAACGATTTTATTGATTACATCTAGTAGCTTAATCAGCTCAACTTTAACCCCCGTCTCCTCCTCTACTTCTCTCACAGCTGCATCCTCGACCTTCTCACCGAGCTCAACTAGACCCCCTGGGACGGTCCAAAGCCCCGCGTCGGGTTCATCCTTACGTCTTATCAGCAGCAGTCTACTTCCATCTAGTACCACGGCCCCAACTCCTACAAGGGGGGCCTCTGGATAGATCCTCCTCAACGTGTCGCCCCCTAGCGAACCCCCTAGGCCCTGAAAGCCACCCCGCATTAATGCTTTAATAACGAGAGCTGGGCGAGGTTAAGTGTAATGAAAGAAGATAAGGAAGACCTTAGGAGAGCGCTGCTTGAAGCCATAGACGGCGCATTAAGGTTCTTCGGTGAAAGCGTCCGCAGCGTAGTATACTATTACTGCGAGGCTAAGTATGGCGTGAGGAAGGAGGAGCTAGTCGACCCAGATAAGGTGGATTCGCTGGTTAACTGTATAAGGGAAGTGTTTGGGGAGGCTTCGAGGGTCCTTGAAGACAAGATACTTTCCTCGATAGTCTTAAGGTTCAACTTAGATCGTAGGAAGCTGCCAAGAAACTTCGAGAAGGCCCTGAAGCAAATCGTGAACGCTTTACTAGGTTAGACTGTTAAGGCCAACGCCCTCATTCTAGCCGTTCCCGTTTTCACGCCTTGACTTTTAAGAGAAAGTAGCGGGATATAGGCAGTAATCGCGTCTACTCAAGGAGCCCTTAATTCGATGACTAGATCTTCAAGTCTTTTGTTTCTAAGGTCCACACCAAGTTTAGTTGAAATTCTTTCAATAATCAGTCTTTCAACAACAGGCGAGGCGCTACTGAAAATTTCCTCAAGACAGGCCACAAAGACTTCTAGCTTAAAAGGGTTACTTTATTACGTCTTACATTAAACTTAGCCTCACAGTAGTGAAAGACAACTTCCCTAACAGACCTTTCAAATAACGCTAAGGCTTCATCGATAGCTTCATCAATAAGCCTAAGCTTTCTAAAGTCCATTGATTATTTCTCCGCGGAAGAGGGAGAAAAAGCTTTCATGGATATCTGTAGCCGGGTAAAGAAAGCTTTAAACTTGTACTGTGCAGATGCTCAACACTTAACGTAGTGGTTGATGCATAAAGACTCAGTGGTCAATGGAGCATTTCGTTGACTTTTTCTAAGGTAGAAGGTTTAAGGTCGTGTAATTGCCAGAGTTTTTTATCATGGTATAGTGATGGCTTAAATGGAATCGAGGGTTAGCATCACTACCACTTAAAACATAGTCTTAGGCTTAGTCAGCAGGTAAGGAGTAAAGTTTTGAAGGAGCATGGAAGGAGAATCTACGTGAGCTTAAACATAGCCTTCAGGCTTAGAGAAGCTTAGGCTTTAAAGTACCATCCTCCGCTTACACATATAGTCTCCCCGGTTATGTAGCTGGCGTCGTCGCTAGCGAGGAAAGCTACGACACTAGCTATCTCCTCGGGTTTAGCGCCCCTACCTAGGGGTATCTGTGACTCAAGCTGCCTCAATACTTCCTCGGGGTATACGCGGTTCATGTAAGGGTGAGGTACTAGGCCTGGGGCGACCGCGTTAACTGTTATCCCCGTCCCTGCAACCTCCAACGCCAAACATCTAGTGAAAGCTAAAATCCCAGCCTTGGTGGCGGCATAACAGGCGTCGCCGTGTCTGGTAGGCATCCAGGCATAGACACTCGATATGTTAATAATCCTGCCGTAACGCTGCTTAAGCATGTGGGGCAGCACAGCTTTACAGCATAGGAACACGCCCTTCAAGTTCACGCTGACTATGTAGTCCCAGTCCTCCTCCTTCATCTCGACTACGGGCGCCGGCCTATTAACACCGGCGTTATTGACTAAGATGTCGATCCTACCGTACTCCCTTAACGTAATCTCCACCAACCTTTCAACTTGATCCTTCTTCGACACATCGCAAGGAACACCTATAGCTCTGTAACCCTTAGACCTTAGATCCTCGGCTACCTTCATGGTCCTACCCTCATGTATATCTGAGACCACCACATAGGCTCCCTCAGCCGCTAATCTTCTAACCGTGGCCTGCCCTATGCCTGCCCCCGCCGACGCCGTGACTATGGCCACTCTCCCTTCAAGCCTACCCTTCAAGCTTAACCCCCTCCGCAGCCCTTCTCAAGTACTCAGCCATCCTAACAGCATCCTTGGTGGCCGCCACGTCATGGGTCCTCACCAAGTCGGCTCCGCCGTAGACAGCTATGGCGATGGAAGCTAACGAGCCGTAGAGCCTATCTTCAGGTTTCTCCTTGCCTAGCAAGGCTCCTATAAACGACTTCCTAGAAACCCCTATGCACACGGGCCTCTTAAGTTCGTCCCTAAGCCTCCTGATGTTGACGAGGACCTCGCAGTCCCAGATGTACCATGGGTGCTCGGTGTACCTGAAGAAGCCTATGGCTGGATCGACCACGATGCACTCTTCATCCACTCCCGCCCCCAGCGCTATGTTCAGGCTCTCCTTTAAGGCGGCTATCACCCTGGGCACCGGGCTACCCATAGTGGGTCTAGACTCCCTGGCAGACACTATCAGCGAGGCTCTATGGTCAGCTACGACCCTTGCCATCCCTGGGTCGCCTTTAAGCCCCGAGACGTCGTTAATTATCTCGGCGCCGGCGCTAAGCGCCCTTTCAGCCACGAGGCTGCTCGTCGTGTCGGCTGAGATGGGTTTATCAACGGCGTCCTTAACCGCCCTCACCGCCTCAACCATCCTCTTAGCTTCTTCCTCAAGCGGGATGGCGGTGTCGAGATATGGGGCCGTGGACCTGGCCCCGACGTCTATGATATCGGCCCCCTCCTCAACCAGCTGTAGGGCCGCCTTAGCTACCTCCTCCCTCCCCGTCCTAACCGAGCCTTTGTAGAAGGACTCTGGGCTGACGTTTATCACCCCCATCAATCTCACGGGGAGACCGTCGCCTAGCTCTACGCTGGCCAGCCTCGCGTAAACCTTCATTCATTCTCCACCTCCACCTTAGCTCCCACGTTGTCCCCTCTCGCTATAAACACGTCGGCCTTAGGCAGCGACGACCTAGCGTCGTCGAGGAGTTCAGGAGCCCTATCCAGCTCGATTACAGCGTATACCGTGGGCCCCCAAGAGCTCTGCCCTACGCCCTTAAGCCCGAGTGACTTAAGGACCTCCAGGGCCTCCCTCGAAGCCTCGTTGTAGACTCCTCCTTGGGCTTCTGAAAACATGGAGCCCACGGTCTCCTGAAGCTTAGTTAGTGATTGTGCGAAGCCTTCTAAGTCGTGTTCGAGGAGGGAGGGTATTAGCTTCATTAGGGCTAGGTGGCACGCTTTAAAGACCAGTTCGCTAGGCGGTCTAAGAGCCCTGAAGGCCTCAGCCTCAGCCCCTCCATGGAGCCCCCTGCCCTTCGGTATAACCACTAGAAAAGCCCAGTCCTCAGGGAAGTCGTAGCGGGCTATTAGCGGAGGGAACACGGTATGAGGCCCACGGCCGCCGTCGACTATGAAGCCTCCAGCCTTAAACGCGTACGTGCCTATACCCGACCTAGCCCCCCTGCCTAGAAGCCTAGAGGCCTCAAGGGGGTCGAGAGCGGCGCCTCGAAGCTTAGCTAGGGCAGCTGAGACAGCTAAGGCAAGCTGAGTCGTGGAGCCTAGCCCAACGTGTACAGGAGCCGCCGACTTAACTAAGAGCTTAAAACCTTCAAGCCCTAGGGCTGAGGCCACCTTCTCAGCGAAGCGCCTAGCGTCGTCTGCCCTAACACCTTCAACCTTCACCGAGGGGGAGGGTTCAGCTAAGACTTCAGTGCGAGGTTTATCTATGGCGAGCCCAAGAGAGCCAAAGGACCTGCCTTCAACTGTAGCTGGGGACAATATACCTAAGTGGAGCCTGGAAGGAGCGCTGACCTTAACCTTCATAGACACCGCGTTAAAGATCGAGCAGGGCGGTAAAGAAGCTTGCCTCAGTAGGAGCTTTTTAATAACTGGCAGAGTATGGCGACAAGCCGGCGACGGCGAGGTGTAATGGAGGCCTTAACGCGCTATAGGGATCGGGAGCTAGTGGAGAAGGTGGCGAAGGCCATCAGGGAGGTGGGGGTTAAGGGCAAAGTTAAGATAATGCATGTGTGCGGCACCCACGAGCAGGTGATCTCGCACCACGGCCTTAGGGCCCTACTGCCCAGCCACGTAGAGGTCATAGCTGGGCCAGGATGTCCGGTATGCGTGGTGCCCGCTAAGGAAGTAGATGAGGCCATCGAGCTGGCTTTAAGGCACCATGTGGTGCTAGCCACCTTCGGCGACATGTACAGGGTCCCAGGCACCCAGCTATCGCTGGCGGAGGCGAAGGCCCATGGAGCGGACGTTAGGGTGGTCTATAGCGTGAGGGACGCAGTGAAGATAGCTGAGGAGAACCCTTCCAAGCAGGTGGTGTTCTTCGCTATAGGCTTCGAGACCACAGCCCCCACCACCGCCAGTGAACTTGTAAGCGGGCCTCCTAGGAACTTTAGCGTCCTCGTCTCGCATCGACTGATACCGCCGGTGATGGAGCTTCTGCTAGGCATAGCTGAGACCTACTTCGATGGTTTCATATGTCCGGGCCACGTGGCCACCATCATCGGGGCCAGGCCCTTTAAGCTCTTCCCCGAGGCCTACAGGATGCCAACGGTCATAGCCGGCTTCGAGCCCCTCGACGTGATGGTGGCCGTCAAACACATTGTAGACCAGGTGGCTAGGGGCGAGGCAAAGCTGGTCAACGAGTATAGGAGGAGCGTAAGGGAGAATGGCAATCCTAGGGCGCTTAAGCTCATGGAGGAAGTGTACGAGGTATACGATGGATATTGGAGGGGCATTGGCAGGGTGCCGGCCTCAGCTTTAAGGTTGAAGGAGAGCTTTAGGGAGTACGACGCTAGGTACAGGTTTAATGTCCAAGTGGGGCCCTCTAGGGACCTTAAGCCCGGCTGCTCATGCCACCTGGTGTTGACGGGGAAGCTTAACCCCACTGAGTGCCCCCTCTTCGCTAAGGCTTGCACACCGAGGAGCCCTCAGGGGCCCTGCATGGTATCAAGCGAGGGTACTTGCAACATCTGGTTTAGGTATAGAGGTAGACCTACACTCTAGGCGCCTAAGGCCTCCGGCCCACCTTAGACCTCTTCGCCCCCCTAACCAGAAACCCTACCTTCACTAGCATGCGAGAGTGGCGTTTAAGGTCCTTAACTATCATCTTAAGCATTTGGGCTAGGTCTGAGCGGCTGGGCTTAAGCAGCTCTATGGCTTTAGAGTGAGCTAGCGCGTGTATGGTAGAGAGCTCTATTATCCTAAGGCCCACCTTAACCAGCGAGTCCACGTTATCATGGCCGCCCTTTAAGAGCCTTAAAGCCTCGGCTATGGAGTCGCTTAAGGCTGAGCCCAGCAGAGTACGGCAGTCGTTTCTAGGCGGCTCGTCAGGATCTGAGCCTAGCTCCTTTAAGATCTCCCTTATGATGAAGTTGAACTTCTTTAGGTCTAGGGACACATAGAGCGCATAAAGCCTGCCAATCTGGTTGTCTACGCGCTGAGCAAAGCTCTCAAGACTTGAGGCCAGTATGGCTGTAGCTTGGGCTGAACACTTCATACAGTCTATGACGGCGTACATCACTAAGTCGTCGTAGTCCATGCCTCCGACCTACCCTAGGTCAAAGGTGGAGGGGTTAAAGCCTCTCATGGAGCCCTTAAGCTATTCCAGCCTCCTTTAAAAGCTTCCAGACCTCCTCAGCCTCCTCCTTATCCACTACCTCTATGGCGTAACCTGTGTGGACTAGCACGTAGTCGCCCGGCTTAACCTCCCTGGGTAGGAGCGTCAACATGACCTCTCTGCGGACCCCGCCGAAATCCACCAGCGCCTTAAGCCCGTCTACCTTGACTACTAGGCCGGGGATGGCTAGACACAAGGCAGGTCTGCCTCCACAACGGCCTGGAGCGATTTATTCCTCACGCTGAGCTTAAGGTATCACTTCGATGGTGTTGTTGAAGGGAGGATATAGCAGCTCCTCGGGCCCCACAACCCCTCTACGTAGTAGGTCCTCCACCTCCCCTAAGGATCTCTGGATAAGGTATATGAGGCGTGAAGTTAGCTCGCATAGCGTCTTGAAGCCATCCTCGCCCCAGAGCCTCTCCTTGTTCGTGTAGAGGCAGCGACCTCCGCAGAGGTTAAAGATGGAGCATGAAGGACAAGGTTCTTCGACCCTCACCTTACCTCTAACCGTGCGCCAGCTGTCTAAATCCAGCCTTCCCACCCTAGCCCACTCCTCGTCTACCGCTATAGGGCAGGCTAAGACCAGGCCGTTGGTGAGGATCGCCACCGACGAGGAGCCTGCGCCGCAGGGAGGAGCCTCCACTGGGCTGCGCGTCAATAGATGTTTGAGTACCCCTAAGAAAGGGGCTATTCCCAGCACCTCGCCCTCCCTGAGGGAGGTAAGCCATAGCTTGAAGAGCCTTGAGAGGGCTTCACGATACCCCTCAACCCATCGGTCTAGCCCAGGCCACCTTGGGCTCCAGATAAGGTCAAGCTGCCAGTGTACATGGTCGAACAACTTTAAGGAGAGTAAGTGGGTTACGTCTTTGTATAGATCGCTCCTCCTCGACAAAGTCATCCTGGCTATGAGGTCCCCTTTAAACCCCATGCTTCTCAGCTTAGCCGCCCCCCTAAGCGCTAAGTCGTAGACCCCCGGCCCCCTATACCCATCAGTGACCTCCCTCCTACCGTCAATTGATATCAACACTGCGTCCATCCTTCTCCAGTACTTGGCCGGCAGGCGGTCTATGAGGGTGGCGTTGGTCTGCGCCACAAACCTACAGCGCTCAAAGCTATCCATGACCTCCTCGATGAACTCAGCGTTAAGCAGGGGCTCGCCCCCATAGAAGGCTATGATGGGCTCCTCGTCCCCCTCCATGAAGCGCTTAAGCTGCTTAACCTCGTAGAGCGGCTTAGCCGGCACCTTATGTTCAGGGAAACTTCCACCGCAGTATTCACAGTTTAGGTTGCACCTACCCGTGGTGTACACGATGTATAGCATCCACCTATCAAGGGGCGGTGGGAGGGCTTAAAGCTGAGCGGCAGCTATCGAGGTAGGCTGGCAAGGTAGGTGTCTATTGAGGAGGGCTATCATAAAGTGCAGCGGCGTCGTGCAGGGGATAGGGTTTAGACCATTCGTGTATAGGATAGCCGTCAAGAGAGGGCTTAGCGGCTACGTTAAGAACTTGGGTGACGCTGGAGTCGAAATAGTGGTTGAGGGGCCTGAGGAGGACCTTAAGCTCTTCCTGAAGGACCTAGTAGACGAGAAACCTCCTCTAGCCGAGTACGAGAAGCTCGAGGTCGTCTGGGAGGAGCCTAGAGGGCTGAAGGAGTTTAAAATAGAGGAGAGCGATAAGTCGCTGAAGGCAGGAGGATTCTCTAACCCCCCACCCGATATAGCCACGTGCAACGAGTGTTTAAGGGAGCTCTTCACCCCTGGACATAGGAGATACCTATATCCATTTATAGTGTGTAGCCACTGCGGCCCCAGGTTCACGATAATAATGGACCTACCCTACGACCGCGTAAGGACCTCCATGGTGGACTTCCCAATGTGCGAGGAGTGCGCCAGCGAATACTACGACCCGCTTAACAGGAGACATCATGCTGAGCCCGTCTGCTGTTGGAAGTGTGGGCCTAAGATGATGCTCTACACCATAGATGGAGAGGAGGTTAAGGTGGACGATCCCCTCAAGGAGGCCGCCAAGCTGATCGAGGAAGGGTTCATAGTCGGGGTCAAGGGGATTGGGGGCGTACACGTAGCCGCCCTTGCTAGGGACGACGAAGTGGTGGCCGAGCTACGTAGGCGTAAGCGTAGACCTCAGAGGCCGCTGGCGGTCATGTCTAGGGGCCTCGAGCAGGTTAAGAGCTACGCCGTCGTGAGCAAGGTCGAGGAGGAGCTGTTAACCTCCTTTAGGAGGCCGATAGTCCTCCTAAGGAAGAAAGAGCCCTTCGAGCTCTCGGAGCTGATCGCCCCGGGCCTAGACACCGTGGGGGTCATGTTAGCCTACTCTGGGATCCACCACGTCCTACTAAGCTACCTAGGCGAGCCGGCGGTAATCATGACGAGCGGCAATGAGCCGGGAGAGCCGATGGCCATAGACAACGAGGCCGCCTTCAAGCAGCTGAGAGGCATCGTAGACTACCTGTTGCTCCACAACCGTAGGATAATCAATAGGTGCGACGACTCAGTGGTCAAGGTGGTCGACGGCATGCCCAACCCCATCAGGAGGTCTAGGGGCTACGTCATGGAGCCCTTTAAGCTGAGCTTCAACTCTAAGCGGGTCGTCGTGGCCGTGGGAGCTGAGGAGAACGTTACGGGCGCCGTGCTAAAGGAGGACCATTGTTACCCCACCCAGTACATAGGGGACGTCGATAGGCTTGAGACCTACGACTACCTCTCCTCGAGCCTTGAGACCTACATGAGGTTGTTGGGGGTTAAGGAGGTTGACGCTGTAGCCTGCGACCTCCACCCCCACTTCTTAACGAGGAGGCTCGCCAAGGAGCTCTCTGAGCGGTTTAACGCTGAGCTCGTGGAGGTCCAGCATCATCACGCTCACGCCGCCAGCCTAATGGCTGAGCACGGCTTAAGCCTAGAGAACGAGCTCGTATGTATAACTGCCGACGGCGTAGGATACGGCCTAGACGGGGAGCCTTGGGGAGGTGAAGTGCTGGTCTCAAGCTTCAACGGCTTCAGGAGGCTTGGAAGGCTAGCTAAGCTACCAATGCCCGGCGGGGACCTATGTGCACGCTACCCCGCCAGGATGTTAATGGCGGCCCTTAGCCCCACCTTGGGCGTAGAGGAGGCGCGTAGGGTGGTTCTGACCATGTACTTGGAGGGGTTCAAGCATGGAGCGGTCGAGGTGGACTTAGTGGCTAGGCAGCTTGAGAGGGCCAGCCACCCATACACGACTAGCACGGGGAGGGTATTGGACGCTGCCGCTGCTATGCTAGGCGTATGTCTGGAGAGGACCTATGAGGGGGAGCCGGCCATTAAGCTGGAGGCCGCAGCATCAAGGGGAGACCCCTCAAGCCTCAAGCTACCCGTGGAACTGAAGAGGGGAGATGACGGGTGCCTCTGGCTCGACACCTCGCTAATCTTAACTGAGGCCCTACACGCCTATAGGTCGGGGGCTAGGAGAGAGGACGTCGCAGCAGCGGTCCAAGAGGCCATAGCTAAAGGCTTCGCCCTAATGGCGCTGGAGATAGCCGAAGCTGAGGGCTTAAAGGGCGTAGGGTTTAGCGGGGGTGTAGCCTACAATCACTACATAACTAAGAGGGTTAGGGAGATCGTGGAGGGGCGAGGGTTAAGGTTTTACAGGCACGTTAAGGCGCCTAGCGGAGATGGAGGGATCTCCTTAGGGCAAGCCGCTATAGCCGCAGCTAAGCTCGCCTCTAAGTAGGAGAAGCCGAGGCTTAGCTTAAAGCTCGATGTTAGGCAACGCTTTAAGGCTAGGGCCCACGGCTAGATAGGGGTCTGCTCGTTGAGCCAGGTCAAGGACGTGGTCCAGCTTATCCATGGAGGCGGCGGCACAGCTATGTCGGAACTGCTCTCCTCAGTGCTCCTACCCAACTTCACGTTGAGGAGGGTCGGCGAGGGGGTAGGGCTCGATGAGCTCGACGACGGCGCAACACTCCCTCTAGGAAACTTAGAGGTAGTAGTCACTATAGACTCACACACCGTGGACCCTATCTTCTTCCCAGGTGGGGATATAGGTAGGCTGGCGGTGTCAGGGACAGTCAACGACCTGGCGGTGATGGGGGCTAAACCGCTCGCTATAGCCGACGCGGTGGTGGTTGAGGAGGGGTTCTCCGTCGACGACCTTAGGCGCATAGCCAGGTCGATGGACGAGGCGGCTAGGGAGGCTGGAGTAGCCATAGTTAGCGGGGACTTTAAGGTCATGCCTAGGGGGAGGCTGGACAAGGTAGTGATCACGACCTGTGGAGTGGGGGTAGCTGGGCGGGGACAGATACTGCGAGACTCAGGTCTTAAACCAGGTAACCTCATAGTGGTCACTGGCACCATTGGTGACCACGGAATAGCCTTAGCCTCGGTGAGAGAGGGGCTTAGCTTCGAGACGCAGTTAAAGTCGGACGTGGCCCCCATATGGGACGTGATGGAGGCCGCCCTTAAGGTAGGAGGCATCACGGCGGCTAAAGACCCAACTAGAGGAGGGTTGGCCGCCGCGCTTAATGAAATGGCTAATAAGTCTAGAGTGGGCATTAAGCTGTGGGAAGACGCCATACCCATTAAGCCTGAGGTTAAAGCAGCCTCAGAGATGCTAGGTTTAGACCCTCTCGAGGTAACCTGCGAGGGTAGGGCGGTGCTAGGTGTTGAGAGAGATAAGGTTGAGGAGGTGCTAAAGGCCATTAAGGCCACTAAGCATGGCAGGGACGCCGCAGTGATAGGCGAAGTGACGGCTGAGAGACCTGGCTACGTTATCCTCGAGACCTCCGTCGGAGGTAAGCGGATCGTGGAGCCCCCCGTGGGCGAGCCCATACCGAGGGTGTGCTAGCTCCTTGGAGGCTTAGCCAGGGCTATGGCCAAGGCTGAGGACATACAGAGCACGGCGAACAGCATGCAGGTCGAGGTGTAGCTGCCCGTCAGGTCGTAAAGTAGGCCTCCTACGTATGGGCCTAGCCAACTACCTATGAAGCCGTAGGCGGTGAAGGTGAAGCCGAAGATGGCCCCGTAGTGCTTGGTGCCGAAGCAGTCCATTATGAAGGGGGCAGACACCGCGAAGAGAGTGCCGAAGGAGAGGCCGGCTAACAGATTACAGGTTATCGTGAGGGCGTAGAGCCCGCCCGCTAAAGGTAGTGCGGCGTATCCTAGGGCGCCGGCTAGGTAAGTGGACGCCATAACCGCTACCCTACCGAACCTGTCGGATAGGTAGCCGCTAACTAGCCTGCCAAGCCCGTTGGTCACGTTGAAGGCAGCTAGCCCGGCAGCGGCAGCGATCGAGCTTAAGCCTAGCTCCATGCTTATGGAGGTTGAGAACACCACCATTCCAATCCCGGCGCCGCCACATAAAGCCCAGGTAACCCATGTAAGCCAGAAAGCCCTGGTCCTCAGGGCCTCGCTAAGGGAATAGCCTCCAGGTCCAGGTTGAGGGGGAGGATCTGCCTGGAAGCTAAGGTAGCCGAGTTTCTCGGGGAACTCGATGAAAGGCGACGAGGCGAGCCCTAGAACCGCTGTTAAAGTTGCGGTCAAGGTCAACGTAGCTACATAGCCCAGCGTGTCTAGTAAACATCTAAAGACTGGCACCATGACAGCGGCCGAGGCCCCGAAAAGCATGCTGACAACGCCTGAAGCTAACCCTCTCCTCCTGGGGAGCCATCGCTGAGCGCTACTAATGGCTGAAACGTACACTAGACATATCCCAGCCCCCCAGCTAAACGCCAGGACATACAGCAAGGGTAGGCTAGAGGCATAGACGAACAGATACAAGCTTAGAGCGGCTATAACTGAACCTAGGGCCACGGTGGCCCTAGCACCATACTTATCGGACCATCTACCTCCAATGAACATGAACACGCCTACAGAGAACAGTAAAGAGGTCATAACTAGGCCGAGTGGCCCCCTGCCTACGTTAAACATCTCCCCCCATAGAGGGATCAAGAGGCCTAGTAGGCCGAAGGTAACCGCGCCGGGAAACCAGACGGAGACTCCGTTGAAGATGAGAGCTATTGTGGCCTTACGGGTTGAAGACATTCTCTCGTGTAGAGTTTGGGAGAGGGCTCGTAAAACGGTTTCTCTTCAGCTCAGCGGAGCGGTTAGGTTAAGACTTCATCTTAGATAGGGCCTTGCGTATGACATTAGCTAGGTCCAGGGGGGAGGCCCCGAGAAGCTGAGCATCCATCCGTACTAACAGATTGGAGATCAAGTCCTCGAAGTTGGCGTCGACGCCGACTCCCTTTAGAGACTCCTCAAGCTTAAAGATAGCCTCCTCGGGGTATAGGAAGAAGTCGCCTGTAATCTTTGCTTCACGGATGAGGCCTCCATCGACCTCAAGCTCAACTCTAACCAGCTTCCCTCCTGGAACCTTAAGCTCAGCGTCCACCTTCACAGCGTTCACCTCAGTTTAAGCCAGCTCTCAGATTTATACTTCTGTTCCAACTCCTTAGCTAAGTCTAGCTCATAGGGGGTTAAGGAGCCCTCAACGAGCTTTACACCTAGAGCTCTCTCAAACCCTTTAGTCAATGCGTCAACCACCTCGTCAACCTTCAAGTCTCTGCCAGTCTCGCGTAGAAGATTGGTCACCCTCTCCTCCACTGCCTTAATGGCCTTATCACTTATCTTCTCGCCTGATACCTTCAGTACCCTGAACATGGTTTTAAGGTCACTCTTCAATAAGAGCGTGCCGTGCTGAAGAATCACGCCTCTACGCCTAGTTTGAGCACTCCCAGAGATCTTTCGACCTGACACGAGTATGTCGTTAACCGGCTTAAACTCAGCCGATACCCCTAACTCCTTAAGCCCCTCTAGGACCCCCTTACATAGGAGTTCGTAGGACTCCTGAATAGATGAGTGCGGAAAACTGCGTTTAAGGTACTCCTCAGGCACTACTATGCTGTAGGTTACTTCACCATGCTCATCGTGGAATACAGCGCCGCCACCTGTTATCCGCCTAACCACATCCACACCCATCCTCCTGCACTCCTCCACATCCACCTCCCTCTCAAGGCTCTGGAAGAAGCCTATGGAGACGGCTGAAGGCCTCCATGTGTAGAGCCTAACGGTGTTAGGGCACCTTCCTTCAGCCCTAGCTATCAACATAGCTTCGTCAACCGCCATGTTCCAATAAGCGGTGCCGGCACCCGTCTTTAGGAGCCTCCACTCCTCAGACATGGAGAGTCCTAATTTAAGTTAAAGGTCTAAGCCTATATAGCCGTTTCAAGCACTTCCACCTCCACGTAGACCGGTATACACGGCTTGATAGACCTAGTTATGTGACAGTACTCCTCAGCTAGCCCTAGACACCTTCTTGCCAGCTCTGCTTGCCCCTTCTCCACTTCAATCTTAACCTTTAACCTCACCTCCGACACTCTATAGCCTCCGTCCTTGAACATCACGTAGTCTAGGGCCTCTACCCTCAGCGACTTGGCCTTGAGGCGCAGCTTAGGCCTAAGGTAGGCGAACGTGTTAACTAGGCAGGCGGCGATGGACGCTAGGAATAGCTCTTCAGGGCAGTAACCAGCGCCGCGGCCACCAAAGCTTTCAGGTATATCAAACCTTAAACTGGGGTGCTTAGCGAACTTTACTTCGCCGCCCGTGGAGCCATCCCAGTTTACCTCGACTTGGAAGGTGAACCTTTGCGCCTCCACCTTCTACACCGTGTGAGACAGCTCGAGGCTCGAGGGTTTTTAAGTCAACATAGTGCCTGCTTGGCATGGGCGGGCTCAAGAGATTTTAATGGTGTCCTCCAAGACCCTTAAAGCTTCCTCCGCTTCAACTCTACTTAGAGGCCTAGGGTAGTTGTATATAGGGCCGCTAGGACGCTCATTGTAGAAGGGCCTATTACAGCCTGGGCAGCCGCTCGTCTTGAAGGGCTCGCCGCTCTTCACGGCTTCAAGGGCCTGCTCCTTAATTCTCACCTCAATTAACTCTCCGTGTTGATTAAACGAGAAATCATCAAGCGAGGCTAGTCTATTGACCAACAAGAACCTCAATAACTGAGCTCGACGGTAGCTCGCTAAGCTAGGCTGAGGCTTACCTTCAAGCTTTGTCCCTGGGATGGGGGTGAAGGCGAAGAGAGCAGGGGTGACCCCCATTTCTACGAGCTTAGCCACCGTGCGGGCTAAATCAATCTCACGCTCACCTAAACCCACAATAAGGTGGGTGCTTACCCTCCCCGGGCCGAAGACCTTAAGGGCCCTATCCAGGGCCTCCCAGTGGCTCCTCCAAGAGTAGGGCCCACCTGCCCTGGAGCCCTTAACCTCCTCGAACACCTCCTCGCTACAGGCGTCAAGGGCCACGGAAGCCCTCTCAACACCCGCCTCCTTGAGGCGCTTAAACCCTTCTAGGCTTAAGGGCGGAGTTGAAACTGACACGGGGTTAAGGCCGCCCTCACTCAGTCTTTCAGCTAGCCATAGAGCCTGCTCAATGGCTTCAGGCCTATTCACCACCTGTATGCAGGCCCTAGCGAGGAGCTTGGACCTTAGAGCCCCCTTAACCTTCTCAACCACCACGTCTATCGGGTACGCTGGCCACTCAACTCTTGACAGCATCTCTAAGCTCGAGTAGCTGTCCCTAGCTTGAGGGCAAAAGGCACAGTTAGCTCTACACCTGCCCTCAACGTAGGTTAAGAGGTAGGCGGTGCTAGGCCTAGCGCTTAGCCAGCCTTTAGCTAGGCCTAGGACTATGGCTGTGCCCGCCGACACCCTGACGAGTCTATGCTTCATATGCGAGAAAAAGAGGACGGTGAAGCCCAATTTAGCTTTCGACGCTGCGCTCAGCTAGTTTGTCCAGCCTCTCAAAAACTCGTCTGTACAGCTTGAGCCAGTAGTCAGAGTCGTACTCGGGTTCGGGCTTCCTTTCGCGGAGCTCTATGGTGATATCGCCCCATCAAAGGCGCGGCGCCCTTAAATATAAAGCTTTTGGTTAGGGGCTGCGTGGCCAGATAAAGCGATTAAGCGCTATATACACCTCCGCTTTGAGCTAAGAGGGGTGCTAAGCTTGGTAACCGTAGGCGAATATGAAGTGCGCGAAGGACTATACTACTCCGAGAACCACGTGTGGGTCAAGGTAGAGGATGGGAAGGTTAGGGTTGGCATAACCGACTACGCCCAGAAGAACCTTAAGCAGATCATCAACATAAGCCTACTGGACCCAGGCTCCACAGTCAACGCTGGAGACGCTTTCGGCAGCGCCGAGTCTCTAAAGGCAGCTGTAGACCTTATTTCACCGGTGTCCGGCACTATTAAAGAGGTGAATAGTGAGGTACAGAACAACCCATCGTTAATAAACGAGGACCCCTACGGCAAGGGATGGCTAGTGGTCATAGAGCCCAGCAACCTAGACGAGGACTTAAACAAGCTAATGACCGCCGAAAAGGCGGCTGAATGGTTAAAGAGCATCATGTAGATAAGGACGATAGACCATGCCCAAGAAAATAGTGGTTGTGGGCGGAGGAGCTGCAGGTCTAGACGCTGCGCTCAACGCTAGAAGGACTAGCAGAGACGCTGACATCAAGTTGATAAACGCTGAGGATAAACCGGCTTATTCAAGGTGCGCTCTACCCTTCGTCATAGGAGGGGACATCCACGACTTCAGCCACATAGTCATCTACAAGCCCGAGTTCTACAAGATGATGAAGATAGACCTAAAGCTTAAAACTACAGTCACCGAGGTGGATCCCTCAGCCAAGGTGGTTAAGGCGGTAGGGCCTGACGGTAAGGAGGAGAGCTTTGAGTACGACTCCTTGATACTAGCCACAGGGGCTAGGGCCATAGTGCCGCCAATTAAGGGCCACGATAAGAAAGGCGTCTATCCCCTAAGGACCATAGACGACGCCTCGGCCATACTGCAGGAGGCGCTAAAGGCCAAGAGCGCCGTAGTTGTGGGTGCAGGCCTTGTAGGGCTTGAGGCAGCTGAGGGCTTAGTGAAGAGGGGCGTTAAGGTCACGGTCATCGAGGCGCTACACCAAGTGCTCAGGCCCATATTGGACGAGGACATGGCCAAGATCCTTCAGTCCAGGATAACAGCACACGGTGTGAGGCTAATGCTTAGCACCAAGGCTGAGGAGATACTCGGCGACAACCATGTAAAGGCTGTGGCGGCTGGAGGTGAGACCATAGACGCGGACTTAGTAATCATGGCGGTGGGCGTAAGAGCCAACACCGACCTGGCGGTGAAGGCTGGGTGTAAGTTAGGAGTGACGGGAGGTATCAAGGTGGACGCCAGGATGAAGACTAGCGTAGACGACATCTACGCCGCGGGGGACTGCGTAGAGAGTGTACATTTGGTTACCATGCAGCCCATCCTATGCCAGCTGGGGACCGTGGCGGTGAAGCAAGGAAAAGTAGCTGGGATTAATGCGGCGGGGGGTTATGCTACCTTCCCAGGCGTCTTAGGCTCAGCGGTGTCTAAAATCTTCGATGTCGAGGTGGGCTTTACGGGGCTGACTGAGTGGCAGGCTAAGCAGGCTGGATTTGACGTCGTTGTAGGCACCGTGCCATGGAGAACCAGAGCCGAGTACTACCCAGGGTCTAAGGAGATAAGGGTGAAGCTGATCTTTGAGAAAGCCTCGATGAAGCTTATAGGGGCCCAAATACTCGGCGGAGAGGGCGTTGCTCCTCGAGTTGACGCCTTATCTCTAGCTATACAGAAAGGTATGACAGCCTACGAGCTCGCTAAGGCCGACACCTGCTACACTCCTCCGCTAGCTGATACCTGGAGCCCAATAACCTTAGCAGCTGAAGCTGCGTTAAAGAGGATCTAGCCTACCACTCACCTTTTCTTATCTTTAAGGCCCCCAGCTATTTATTGAGAGGCTAAAGTTGGGGCTGATCGACGAGCTCCACCTACACATGTTGAGGTGGGCTGAAAGAGAGGGGATGAAGCCTGAGGACCAGCTAAGTAAGCCTTGGGAGTATGTATGGTGGCCTACTAAGGTGGAGTTGGTTAGGGAGGCTTTAAATCTCCTTGAGGTTGAGCGCGGAGATGTATTGCTGGATATAGGGGCTGGAGATCTTAGGGCCTGCGTTCTAGCCTTAGAGGAGTTTAAAGCCGACCTGTGCATAGCGGTTGATGTAAACTGGAAGGTGTTGGAGGAAGCCTTAAGGTTTCTGAGGTCTAAGCGCTTTAAGGCGCTTGACAGAATCCTGGTGGTGTGCGCTGACTTTTGGAGTTGTTGTCCAGAGATAGCTAAAGCTGCAAATAAGGTGCTCTTTCTAGCGTGGAGGGTGCATCCCCGTAAGGCTACGAAGCTAGCTAGAACGCTGGCTTGGGTTGAGGCGATAGTGCATAATTTCGGCGACCCAGACTCGCTTAAGTTAATGCTGCCCCTCAAGAGGACTCCTCGGAGTCGGCGGTGCTCAGGAAGGTCTAAGCTTTTGAGAAACTTTACGTAGCTAGACTGGCTTGATTTAAGCCTAAGCCGATCTATCTAATCAAGCTCGAACCGGCTTAAACGCGCGAAGAAGAGGCATAGACGGGATTAGTGGGGCCCCAGCTGTTAAAGTAGGGCTAAGTTGTTCTAGGTAATACAAAGCTATGCATACTTAGGCCGAGAGGCGATGTGTATACAGAAGCGAAAGTGCTTTAAGGGAAGTATATTTTAGGGCCGCCAGCTCCCGAGGAGGACGGGAAAAGTGGCGGGGCTCAAACTAGTGTTTGACCCCTCCAAATGTACCGGCTGCCGAGCCTGCGAGATTGCTTGCTCCTTTAAACACTATGGCGAGGCTGGATATGCGAGGTCATATATTAGGCACTTCCTAGACCCAACCACCGGCCAGGTCCAAGCCATTTACTGTCTACACTGCGAAGAACCACTATGCATGGCTGCTTGCCAGTCAGGAGCTATCTGGAAGGACGATTTAGGGATAGTTAGGATCAATAGGGTGAAGTGCGTAGGCTGCAAATCATGTAACTATGCCTGTCCCCTGTCGGTGCCTGTCTTTGACGAGCTTAGGAGGGTCTCAGGTAAATGCGACCTATGCGATGGAGACCCTGAGTGCGTAAAGTTCTGCTCCTCGGGAGCCTTAAGGGCGTATCCTAAGGATACCGCCTTGGAGCTTAGGTCTAAGATCTATGGGTGAGACCATGGACGTCCAGCTAGCCCTCATATCCTCAGTTATCCTGCCTTTCGTGGGGAGCTTCATAACCTCGATCTTACATAAAGCTCCCTACAAGGCTAAGGCTTACCTTGCAGCCTTCTTCGCGTTTCTAACTTTCCTGGTCTCATCATGGGCTACCATTTTGATCCTACAGCTAGGGCCGGTAGCCATAGAGGCTGGGTTCCTTAAAGCCCGCGGCATCGATATAGGCCTCCTCCTTTACGGCGACGCTCTATCAGCGTTATTCGTGGCAATAGCCGGTTTCTTCGGCTTCCTGGCTATACTGTATTCAGTAGCTGATATGGCCCACGAGCCTGGAGGGCATGCTAGATTCTTCGCACTGATGCTACTCTTCCAAGGGTCGATGATAGGCCTGTTCTTGGCAGGAAACCTATTGCTACTCTTCGTATTCTGGGAACTTGTAGGGCTTTGCTCCTACGGCCTTATAGGGTTCTACCTGAGTAAGGCCGAGAGCGCCAGGGCCTCCATGAAGGCCTTAATGATAACCCACGCCTGTGGCGTAGGCATAATCCTAGGGATCTTGGCCTTATTAGCACAGGGACAGGTCTCCTTAGACTTACCTAACTTAACCTCAGCGGCTCCGCTACTAGCTTTAGCCGCGGCGATGCCCCTCTTCCTCGTCGCCTCCATGGCTAAGTCCGTGCAACTCCCCGTACATACATGGCTCCCTGACGCCACGGTCGCGCCCTCCGCCGTGACCGCGTTCCTCCACGCGGCGGCCATGGTTAAGGCCGGTGTATACCTAATGGCTAGGTCAGCCCAGCTAGTTGTATTTACGCCGCTTAAAGCCCCCTTGGACTTGGCCATGGCTACGGTGGGGGCCATCACCCTCACCGTGTGCTCCGCGGGGGCCTGGTTACAGGACGACATTAAGAGGCTCCTAGCTTACCATACTGCCGCCCAGATTGGCTACATGTTCCTCGGCCTAGGCATAGGTACGGCGGTGGGTATAGCTGGTGCCCTCTTCCACTTCTTCAATCACGCCATCTTCAAGGGCCTGCTCTTCCTTGGCGCTGGCTGCTTAATCTACGCAGCCGGCACTAAGAAACTGAGCGAGATGGGTGGCTTAGCTAGAAACATGCCGGTGACTGCGGCCTGCATGATCATCGGCGGCCTGGCTCTAGCAGGAGTGCCACCATTTAATGGCTTCGCGAGCAAGCTACTTATCTATGAAGGAGCGCTTCAGAGGGCCTTAGCTGAGGGGGGCCTTATAGGGGGAGTGTACGCGATATACTGTGCGTTAGCCCTCTTCGGCAGCGCGATTACCCTCGCCTCCGTGCTTAAAATGCTCCACTCAGCCTTCTTTGGGCTCCGGCCCAGCAGGTTAGAGGGGGTTAGAGAGGTACCTTTAACCATGCAGATACCGCTCATCATCTTAGCCGCGCTCTGCATAATCCTCGGCGTAGCGCCGAGACTACTCCTTGATACCTTAATCAACCCTGCCGTTACCCTGATAGTAAGAGCTGGAGCCCCCAGCTACCTCCTCCTAGGCTTTGCTACTCCAATCGGGTTCTACGAAGCCTTGATACTCGCCCTCATAATCTCAATCTCACTGCTCATTGGCTACGCGATCTATAAGGCCTCCTTTAAACCCGTGACGGTGGCCACCGACGCAACTATGCCCTTTACAGGTGGTGAAGTAGAGGAACCTTACCTAAGCCTAGAGAGAGCTAGGATAGGGCCCGGCCCCTTCTATCTTAACTTCGCCTCAGCTATAGCGCCCCTCTACGCCTTCATGAAGCGTGGCGGGATCGACTTGGCTTACATCGGCCTAGCTAGGTTAGTAGAGGCTAGGGCGCTGACCATAGCGGGCATAGCGTTCCTCTCCCTGACTGGCGCCCTAGCCATGGGGCTCTTGACCCCCGTCCTCTACGTGGGAACCGTTATGATGCTCATCGGTGCATTAGTAGCTGCGCGTCACCGGGACTTAAAGAGCCTCCTCATAGCCGCGGTTATAGTTCAGCTGGGCGACGTAGTCATGGAGCTGGGCGCGGCCGAGGTGGCTAAGGGGGTAGAGGAGTATGTGCACTGCCTAGCTGGCGGACTAGCCCACCTAGTTAACATAGTCCCGGCCGCG
>CAZVDL010000009.1:0-38066 GCA_964626365.1 uncultured Nitrososphaerota archaeon
ATACTCATCCTCACCTACTAGGGGCCTGAAGGTCCATTGTTCCCTCTCATCGTATAGCTGCCTTAGAAGGTTGCAAGCCAGGTCTCTGGGTAGCTTTAGGAAGAGCTTGCCGACATGTTTGCAGAACTGTCTTGAAGGCGCTACTCGGCTCCAATCAGCGCAGTCATGAAGTAGTTGCTTCGAGTCGAGATCTATTACCACGGTGTACTCCTTAACCCTAGCTCTAACCACCTTATCGTCGAGCTCCTCCACTACAACCTCAGCGTCGAGTATCTCAGCGACTCTCTTAAGCCTACGGGAATCCATAAACAGCTCCAGCAGCCTAGCTGGGTCGTTACTCGAGAGTATTGTGTACAGTTCCATACCTCCCCTCTTAACCAGCGCTACGGGTGGCGGCACCGTTCGCCTACCGGCAAAGAAGCCTTCAATCCTCTTTAAGGCCTCAGCCTGTTTAGGGGTGAGCACGCCGAGCATCTTTAACATCATTAAACAGTTGCTGACAGCGTAGGCATGGAAGTGATTGTTGAAGTAGCCGTAGAGGACCTTAACCTTAGAGCTCAGCTCCTTCAACCTATCGACCCAGGGCTCAAGCTCCTCGCGGCTATAGTGGTAGTTATACCAGGGCCTAGACCCCCTTCCATGCCACCTTACGTAGGTGAAGCTAGACGTGACCACTGTTATAGGGGGTAGGAGAGGTTCATCGACCACCACGTAGGCCACTCCGTACTCTCTAAGCAGCTTGAAGACCTCCTCTTTTAGCCATGAGGTGTCCCTAAACTCCACAGCGAAAAGGTAGCCGTCGGGCAGTATCCTCAAGACCCCCTCGAGCCTGTCGAGGTCTAGCTTAAGCGAGGGGGGTAGCTGGAAGAGAAGAGGTCCAAGCTTGCCGGCGTCTTTAAGAGGCTTTAGGAGCTCCAGGAAGCGTTTAAGGTCTCCTTCAACCCCCAGCTTAACGTTTAGCTCCCTCTCATGGGTTATTAGCCTAGGTATTTTAGCGGCGAAGACGAAGTCCTTCGGGGTGGACCTAACCCACGCTTTAACGGTGTTTGGAGAAGGATAGCTGTAAAACGTCGAGTCTATCTCTGCTGTATTGAAAACCTCGGAGTATTGATGGAGCATCCTCTTGTCGCTCTCATAGAAAGGTCCACACCAGTCCGCATAGGACCAGCCTGAGGTCCCTAGCCTTAGCTCGGCCACTCGGAAACCCCTATTTTCAGGGCGGCAACGACACTTTAGCTTAACTCCACCATCGTTCAAGGCTTAGCTGGCGCTTCTTGGAGTAGAAAGCTCTCATCCTCTCAATCAAGGTCTCCACTCTCTCCTCCGAGAAGCCTTTTTCGTCGCAGAGAAATCTTCTGAGCCCCTCCTCGTCAAGGCCGCCGTAGCTAATGGAGTAGTCCGCGGTGACCTTGGGGTTGAGGAAAATCTCTCTGACCTCCTCGTAGTTAGGTGGCAGTTTAGACTTAATGGTTGGGGGCAAGGCTTCAAGCCTACCGTAGCTCTTAATTAGCTTGAGGGCCTTTATGGGGCCTACGCCTTTAACTCCCTCGTTAAAGTCCGTCCCTAAAAGTATAGCTATATCTACGAGCTGCTCTCTGGTTAATCCATGCAGCTTTAGGGTAGCCTCAAGCTCTATTATCTCGGGTTTAAGGGGTCTCACGATTCCTTTGCTAGGCAGGAACTCTGTGCCTGAGATGGTTACGTATCTTACGAGCCTCGGGCTGCCGAAGAGTAGCGAGTCGTAGTCACGGCTATTGCTGGCCCATACATCGCCTCGGCTAGCCATGAAGGCTGCCTGAGCCTCGGCTTCCTGAGGAGCCTCTATAAAGGGGATACCTAGGAGCTTAAGCAGTCTCTTAGCGTCATCCACCATCTCCCTGGTTAACCTGCCGGTGACCACAGCCTTAGAGAAGGCCTTAGCTAAGTCGCCTCTAGCCAGAGCCTCACGCCATTCCCTCTCAGCCTTCTCCTTAGCTAGCTTACGCTTAGCCACCTCGGCCTCCTTTAACTTAGGAGGCCTGCCGTCAAAGACGAACACGAGATCCACGTCGTACTCGTATAGTAACCTCGTGGCCCTAAAAGCCAACCCTACTAGGTGCGATGTAACTCTCCCTGCCGGGTCTGTCAAGAGGGAGCCATCAGGCTTCCTAACGAGCGCTAAAAACTGATGAAGCACGTTATTAGCGTCAACCGCTAACCTCCTACCTTTAAGGCTCGATAGCTCCACCACCCTCTTAGCCACGAGCTTAGCTAGCTGTACGCCCAAGCCTATCCACAGTATGAGTCAAGGTCCCCTATTATAGCCTCTGGTCATAAGCTTTAGCCACGGCCTCAACGAAGGCCAGCTAATCAGGTGCTTCCCCATCGCCTCAACAACACGTTGAGACAACCTTTTATAGAGAGATTCATTAAAGGCCTCCCGGTGTAAGTTTTGGCGGAGATTAACGAGGAGACCATTAAGCACTTAGCCTGGCTGGCCAGGTTAAAGCTGAGTGAGGATGAGATTAAGGAGTATGTGGGCCAGCTCTCAAAGATCCTTGATTACTTTAAGATCCTTGACGAGGCACCCACCGAGAACGTGGAGCCTTTATTCCACGTGCTCGATTTAGTCAACGTGATGAGAGATGACGAACCAGGCGAGACGCTAAGCGTTGATGAAGCTTTAAGCAACGCCCCCCTTAAAGAGGGCAACTATATAGAAGCGCCGAGAATGGTGACCTAGAGACGTCGTCCAAGATCTGTGACCTAACAGCCTTAGAACTAGTCGACGCGATTAAGCGAGGCGATATTGAGGCAGTGGAGGTTGTCGAGGCCTTCTATAGCCGCGTCGAGGAGAACGACGCTAAGGTCAACGCCTTCCTCAGGCTAACTAAGGAGAAGGCGCTGGAAGAAGCTAGGAGGGTGGACATAGCTGTTAAGAGGGAGGAGAGGCTAGGGAGGCTGGCTGGCCTACCCATAGCGGTCAAGGATAACATCTGTGTGAAGGGTGTCGAGGTTACGTGCGCCTCCAAGATCCTAGCCGGGTATAGGCCGCCGTATGACGCCACAGCGATAGCTAAAATCAAGGCCGAGGGAGGCATAGTAATGGGAATGACGAACATGGACGAGTTCGCCATGGGCAGCTCGACGGAGAACAGCGCTTACGGCCCTACAAGGAACCCGTGGAGCCTCGACCGTGTGCCAGGTGGATCCTCCGGCGGCTCCGCCGCGGCAGTGGCCGCCAGAATGTCTCCGCTAGCCCTCGGCTCCGATACGGGCGGCTCCATAAGGTGCCCTGCCGCCTTCTGCTCGGTCGTAGGGCTTAAGCCTACTTATGGGGCTGTTAGCAGGTACGGGCTTATCGCCTACGCGTGTAGCTTAGAGCAGATAGGGCCGATAGCTAGGACCGTTAAGGATTGTGCACTACTCTTCAGCGTCATAGCTGGGAGGGATCCTAGGGACTCGACCACCCTAGAGCCTCCTAGGCGCCTTGAGCCCGAGAGCTTAGAGGGAGATGCTAGCAGGGTTAAGCTGGCTGTGCCCAAGGAGCTCGTCCACGGAGTAGACCCAAGGGTGGAGGAGCGATTTTGGAGAGCCATCCACAAGCTCGAGGAGCTTGGGGCCTCCTACAGCGAAGTCTCCATGCCTAACCTGAAATACTCGCTGGCGGCTTACTATGTCATAGCTATGTCTGAGGCAAGCTCTAACTTGGCGAGGTACGACGGGGTGAGATACGGCTATAGGGCTAAGGTGGAGGGAGATTGGTCGGAGGTGTATGCGAGGACTAGAGAGGAGGGATTTGGGCCTGAAGTTAAGCGTAGGATAATCCTGGGGACTTTCGCCCTCTCCGCTGGGTACTATGGGAGGTATTACTTGAAGGCGTTAAAGGTCAGGGCGCTAGTAAAGCGAGACTTTCAGGAGATACTGAGCAAGTTTGATGTGGTTGCTTCACCCACCATGCCCACTCCCCCCTTTAAGCTGGGCGAGAAGGTGAAGGACCCCCTCTCCATGTACATGATGGATGTGGACACGGTCCCAGTTAACCTAGCAGGTTTACCAGCGCTCTCAGTGCCCTGCGGCTTCGTGGACGGGTTGCCCGTAGGCCTCCAGCTTATCGGTAACTACTTCGATGAAGAGAGGCTATTCAAGATAGCCTTAGCCTTAGAGGACGAATTAAGAATCTACGAGAGAAAGCCCCCGCTTAGCTAAGTCAGCAACCTTTTAGTTTGCTCTCTCACGCTAGTTAAGCTGGACCGGTCTCATGGAGTATTCGAGCCTCCATGAGACCCCTTTCTTTAAGCACCTTGCCAGGCTCGAAGCCCCCCTTCGCGAGGACCCCTCCAGACGTTGTTGTTGAGGCGCTAACGCAGAGCCAGGCGAGGTCCTCATCGACCTAGGCTCGGGCGACGGAACTGTCCTAATAATGGCCTCTAGGCTAGGGCTTAGATGTATAGGCTACGAGGTCGATGGAAAGCTCTTTAAGCTTTCGAGGGACAAAGTCGAGGCTGAAGGCTTGGCCGACCGGGTTGAAGTATACAACTAAGATTTCATAGACGCAGACTTAAGCCTAGCCGGCATCATCTACACCTACCTGACGCCTAAAGCCTTAGCTAGGATCGAAAACAAGGTCCGCTCTGAGGTTAGGGAGGGAGTTAGGGTGTTATGTTTCAGGAATCCCTTACCGAAGATGGAGCCTTTAACGGTTAAGCCCACCTCCTACGGCCCCATATACCTCTACGTGCCTAAACCTCCACGACTCAGCCTGAACGTTAGGCCCCCCTGCGAGACCGGTCCTTCAGCCTCTCACCCATCACTGTTAAGCTTGATCCGGTTGAAAGCCACGTCAGCGGCGGCTATCGATGGTGGCGCACAGCGCCTGAAGGAGCTCACAGAGAGTTAAGGCGTGTGTCCTACGGCTAAAGCTATATAGGGAGCCTACCTGAGCGAACGCCTGTGTCTGAAGTAAGGATTGGGTTAGAGATTCACTGTCAATTAACGAACCTTAAAACCAAGCTGTTCTGCCGGTGTCCAGCTGACTATAGAGGTAAGCCTCCCAACACTCACGTATGTCCAACCTGCCTAGGTTTACCAGGCTCACTGCCGGTTGTGAACAGGAAGGCGATAGAGGACGCTGTCAAGGTAGCCTTAGCCCTAAACTGCCAGATCTCGAGGAAGGTGCTGTTCTACCGTAAGAACTATTTCTACCCGGACTTACCGAAGAACTTTCAGATCTCCCAGTATGACTACCCTATAGGCGTCAACGGCAAGGTCCTACTCAATTTGGGGGGCGTAAAGAAGGAGGTAAGGATTAGGAGGGTCCACTTAGAGGAGGACCCTGGTAAGCTGGTGTATAAGGGAAGCATTCTCGAGTCCCCGTATACCCTGGTAGATTATAATAGGGCTGGGGTGGCGCTCGTCGAGATCGTAACTGAGCCAGACCTAGAGTCGCCGAGGGAGGCAAGGCTGTTTCTACAACAACTACGCTCCATACTCGAACACTTAGGCGTGTTCGATGGTAGCTTAGAGGGAGCTATGAGGTGCGACGCCAACATATCGGTGGCCGGTGGGGCAAGGATAGAGGTTAAGAACATATCGTCGTTTAAGGAGGTTGAGAAGGCCCTTCAATTTGAGCTCCTCAGGCAGCGCAATTTCATGAGGATGGGGTTGAAGATTGAGCGCGAGACCAGACATTGGGATGAGGCTAGAGGGGTCACGGTAACCCTCAGAGTCAAGGAGGAGGAAATGGATTATCGATACTTCCCCGAGCCCGACCTTGTCCCCATAGAGCTCACCCCGGAGTTCATAGATGCGGTGAAACGGACCTTACCTGAACTGCCCGACGCTAGGAGAGAGCGTTTCATCAGACAGTACGGCCTACCTGAGGCCGAGGCCGCCGTGCTGGTTAGCAGTAAGGCTCTGGCCGACTTCTTTGAGGAGACGGCGGCGGCTTGTAAAGACCCAGTTAAGGCCTCTAAGTTCATAGTCCATGCGCTACTGGGCGTCCTCAACTACCACGGCATCGACTTAACCGAGGCTAAGGTGACACCGAAGCACATAGCCGAGCTGGTGAACATGGTAGAGGAGGGCGTCATTACTGAGAAGACCGCCAAGTACATGTTAAGAGACATCGTGTTGACTGGTAGGAGCCCAGAGCAAATGGTGGCTGAAGAAGGCTTGCAGAGGATAGCTGATAGAGCGGTGCTCGAGGAGGCCGTCGAGAAGGTGTTGGAGGAGGAGAAGGAGGATGTGGAGGCAGCTTTAAAGGAGGAGAAGGTGATACATCACTTAGTCGGCCATGTCCTAAAGTTGACTAGGATGAAAGCGGACCCCAAGCTGCTCTATGAGATGATTAAAGAGAGGATAGATAAGCTAAGGGCCGCCAGGGAAGAGGGACGTTGAAGGCTCTTGGCCTCGACGTTGGGGGTGCCAACTTAAAGTCCTGCCTCATCGAAGTGAAAGGAGAACAGCTAACCGTTGAGGTGAAGAGCCTCTACCTACCCCTTTGGAAGGTGGGTAAAGAAAAGCTTGAGGAGGAGCTAAGGAGGCTCAGCAGGGGTGTGAGGGGCATTAAGCTGGTGGGGCTAACTATGACTGCTGAGCTATCCGATGTCTACTACTGTAAGCGTGAAGGGGTCCACCATGTCATTGAGGCCGTCGAGAAGGCCTTCAAGGACCCCCGCATAAGGGTAGTGGGGGTTAAGGGGTCGCTGTTGAGCCCTGATGAAGCTAGGGAAAGGTTCATGGAGGTCGCGGCGGCTAATTGGGCCGCTACGGGGTGGTTGGCCGCTAAGCTGCTGGACACTTGCGTGGTGGTGGATGTAGGTAGTACGACAACCAGCATAATACCCGTGGTGGAGGGGGAAGTTGTAGCTAAGGGACTGAATGACCTTGAGAAGTTGGCCCTAGGCGAACTCGTCTATACAGGGGCCTTAAGAACTAACGTGGCCACCGTGGTCGATAAGGTCCCGCTTAGAGGGATGATGGTTAGGACTTCCTCGGAGCTCTTCGCCACTACGGGTGACGTACACCTCGTCTTAGGGCATATCTCTGAGGGAGACTACAGCGTCGACACAGCGGACGGAAGGGGGCGGAGCCGGGAGGAGGCATTAGCGAGGCTAGCGAGGGTTGTATGTGCTGACCACGAGATGCTCAGCGAGGAGGAGATAATTGACGTAGCTAAGTATGTGTACCGTAAGCAGCTGAACATGGTGGCCGAGGCCTTATTGCAGGTCTACGGCAGGTTAATAAAAGAATATGGGATTAAGCCCCCAGCCGCGACAGCGGGCCTAGGAGCTGACTTCATAGCTGAGCCAGCGCTCAGAGAAGTAGGGATCAGGAAGGTCCATAGGTTTAAAGACTTAGTAGGACCAGCGTCGAGAATGGTACCAGCCCTGGGTGCAGGCTTAATGGCTATCGACGAGGAGATTAGATTAGATCTAAGGGGCTTGAAGGTGAGCTGCCATTCACCCAGAGGCAGTAATTAAAGTGGGAGGAAGCCTCTTAAAGAACGAGGCTAAGCTCCACGACTTCTGCAAGGAGCTAGGAGAGGTGATGGCTAGACACCTAGTGCTGGTCGTACCTGGAGGAGGAGCCTTCGCTGACCTAGTGAGGAAGATCGACGAGAGGCTTAGGCTTAAACCCCTCACCTCGCACTTAATGGCCCTCTTAGCCATGGAACAGTATGGGCTGTTACTAGCCGACTTAATCCCTAATGTTAGAGTTATTGCTAGGCTGAGTGACTTAGATGACCGGTCGGCGTTGCTTCTACCCTATGTTGAGGTCCGAGAGGATCATCAACTGCCTCCCTCGTGGAGCGTTACTAGCGACGCTATTGCGGCTAGGATTGCTGAGCGGCTAGGTATCTCTAAGCTACTGTTGGTTAAAGACGTCGAGGGAGTCGTGGAAGAGGGTAAGCTGCTTGAAGAGGTGGAAGCCTCCAAGCTTATGAAGGCTAGAGAGTCCTGTATAGACACGTACACCCCAGTTATCTTGATTAGGTCGAGGATCACATGCTATGTCTTAAGCGGCCTGGTTAAGGGCAACCTTCAAAGATTCATGGAAGGACTCCCAGTCAGGTGTACAAGGATAATTCCTGAGTAACCTCACGCGGTGTTAGTTAGCCTTCAGACTCCTTGAGCCTGGCTTTCACAGAGTCCTCGATGAGCTTTCTACCCTCCTCGCTATTGAATACGGGGAGCTCCCACACCTCCCTTAACTTAATCCTGACCGCCTGTACAGGGCCCCCCTTAATGGGGTCATAGCCTTCCTTAATCTCCTTAATCCATGCTAGCGCTACGCCTCTACGCTGCCACGTGGGGGTTGAAGCCAGGTTTAAGCCAGCTTCCTTAAATACAAGCTCGTGGAGCTGTGGAGCTTTTAACCCCTTAAGCCTACGTGAAGCCTCCTCGGGGCTGACGCCTTTAGATAAAAGAACGTAGTAGGCGTAGGAGTTCACGTGATTTCTCCAAGCCTCCATCTGTCTCCAGACGAAGTAATCGACGACCCTAGATCTATCCAGCAAGACCACCCTGGCGTCGAAGGATAGAGGCAGCTCTACGCCTAGAGCCTTATATAGTTCTAAGGCCGCCCTACTACTCATTAAGCTGGGTATTACTGACACTAGCTTCTCCACCCTCCGATTAAACGAGAGCTCGCCGTTAAAGAGGAAGTTGGCCTCATCTGAATGTATGTATGCGAAGAGAGGGTTGAAACCTCCTTCATAGACTGCTTTCGCCGATGAAACCATTATCTTAGCGAAGCTCAGGTCGAAGGGCTTAGCGAAGCCCGCTCTATCGCATAGCTCCTTAAAGGACCTACCATCACACCTAACCACGAAGAATATGTCGCGCGGCACCTTCAGTGAAGCGTAAGCCTCACTGGCCTTGAACTTCTCGGCTAACCTCTCAGCCCTATTAGCCATCCTGGCGTTAAGTCGATGTCAAGCTATTTTAAGTTTCAGGCTCCTCACGAGGTGTGCCCTAACCCTGCCGTTGACCCTATCTCCCTCACACGCTGCGCCTCTAAACCCGACCACATCAGCTCCCGTCTCACATATTAGAGGAGCCTCTCTATGCGTCAGGGAGCCAGCTATAGCGGCCATTAAGCCTAGCTCGTGGGCCTTATTCACCATGGATTTCAGTAGCCCTGGATCCATAAAGTGGAACAACGTCTTGCCATCCTTAACCTTAGTGTCGACCATCCATACGTCCACCTCCGCCTTATAGGCCGCCTCTAGCACCTTACCTGGGTCTAAACACCCCGACCTCAGGTAGTCAGCGTAGCTTGCAGCTACCACCCTGACCCTATCGCTATAGGACTTAACAGCCTCTCTAACCCCCTTGAGTAGAGTCACCGCGTCTTCGAGGCTTTTAGGCCCATAGACCCCGACCTTAACGTAGTCAGCACCGCTAACAGCGGCTCCTAACGCAGCCAGTGAAATTGTACCTGGTAGGTTAGGGGCGTCGCCTATCGCAGCGCTTACCTCGGCCTTACCCATTACGGCCTCCTTAACCTCATTGACGATTCTAGGAGGACAAGCACCTAGAGAGCCTTCGAGGGGGTTTTTAACGTCTATTATATCGGCGCCTCCTCGTAGGGCCTCTAAAGCCTCCTCAGCGTCCACTACGCTGACGAGTAGCTTCAAGGGCGGGGCACCGCCCACGAGGGCGTAAAAAGGCTAGGTAGGGGGAAGTATAAGGTTTAAGCTCTGAGCTAACCGCTGACCACTTCGGCCACGGCGTACCTGTTGCCCATCCTCGTGATCTTCACTCTTACGCGCTGGCCTGGCCTCGTGCCGGGCACGAAGACCACGAAGCCCTCAACCCTAGCCAGGCCGTCGCCCCTCCGGCTTATCTCCGTGATCTCTACGTCGTACTCTCTGCCTAAGCTGACAGGCTTCCTGGCTGCTCGTGGCCCTCCTCTAAACATTCCTCTACCTCCTCTACGTGCTGGCCAGTTAAAAGGAGGCGCAAGTAGCGCTCATCCTTAAAACTGGCCGCTGCGCGGTTCCTGAGCTAGTGATATATAAACTGCTCGCTGTGTTAGCTGAGCAGCGAGGGGACAGCCCTCTTAATGGCCCTAGCTAAGGGTATAGCTACGAGCAGCCCTATGAGGAACTGGGCTACGTTGAAGGGTACCTCAGCTAAGGCAGCCACCCCCATGAACAGTTGCTCATAGAGGTAGTATCCAGCGACCATTATGAAGCCCCCTATGGACACCGAGACAGCTGTCCAGCCGACCTCGGGATTGGTCTTAAAGCCAGCGTAGATTATAGCTAGAGCCGACAGTGAAGCTAAGAGCAACCAGAAGTATAGTGGTATCTCCAACTTAACCGTTAGATTAGGCGTAGAGAGCTCGGTATAGGCTAGGAAGAGGCTTGATGGTCCCACCGATACCTCCGCTACGCCTACATAGTAAGGGGCCACTAAGGATAGCAGCGAGGCCACGGCTAAAGCCGCAACCACTGATAGAACTCTCCAGGCCCTTTGCGACCTAAATATCTTAACCCTGCTAAGCCAGCCCACTACGAAGCCCTCAGCCCCCTTAATAACCAGTGTAGCGGGTGCGTAGATAGCAAAGCCCGTCAGCAGGTCGGCCAGCATTGAACCAACCCCTCCTGCGAAGGCACCTATCCAGGGGCCAGCCACTAACGCCGCCGTGTAGACCATTACTTCCCCCACGTTGAAGTAGCCCTTCGTGGCCGGTATATACACTTGGAAAGAGACGGTAAAGGCGCAGACCAAGGCTGTGAATAGAGCTGTGAGGCTGATCTTCCTAGCCTTCATCGCGAGGACTTGGGAGTCAGCTTTATTTAAGCTTTAACCTAAATATAGGCCTGTGCCTGAACTGAGGTGCAGGTCCTGTTTAAGGACTTACCCCCTAGATCACCCTACAACGGTTTGCTCAGTCTGTGGATCGACGCTGAGCGTAGAGTACGATTATTCCTCGCTTAAAGTGTCCCGCAAAGCCCTTGACTCTAGGGGCTTTAACCAGTGGAGATATTTAGAGGTCTTGCCCGTCGAGCCTGGATGGAGGATTGTTTCGCTGGGTGAAGGCGGTACCTTTCTACATAGGTGCTCTAAGCTTAACGAGGTTCTCGGGCTGCGTGAGCTCTTAATTAAGGATGAGACCACCAATCCTACAGGGTCCTTCCTTGATCGAGGAGCCTCCGTGGCTTTAACTAGGGCCCTACGATTAAAGCTGAACAGGGTGGTCTGCGTCTCGACGGGCAATCTAGGGGCCTCGTTGTCAGCCTACTCAGCCAAGGCGGGCGTCGAGTGCTTGATATACGTCCCGCTAAGGGTAGACTTAGGTAAGCTATACCAGATGATGGCTTATGGAGCTGACGTAAGGTTTACCGAGAGCCTAGAGGAGGCTCAAAGCAAGGCGGCGCGCCAACAAGGATACCTCGTGTCAGCCCAGGATCCTTTCTTCCTAGAGGGGTTAAAGACTACTATCTGGGAAGTATGCAACCAGCTAGATTGGCAGGCTCCTGACGTCGTGGTTATGCCCATGGGCAGCGGTGGGCACGTATACATGACCTGGAGGGGGCTCAAGGAGATGGTCGAGCTAGGGGTGCTTAGTGAGGTCAACACCCGCATAGTGGGAGTCCAGCCTAGGGGCTGCGCCCCGATTGTCAAGGCCTTTGAGGAGGGGCTTAGCCACGTGGAGCCCGTGGAGGAAGTCGACACGAGGCTGGTGGACATAGGCCTCAAGGATCCACCTCACGGGGACGCGGCCTTAGAGGCTATTAGGAGCTCTGGGGGCTACGCAGTGGCTGTAAGCGACGAGGAGGCCTTGGAGGCTATGAAGAGGCTGGCGAGGCTTGAAGGAATCTTCTCAGAGCCAGCCGCTAGTTCGACCATAGCAGGCCTAGCTAAGCTGCTAGATGAGGGTAGAATAGATAGAAGCGAGAGGGTAGTATGTGTCATTACGGGGGAGGGGCTCAAGGACCCTAAAACCGCTGCGTCGCTGGCAAGTAGCCGAGCTGAGAAGCTACTTATCAGCGTTAAGCCCCAAGCAAAGCTGGGCAGAACTAAGCTACTAATATTGAAAACGCTCTTAGCTAGGCCCCTACACGGATATGGGCTTCTACTGAGGCTTAAAAAAGCTGGACTTGAACTTAAGCCTCCTAGCCTCTATCAACACCTATCTGAGTTGGAGGAGATGGGCTTAATCAGGGACATAGGAGTGGAGGTGGTAAGGGGTAGACGTAGGAAGATCTATGAGGTTACTGAGAGGGGTAGGAGAGTCCTCGAGGGGGTCTCATGAAGATAGTTCCTGTGCTAGACATTAAAGGAGGAGTAGCCGTACACGCCTTTAAGGGTAAACGCGAAGAATACGCACCTCTAACCACCTGGTACTGCCCCTCCCCCAACCCCGTCGAGGTGGCTAGGTTCCTTAGGGACCTCTACAGCCTAGACGAAGTATACCTAGCTGACTTAGACGCTATAGAAGGGAAAGAACCTAACATAGACTTATACCGTAGGCTTCGAGGACTAGGGATTAAGGTAATGGTAGACGCGGGAGTAGAGCGCCTCGAGGACGCCTTAAACCTAAGCCGCCACGTAGACCGAGTCGTGGCGGCCACGGAGACCTTGAGAAGCTTCGACGAGCTCAGGAAAATAGCAAGTGAGTTGGGCCCGGACAGGGTGGTCGCTAGCATAGACGTTAAGGGCGGACGGCTACTAGCCAGAAACTTAGACCTTAGCAGCCCCTTAGAGGCTGCTCGAAGAGTTAAGGGAGCTGGGCTAGGTGAGGCACTATTGATATGTCTAGACGATGTTGGGACCTTGAGGGGGGTTGACTTAAAGCTCACTAGGGAGATACTCGAGGCCACCGGGCTTAGGCTACTTGTTGGAGGTGGAGTTAGAGGGCTAGACGACCTAGTTAAGCTAAGCGGTATTGGAGTTCAAGGAGTCTTGGTCGGGACCGCGATACATCGAGGACTGCTGAGGCCTGAGGACTTGAAGCGCGTAGGTCACCTTGTTAGCGATTAAGCGAGAAGACCGCTCAGCCGACTTAGGCGACGGTTTCGTAACCCTCACTAAGGCTACGGGCAGGCCAGGCTGAATCAACCCTGTAAGCGGAGCCACTGCGTAAACACCCTTAAAGGACCAAAGCTTAGAGGCGAAGTCTTCATCCAGGTTGACCTCTCTAGGAGCTAGGACCTTCATCAGCGCGCAGTAACCCCTTAAGGTCGAGGTTACGGCGCGTGGATCGAGATCCCCAGCGCAGGCCTTAACTATGCAGGCGCCTAGGCTAGGGTCAAAGCTGAAGGCTGACGTCACCGCGACGTAGGAGGTAGTCAGCCTCGGGTTTACCTCGACTATACATGGCCCCGCCTCATCGATGACCACATCCACCCCCACATACCCCTTAAGCCTAAGCGCTTCGACACATTTCCTAGACTCTTCAAGGACCCGCTCGGCTAGGTGATGATTGAGTGGAGTTAACCCTCCTAGGTACTCCGGCTTAAAGCCCCACTCTATAAACTGGGCGTTTAGGCTTAGAGGCTTAGCCACGTGGCCGTTGGATATCAAGCTCACACTCGCGTGGATCCCTCTAATAGCCTCCTGGGCTATATAGGGACTTGGAGAGCTCACTATACCCCTAGCCACCAGCTCTAGCTGACTATGCGCACTCACCACATAGATCCCCTCACAGCCAGCGCCATCCCTTGGCTTTATCACCATAGGATAACCCAACTCATCCGCTGCCTCCAGTAGGCCGTCGAGGTCCTTAGAGGACAAGGTCACGGTCTTAGGGGTCCTCAACCCCAGCGAAGACAAGGTGTGCATTAACCTAGCCTTGTCAGTTACCTCAGCTATCCTGGAGGCTGAAGGACCCAATACATTAAGTCCAAGCTCTTCAAGCAGCGCCGTTAATGAAGCATGGATCCCCGCCATAGGCGGAGCTATGATTAAGGCATAGTTAGCTAGGGACGAGGCTCTCCTTATAGATTCCATTAACGACCCGGGCTCAACCTTAATTTTAATTGAGGGAGGGAGCCTTAAGCTGCTTATGGCTCTACGGTCTAAGGCTATAGCTAGCTTGAAGCCCGACCTCCATAGATCCCACGCCACCGCCCTAAGCATAGCGTAACCCTCAAGAGCCATTGAGGGGCTGGACTCCAAGGACCCCCCACTAGTAAAGTACTCGATTAATAGCACCCTGCTCATAGCTAGAGCCCACCGTCCGACAACTTAAGTATTATTTTATTTGAAAAGGTAACACTTATATGGGAGAGGAGGCTTCCAGCCAAAGGGCGCTTTCTAATGGAGGCCAAGAAAATAGCCCTCATAGGTGGGCTTTCAGCGTTAACCTGGGCTCTAGCATCGTTCAATAGGCTCCTCCCCCGAGGCGTAGGACACGTAACGATCGACGCTATACTTTGCACTTTCGTCCTCCTACTCTCAGTTAGGTTAATTGGTAGAGGGGCACCTTTAACCATAGGTTTCATAGTAGGGCTGTTAATGCCTCTACTGGGTGGTAAACCAATAGCTATACCTTCATGGACAGCTAGGGGGTTAGCAATAAGCGGCGTTCTCTACGCCCTGAGGCATAAAGCCTGCTGCTTAAAGTGTTGTAGCCTCGCGGCGTCGCTAAGCTTCCTCGCCCAAACCATGATAGGCTACGTCCTAAACTTAGCCCTCTTCATCAACCCTAAGGCCTGGGCCCCCTTCACGTCCTTCATGCTCACAGTGGCCTTAGTAGGCTCCATGTCCTCACTTATAGGAGGCCTCCTAACCGTCAAGCTGTCGCATAGGATTGAGGGCGCTGTGGGTGCTACAAGTTGAGGTTCGTGGTTAAACCCGTCGGTGTAGTGCGGCGTAGCCAGAATGGTGATTGGATCCAGCTGTATAAGGAGTACTGCGAGGCCCTTGACTACGTCGATCACTTTAGCCACTTGATAGTTATCTACTGGCTTCACAAGGTGCCCGACCATGAAAGATCCACGGTTAAAGTCAAGCCCCCCTATGGATATGTCCCTACGCTAGGCGTCTTCGCCACGAGGTTTCCAGCAAGACCTAACCCTATAGGTATCACTACCGTGCGCCTTATTAAGAGGAAGGGCAGAGCCCTGCTCGTAAAGGGGCTGGACGCTGACGACGGGACGCCTATATTGGACTTGAAACCCTACATCCCCGTATACGATAGACCTAGGGGGAGAGTTAAGCTCCCAAGGTGGGTTAAGCTACATTTAAGGGAGCACCGCCATCATAGCCATACGATAGAGGAGCTATTAAGCATCGTTGAGAGGGTTCATTTAGCAGTTTAAGGCGTTAGCCTCCATCGATCCCTCGGGTAGAGCACTACTTCCCTAATATCTTCCCTGCCTGTTATTATCATCATTAGTCTTGCTAGTCCTAGTCCCCATCCTGAGTGTGGTGGCATGCCGTAGTCGTAGCATTTTAGGTGGTGTTTGAAGCTGTCTGGGTTTAGGCCTTGTTCCTTTAACCTAGCTATTAATTGTTCTTTACGGTGTATTCTACGGCCGCCTGAGGCTATTTCAAGCCAACCATACATTAAGTCGAAGCTATAACTCCTACTAGGATCATCCTCCCTAGGCATAATATAGAAAGGCTTTAAATGAGTAGGCCAATCAACAATAAAGAAAGGACCATCAAACATCCTCCCTAAGGCTCTTTCAGCCTCAGTGGTTAGATCGTGGCCCCACTCGATCATTATGCCGACCTCCCTAAGCCTCTCTATGGCCTCGTCGTACGTGAGCCTAACGAAGGGGGTTGAGAGAGGTTTAAGCTCCCTTCTCAATAACTCAAGCTCCTTCCTACAACGCTCTGTGACCTCCCTAATGACAAAAGCCACCATACCCTCGAGCACCCTCATCACGTCCTCCTCGTCGGCGAAGGCTGCCTCTACGTCTATGCCCACATACTCTGAGAGGTGTCTGTTGGTGTGCGACTCCTCAGCTCTGAAGAGGGGACCAATCTCGTATACCCTCTCAAAGACTGCTGATAGCTGCTCCTTGTACAGCTGGGGGCTCTGAGCTAGGAAAGCCTCTTTATCGAAGTAGGCTACGGGAAACAGCGCAGCCCCTCCCTCCGTGGCAGTGGCTATGAGCTTAGGGGTGTGCACTTCCATGAAGCCCTCGGACTCCAAATACCTCCTAGCAGCGCTCAGGACAACGTGGTTTATCCTGAAGATCGCGTAGTTTTCAGGCCTCCTTAGATCTAACATCCTGTCGTCAAGCCTAACGTCTAAGTCAACCTTGGCTCTTTGGTCAGGCTCCAAGTGTGGAGGCACCTCGGCCTCGTTAACTACCTGAAGCCTATCAACGTGCACCTCGGCTCCTCCCGGCGCTTTCTCGGTGTGTTTCACGAACCCTTCAACCATCACTACGTACTCCTTCCCTAGGCGCTTAGCTTGCTCCACTAGCTCGCGGCCTGAGGTATTTAGGGAGAAGACCAGCTGCACCATACCATCCCTGTCGCGGAGGATGATGAAGACTACCTTGCCTAGATCCCTTATGCTATGTACCCACCCCGCTAGCTTAACCCGCCGTCCCTCCTCACTCCTTAAAACCTCCGAGGATAGCACCCTATCCTTCCACAAAGCACGGTTCACCGAGCCATCTAGCTCTTGGCTTAGGCGTTAACCTAGGAACCTATATAGGTTACCGTTTTCTCCCACAGTCCCTGTAGGTCATTGTAGGTCGATTCACCATGATTTTCGCAAAGCTGAGAGGTAAGGAAGGGTATTCCCCTGGTTGAATCTATAGAGACTTGACAGCTGTTCATTAAATAAGGCTAGGCTTCTTCTCCCTGCTACGGCTAAAATAGCGCATTCTCCGCTTGTCAACTTAAACCTCCCTATTCCATAGCCTGGGAGCCCCGTGTCGCCCCATCCTTAACACGAGCCTATACTGACTCGTGTAAAGGTTGTCTACGATGAAGGCTTTCTCGATGCTCTGAGGGGTTACGTGGATCCTAAACGGGACTGGTTTGGGATAAGAGATTAAGTAGAGGGGTGTGGGTATGTAAAGATCCATAGCTCCATCCGTTATTGAAACTCCGACTGCATAATGCGACAATAACGTTATAATGATGAAGACTGTTACTGCCGCGGTTAAGTAGAAGCGCCTTGAACGTCTTACCCTAAAGGTCAAGTGGCCGAGCAAAGTAGGTAGCCCAATAAAGAACCAAGACCATTCAAGAGGCAGGCTAACCGAAAATCGCAAAAGCTTCAGTCCTCCTCCAACCTGATGAGTGAGCATGGACAGCGAGCCAACAGCAGCGCTGAGGGACGCCCCGCTGGAGGTTAAGCTAAAGATAATGCTGAGGAACTGGTCGTACCCGGAGTTCAGGGAGATACTGTACAGGGAGGCTAAGGAGGGCAAGGATCATAAGGAAGCTAGCGTTTACAAGCGCACCTACGCGTACCTGAGGGCCTTGGAGCTACATAGAGCAGGCTATGGTGAGGTAAGAAAGATCATAAGGGACGAGGTGGGCTATATGCCATCGAAGGGATTGCTACGTCAATGGCTGAGAGGACGGAGCAGCCCGCTAACGAGGATGGCAGTATTCGATGTACACCTACCTGAAGTGGGATTGATCATGGGGCTAGTCTTAAGCGATGGTTACAGGGGTGAGTGTTATTACAAGGGTCACTTCCGCGGCGTGAGGGTGGATTTCTTCAACAAAGACGAGAGCCTATTGGAGATGTTTAGGGAGGCTTGTCGTAGGTTAAACTTAGCGGTTTGGCGATTACAATGTAAACAACCAGATTTTGGGTGGCTCAAGACCAGCTCCGTGTTACTTTACTTACTATTAAGGAGGTTCGAAGATTTCATAGTTAAAGCGCCTGCTAACGTGCAGTGGGCATTTATTAAAGGGTTGATGTTAGGCGATGGATGGATAGGCGAATACGTTCAGTTTTGCAACACAGATCCAAGCATCATTAGGACAGTAAGTGCGCTACTAAAAATGTATAGGATAAAACATAGCGTGCGAGGACCATACCCTCGTAAAGATTTAAGGAGAAAGCCAGTATACAGTATCCACATAAGGCAGCAGTCAAGAGAGAGGTTCCTTAGGTTAACGAGGCTCGCTGAGAGCCCTCCACACCCCTTCCCCGCAATCTCTAGCTTACTTATCCCTTACTTGGAATTAATTGATCCTACCAGCGAGTAGCACCTTTAACTCGTCGCTTAGCTCACCGTAACCGTCTACGCTGACCGATATACACCTGCCGAGGGAGGTGCTCAGTATCACTGGGCGTCCTTCAAACGTAACGTCGGGGTCTACGTTGAGCGAGAACTCTTCCACGTTCACTTTATGCTCGTGCACTAGGTCCTTTAACACCTCCGTGGCCACCTTCATTAGTTCACGGGTTAGTTCATCGCGCTTGGTGGTCATAGAGTCCGCCTAGGCCTTGATCTCTACGATGTCCCCATCCTCTAAGACAAAAGAGGGCCCTACCCTCTGAGGGCTAAAGGGTAACCTGTTCGACCAGACCTTGGCGTACTTAAAGTTCCTGCTTAACCTGCTATGAAGCTTTTCAGCTACGTCTAACACCGTGGACCCCCTCTTAACGACTAAGGGTTCCTTGCTTGGAGGCGCTCCAGGCTCCTTGGTGTACACTCTGATGATGTCTAGGGCTTGAAAGAGGCTTCTCCCCAGCCTGTTTACGTCCACCCCGCTCTTAGCTGAGGCTGGAATGACGGTGAGCTTGCCTGCGACTGCTTCTTGAAGTTTCTTTAGTTTATCTAAGGCTCCAGGTAGATCTATCTTGTTGGCTACTATTAGCGTAGGCTTATATACTGGCCTTCGAAGCAAGTAGTCTTCAACGTCGTCGAGTGAGGCCTCGCCCATTACCTTTACCAGGGCGTGTCTTAGCCCATAGCTGGCGATGAGCTTCGCTACGTCCTGCTCACTACAGTCGATAAGTCTCCCTATAACCACCACTTTGATGCCACCCGACGACTGCCTCTCTACTTCTACGGTGGCGCGAGGGCGTAGCACCATGATCCCTGCGTCTTTAAGCTCACCTACTATAGCTGATAGCTGGGCCACAGGGTCCTCTGCAAGGTCTACCACTATTATTAGGGCATCTGCGTTCCTGGCTAAACTCAAGGTCTGGGAGTCGCGTTCAAGCCCTCTAAGCGCGGGGGCCTCGACGATCTGGAACTGAAGATCCTCGTAGCGCATCATCCCTGGCACTGGGCGTTCAGTAGTGAACGGCTTATCTGAGACCTCAGGCTTAGCGTTAGTTAGGGAGCGTAGGAGGCTGCTGCGGCCGGAGTTAGTAAAGCCGAGAAGCACTACTTGAGCAGCGCCCTCCTTTTCAATCGAGAAGGTTGGGCCGCCTCCTCTTTTACGCGCCTTCTGCTCAGCTATGAGCCTCCTTAACACCGCTATTTGGTGCTTTACGTGGGCTCTAAGCTTAGAGGTCCCTTTATGTTCAGGTATGCTTGACAGGAACTCCTGTAGAGCCCTTAGCTTCTCTTCGGGGGTCCTAGCCTCGAGGGTTTTAGCCCACTTAGCTCTGGCCTCTGGAGGCAGGTTGGTGGGCAAGGCAGCCTTAACCCTGCCTAGCGTACCTAATTAGCTCGTTGTATAGTTTATTGGTCTCGATTAACACCCTTAGGAAGATCCAGTTTAACGCCGAGTCGTTGCCGAGCGTCTGCCTAAAGCCTAACGCAGCCAAGTTAAAGATACGCTTAGCCCTTCTCCTAAGCTCAGTGAAAGAATCTCTCTCAGCCTCCTCGGTCAGCTTAGAGGGGTCAGCGTACACTGAGACCACCTTTGCTCATGGTGATACGCAACTGCTTAATAAGCTTCCCGCGCGGTAAAAGGGCATCCGATACTGCGGGTTCACATCACGTAATTATCCTCCACGGGTGCGTGTACACGTTAAACCTTCTACCCCTAACGAAGCCCACCAAGGTTAAGTTGTTATGCTCAGCTGTCTCAACACCTAGGCTGGTGGGCGCTGAGACCGATGAAGCTATGGGGATGCCGCACCTTATGGATTTAAGGACAAGCTCCAACGTAAGCCTCCCCGTACAGGCTACAAAGACCTCACTCAACTTCACCCCTTTAAGCAGAGACTCACCGATGATCTTGTCAAACGCGTTATGTCTACTGACATCCTCAGCTACCGCTAGCGCCTCTGCCTGGCGGTTAAAGAGAGCCGCTGCGTGTGTCCCACCAGTTTGACGGTAGGTCATAGATCTCTTATTGAGCTCCTCGACAGCTTTTATGACGAACGAAGCTTCAATCCTTAAGTCGGACCCCACAGGGCTTAACGTTAAGGCGTCCACCAAGCTCACCTTGAACCCTCTACTATAGCCGCCGCAGGCCGAGCTAATCACAACGTCCTTTCCTCGAAGCTTCATTCTCCATGCTGCCTCGCTGCTTAACTTCACGTATACGTCGACCCCCCTAACGTAAACCTCCTCAAGGTCGCTTAGGTCCTTAATCACCCCCTCGGAGAAAAGAAAACCTATAGCTTGCTCCTTGAGCTTGTCGGGAGTAGACATAAAGGTAGCTACGTGTTCGCCGTTGATAAACAGCCTCACTATAGCCTCCCTCACCACGACGTCCTCTCGGTTCTCCACGCTGTTTAACCTACCATCATACCTAGTTACCCTTACCCTTGATAGGTAAGCCATTTGTTTACCCCTGAAGTTGAAGAGGTTAAGGACATTATTAAAGTCTTAGGATTTATCCTAATAGCGCATAGCGTTAACGGCGGACACCCGCCTCCTCCCTTGATGAGAGAAAAGCAGAAGCACAATGCTCGCAGCAGAAGAGGTACTTTACCCCATCCACGCTTAGCTCGACGGGTCTCTCAGCTATTAACCTGCCACACATAGCGCACCTATCCATATCGCGCCGCCTCCTGAATTTCCTAATCTTCACATAGGCCACGAGCGCTATTAAGGCTATAAGCGCCAGGTCCCCGACTGTCATAGCCACCCGACCGCATAGAGCATATAGGCGAAGAAGACCGAGAGGGCAATTACGGATGTGACATAGAGCGCCGCTGTGCCTCTACCTAAGGTCTTACCCACAACTATTATGGTGGAGAGGTTCGTGGCGGGACCGGCTATCAGGAAAACTAAGCCCGCTGTTGGGTGCATGCCCTTCTCAACGAGAGCGGCCACAAAGGGGATAGACGCTGTGGAGCACACGTATATGGGGGTGCCTATTAGGGCCATAAAGAGGAGCGAGGCTACACCCCCACCAAGGTACTCCTTAACGAGGGGGGAGGGTATTAATGCTGCCACGAAGCCCGTTATAAGCAGGCCTACGAGGACAATATAGACCAATGTCGTCCACCATATCGACGAATCCGTATCTCAACGCTTCCTCGAGCTTACCCTTCAGCCCCTTCTCGGAGCGTAGGTCTAAGAAGCCTAGCTGAGAGGAGCAACGAGCAATGGATAAAGGCTTAGCTGGGCTCTTGCCACTAAGCATCGATGCAAATACCCCTGTGAGGAAGGCGACCCCGAAGCAGACCAGTATTTCAGCCACGGCAAACCTCCATCCAAGCATGCCTATAGCCAAGATCACCGCCGTCACCGTGGTCGCGGGCGTGGATATAAAGAAGGCTAGGGTAGCAGCCTTAGAGGCTCCTTGACGGTAGAGGCCTACGCCGACAGGTATGGCGCCGCATGAACAGAGGGGGAGGGGTATCCCTATCATGGTAGCCAATAGTATGGACCTTAGGCCGCCACCACCTAGATGCCTATATAGGAGGCTAGGCGAGGCGAAGACCTTTAAGAGCCCCGCAAAGAGAAAGCCTAAAAGCAGCCATGGCGATGCCTCCCGGCCATAGTTAAGGGTATTCTCTAGGAAACGCTCTAAAAAGGCCGCGATCAAGGCTTGCTCCATCGAACCCCCACTTAAACTGCGTTGTCCTTAGTGCTTATTGATAAGTCTAGGGCCCTGCTAGTAGCATCGATATGTACACGTGAGCAGCAGGTTTGTACGAAGCAGTACTTTAAGCCTAGGAACGTAGCCTCAGCGATCGCTTCCTCAGCTGGGAAAGCTATGGCGTTCACCCCCGCCTTGATGGCTAGTCTATCGGTCTCTGATTTATGCGGGCCTCTAGGCCTAGCACAGCCTAGAGCTAGAGGGGTATTGGGCATGGTGAGCCTAGCTGCGACTAGCACCTTAACGACCTCCCTGGGGCTTGGTGGAGCTACGCTCTCCATCTCTGTGCCAGGTAGGGGCGTTAACGCCACGATCACAGCCGCCGCGGGCCTGTAGCGGGCTATGAGCCTAAGGGCCTCAAACTCCCCTCTAAGCTCACCGTAATGTAGGCCCACCACGATATGGGGGACTGCAGGTACTCCATAGTCACTCAGCAGCTTTAAGGAGCGCTCGAAGTCCGTTACGTACGCGTTTAGGTGGAGAACCTCCTTAATAGTGTCGTCGCAGCCTACAACGTCGAGTAAAGCAGCATCAACTCCAGCCTCAGCAAGCCCTCTAGCTAGCTCCTCGTCAACCAGCCCTGTGTGGACCACCACCATTAAGCCCAGCTCGCGCTTAATTTTAGCTATAGTCTCCAAGAAGCCTTCAAGGGGGACCTTACCTCTAGGGTTGCTACCCCCGCTTATGAGCACCCCTAGCCCTCCGTGCTCCTTAACCTTAACGCACTCCTCAAATAGCTCCTTGGAGGTGAGGGTTGGGATCATGCTCTTCAGGATCACGGCGTTACAGTGACTACAGCGTAGAGAACAATGCTCTCCCGTAATAGAGAGGGCTGGGAAGGAGAGAGGGGTGTTCTTGAAGCCCTCGACCTCGTAGTGGATAAAGCCCGGAGCGTAGAAGAAGACCGTGCTGTCGAAGTTATGGAGGAAGTATTCTCTAGCTAGCCTTAAAGCCTCTACGAAGTCCTCCTCGATAATCCTCAGAGCGTCCCTTAAGTCCACTTAGCAGCACCTCTAGGTTTGAGGCCTCAAGCTGGAGGCCCCTCAACCTTAGATACGTAGGCCTCGATGAGCCCCCTAGCCCTTATAAAGATCTCTCTGAGGGCGTTGAGGTCATCGTAGCAGTGCTCCTCGATGACCTTTAAGGCCTCCTCATCGCCGCTTATAGCCCTAAGGTATAGGGGCGGCATATCGCTACCCTTTAATTGAACCTTCTTAGGAACCCCCAAGAACTTAGCCACGTCGTCAAGGCCGTAGCGCCCCAGCCTGACAAGCTCCTTAAAGACCCTGAATAGATCGACGTGCCTCGGGGTCAGGATGGGGCTTGGGTCTAAGCCGTTTTTAAGGGACCTGGCGATCAACATGGGCAGGTCGAAGCTCGTGCCGTTCCAGGTGATTATGGTATCGAAGCTTGACAGTACAGCTATGGCCTCTGAGAGGATCCTAGGCTCATCGTTGATGGAGGATGCGAAGAGGTGTCGCCATGAGCCATCCTCGAACATTAGGCCCACCCCGACGACAAAGGAGGACTCAGCTTCAAGGCCTGTCGTCTCCACGTCGAGGAAGACTATTTTACCTAGCATAGCGTATTACCAACCTAAAGCTTTTTAATTTATAGGTTCTAAGCCTTAGCGCGCCTCATGGAGTGGGCCAGCTCCAGTACTTTAATTAAGAGGTCCTTCCTAACCTTGGATACGCCCTCGTATTTACCTTCATAGGCTAGCTTCTCGACGCCTAGATCGTAGCAGGTTATCCCCTCGGTCGTCACTATCAGCCCGGGTAGGCCTATCCTCTCAAAGTCCTCTGCGTGCTTTTCATAGAAAGCTTCACAGCAACTGCCTATCCAGGCCTTCTCGCCTCTAAGCTTGAGGTCGGTCAGCGTTTCTTCGAGGTGCTCGTAGCTGGTGATGGTTAGCGGCTCGAAGCCTAAGAGGTAGGCCTTCTCGTAGATCTCCTTAAAGTCGCAGCGGCCGCATAGAGAACAGCTTACGTTCCACCTAAGCTCGCAGTCGAGAGGTTTAGCGCAGTAGGGTAGTAGCAGGTAGCGCGCATTTATGAGCGAGTACTCAGCTGGCTTAAGCACTTCGATGAGGTTGTCGGCCTCATCAGGCGTAAGCCCTAGATCTAAGAAGCGGACCTTGCCAGCTGCTTCAGCGACTCCCCTAGCCAGGTCCTCAGGTGCAACCCCCAGTATAACTCCCTCTCTAAGACACTCCTTAACACACTCTAGGATCGCTGAATAGTCGAGAGGGATATGTTTGAGCCTGGCTTCAAGGTCGTATATTAGCGCTGGAGGGTGGGCGAAGAAGTCCCCGGTCACATACACCGCCTGAATAACGTTCTCCCTTACACTCACAGCGGCCCTAATTAGGCCTCCAGGAGCCTTCACGCTCGAGTGGAAGAAGCCGCTCGTTGGGACCTTAACCGCGTCGACCCAACTGGTGGACTCGTAGAAGCTCAGCTTCTCCTTTAACAGGGAGAGTTCAAAACCGGTTAGGTCACTGGGGGTTAGCTTAACTCCGAAGCTCGACGCCATCTCCTCAGCGATCAACGACTTAATGAGGTCGAGGCTAGGGGTATAGCCCAGCTCCCACTTCAAGGTGGTGACCCTGTCCTTTAGGGACTCGACCTCTTTGTCGCTTAGCTTCTTGATGGGCACCCTTAAACACCGAAGCATCTCGCGAAGGTCTAGGTCCGTGAGTAGGGTCCCCTGGAAGAGGAAGGCTGAGCCTCTAAACGTACCCCCTGTGCCTGATATTTTTCTACCCCTAACTTCGATGTCGTTTCTAGGCCTAAACTTGGCTTCAACGCCGAGCCTCTTAAGCGCCCTAACGACAGGTTCACATATGAAAGCGTAGAGGTCTTCGACCTTCCCAGGGAAAGGAGGTTCCCATCTAGCTATAACCTCCCACCCTAGGTGGCCGGGCTCAAAGTATATGGCCCCGCCCCCCGTCAACCTCCTGTTGACCTCTATGGACCTCTCAGCACAGTAGTCTAGCCTAACCTCCTGGGCTACGTCCTGGTGAAAACCGACCAAGACGCAGGGCCTAGAGAACCTTAGGAACCTAATGGTGTTAGGCGACCTCCGCTGAGACACTGCCTCGAGCAGCACGTCGTCTAAGGCCATGTTCTCAGCGGCACTCCTCAACCCGGTGTCTAGTAGTCTCCAAGCCTCCATGATACCGGCCTAGCCTCAATTATGGCTGGGTTTATATTAGCCTTGATGGAGAGGTGGAGGCGGGTCTGAGGGCTGTGGGCGAGCTCTACGACGTAGTGGTGGTGGGCTGCGGCCCAGCTGGCTCTGCAACGTTAATGAAGGGGGTCGAGCTGGGACTTAAATGCCTAGGCTTAGAAAAACACCGCTTCCCCAGACCTAAACCCTGCGCTGGCGTCCTATACCCAAGGGTGTTAGAGGACTTCGAGGTGCCTAGAGAGGCTGTCGAGGAGGACCTAGTAAAGGTGAAGCTAGTGGCCCCTAGCGGCAACTACGCAGTTGTAAGTTTCGACCCTCCAGGAGCCATCGTCGACAGAGGGAAATTTGACCATCTATTAGCGCGTAGGGTCAAGGAGAAAGGGGTCTTAGTCGAGGAGGCTAGGGTCTTGGCCGTCGAGTTGTCGACGGATAGATGCAGGGTCCTGGCCGAGGGAATGGGCATAGTCGAAGCTCGCTTCGTAGTAGCTGCTGATGGTGTTTACTCTGCGGTGGCTAGAAGTCTAGGTGCCCCCTGGAGGCTCGATGAGCTGGCATTGACTCTTCAAGCGTACATGGAGGTGTCGGAGTCCGAGCACCTCGATGTAAGGGGGGTCTTTGAGGTGTACTATGACCCCCTTGAGACTCCTGGAGGCTGGAAGTGGGTAGCTGGAAGGAGACGTGACGTGCTGGTTGGCATAGGCCAACCTATACGTGAGCTAGGCCTCAGCTCAGTGCTCAAGGCTAAGCTAGAAGAGTTCCTAAGGCGTAGGTTTAAGGGAGGCCGTGTGCTTAAGGTTGAGGCCTACATGCTCCCGTTTAAAGGGCCTAAGAGAGACAGGCTGGTTAAGGGAAGGGTGTTATTTGTTGGGGACGCAGGAGGCTTCGTTAGAAGTGACACAGGAGAAGGAATTTACTATGCTATGCATTCAGGAGAAGCCGCCGCTGAGGCCATAAGGGAGGCGCTCGACGGAGGAGATTTAGAGAAGACTTTTCTAGATAGGCTTCACGACCATGGCCTTCTACAGCTCTTTGACGCGACCGAAGTTCATGGAGCGCTTAGAAGCGTTGAGGGGGCTGAGGAGTTCGTCGAGAGGGTGCGTAGGCTCAGTGGAGGGGGGCTTTAAGGTGGAGGCCTTCGAGGTAGCTCATTAGATCCTCGAAGGTGTTGACTGGTCTTTTATAAGTCCTAAGCTGCCTCTTGATCCTGGCCACGTCTAGGGGCGAGGGCTTAAAGGGGTAGTTTCTCGGCTCCTCACCTGGCCTCTCATTAGCGTAGGGCCTGTTGCAGCCAGGGCAGCCCGAAGTCATAAACGGCTCCCCTCCCTTAATCAGCTCGTTGAGGAGGCTTGAAGGGACCCCGAAGCCCGTTATCTGGCCGTATTCGTTAAACTCGAAGTCCTCTACGCTCGCGTAGCCTAGGTCTATCAGATACCTAGCTAGTTGGACCCTCCTATACTGGCTTATGTCAGGCCTCCTCCACCCTTCAAGCGCTGACCCTGGCTCGGGGTAGAAGGAGAACAAGTGGGTTTCAGCGCCTACGTCATGGGCCCACTGGATTAACTTAGCGGCCTCCTCTTCAGTCTCACCAAGGCCCACGATTAAGTGTATGCCCACCTTGCCCTCGCCTACAACCTTAACCGCATCGACGACCCCTCCTCTATAGACCTCCCACCTATGTGGGCCTCTAGCCCCAGAACCCCTTAAGGCGTCGAAGATATGGGGGGCCGCACAGTCGATGGCTATGCCTATTCTCTCAGCTCCAGCCTCGCTTAGCTCCTCCATTCTATGCCTGGGGAAGATGGTCGGGCTTATGAGGGCTGTTATCGGGATGCGGAGGGCTTTATATAGCCTCTCGATGACCTCTAACTCCCCCTTAATCGCCCTACCGTTGGTTATCGAGGCCACGCACACCCTATAAGGTCTCATGAAGCATCCTCCCCTAATCAGCCTGCGCATACCACTGATAACGTCGTCGAGGCTCCTTAGCGGCCACTCAACCCTGATAAGGGTCTTACATGCTGCTTCCCCAGCAGCCTCCCTGGCCTGGCCGCAATATAGGCAGTTGGCTTTACAACCATCATTATAGTATAGCAGAAGGTTTACGCAGTATAGCTGAGCGCCACGGTAAAAGAGGCCACGTGAGAAGCCAAGGGCGAGGTCAGCCGCCGTGCTAACCCTAACATAGTTCGGGGACTCCATGGACACCCCGTAAACCCCCCTAGGACGATAGCGATAGCTGCTTAAAAGCAATCATCCAAAGCTTAACCGAGGAGTGCTGAAAGTGTTCTCTTAGCCTCCTCTTCGCCGCTAACTTTTCTAGGAGCCTACCTCCGCCTAAGTCCTTGAACCTCGCTCAGCGCAGCCTATAATAGCATTATAGGGGTATAGGAGCCTTAGAGAAGCCGCCAGCTTCCCTTGAGGGGATGAGCGCCTTTTTATTGAAAACTATATTTTGAGCCTGCAGCAAGTGATTAATTGTTTTAGCTAAAAGAAACGCTTACGTAAAGCCTCTCTTTCAGCATCGACAACGAGCTCTATTAGCTCGTCGCTTACCGTGGAGACCTTGTTCAAGAGCTCCTCAGCCATGTCAGGATCGATGCCCCTGCCAGCCAAGACAAAAGCCGCCGGCTTACCATACCTCTCGACCAAGGAGGCAGCCTTTAAGGCCTTGCGCACCAGTCTACGGTCGGCTCGGCTCGTCGCTTTACCCTTCCTCTCGATTATTCGTTTAAGCTGCTGCTCGTCTACGTCGAGGGGCGCTAACGCCTTAGAGCCGCAGTTTGGGCAGGTTGGATGCTCGTCCAGGTCCATTATCCTGATGGCAGAACACCACTCCCAACAGTTAGTACACAGGAAGAAGCGTACTTCGTTTAATAACCTAGCCCTGGCTGACTCGATTATAATCCTATGCATCCTCTCGGGAGGTATAAGCTCAGTCTTCCTAGAAGCCCTCTCGAGAGCCCTCCTGGTGATGGGGGAGGGAGCCTCCTCACTCCTTAAGGTTACCACTTGGACGGAGCCCTCTTCTATCCAGGAGAGCAGCTTTCTAACTCCCTCGACGTCCACGTCGTTGGACATAAACTCCTTGTAGGCCTCCTCCTCGATCGCTGTATCCTTAAAAGCCTCCATCAGTCGCCTTACGCTTATGGAGGCTGCGTCCCTACGCTTAGATAGTGCGCCAAACCTCCTAGCTACGTGAATGAGCCTGCGCTTGAACAGGCCTAATCTCCAAGCAGACTTCTTAATTAGGCGCTCTAGGTCCTCGTGAACTAGGGACCTTAACACCTTGGCAACTAGCTCCGGCTCGAGTTCCTTGAAGACCTGAATTATAACTCTGTAGGGGTCCTGCTGTACGGCCACTGAATAGCCTAGCTTCTCCGTTAACTTATCTCCTAATAGCCTGCCCAGGGCCCTGTTGGCTAAGGTGCCTAGGTGAGCGTGGACTATCACCATATCCTCCCAAGACTCTATCAACACCAACTTATCGCTCGGCACGGGGAAGCCGGCCTTAACCTGCTCCTCAACCTCGAGGATGGCTCTTGCCACGCTATCGGGGTCTGAGCAGTACTTTGAGCTTAGCTCCTCAGCCACCTCCCTCAGCTTAGCGCCTTGCCTTAACTTGGACTCCACGTACCTTCTAATCCAGCCAACCTCCTGAGCTACGCTTAACGGTACGGGTATTTCCTCGCCCACCCAGCTGGGTATGGCTCCTGTGGGGTCCTCAATGGGGACGACGTAGATGTGGTCCGAGGTGATGCTCCTTATCCTCCATAGGCTGCCCCTAAACACGAACTTGACTCCGGGCTCGCCGTACTCGGCTACGAAGGCTTCATCCAGCGTCCCGAGGGGAGTGTTAGTGGTCTCATCTATGACTAGGTAGCTCTTCTCGTCGGGTATCATGCTTAGCTCATCGAAGAAGTACTCGTAGAGGGCGCGCTGGTTACGCGGCACTAAGACTACTTGGTCTGAGTCGTCTATCCAGGCTAAGCGCGGGTACCTGTTATGCATGTAGCTTAGCACCTTTCGAAGGTCGCTGACAGTGAGGTCGCGGTAGGGGTAGGCTTTAGAGAACAGGTCTAGGAGCTCCCCGTAGCGCCACCTGCGCTTATTCATCAACACCGCGACTATCTGGTGGTTTAAAACGTCGAGGGGCTTCTCAGGCACCTTGACTGGCTCAAGCTCCTCGCTTAGCGCCTTCCTACATATAACCATGGCCTCGAGGGTGTCGTCAGGGTCGGCGGTGATGACTACGCCCTCAGCTATTAAACCCACTCTGTGCCCAGCTCTACCCACGCGCTGGACGAGCCTAGTGACCTGTCTAGGCGACATGTACTGTATGACTAGGTCGACGTGGCCCACGTCTATGCCGAGCTCCAAAGAGCTAGTGCATATCAGGCCCTTTAAGGCCCCCGACTTAAGCCCCTGCTCAGCCGTTATCCTAGAGGGCTTGGAGAGGGAGCCGTGGTGGACGCTTATAGGTATGTTTATGTCCCACACCTTAAACCTTGAAGCTAAGACCTCTGCTATGGCCCTGGTGTTGACGAAGAGGAGCACGGATCTACGGCTGTTTATTAGCTCGTTTATAAGGCGGAGGCGTGCTGCTACCTCAGGGTGGGTGTATAGCTTAGCGGCTAGCTCATAATCATCAGGCTTGACGTCAGGGTAGACCACGGTGAGCTTCATCATCCTAGCCACAGGCACTTTAACTATGTCCACTGGGCGGCCTACGCCCACGAGGAACTTAGCTACCACCTCTGGGCTGCCTACGGTGGCTGAGAGGCCCACTACTTGGAAATCGCGTAGGGCTATCCACCTCAGCCTCTCAAGGGCTAAGGTGAGCTGGGAGCCACGCTTATCCTCAGCGAGCTCATGGACCTCGTCTACCACCACCCACCTTACTTGACGTAGGTGGCGTCTCATCACGTAGCCGGACATTATGGCCTGGAGGGTCTCAGGCGTAGTGATCAGCATGTCAGGGGGGATCTTGGCCTGCTTAGAGCGCTCTGAGGGGTCGGTGTCGCCGTGCCTGACAGCCACTTTAATGTCTAGCTCGGAGCCCCACCACTCTAGGCGGTCTAGTAGATCGCGGTTAAGGGCCCTAAGGGGGGTTATGTAGAGTATCTTTACCCCTGGAGGGTGTTCGCCGGACTGTAGGTATAGGCTGAAGATGGGTAGGAGGGCTGCCTCGGTTTTACCGGTGGCGGTAGGGGCTATTATCAATAGATTTCTGCCCTCTAGTATCAGCGGTATGGCTTTCTCCTGAGGCTCTGTGGGCCGCTTAAACCCTCTCTTAGCTATGGCCTCCTGAACTGGCTTAGCGAGTAGCTTAAAGGCGCCGTGGACCTTGTTCAAGCCTTGACTGGCCCCTCCAGCAAGTAGGCGTTTAAGGTTAGCCTTAGCAACATAAAAAATTACTGGTTAAACTGGCTTAAGAGGCGGGCTGGCGCGCCTCCTAATACTTAATGCTACTTTAATTTTAAGGGTTGAGGGTATAGTTAAAAGAGGAGTTGGGTGGGCGTGGGGCTGACTAAGGTTAAAGTTAAGCTCGTCAACCCCGAGGGGATGCTTGAAAGGGACGTAGAGCTCCTAGTCGACACAGGTTCGGTCTTAACCTGGATTAAGCGAAGTAGGCTGGAGGAGCTAGGGATCAAACCTCGTAGGGTTAGGAGAATTAAAACGATTACAGGTCAAATTGTCGAGAGGCAGACAGGGCTGGTGACCCTGGTCTTAGGGGGAGACGAGGCTGACGTAGAGGTGGTCTTTGCCGAGGAAGGGGACGGCGAAGTTCTAGGCGTAGTCGCCCTTGAAAGCCTAGGCTACGCAGTCAATACCATTACGGGCAGGTTGGAGCGTGTAGGATACATAGCCTATAGCTCCTTCAACCCTCATCGAGCCTAACTCCATCACCCAGTAGGCCTAAGACCCTCTGTCCGCCAGGGTCTTAGCTTAAGGTCGCGCTCAGGGGTCTCCTCTCTACATAGAAAGCGGCTGAGCTTGGCTATGTTGAAGTCTAGCATTTATGTACAGAGGCTCCCGCTAGCTGAGCCACTAGGTCCACGTAGGAAGGGGAGGGGTCGAAGGCCCCATCGACCCTTGTGTCGAATATGTCTAAGTCTACCTTGGACTCCTTAATAGCTAGCGCGAGCCTCTCAAGCTCCTCCTTCAACCTTCCGGTCATCGATACGTTGGCCTTGCCGTCGGTGATGAGGAAGGCCTTAACCATGCACCTCCTGTACTTGGCCCTAAACCTTTTAGCTAGCAGAAGGAGGTCGCTTAAAGCCGACGCTAATGGCGTCCGGCCCCCCGTAGGCAGCGAATCGATGGCCTCTAGTATCCTACGATAGTTCCTGGTGGGGGGTACAGTGACTTCAGCTCGACTCCCCCTAAAGGTGATTAGGGCCACGGAGTCCCTCTTCACGTAGGAGTCCTCTATGAGCTTATGCGCTATGCCCTTAGCCACGCTTATCCTTCGCATCACGCTCATGCTCCCGCTCGAGTCGAGCACTATAACTGATAGCTTAGGGGCCCTATGCTTCCTCACCCTAACCCTATAATCCTCCTCATCTATGAATAGGGGGGTTGAAGGGCTCCTTAAGGCCGCCGCGACCATGGTAGCGGTCAAGTCTAAGTCGACGAGCTGGTCGCTGGCCTTAGGCGGCATGTAGGAGACAGGGTACCCGTGGGGTAGGCCTACTACTGTGACTCTATAACTCCTTGACCCCCTAGCCTTAGAGGGCCCCCTCGTCGACGAGGGCCTCCTTCCAAGGTTTAAGTCCACATTGACGGCGGCTGGGTTAAAGACCTTCTCCTCCCCCATAGACAGGCCTTGAGGAGGAGAGGATGAGCTAGGCTTATGTCTATGAGTGTGTCCCCCTCTTCCCTGGTCTTGCTCCGCCGTTAGTTGAGGGGGGCTAGGTGGCTTTAGGGGCTCTGAGGGCTTAGATCTAGTTCTATGAGGGAGGGACAGCTCCATGGCCTTCTTAAGATCCTCTAAAGTAACCTTAACTCTCCCGTCTAGCGCAGCTATGGCCTTAGCCGTCTTGACCGTGACTATCTCAGCGCGGTGTGTGCCTATACTTAGGCTAACCACTGTATCGGCTAGCAGCTTTAGGAGGTCCTCGTCTATAGATACTTCCTTAATTAGCTGCCTAGCCTTGACCACCGACGACCTAAGCCTCTCCTCCTCGGCTTCATACTTAGCGTAGAAGCTCAAAGGGTCTCTATGAAACTCCTCAACCCTCCTGACAACCTCGACTCTCTCCTCGACTTCCCTTAGCGGTTCGACCTGCACGTAGAGGCCGAATCTATCGAGTATTTGGGGTCTAAGCTCGCCCTCCTCAGGGTTCATACTACCGACCAGGATAAACCTAGCCGGATGCTTAACCGAGATCCCCTCCCTTTCGACCACGTTCCACCCCATAGCCGCCGCGTCCAGCAACACGTCAGCCACGTAGTCGTCCAGCAGGTTAACCTCATCTATGTACAATATGTTTCTATTAGCCTCTGCTAACAGCCCAGGCTGTAGGGCTCGAACCCCCTCCTTCAAGGCCCTCTTAATGTCTAAGGTCCCCACGAGCCTGTCGACGGTTATGCTTAGAGGAAGGTCGACGACCCTCATCCTACGCTTAACCGCCCTGAGAAACTCGCCCCTCACATACCTAGAGTAACAGTCGTCGCACATTTCAAGCTGGCTGTGAGGATTACAGTTAAAGGGGCAGCCTTCAACCACCTCCACCTCGGGTAAGACGTAGGCTAGCGACCTAACCATGGTGGACTTACCCGTCCCCTTCTCGCCGCTGAGAAGCACGCCGCCTATGGTAGGGTCTACGGCGCAGCATAGAAGGGCTAGCTTAGCCTTCTCCTGGCCTACTATGGCGGTGAAGGGGTAAACGAGCCTACGCTCTTGATTATGACTCAACCAGCCCCCCTCATCATGACGTTCCCGAGCTACCCCTACACTCCACTAATTGGGTATTAAAAAGTTACTAAACGTAACACTAAGCTTGGCGGAGCCATGCTTATCGGCAACAGGGGGTCCATAAACTTAAGGAGGTTAGACGCAAGGTCTACTTCAGGATTACCACTAGCGGTTAGAAGGAGAATGGTAAGCGTTGCGTGGAGGAAGGTTTAAGTGGTTTGTCTTGAGGGAGGAGTTGGACTGACGCGCTTTGAAGGTGCCTTGAGGGGGGGTGAACTGGTTGATTGAGTATGTCGCTGAGTGGCTGGCGGCTTCTACCTGCCCCCTCGCCTACATACTACTGCACAGGTTAGAGCTACCCATGGTCTTTTTAGGCCTCGTAGGCTTAGCGGTCTTAGCCTTCATAGCCTGGGCCGCATTAGCGGAAGAGTGATCTTCACGGAGCTTTTTTATGCTGACAGCTTAGGCCTTGTCGGTGGCGCATTAAGTCGATTTAAGGAAAAGTCTTAGCACGTCCACCCCCCAGCTGGGCGAGCACGAGTCTAAGTTCCTCTTGAGGCACCTGGGCCGGGACCTTAAGGGGCCTAGGCTTGAAGGGTGGAGGTGGGTTTCATACCCCTCGAGGAGGCTGGTGGACGTAGCCGAGGTGTTGATGAGGGAAGGGGCTAGAGCTAGGCTGGGCAGGTAGTGCTCCGGCGTAAACCACCTGTGCTTTACGCCTAAGGCCTTCCTGGACGGGAAGGAGCGGTATAGCTCGCCCCGCCTGTTGAGGAGCACCTCCTCAGCTAGGGACTCGCACATGCACTCGGCGCATAGGCCTTCACCGCGCTTAACTAGCTCCAACGCCTCCTCCCTAGACGAGGCCTGGACGTATAGCTTATCGGCCCTCCATAGGCATGACCCGCACTTAAGCGGGTCGGAGCTCAGCCCCCTTGAGCTGACGGCGTATAGCTTCAACCTTCCACCTCCTCCAAAGTTACAGTGGAGTCTTGGCTTTCTTGACATACAACCCAAGCCCCGAGCATCAAAGAAAAAAGTTATGTGAACATGTAAGGAGGGGGCCGAGGCCATGGATTAAACACGTCATGGGCGAGCATCAAGGAGTGCTTTAAGGTTCACGTCAGCTCCCTCTTCTCAATCTGCTCAGTGCCTCGTTAACCCTGGACAACTTGCTTTTCCACGCATTTACTTCGTCAGGGCTGAGCCAGGGCACTGAGCTGCCTTGAACTTCGCCGCCGGTTAAGGCCTCCTCCATGATTCCCTCGATCTCGGCGTAAACCTCCCTCAACCTGTCGAGGAGCTCCTGTGGAGGAGACCATAACTCCCTCTCAGCGGCCTCTATGAGCCTGCGTGTTATCTCCTCTAAGGCCCATGGGTTTTGCTCCTCAAACCACTTTCTCATTTCCTCGTCGAGCACGTAGTGCTTAGCTATCTCGTCGAAGACCCAGCCGTCGACGATCCTAGCTGTGGCCGACCACCCGTATAGGTGGAGGATCTTCTTAGAGAACTCGTTGGCCCCTCTATAGCCGTGCTTCTTCATCTCAGAGATCCAAGCAGGGTTCAATAGCTTGGCGCGTACTACGCGCTCTACCTCCTCTTTCATCCCCCTGACGTTGATGGATGAAAGGTCCCTGGTGTCGACGAGGATTATATCTACCGAGTCCCTGCCAGTTAAGCTTTTAACAGCGTTGTAGAAGCCTCCATGATAAGCGAAGTAGCAGCAGCAGTTGAGGGGGTCGTGCTCGTCGGTTGGATGGTTCCTAGTGACCACGTCCACCGTGCTAAGGTTTAGGATTAAGGCCTCGGGGCTTGGCTCGCCGTAACGGTCCCTAGTGTACATGTAGCAGCTCCATTGAAGCCAGGTCTTAGCTAGGTCCTCATCCTTTCTCCAGGCTGAGGCCTCTACAGCGTAGTTGACGCCGGCCCCATAGGTGCCAGGGGGGCTACACCAGACTCTACATCGTGCCTCGTCCTCTCTTCTACCTAGCTCTCGTAGCTTAGCCACGTGTTCAAGGTAATGCTTCCTAACGTAGTTTAGCTCAGGAGGCTCATCGAGGGATACGGCCTTGGACACGGCTTCATCTATCAGGTATACGTAGTTGGGTAGGGTGTCCCTCACGATACCCGTTATCCTAACAACCACGTCTATTCTAGGCCTACCCAGCTCGCTTAGAGGTATTACATCTACTCCCTTCACTGACCCGTCATCTCCCCAGCGGGGCTTAACACCGAGCAGGTAGAGTATCTGCGCTAGCTGCTCTCCGTCAGCCTTGTATGCGTCTAGGCTCCACAGCCAGTGGCCGACGCTCTCCGGATACCTGCCGTGCGCTTTAAGGTAGCTCTCAAGAAGCTTATTAGCCGCCTCTACCCCGACAAGCCATGCAGCCTTAGTTGGCAGCGCGGTAGGGTCGACTGCGTAGAAGTTCCTGCCTGTCGGCAGGATCTCAAGCTTACCCCTAGTCAGGGAGCCTGAAGGGCCCGGCTCAACATACCCTCCTCTAAGTCCGTTTAGGAAACCGTCGACCTCACGGGTGGACTTAACGATCCTGTCAGCTAAGAGCAACGCCCTATTAAGCGCCTCAGCTAACTTCCCCGCCTTAGCGGATTTAGGTTCGCCTTTAACCAGCGCCTCGAGCAACTTCAACCCCTCCCTAAGACCTTACCTAGCTCATCGACCACGATCTTCGACGCAAGCTCAGGTGTAACCTCGCCCGGCGCCCTTCGTTCTTCGAGCAGCCTCCTAATGGTCCTTACAGCCAGCCTATGTAGCAGGTCAAGCGTAGCCGCGTTAGTTAGCCCCAGCCTATTTACCGTTTCTGGCTTCACCCTTAGCTCCTCGTAGTCGAGGCCTAAGAACTCAGCTAGCACCCTCCTAATTGAGGGTAGGCTATGCGAGTCGTAGGCCATGGCCGTGGCCACGTACTCGGCTAGAACTTCCTTATCCGTCGGAGGGTGGCCGAAGACGTGGAGGCCCTTCTCTATCTGGGTCCCCCTCACCATGCTGACGTACCTGTGAACCTCCTCCACGGCCTTGTCAGGGTCCTCCGAGCTGACCTTAATGTGGTTCTCCTTAGCTTTCTTCAAGAGTTCCTCGTAGAGGAGCTTCGCCCTAGCTAAGTCGCCTAGCTGCTTAGCGTGGAAGTACTGGGCTATGATGGAGTCGAGGTCCTCTAGGACGTCGGCCGTGGACATAGGGGGGTAAAGGTGGTCGATTAGCACTGCGTAGCCCCTCCTCTTAGCTATGACGCCCTCCATGGGGTTGGACACCGCGTAGACGTATAGGTGAGGGGCGTCGTCTATGGATATCTCGGGCCAACATGAAGGGGAGAGGCCTACGCCTTTACCAGGCCTAAACTCGAGGTAGCCGTGAGTGCCGAAGTGTACAACTACGTCGGCCTTAAAGACGCGGGTGATCCACCTATAGACCGCCAGCCATTGATGTGGAGGGGTAACGGTGGGGTCGTGGAGTATCTTACACACCTTGCCGTCGCAGGCGGGGCCTGCGCAGCCGAACTTAGGCTGCGGCGTGATGAAAACGTTGCCAAGGATTAGCCCTGGAACCACGAAGCGGCCCTGGTAGACCATGCCTACGAGCTCCTTGGCCACCCTCCCCTCCAACACGTCTAAGGGGTGCCCCCAGTCCTCGATCATTTTCTCCCTTACGTCAGCGGGGAGCTCGTTGAACCACTCCATGTAGGTTTCAGGGTCAACAAACGCTGCTGCTCCACCTCTCTTCACTATGTCCTCTACGGAGGTCCACCTAAACTCGCTTAGAGCCCTCCTCTCCATTATCTCCTTGATTAACGCGTCGCCGCTTTCAGGCACTTTATCCCCGACCTCGTAGCCCAGCTCCTTTAATCTACGTAGCAGCCTAACAACGCTCTCCGGCACGTCTAAGCCTAGGCCTACAGCCACGCTCGACTCGAGCCCCTTACAAGGAGGGTTAATGAGCACTATGGCTACCTTGCGCTCCCTTGGGTTTTTACGCCTTAACTGGATCCACCTCTTAGCCCTCCTAGCTAGGTACTTGGCGTGTTCCAGGAAGGCCTCGTACCTTTTGACGCCCTCATCGTCCACCCTCGAGCCGGCCAGGACTATGGGTTCCGCTAGCCCGTCGACCTCCGGCATTATCACGACGTAGACCTGGCTAAGGTAGTCTAGGCCTTGAGGGTCCTTTAACCACTCCTCCACGCTCCTATAGTGTGAATGTACGGCCTGTATCACTGGGACGTTCAGGGATCGAAGAAGGTCGAGGCCTGGAGCCTCGTGGAAGCCCGACCTACGATCTCGGTCTAGGAGGAAGAAGCTAGTTAGGTTAATTATTAAGTCGACTAGGGGCCTCCCCCCGGCCATGAAGAAGGCCTTGATGGAGTCCTCAGCTGAAGGCGACCCTAAGCCTGGGTTCCTGAAGCCGTAGGTAAATACGGGGATAGCCCCTAGCCCCTCAGCCTCTAAGGCCTCCACCAAGGCCTTGACTGGGTCGAGGTTTCCATAAAGCCAGTGGCTCCTATAGAACAGGACGCCTACGAGAGGACGATCACGATAGGGGTATCTTGATAGGAAGAGAGAGGGGTCATAGTAGTGCCCGTACACTGGGTGCCATATCCCATGCCACGGCACCTCCTCGACGCCGCCCTCCTCAACCTCGACTCCCACGTTGTTCAGCATTAAGCGTACTAGGGATCTTAAGTTAGCTGGACCACCTCTACAGTAAAGTAAATGAGACCTCGCCAAGAGCTCCGGGGGGCACTTAGAGAGGTGGGCCAGAGGCTCCGACGGAGACAAAACAAGCTTAGCCTTGCTTCGTTTAACCGCCTCCTCAATTGATGGAGGGAGCGAGGGAGCATAGATGAATATGGCGTCCGAGGACTCTATCCACGTCTCCACCCCCTCAGCCCCATCAGCTGGCACAGCTAGATACTCGAAGGAGTATAGCTTAGACTCCTCTTCAAGGATCTTCCTTAAAGCTACTAAGGCCTGAGCCCCATAGCCCACCATGAAGACTAGCTTCACCCACACCACCGTTAAGTAACACTTCCCTCTCGATGGTGTTACTGAACGTATTTAAGACTTTC
>CAZVDL010000009.1:38166-55137 GCA_964626365.1 uncultured Nitrososphaerota archaeon
CTCTCACGAAGTGCTACCTATTATGGTTAAGTAACACTTATATCCAGCTCGAGGCATTAGTCCCCGCCTATGGACCTACTCGACCTAGTAATGTACTACGTGCTCAGGTACTACGCGATGATACTGGCTCTGGTGTTCGTAGGCTCGCTGATAGCTAACTTAGCCATGGAGTTAGGCTTGACGAGGGCTCTAGCTAAGCCCTTCAACCCCCTGTTGAAGGCCGCTAAGATGCCCGAGGGGCTCTCGGCGGTGTTGGCTTTAAGCTTGATAGACTCGAGGGTGGCCCATGCAGCCCTCTCAACACACTTTAGGAGGGGGGAATTAAGCGAGAACCACGTAGTAGCCTGCTTCCTACTCATGACGCCGCTGGGCGCTGTGCCGCTGTTCATTAGGCACTACGCGCCAATAGCATACGCCGCGCTCGGCCTCTACGTAGCCACGCTCTACCTATCGCTGATCTTCATACCGTTAGCGGTTAGGGCCTTGATAGGCGTGGCCTACTCTAGGAGGCTTGAATGGAGGCACGTGGAGTTAGAGAGCGAAAGGAGGGTTGAGAGAGGGGGGTTTAAGAGGGCTCTAAACTCGGCGGTCAAGCTGACTAAGGACGTAGCGATTAGACTGGCCCTAGTCACCTTAGCCTTAATACTTATGTCCTACTTCCACGCCTACGAAGCCCTAAGCAGCGTGTTAACCCCTCTAACCTCTAAAATCGGGCTTTCAGCCGCAGGCGCTAGTATAGTAGCTATTAGAGCTGTTAGTCCCTCCATAGGGCTCTTCGTGGCCGGCGACCTACTTCAAAGAGGGGTCATAGGCGTTAAGGAGGGGCTAATAAGCCTTTTAATGGGCAGCCTCCTCTTCATGATCACCTCCGATTACCCTAGACACGCCTTCCCCTTCTACGCCTCCGTCTACCCAGTTAAACTGGCTGCTAAGCTTACCGCGATAGGTATGGCTATATCCTCGACGGTCCTTTCGGCTGTCATCGTCGTCTTGGCACTAGGCGCCTAACGCCTCAGCCAGCCGTTTTTAAGAGAATTTACCGTGGGTGGGTTTTAAGGGGTAGCGGGGCGGGAAGGCTTTATAGCGGCGTTAGGAGAAACCCGGCTAGGCCCCACATCCAGGCTCAGATGGCCGAGTTAGACCTCAGCGCCGCCGCGGACACCGAGCGAGGAGTCGACGGCTATCACCTTCCTCTGAAATCGTCGAGGTTAATTCTGATAACTGTCCATTAATACTAATTATGAGGGGCCGCTGTATGTGGGGATGGCTAATTAATAACCTTAGGGGCGTGGTCCTCGTAGATCCCGAAGAGGGGGTTAAGTGGCTTAAGAAGAACAGGTTTAAGTATAGGAAATTCAACGTGCCGCTGACTATGCTCAGGGAGGTTAATGGGGTTAAATCCCTAAGAGGTGTCTTCGAGCTTGACGATGTTTAGCGAGAAGGAGAGAGATTCTAAGAAGACCCCTTTAAGGTTTAAGTGGGGCGACGCTGAGGTTAAAGTGCTGGGCGTCGAGGAACTTGAGCAGGAGGATTTAGCGTTCTGCGCCTACCTATCCAGGAAGAACCCTCTATGGTACGACGGACTGCTTGTATGTGCCTGTAGCGATATACTGGACGCCAGGACCATAGCTTTGAAGTTCCTCAGAGAGAACGTGGTAATCATGGAACAGGTATGCTACTCTAGGATGTCCTCATATAGGCGGGCTATTAAGGTTAAGGACTCAGAGGTCCTAGTGACCACCCCAGTGATAAAAGCCTACGGGGTCTTCAAGGAGCTAGCTAAGGAGCTCAAGAAGAGGCTGAGCGAGCAAACCTCTTCCTAGGAGGCCTCAGCTTGAAGGAGCTGCCTAGGCCTTCTTGGCCTTTAACGGTCGATGAGGCCAGGGCTATAGACTTGAACGCTGAGTATCTAGGTGTGCCCAGGGAGTTGTTAATGGAGAATGCTGGTAGGGCGGTGGCTGAGGCCGTAGCTAGGAGGATTAAGGTGGAGGGGAAAAACGTAGTGGTCCTAGCTGGGACGGGTAATAAGGGTGGAGATGGCTTCGTAGCCTCGAGACATTTAGCCATCAAGGGCGCTAAGGTGACCGTCATACTCCTAGGGACTGAGGACGACATCGTGACCAAGGAGGCCAAGATGAACTGGAGGGCCCTTAAAGCCATGGACTTATCGGTCGAGATTAAACGGATCAGGGACTCAGCCGAGCTTAGGGAGGTGGAGAGGTTTATCGTCGAGGCTGACGTGGTGATCGACGCGTTAATAGGTACGGGGCTACGTGGAGAGCTTAGGGAGCCCTTTAAGACCGCTGTTCAACTTATGAACCGTAGTCGGGGGCTTAAGGTAGCCATAGACGTGCCCACAGGGCTTAACCCAGACACCGGCGAGGTGCTGGGGGGAGCGTTTAGGGCCGACGTAACGGTGACCATGCATAGAGCCAAGAAGGGCATGGCGGGCAGGGAAGACTATACGGGCGAGGTGGAGGTCGCTGACATAGGAATACCCCCTGAAGCCGAGCTCTACGCTGGGCCAGGGGACGTGTCGATGGTTATTAAGCCTAGGAGGCCCGACACACACAAGTACGACTACGGCGTCGTCGTGGTGATCGGAGGCAGCCCCCTTTATGCTGGCGCTCCAGCGCTAGCCGCTATGGCGGCGCTTAAGGCTGGCTGTGGACTAGCCGTAGTGGTGGCTCCTCGCTCAGCCGCGCCCTACATCAAGTCGTACTCCCCCGACCTAATAGTGCTGCCGTTGAAGAGCGACTGGCTAAGCAGGGAAGCATTGGAAGGGGAAGGTGAGCTTGAGAGGCTGTTTAGTAGGAAGTGCGTAGTGGTGTTAGGCCCAGGCATGGGGCTTAGTGACGAATCCCGCAGAGGCTTTGAGTACGTACTGGACAAGGCGGCTGAATTAGGGCTTAGGGTGGTTATTGACGCGGACGGGCTGAAAGCATTGAAGGGTTTAGAGGGGCGCTTAAAGAACCTTGACTCCGCCCTCACCCCCCACCGAGGAGAGTTTAAGGCCCTCTTCGGCTACGAGCCGCCTTTAAGCTTAAGCGGGGCCGTCGAGGCTGCGCTTAGAGAGGCTTCAAGGCTTAGGTGTACCCTCGTCTTAAAGGGGCACCTAACGGTGGTGGCCGACGGGCTGAGGGTCAAAATCAACAGAGAGGGTAACCCTGGGATGGCTGTAGGCGGCGTAGGAGACGTCCTCTCAGGCCTTATAGCTGGCTTCATGGCCCAGGGCGCTAGGACCTTCGAAGCCTGCGTAGCGGCCACCTTCATTAACGGTAGGGCCGGCAACTTAACAGCATCAGAGAAGGGCTACCACTTTACTGCAAGCGACGTGCTAGATAAGGTACCGGCCGCGCTAAGAGAATACGAGTATTGGCTGTCGTAGGTCGCCCGCTATTTAGGCGCGCTAGGACCTCGTTAAAACGCCATGCTAGGGAGCGAGAGGGCGAGACTAGCCGAGTACGTGAAGAAGGGTTTGACGCGCCCTACATCGTCGTATCTTACCCCTTCGGCATACTAAGTACCGTGGAGTTCATCGAGGGAGTCTGCAGGGCACTTGGGAGGGACGTCAACTACGAGGTGGTTGAGAAGGAGGAGAGAATGGTCCAAGAGGCCATAAGCGATGCGCACCTGTTCCTTGAGGGCATTACGGCTCGTTGAAGGCTGCGCTACTAGGTGAAAGCTCGCGCGTACTTAGCTTCGCCAGGTTCCTGAGTGACGAGCTCGCGTTTGATGTGGAGCTCGTAGCCGTTAGGTGTAGGAACCCTATAACCGGCAATGAGGCCTCGAAGGCTAACTACAGGGTTCTAGTAGAGCCCGATAGGCTCGACTTCGAGGGCGTGCTTTCGAGGCTTAACATTGACGTGCTATTTGCGTCATCGTTTGAGCGCAACATCGCTATGAGGCTGGGGGTCCCACTATTCAGGCTCTCGTATCCCGTCATAGACGAGGTCTGCTTGACTAATGCTCGCTCATTGGGTTTAGAGGCTCGCTGACCGTGCTGGAGAAGATCGTAAACCTGTTAATGAGGAGGCAGGAGGTCAGCGAGCTTGAGTACCTGATCTCGCATGGTCAGGTCCGTGGTAGGTGGTGTGCGTGAGGAAGATAGCCTTCTACGGTAATGGCGGCATCGGCAAGTCGACCATATTAACCAACGTGGCCGCAGCAATGGCCGAGAGGGGCTCAAGGTAATGGTGGTGGGGTGCGATCCAAAGACCGACTGCGCGAGGAACCTTCGAGGCTGCGTTGAGGCCAAGCCCTTGCTCGACTTCCTGAGAGGTCGATGGTGCTTCGAGCTTGACTTAACTGAGATTCTTGACTGGCAAGCGCGTAACCGTAGACGACCTCGTAAGGGAGAGCGTTATAGCTCAAGGATACGGGCAGACTATATGCGTTGAAATAGGCGGCCCAGAGCCTGGCATAGGCTGTGCTGGGCGCGGAATTATAGTTGGGGTCGATATTCTAAAGACATGGGGTCTTTGAGCTCTACGAGCTTGATGTGATGTTGTTCGATGTCCCCAGGGATATAGTGTGGCGGTCTTGCACTGCCCCTAAGAAAGGAGCTAGCTGAGTAAGCCTATGTCGTGACGTCATCCGAGCTACTACCTCTACACGCCGCTAATAACCTGTGTAAGGCGATAAGGAGGTTCGCCGCGCACGGTGGATCTAAGCTTGGTGGGCTAATTTACAATGCTAGGGGCTTCATCGATAAGCCTGAAGTCGTGGAGGAGAACGCTAAAAGGGTGGGGGCCAAGGTCATAGGGAGGATACCAAGAACACGCCTCATACCCGAAGCTGAAGCTGAGGGAAAAACAATAATTGAAAAGTATCCTGACAGCGACGTCGCAATGATCTTTAAAGAGCTTGCATACAAGCTTCTAGAGAACGAAGAAGCGGTAATACCTCACCCCTTAAGCTCCGCCGAATCTAAGGATTTCAGTAGGAGGTTATCTAAGTCGTAATTATAGGCGAACACTTACCTCTCTAAACTCCCGCTACGAAGGTAAAAGTCTTTAGGAGAAGACCTCCCCACTTAGCCGCCTAGGCTGTCTAGACCTCTCAATGCTAATTTTAAAGCTAAGAGTGGTTGATAGCCAAGGCGCTGGCTGAGGAGAAATGGACAGGGCTAGGTGTCTTTAAGCAGGCTACACGAGAATCATAGTGCTGGTAGATGCCTCGGCTAGACTGAAGCGCTTAGCTCCCTCATTATTACTGGTTTAAGCTTTTCTAGTATTTCTAGGTGGTTGTGTAGGTCTTTGGCGGCTGCCTCAGAGGCTATGGCTAGGTGTTCGTAGCCTGGGTTTAGCATGGTGAAGGCCTTGGTGTAGGCTAGGGCGTGTACCATAGCTGCCTCTACCAGCCTCCTCCCAGCGTCAATTAGGCTGGGGAGGTCGGGTTTCTCTGAGCCTAGAATCCTTAAAGCCTCGTTAAGCGATTCAATCATGAGCCGCCCAGCCGCCTTAACACAGTCCTCGGTGGGCTCGTCGGGGTTAAAGCCTAGGGCCTCAATAGCGCTCCTAAGCAGCATGTTAAGCTTCCTTAAGTCGTATGAGGCGTGGTGAGCATAGAGCGCAGCGGCTTGGCTACATGTCTTCTGAGCAAACCTATCGAGGCTCTCAGCTAGTAGGGCTGTTGCCTGAGCTAGGCATTTCATCGAATCTTTTAAGAGTTCCTTAACCCCTTTCATAGAGCCTTAACTGAGAAGCGAGTTTAAAGGTAGCCTATATTTAAGCTTTGCTTGGTTAAGGGCCCTAGGCTTGATGAAAGTTTTTTTTTTTCTTTTGCCTAGAGGGCTTTGATGTGCTTAGAGAGGTATAGGGCTGTCGTGGAGGCTGTGGATGAGGCCCTCGTCCTTTTTGGCGAGTCGGTTAGAGAGGTTGTGTATTACTACTTTGAGGTTAAGTATGGCGTTAAGCGCCATGAGATACCGGTTAGGCTTGAGCTCCTCGCTGATTGCCTAGAGGAGATCTTTAGCTACGCCGCGTACGTCATAGAGAGGACTGTGATAGAGAAGCTCTCCTCTAAGCTGGGAGTTGAGCTTAAGAGCAGGAGCTTAAGGGAGCTTGTAGTGGAGCTATGTGAGAAGAGGCTGCTGGCTTAGCTGATTAGGTTTTAGCTAAGTAGCTTGGAGCTGGCTGGTAGGCTTCGCCTAAGCTCACTATCCTCTTAATGGCCTCTTCAAGGGCCCCCCTGCTAAAACCTTCCTCGACCCCCTGCTGGACCTGGTTTATTTAAGGGTGGTCTATGAAAGCCTTAACAGGCCTAAGCAAAGCCCTACTGTCCACGAAGCTCTAAGCTGGGCCTCGACACTTAAGCCTAGCAGGTTTTTAGCCACTCCTCCTCGATGCCTAGGGTTAGGGGTTTAACGCTAGCTGGGATGGATGATGAGGTGGAGCTAGCTGACGGGCGACCTGATGATGTGCCTGCACGTCTCTGACGAGGCTGGGCAGGCTGAGCTAACATGTTTCTTTGAAGGTGTTAGGGCGAGGGCGCGCGAAGCGGCGCTGGCGTCGCAGATAATAAAGCGCTTGGAGCGTGAAGGCCTCATAGAGCAGTGCGAGAGCGGCGAGGACAAGAACCCTGGCCGCGCGTCGTTCTAGCGCTCAACACCGCCGAGGCTTAAGCTATAATCTTTATTAGCCTTTAATTTTCTCATTAAAAGCCTGTAGAATACACTTAATATACGAGAGGCTGCATTAACCGCTGGGGCTCGATGAGGAGAGTCATGCATGTGGATCGATGAATTGATCCTGGGGTAGCCGAGAGCCCCCCAAGAAAGGACGGTGGGGCTTAAAGTGCCTCAGGAAGGCATTAGATGGTTAGACGTAGGACTAAGCTTAGAGGAGGCTGCTAGGTTCCATGGACACTTGGGCCCCTTCTTGGTCCTGGGTTATAGGGCTGGTAAGGCTGCTCTAAGTAAGCTTGAACCCTGCCGCCCAGACGAGCTGGAGGCTAAAGTAACCTGTCCACGTAGGAAACCTTACTCATGCTTTGTAGACGGCGTCCAGTGCTCGACTAGATGTACGCTTGGTAAGGGTAATTTAGAGGTGTTCGAGGGAGATGGCCTAGCGTTGGAGCTAAGAAGGAAAGACGTCTACGTGAAAGTGAGGGTCAGAGAGGAGATTCTTAATAAAGCTCTCTCTGAGACTGGCCTCGATGAGGTGCTAAGAAGAACCCCCGAGGAGCTCTTTGAGTTGAGAGTTGAGAAAAAGGAGGTGAGGCTTAGCCCTTGAAGGTTAAAGCCACTAGCCTATACTCGCCGACGATGTTGGCTGGGCCCTTCGGACTCGTGGCTAGGTCTATGGGGGCAGTTAGCACGTATATCTTATCGCCCGCTGCAGCTACGTCTATGGGGACCCCATAGCCGCCCTCGACGGTTAGGAACCTGGCTACTCTCTCCAGCCTCTCAACGTCGTACACGTACACCCCCGCCATGGAGGCGTCAGACGACGTCCAGTCGTTGCCTATAGCCCCTATTAACAGGCCGTCTTTAACCGCGAAGGGCACCACCTTGCCGTACATGGGCTTGCCCAAGAACCTATCAACGAAGAGCAGCTCCCCGGTTTCTAGGTCGAGGAGGAATAGCTTCGTCTGGTTAGGGTGCTGGTTTAGAGGCTTCCTCTCAAACCTAGGGGACCAGTACGCTGAGTAGGTGGCTGACGCGTAGGGGGCTACTTTACCCCCTACTATGCCGGCGAAGTAGGTCCCAGCGTAGATGTAAGCTTTGATCACTGAGTACTCCCCGCCCTTCTTAGGTATCAGCAGCACGTCGGCCTCCACTGGCGTCATTATGGTCGCCGTCCACTTAAACACGGGCTTCTTGAGCTTACAGGACCCCAGGTTGTCGATGGCGAAGACCCTGCCGTCGCTGGGCTCGACGATAACGTACTTGCCGTCGTCCGTTATCCCTATGCCGTTCCATATGTAGGTCCTGTTGAAGACTGGGACCCTAGGGGGCACGTCCCACCTCCACAGCGCCTCGCCGGACTTAGCGTCCAGCACTGTGACTATGCCTCCATGCCACTCGTAGGGTTCGTAGGGGTCGTGGGCCCCCCAAGTACATAGGGCTAGGTAACGTCCCTCAGCGTCCACGTCTATCATGGGTATGAACGACCTGGCGACGCCCTGCTTAGGCCACCTCCAGGCTATGCTCCACGACCCCACATCCACGGCCACGACCCTAGACGCGTACGCTGAAGCCCACACGCTAACCGTGTAGCTTGGCAGGCCTGGGTAGGCTTGCTTTAGCTCGGGGTATATCTTCATTAAGTCTATGGTTAGCTTCTTATAGATAGGCCTCTGCTTAGCGGGGTCTATGATCCTTGAGCTGGCGGCAAGGTACATCCTCCCCGCCTCGTCGAAGGCCACGAAGTGTACCCTGTTGCCAAGGTAGGGCTTCTTGACGATGGTGGCCTCGGTGGCGTTCGACTCGCCTAGCAGGTCGCCTGATGCATCGTAGGACCAGGCCAAGCTCCAAGTGGACGTATCGTATACTCTTAACTCGCCCTTCTTGGAGCTTAGCCCCACCGCCAGGTAGCGGTCGTCGGGGGAGAAGGCTGCTGCCACGGGTACCTCGCCTAGCTCGAAGGAGAGCTTCCTTAGTAGCTTGCCGTCGCCGCTATATACGTAAACCTCGCCTTTATGGGTGGTCACCGCGACTAAGTCGCCGCTATGCGAGGCCACCACCGAGCCCTTAACGAAACCTCGCCAGCTATAGGCCCTGTCGTAGAGGCCGCGCTCAATAAGCCAGTCCCTATCGATGAGCGGGGGGGTAGCCCACGCCGCCTCGAGCTTAGCGGGGTAAACGACGGAGGGCCTTCTCTGGATAGACACCGACTGGTATGCCAACACGGCGAGCGCCACTATTAAGGCTACCGCCAGGGCTACAGCTGCCTTACTTACCCCCTTATCGCGTGTGAACATATAACAGATAGTAACACTGAAAGCCTTTAAAGCTTTTCCCTAACAGTTCTGTTAACTAGCTGGTTGTTGTAGGCTGCTTGTTGGCTTCAATGGTCAGTAGGAGTAGGCTTAAACATCCCTAGCTCCACTTAGGTGGTGGCTGCCTGTACTCACCCTATACTGTCGCCTGGAGCTGAGGAGCGTATGCGCTCAGCGGGGGTTGAAATAGTAGTGGGCACCGATAGCGTGGAGAGCAGCGTAAGCCTAGTCACCGTGGCCTCTGCGGTGGCTGAGGCGATAGCCGCTAGGCCTTGACTATGACTTAAATTCACGCTCAACCTCTCCAGCTCCTCGCTGAGCCGCCAATTACAGTAAACGTGCCGGAAAACGTAGTGTACTCTGATTAAGATAGGTTAGCCTTAACGTAGCCTCCAGCCTCTCCGCCAGCGAAGGCCGCTCCACGACATTTTTCCCTTGTTGAAGAGGCGCGTAGACCTTGAAAGGCTGGTCGCGTTCGTGCCATCGTCGATGCTTTTAAACGCCTCGAGATAGCGTTAACGGCAACCTATTTTACTGACACAGCGTAGTATAAAACGCGGCCTCTATGCCCATAGTACACGTCTACATGTGGAGCGGCGTTTCAAGGGAGGCTAAAGCCAAGATAATTAGGGGGGTCACTAAGGTATTCGAAGAACTCGGAATACCGCCACACGCAGTCGAAGTAGTGATACATGAAATACCCAAGGAAAACTGGGGGGTCGGAGGAGAACAAGCAAGCGAGAAATTCAAGGAGACAAAGCCGCCATAGCCTCATAAGCAGAGATGTCTAGTTTTTAGCGAAAACAACAACATCGTTCCCATTCGCTGGCGTTAAGGCTTCGCTTAGAGCTAGCTGATTGAAAGAAGCACGCTTCAAGAATTGAATCGAGAGCTGCTAGGTGGGTTTTAATGGGGTGGAGCCCTCAATCCCTTGGTCCTCTAGGGGCCTAGGATTCGACGTAGACATTTAAGGGTCTCTGCATAGCACCTGCCTCGATGGGCCCTGGTAGGCTGGCGGCTAGGCTAATTGGGTGCCTGCTACTCGCTCAGTCGCTACTTCTCCTAATCGGCCTAGCAGTAGACAGTGCCCCCGCCTCAGCTTGTGTTATTCCTCCTGGCAACAGCCTTCACCCTAGCCTCGCCTTAGCGCTCTATGGCCTGGGGCGTGGCGTAATGCCGAGCCTAGACGCTAGGACTGTAGCTCACATACATGTGTCGACCTTCTCCGCCGTAGCCATCTCAGCGGGAGACGTGCTTGCTGCGCAGGCCCAGAAGCCAAGCGCCTTCGAGGAGCATGTTAGGCCCCCGGTGGCGATGAAACCTATTATTAGGGACTACGCACACGACCTCCTGGTGTGAGGATGAGGGGCGTTGATAGGGTTAGAGACTTTATTAGGAGGTGTGAGGTTAAAGCTGAGATCTTGGAGTTTAGCGGAACCGTTGAAAGCGTGGCTACGGCTTCAAGGGCTTCAGGCTTCCCGCCTAATAAGATCCTAAAGACCTTAATGGTTATCGCTGAGGGAAGGCCCCACATAGTTATGCTTCAAGGCGATAGGAGGCTGGATCTTAGGAAGTTAAGTGAAGAGTTAAACGCTAGGGATGTTAGGCTAGCGAAGCCAGAGGAGGTTAAGGAGCTGCTCGATGTTGAGCCGGGCGAGGTCAGCCCCTTCCTAGACGAAGTATTGAAGTACAGTGTTATTATTGACAGGTCGGCCAGCGACCTAGGCGAGGTGTTAGTTGGCGGGGGGTCACGACACCACCTCGTAAAGGTCCACGTAGACGAGGTCATCAGGGTGTTGAGGCCGGACATCAGGGACGTCTCCAGGGTGAGCTAACGTGAGTGAGGTAGCTAGGGCTTAAAAGCCTCCCTTTGAAGGGCTTGAGTGGCGCTGTAAGGCTTGGCGGAAAACCTCCCACTATTAACTCCTCCTTAACTTACACCCAGCCTACCCCGGCTGTTGACATTCAGGTGCTCGTAGAGCTCTCAACGAGGTTGAGGGGCAACCCTTGGCCTAAGATGCCGTAGATGCGAACATAGCAGAGCAGTTTCTGTTAACTAGGAGGTTGTTTCCTGCTGGTTGTTACGTATAGTTGGTATACCTCCCAGCTAACTTCCCCTCTTTTGCTCGCCCAGCTTACCCTCACCCCGCGCGGGTCGTTAGGGCTGGGCTCACCGCTACATTCGGGGGGCGTTCGACCCCGAACCGCAGGGTCACATCTGAGGTTTTAAGGAGGTTTAGGCAGGCGGTTACGTGCCTATCGCCGTAGTATCCACACGACCTACACTCAACCCGCCCATTCAGGTATAGCTTGAGCTTCGACCCACATATCGGGCAGGTCGTGCTTGAACCCTTGGGATTCACGGCCTTAACCTTTACCCCCTCCCACTTAGCCTTGTACTCGAGCTGGCTAAGGAAGCGCTTAAACCACCAGTTGTTGAGCCTGCGCTTAAGCTCCTTACTGCGCACTGGCATAGGCTGGATTTTCCCGCTATAGGGGTTGAACCCCTTCACCTTCACGTTGACGTTATCCCTAAGCCCCCTGAGGTCCTCGACGATTAGGCCGTAGCCACGCTCCCTACATAGCTTCGCTATCGCGGCTGAGACCCTATGTAGCTCTGAGCTCACGAGGTTTTGATAATTCCTTGAAAGCCTGCTTAACGCCTTCCCTAGAACCCTCCTATCGGCGCGATACATCCTCTGTATGGCCCTACGCTTGGCGAAGTAGCCGTAGCCAGCCCTCTTAAGCCTAGACAGGTCGTGTACCTTAACTTCGCCATCCGACGTGACAAGTGTCACGTTATCCTCGTTGACATCTATTGCCACCCAGCCCCTAGGCTCCACCTCGTTAACGTCCCTCGAGAAGGTTAGGTGTACAGTGTTGGGCGTCAGTATAGCGCTCCTAAGCTTACAGCCAGCCTCAATAAACTCTAAGGCCCTTTTATGTAACGGTACGTAGAGCCATTCCCTAGGCTTAAGTGCCACCCTCACCGTGCCCTTATCGACCTTCAACGCTTGGTTGCCTATCTTGGCCGCTAGCCTCCTCGCCTTAGGAGGCTTGGGGTTCAGGCGTGTACAGCTTCTTTTGACGCTTTAGCGTGTCCTCAGGTGTGAAGGCGTGATTCACCATCTAAAACACCCTACATGACACAGCCCTAATAACCGCGCGGGATGAGGAGCTGAACGAGCATAAGGTGAGTTAGCTGGGAGGAGGAACCAGTAAGCATGATAACCTTTCAGTCGATGAGCTCCTTGGCAGGCGTATAGGACCCCCCTACCACTGAGAATCTTAACTTCAGCTTACTTTAACCGGGCTTATGCTGCATGGAGGCGCCCCCAGCTTAGGCTGGACACTGTGAGTTAAAGGTTGTTGAGGGCCCATCGATAGATAGGCTTTAAGCATGGTATGTAGAGGGCGTCAATCAAGAAGAGTACGGTTAACAGCTTGAAGAGGCCAAGGGTTAAGGAGAAGGCTAAGAAGGAGAGGGCTAGGAGGGAGCTTAGCGTAGGCCTAGTAGACCTTCCTCCACGGGCTCTCGGCCACGAGCTCGGGTTGAAGGCTCTGCTATATAGGGTGAGCATTATCGAGTAGGACCTCCTAATGGTCTGGGCTATGAGGGGGGTGAGGAGCCTTATAGCCTCCCTTGGGCGGGTGAGCTTAAAGCCTGACAGGGTGAACGAGGTGTAGGCTGACCGGGCTTCGTCTATGACCGTGCGGAGGAACCTAACAGCCACGGACACAGCCAGTGAAAGCTTAGCGTTGCGCACGAAGCCTCTCAGCGACTTAAGCATGGAGCTCTCCCCCGTGGTCCAGGCTACGGCCAGCCCTAGGAGCATGACCGAGACCAGCCTTAAGGACTGCTTAAGCCCGTAGACGAAGCCTTGATAGTAGACGTAGACGCCGCCCGTCAGCCAGCCTAGTACAGGTACTTCAGGTGGCAGTAGGACGAGGAGCACCGTCCTAGGCCACTCCTGGTAGAACAACGCTTGGGCGAAGGTGATACCCCATACGGGAGGTAGTAGGACGAGGAGGGTCAGCTTAATCCTCGAGGCGTTGGGCTTTGATAGCAGGTAGCCTATCAGCGAGGCCGTCGTTAAGTAGAGCAGGTTCTCAAACCTATCAAAGGTAAGGGCTAAGACGTTGAAGGAGAGCAGTAGGAGCACCTTAGCGCCTGGGCTCAGCTTCATAAACCTCCACCTCTAGGCGGCTGAAAAGCAGCCTCTCGGATATTGGGGGGAGCTTTAGGTTTGAGGTCACCTTAACTACGAGCGGCTTAGTTAAGCCGCAGCTCAACACCACGTCGTCCCTGGACAGGACGTCTAGGCTTGGGCCCTCAGCCCGGACAACACCATCGCATAGCACGACGCACCGGTCAGCGTAGTTCGAGGCGAAGTCAACGTCGTGGGTAGTCACCACAGCCAGCCCACCCTCCTCCACGAAGCTCCTTAAAGCCTCCCCCAGGGCGGCTATACACTCCTCGTCTTGGCCCGTGGTGGGCTCATCGAGTAGGAGCACCCTAGGTGATGAGGCCAGCGAGGCGGCGAGGGCCACCCTAAACCTCTGCCCCCTCGAGAGGGAGTGCGGGTTTCTATCTAGCAGGCCGTCTATCCTGAGCTCCCTGGCCAGCTTTACGAGGTCGACCTTGCCCCCAGCCTTCTTACTCCTCTCAGCTAGCTCGTCCTCTACGCTCTCAAACATCAGGATTAGGTCTGGGTTTTGGGGGACGTAGCCGACGACGCCCACAAGGTCCTTTAGCCCCCTCACCCTCCTACCCGCTACCTTAACCACCCCCCTCCTAGGCTTGAGGAGGCCCATTATGGTTAGGAGGAGAGTGGTCTTCCCTGAGGCGTTGGGCCCCATGACTGCGTAGACCAATCCCTCCTTGAAGGCTAGGTTTACGTTCCTCAACACGTAGTTCTCTCCAGTGTATGAGACCCAGACGTCGCTAAGCTCCACGACGTCGCTGCCTAGCTCGCTACCCTCCATGCTTGTAGGGGCCACGCTCTTAAGGATCATGGCTAGGGGCTCGACGTCGCTAGGGCCCTTGAGGCCCACTTTAAGGTGGAGGGAGGCCTTGAAGTTGGCTGGGACCCTTATCCCTAGCTCTACGAGCAGAGGCACCTTCTCATGTATTAAGCAGCCTGGGAAGCAGTCGACGAGCCTACCGTTATCTAGGAGGACCACCTTGTCGACGAGGTGGCAGTGCTCTACTAGGTCTCTAAGCCTATGCTCGACGAGGATTATGGTCCTACCCTCCCTCTTCAGCCTACCTAGCAGCTTGACGAGCTCGCCGGCGCTTCGAGGGTCTAGGTGGGCGAGGGGCTCGTCGAGGACTATGAGCTCTGAGCCTACAGCCAGCGCGCAGGCGATCGCCAGCTTTTGAAGCTGGCCTCCAGATAGCTCCTCAACCTTAGCCTCGCCCAGGTCCTCTAAGCCGACCTGCTCCAGCACCTTCAAGGCCTCTGCGTCGAGGTCTCCCTTGAAGCCCGCGTTCTCCAAGGTGAACACGACCTCGTCCTTCACCGTGCCCGATATCACCTGGTCGTAGGGGGATTGAGCTACGTAGGCCGCCACCCTAGGCACGTGGAAGACCTCCAGCTTACGGGGGTCTACGCCGAAGACCTCCACCCTACCCTCGACGTGCGCCGCCTCGATGTGCGGGATCACCCCCGTGATAGCCTTGGCTAGGGTGGATTTGCCTGAGCCTGAGCGGCCGAGGAGCAACATGAAGCCTCCTCGAGGCAGGGTGAAGTTCACGCCGCTCAAGGCTGAGGCCTCAGAGCCAGGGTACTTAACGCTTAGGTCCTCGACGACGAGCTCACTCATGGATTACCCCCTTCACGTAGGGCGCTAGCCTCAGCCCGGCGATGATGCCGGGTATCGTGTAGAGCGCGTTCCCCACGCTGTATAGGACTACGTACCAGTCAGCGTAGTACAGCCTGTAGAGGGCGGCGTAGAGCATTAAGTCCACGTACTTATCCACGATGCTCGCAGGGACTAGAGACGCTAGGAGCCTAGGACACGACAACCTACCCCTAGCGACCCCCGTCAAGTAGAGCAGGGGCTCGAAGAAGAGGCAGGTAGTAGCCTGCCAGAAGACCGAGATCACGCTCAGCCTACCGAAGAAGAGCGAGTACATGATCCACTTAGTGAAGAGGACCATGGTTAGGGTGCCTACCCTTGGGCGTAGCGCTAAGGCCACCACGTAGAGCATGTATAGCAGCGCGTCGTAGACCGCTCCGTGGACCACCCAGTCGAAGGGCCCAAGTATGGAGGAGAGACCCCACACCACCTGCCCTGGCAGGGTGACGACCGCGAAGGTGAGGCAGCCTAGGAGGGAGCATAGGACCACGTCTTTAAGCTCCCCCCTCCCCAAGTACCTAACGACCACGTAGACGAATACGGGCAAGGCTACTAGGGCTGAGAAGGCCGTTAAGAGTAGGGCCTCCCCCCTCGTGGATACTATCCTTAGAGGATAGGTCTTCCTAACGATAGGAGTCGAGCTGCCGTAAGGGTAGACTAGCACCTCGACCTCGTGCTCGCCCACTAAGGCTTCAGGGTAAACCGGGGTGAAGAGTGGGAGGACAGCTTTACTCCCTCCTTCAACCCCAGTTAACACGACAACCCCCTGCTTAAGCCTCGAACTCGACGAACCTCCTAGGCTCTCAGTGGAGGAGGACGATATGGGCAGTAGCGATCCGTCGAGGCTCCTAAAGAGGAGGACCACCGTAAACCTCCCTGAGCCGTATACCTCAACGCAGGCTAGCGATAGGAGGTCCAGGTGGCCTTCCCTGGTCTCGCCCGATATAAACCTTAGGAAGGCGGGCACGTAGCTGGGCTTAGCAACCACCGTGAACCTCTCGCGCCTCGGATCAAGGTTACCGTAGGAGTCTGAGGGTATAATGAGGTCGACGTCCACGTCCCAGGAGGCCTTGGGGACCAGGCGCTTAACCACAGCCTCCACCGCCCCGCTGCAGCGGCAGACCACCTTGACCTCGCCTGGCTCTACGCCCACCTCGACTTTGATAGGGTAGGCGCGCGAGTCCCCTTTCACCTTCAAGGTGAAGTTGTAGAGGCTGGAGGTGAGCAGTGTGCAATTACTGCATTCAACCTCGATGCATCCCTCCACCACCTCCTTGGCCGTGGACTCCACGACGACGAGGCCGTTGACCGTGGAGTTAGGGCATACATAAACTACGTCCTCCCCGCTTCCCACAGGTAGCTGCACCGTCAACTTACATGGGGTCTGAGCCGCGGCAGCACACCCAGCTAGTAGCATAACCAAGAACAATAGGAGCGCTGACGCCCTAACGGCTACAGCCACCATTGACACCCACTGTAGGCCACGGCGCGGTGTAGATGTCTCAGCGGCTATATAAGTGTTACCAAGAAGATTAAAGTAACATTATTATAGGCCTGCCGCGGCCGGCTTAGTCGACGACTCTAAGGGCTTGCCCAGGGGCTCAACCCGTAGATGCCGCGGAGCTCGTTGAGGCGGTCGATGCGCTCTACTTCAGCTTCTCTAATACCTTTTGGGCAGCTGTAACCCCTGCGCCATACTTGAACTTGTAGCCGAACTTCTTGAGGGCGGCCTCGATGGCTCCTATGGTGGCGAGCACGTCGTTAGCTGTGACGCTGCCCATGTGGCCGACCCTGAACGACCTGCCCCTTAAGGGGCCGTAGCCGTAGGCTATGAGCACCTTGCGCCTCTCCACCTCCCTCCTGAACTCCACGTCGTCTATCCCTAACCCCTCGGGGTAGAGCACTGCTGTAACGGTGTCGGCCTCGAAGCCTGGCTTGGCCAGGATCCTCAGCCCTATGGCCTTCATCGCCCTCCTAAAGGCCTCGGCTATGACGCGGTGCCTCCTATACCTGTTCCTCAGCCCCTCCGCGAAGATCTGGTTGAGGGCCTCCTCCAGCGCGTAGACTAGGCTTACAGGGTGGGTGGAGCGGTAGTTGCTGTAGGGGTCTTCGACCACCGGCAGCCAGCCTTTAAGGTCCCCGTAGAAGGTGGCGACCGGGGTCTCC
>CAZVDL010000010.1:0-1055 GCA_964626365.1 uncultured Nitrososphaerota archaeon
AGCCGTTAAGAACCACTACAACGGCTCCCTCAACCCTAAGGCTCAGTTCCAGAGGGCCATTACCATAGAGGAAGCACTCAAAGCCCCTATCATAGCCTGGCCCCTAGGCCTATACGACTGCTGCGGCATCACTGACGGGGCCGCCGCTGCCATCATAACCACGCCCGAGAAGGCTAGGCAGTATAGGGACGACTACGTGCTGGTCAAGGGCATAGGCATGAGCTGCGGCATGTACCAGGGCGAGTACAAGGACGACTGGAGCCTAACCTACATAGAGGAGAACGTGAGGGCCTCCAGGATGGCCTACAAGGAGGCTGGAATCGAGAACCCAAGGAAGCAGCTAGACCTAGCCGTAGTACACGACTGCTTCACCATAACCGAGCTGGTGATATACGAGGACTTCGGCTTCAGCCCTAGGGGCAAGGCGCCTGAGGACGTTGAGGCTGGCACCTTCGAGCTGAGAGGCGAGCTACCGGTCAACACTGATGGCGGGCTGAAGTGCTTCGGCCACCCAATAGGGGCCAGCGGGCTTAGGATGATGTACGAGGTCTACAAGCAGCTACAAGGCAAAGCTGGACAGAGGCAGGTCGAGATAAGGAACCAGCTCGGACTGACCCATACCCTAGGCGGGACCCCTGTAGACTCTAATACCGCGGCCGTAGCTATCCTCGGGCTGAGGGGTGCATAGGGATGGTGGGCATAGTCTCCTATGGAGCCTATATACCGCGCTGGAGGATGAGTAAGGAGCTCCTCGGCAAGGGCTTAAAGGGCGAGAAAGCGGTAGCTGGACCCGACGAGGACAGCTTAACCATGGCGGTGGCCGCCGCCCTAGATTGCACCAAGGACGTCGATAGGTCCACGATCGACGGCGTGTTCTTCGCCTCGACCACCTCGCCGTTTAAGGAGAAGGGAGTAGCCTCCATCATAGCCACCGTGCTGGACCTACGTAGGGACGTGATGACCGCCGACTTCGGTGGGACCCTCAGAGCTGGGACGACGGCGCTTAAGATGGCCCTCGACGTGGTTAAGGCAGGGGCCGCCAGGAACGTCTTAGT